>NZ_LR134310.1:1232500-1842245 GCF_900636745.1 Actinobacillus equuli | reverse complement strand
ACAAGACATTTGGCAAATTCGGGCAACGACTTTGGGACTTCAGCCACGCAATTGATAACCGAAAAATCGAAGTAAATCGTCCTCGAAAATCCTTAGCAGTCGAAAATACGTTACCGACCGATATTTGGCATTTAGCGGAAGCGGAGCAAATTGTTGATGAGCTGTTTAAAAAACTGGTTTTTCGGCTACAACGAAATTGGGGCGAACGTTCATTACAAGAGTTTAAAAAATTAGGTATCAAACTAAAGTTTGGCGACTTTACGCAAACCACCTTGGAACGTACCACTGACGGACTCTCACTCGAGCGTTTTATCGAATTACTTCAACAAGTTTGGCAACGGACGAATCATCGTTCGGTACGCTTAATCGGGCTTTCGGTACATTACCCGACGGAAAAAGTTAAAAAACAGTTAAATTTATGGGAATAATTGTTGCTAAAGGCTTGAATTCTTATAAAATTGCCCCATTTAATGACCAGTTTTTCCTCACTCTTTTTTGGAGATTTATCTATCTATGGCAAAAAGAATTGTCTTATTTTTATTAACTAACTTAGCGATTACCTTTGTACTTGGTATTGTATTAAACATCATTTTCCAAGTAACCGGCATTCAAGGCGGTAGCACCGCGGGTATTTTAGTGATGTCGCTTTTATTTGGTTTCGCGGGTTCTTTAATCTCATTATTTATGTCAAAAAGCATGGCATTACGTTCCGTTGGCGCAGAGGTTATTCAACAACCTCGTAATCATGCGGAACAATGGTTATTTGATACAGTACAACGTCAATCACAGCAAGCGGGCATTCCAATGCCGGATATTGCGATTTATCACTCTGCCGATGTCAACGCATTTGCAACCGGAGCAACAAAAAATAATTCATTAGTCGCAGTAAGTACCGGTTTATTGGACAACATGACGGAAGACGAAGCTGAAGCAGTTGTCGCACACGAAATCGCACATATTGCAAACGGTGATATGGTAACGATGACGTTACTACAAGGCGTGTTGAATACCTTTGTTATCTTCTTATCTCGAATGATTTCAACCGCTGTTGCAAGCGGTAAAGATGAAAACGGTAATAACACACAAAACACCTTAGTTTTCTGGATTGTGGATATCGCTTTACAAATGATCTTCGGTGTAATCGCAACCATGATTGCGATGTGGTTCTCACGTTACCGTGAATACCGTGCGGACGCTGGTTCGGCACAATTAGTCGGCAAAGAGAAAATGATTGCGGCATTACAGCGTTTACAACACGTACACGAGCCACAAGAAATGGAAGGTTCTCTCGCGGCATTCATGATTAACGGCGTACGTTCTAAAGAATTATTTATGAGCCACCCGCCACTTGAAAAACGTATCGAAGCGTTAAGAAACTTATAATCGACAAGCGGTCTGATTTTGCAAAAAAATTGCAAGAACAGACCGCTTTTTTATTACGATTAAAATATAAAAGGATAAAGCATAAAAAGTAGTAACAAATAACGCACTAACTTTCCTAATGTAATGAAAAATACCGTTTGCCAAATATTCAATCTGAGCCAACCCGCCATACCACATAATACATCGCCAATAACCGGTAAGCTCGTCAGAAGAAGCGCAAACACACCATATTTTTCACATAAAGACAGCGCTAATCTTGCGGAACGATGTTGCAAATTAACCGGCTTAGGAATTAATAATCCCATCGCATAAGTGATGATACTACCGAGGCTATTGCCTAATGTGGCAATCAAAACTAACCACAGCATACTTGTAGAAAATATCGTTTGTTCCGCCAATAAATTTTTTGATGCCAATGCACTAAAAATCAACTCGGAATTACCAGGCAGAACCGTCGCACTTAAAAAAGCGCTTAGGAACATTGAGATTAATTGGTTTTCTTCTGAGAAAAAGAAATTAAATACGGAACTAAAATAATCTATCATGCTAATTTGTAATATTTTTGTTAATAAAATGATCGGTGTATTTTAACTAAAATTTTCAATTAAGTTTCAATTTGATTTACATCAAAATTCGCTTTTGATTTACCTCAATATAATGGCAATTTTATTTTGAGTATTGCATTAACAGGTCTATAATTCTCAACAATTTCTGTAATTTTTCAAATTTATATTTAAGGATTATAAATGTTCTCACCTGCTGAAATGGCAAAAATCGCTGAAGACGGTGCAGTCTATAAGGCAACTAAACATCAATTATATTCTTTCATCTCGGCAATTTTAGCAGGCGGTTTCATCGCTCTTGCTTTTGTCTTTTACACCACAACACAAACCGGTGCTGCAGATGTGCCGTGGGGGATGGCAAAACTCGTCGGAGGTACCGTTTTCTCTTTAGGCGTTATCTTATGTGTCGTATTCGGTGCGGAATTATTTACTTCATCAACACTAACCGCTGTGGCTAAAGCGACACATCGTATCACTTGGTTCCAAATGTTTAGAAACTGGTTCATTGTGTATGGCGGTAACTTTATCGGTGGTTTGAGTATGGTTGTGCTTATTTGGCTTTCAGGTCAAATTATGGCGGCAAACGGTCAATGGGGATTAACCATTCTTAAAACGGCACAACACAAAATTCATCATACTTGGATGGAAGCTTTTACCTTAGGTATTTTATGTAACATTATGGTTTGTCTTGCGGTATGGATGGCAAATGCCGGTAAAAGTCTGACAGACAAAGCGTTTATTATGATTATGCCGATCGCATTATTTGTATCATCAGGCTTCGAGCACTGTGTTGCAAATATGTTTATGATCCCGATGGGTATGATGATTTCGCAATTTGCATCACCTGAATTCTGGACGGCTATTAATGTCGATCCGGCACAATACGCAGACTTAGATTTATATCATTTTATTGTTAAGAATCTTATTCCAGTAACATTAGGAAATATTGTCGGGGGAGTGTTCTTCATCGGCTTAGTACAATGGTTCTTATACATTCGTAAACACTAATAAAATTTCGATTTAAGCGGTTTAATTTGTGTAATTTTTTGCAAAAAAGACCGCTTGTAAAACTTAATTTACTAACAAACAGAGGACTTAAAATGACTCAACTAACTGAAGCTCAACAAAAAGCATGGGCAGGGTTTACTGGTGGCGACTGGCAAACTGAAGTAAACGTACGTGATTTTATCCAAAAAAACTATACTCCATATGAAGGCGATGAGTCTTTCTTAGCTGGCGCAACAGCTGCGACAACTAAGTTATGGGAAGAAGTGATGGAAAAAATCAAAGTTGAGAACAAAACTCACGAACCGTACGATATTGATTGCGAAACTCCATCAACAATTACTTCTCACAAAGCAGGTTATATTGATCAAGCTTTAGAAAAAATTGTAGGTCTTCAAACTGATGCGCCATTAAAACGTGCGATTATCCCGTTTGGCGGTATCAAAATGGTTAAAGGTTCTTGCGAAGTTTATCGTCGTACCTTAAACCCTGAAGTAGAAAAAATCTTTACTGAATATCGTAAAACACATAACCAAGGTGTGTTCGATGTTTATACTCCGGACATTTTACGTTGCCGTAAATCAGGTGTAATTACTGGTCTTCCGGATGCTTACGGTCGTGGTCGTATTATCGGTGACTACCGTCGTTTAGCAGTATACGGTGCGGATTTCTTAATGAAAGACAAGCAAAAACAATTTGCTTCATTACAACCTCGTTTAGAAGCGGGTGAAGATATCCAAGCAACAATCCAATTACGTGAAGAAATCGCAGAACAACACCGTGCATTAGGTCAAATCAAACAAATGGCTGCATCATACGGTTTTGACGTTTCTCGTCCGGCAGAAACTGCACAAGAAGCGGTTCAATGGACTTACTTCGCATACCTTGCTGCAGTTAAATCACAAAACGGTGCGGCAATGTCATTCGGTCGTGTATCTTCATTCTTAGATATCTATATCGAACGTGACTTAAAAGCAGGTAAAATCACAGAAGAAGAAGCGCAAGAGTTAATCGACCATTTAGTAATGAAATTACGTATGGTTCGTTTCTTACGTACACCTGAATACGATCAATTATTCTCAGGCGACCCAATGTGGGCAACTGAAACTTTAGCAGGTATGGGCTTAGACGGTCGTACACTAGTAACCAAAAACAGCTTCCGTATCTTAAATACCCTTTACACAATGGGTCCATCACCAGAGCCAAACTTAACTATCCTTTGGTCTGAACAATTACCGGACGGTTTCAAACGTTATTGTGCAAAAGTATCAATCGATACTTCATCAGTACAATATGAAAACGATGACTTAATGCGTCCTGACTTCGATAACGATGACTATGCAATCGCATGTTGCGTATCTCCGATGGTTGTTGGTAAACAAATGCAATTCTTCGGTGCGCGTGCAAACTTAGCGAAAACAATGTTATACGCAATCAACGGCGGTATCGATGAGAAATCTGGTGCACAAGTTGGTCCAAAAACAGCACCGATTACAGACGAATATTTAAACTTCGACGATGTAATGGCTCGTATGGATCACTTCATGGATTGGTTAGCAACACAATATGTGACTGCATTAAATATCATCCACTTCATGCACGATAAATACAGCTACGAAGCGGCATTAATGGCATTCCACGATCGTGATGTATTCCGTACAATGGCATGTGGTATCGCAGGTCTTTCTGTTGCGGCGGACTCATTATCTGCAATTAAATACGCAAAAGTTAAACCAATTCGCGGCGACATCAAAGATAAAGATGGTAACGTAGTGGCTTCAAATGTAGCGTTAGACTTCGAAATTGAAGGCGAATATCCGCAATTCGGTAACAATGACAACCGTGTAGACGAAATCGCTTGTGACTTAGTTGAACGTTTCATGAAGAAAATTCAAACGCACAAAACTTACCGCAATGCGACTCCAACACAGTCAGTTCTTACTATCACTTCTAACGTGGTTTACGGTAAGAAAACTGGTAATACGCCTGACGGTCGTCGTGCTGGTGCTCCGTTCGGTCCAGGTGCAAACCCAATGCACGGTCGTGACCAAAAAGGTGCGGTTGCATCATTAACTTCTGTTGCAAAACTTCCGTTTGCTTACGCGAAAGACGGTATTTCATACACTTTCTCAATCGTACCAAACGCATTAGGTAAAGATTACGAAGCTCAAAAACGTAACCTTGCAGGCTTAATGGATGGTTACTTCCACCACGAAGCAACCGTTGAAGGCGGTCAGCACTTAAACGTAAACGTATTAAACCGTGAAACATTATTAGATGCGGTTGAGCACCCAGAAAAATATCCACAATTAACAATTCGTGTATCTGGTTATGCGGTACGTTTCAACTCTTTAACTAAAGAGCAACAAATGGACGTAATTACTCGTACATTTACTGAATCAATGTAATCCCTCACATTGAGTTCTTCAAGCGGTCAGATTTTGCAAAATTTTTGCGGAATCTGACCGCTTCTTTATTGATATTCTGTTAAAATAACAAAAACGAATTTATATTTTATTAATTGAAGGAATCATATATGTCTATTGCTCGTTACCATTCATACGAATCTTGCGGTACTGTTGATGGTCCGGGAATTCGCTTCATTCTATTTTTACAAGGCTGCTTAATGCGTTGTAAATACTGTCATAACCGTGATACATGGGATCTTGATGGCGGTAAAGAAATCAGCGTCGAAGATCTGATGAAAGAAGTGGTAACCTATAAACACTTTATGAAAGCGACTGGTGGCGGTGTAACTGCATCCGGCGGCGAAGCTGTATTACAAATGGAATTTGTGCGAGATTGGTTTAGAGCGTGTAAAGCGGAAGGTATTGATACCTGTTTGGATACAAATGGCTTTGTGCGCCATTACAGCCCGGTAGTCGATGAAATGCTTGAAGTGACTGATTTAGTTATGCTCGACTTAAAACAGCTAAATGATGAAATCCACCAAGATTTAATCGGTGTATCGAATAAACGTACACTTGATTTTGCTCGCTACCTGCAAAAATTAAATAAACGCACTTGGATTCGTTATGTTGTTGTACCGGGTTATACCGATGATGATGATTCTGCACACCGCTTAGGGCAATTTATCCAAGGTATGCAAAATATTGAAAGAGTTGAACTGTTGCCATATCACCGCCTAGGCGCACATAAATGGGAAACGCTTGGCTATAAATATGAATTGGACGGTATATTGCCGCCGCCAAAAGAAGATCTTGAACGTATTCAAAAAATTATTGAAAGCTACGGACATACCGTGAAATTCTAACCCCATAACATAAGAATAAAAAATCCCCAAGATACGATTAAATATCTTGGGGATTTTATTTATTCTAAAAGTCTCATTAGAAAGTCACATTCATACCAAGCATTGCATTTCTACCCATTTGTGGAATATGAGGTAAGTAAGATACATGCTGATGGATTTTCTGATTTAGCAAGTTATCCATTTTTAGGAATACTTGATATTCCATCTGATTCAATACTTTATTGTAAGTTAAACCGACATTTACTTGATGATAACCCGATGTTGCTTTTTCATATTTCGACACTTTATTCTGAGCAAATACACGGTAATACTCTAACATTCCCGACCAATTTTGATTGAAATCCGCATTAAATCTAGCCCCTAAACGTAATGGCGGTACACGCGGCGCTGAGATATCCGGCTGGCTATCCCAAGCTGAAACCTGACCTCTTTTTGCACCAAAAATGTAATAACCTTTCGGAATATCAGGAAGATCTGTTAATTTACCACGAACATAATCACCAAATACGGCAAGACGATAATTCGGCGTAAAGAGATAGCCAATTTCACCTTCTACCCCACTAAAACGAGCTTTTCCTTGGTAATAGCGGTTTACTTTCAAATTATATTCATCAGTCAAGGATTTAGGACCACGGTTATCGTTTAACGTAAGCGGGTAAATATAATTACCGTAACGAGTGTGATAAATATTGAATTTATAGTCCCACTTCTCTCCCATATGGGCTAAAGCCAACTCAATATGATTTGAGCGTTCTTTATTCAAGTTTTTATTACCGGCTTCAAAAGCATTTAGCGCAATGTGTTTGCCATGTGCATATAGTTCTTGAGCATTTGGTAAACGTTCTTGATGTGCCGCATTTAATGTTAATTTATGCTCCGGAGCAAAATACCAATGTGTAGCAAAACCGTAAGAGTAGCCGGTTTCCTTATGCGGTTCCAAATTTGGCATTGGCGTATTAAAGCCTAACCATTGATCAATTAACTTAACATCATAATCCATTGATATTTTCTGACGCTCAATACGGCTACTTAATTCAAATGAAAAATCCCCAAGATTTAAGCGCTCAATACCAAATACACTAAATTGCTTGGTTTTCGGATTATTCAGTAATTGCTGCTTATTTACTACTCGAGCAGCTTCTAGCGATAATGCACTGGTAAGCGCTTGAGAATATTGTGCACCAATCGCACCTTTTAACCCGTTCCATTCAGAATGTACTAACTCAAGACGTAGATTTTTCCCTTTATTTTTAAAGTAGTTCTCAACTCTTTCACCATCTTTTTCATCATGAAAATAATCGACATAATTCGCAGTGACTTTGAGTGATTCGATGCCCTTTAACGGATTCTTTAATTCGCCGTCAATATCATAACGTTTAGAATGCATATTAATCCATGGCTTACCATGCGGATGATCTTGCATACCATAATGAGAACCACCGGGGATATGCGAGTGCTCTAAACGAAGTCCCGGATTGTTATAATCGATATCGCTTTCTTCCGCTAAATGAGGATAAAAGCGTAAATAGCCTTTCCTAAACATTACGCCTTGGCGAATAATACTAATCGTATAATGATCGTATTGATGCGTATGCCCAACTAAACCGTATTTATTACGTTGATCCGTATAAGCTACACCTAAATGCCCTTTCTCTCCAATCCAAGAAAGTCCGACCGTGCTTGATTGAGATTGAAGATCACTGTCCGGCACTCGATGATAAGGTTTACCCTCAATGGTAAATTTCGGTGCATAATATTCAGAGGCTTTGTTATATAATCCTTGTAAACGTAAGGCAAAATTATTACCTAATGCAAAAGTAGAGCCGACATAAGTTAAACGTTCTTTATTTGCAGAACTAAAACGTACACCGGCTTGTCCTTCATATCCTTTTTCCGGTAACACACTCGGAATTTTCTCATCAACCACATTAATTAGTCCGGCATTATTCCCCGCACTGTAAAGTAAGGTTGTAGGTCCACGTAAAATTTCAATACGCTTTGCAAGTAAAGCGTCTACGGTCACAGCATGATCGGGAGATAATTCCGACATATCAAAGGTTTCACCGTTATTTTGCAAAATTTTAGACCGTTTGCGTTCTTGACCGCGAATAATCGGCGTACTTGATCCTCCGCCAAACTGGCTGGAATGAATGCCTAATTCTCCGGAAAGTGCATTACCTAATGTTGTTCCCCTTTGCTTTAGCGTTTGACTATCTACCACTTTTTCATTGATATTTAAACCATCTCCTAACAAATTACCTTTCGTATCCGGCGTATTGCCTTCAACAGTAATCATATCTAGTGTCTCCTCCGACGCAGATAGTGTATTTGAAGAAATTAAAAGTAATAAACTCAACGCCAAACTATTTTTTTTCATTTTATTCAACCTAAAGCCATAAAAAAATTAAGGGTGTTAATTTACTTTAAAAAACACCTACTTTCAATAATAACCTTAAAAAAATTATATATACTTATTGAGTATGCTTTATCTTCATCAAACAAGTTATATATAAAAATAACTAAAAAACTCCTCGTGATTTCTGTTTCTATGAAACTTTGGTGTATGATGCTAAGACTAATAACTCATTTCGACTAAGAAAAAGGAAATAAACAATGTCCAATCCTCTTTTAAATTACACCGGTTTACCTGCATTTTCACAAATCAAACCGGAGCATATCCAACCTGCAGTAGAAGCAGTGATTAAAGAATGTCGCGATACTATTGAACAAGTTGCTCAAATCGAAAATCCGACTTGGGAAAATTTCTACATGCCGCAGGCAATTGCCGGAGATAAATTTGCGCGTGCATGGTCGCCTATCGGTCATCTAAACGGGGTAAAAAACTCGCCGGAACTACGTGAAGCTTATCAGGCTTGCTTACCGCTACTTTCCGAATACAGTACTTGGGCGGGACAACACCAAGGCTTATATCAAGGCTATGTAAAACTTAAAAACTCACCGGAGTTTGAGAGCTATTCGCTTGCACAGAAAAAAGCGATTGAAAACAGTCTACGTGATTTCGAACTTTCAGGGATTTCATTACCCGCAGATAAACAAAAACGTTATGGCGAAGTGTCTGTCCGTTTATCTGAACTCAGCTCGCAATTCAGTAATAATGTCCTTGATGCCACAATGGGCTGGGATATCGTGATCACAGACGAAGCACAGCTTCAAGGCTTGCCTGAATCCGCCTTAGAAGCGGCAAAACTTTCTGCGGAAAGCAAAGGTAAAAAAGGTTACCGCTTTACTTTAGAATTCCCAAGTTACTATCCGGTACTGACTTACTGCGAAAACCGTGAACTACGTGCGGCAATTTATAAAGAGTATGCAACCCGTGCTTCTGATCAAGGCTCAAATGCAGGCAAATGGGATAACTCGGCAAATATCGATGAGAAACTTAAATTACGCTTAGAAATGGCGCAATTATTAGGTTTTGAAACTTATGCTGATCTTTCTCTTGCTACCAAAATGGCGGAGAACCCGCAACAAGTTGTCGATTTCTTAGAAGATTTAGCCAAACGTTCAAAAGCACAAGGTGAAAAAGAATTAGCGGAATTACATGCTTTTGTGGAACAAGAATACGGCGTAACCGAACTTCAGCCGTGGGATATTGCATTCTATAGTGAAAAGCAAAAACAAGCGTTATATGCAATCAATGATGAAGAACTTCGCCCTTATTTCCCGGAAGATCGTGTACTTTCTGGCTTATTTGAATTAATGAAACGTATTTTCGGCTTACGTATCGAAGAAAAATTCGGTATTGATACTTGGCACGAAGACGTGCGTTTCTTCCAAATTTACGATGAGCAAAACGAAGAACGCGGTGCATTCTATTTAGATTTATACGCACGTGAAAATAAACGTGGCGGTGCGTGGATGGATGATTGTATCAACCAAAAACGTTTAGCGGACGGAGCATTACAAAAACCGGTAGCATACTTAACTTGTAACTTTAATAAACCGATTGGCGATAAGCCGGCACTCTTTACACATGACGAAGTCACTACGTTATTCCATGAGTTCGGTCACGGTATCCATCATATGCTAACCCAAATTGATGTCGGTGATGTTGCGGGGATCAACGGTGTGCCATGGGATGCGGTGGAATTACCGAGCCAATTCTTAGAAAACTGGTGTTGGGAAGCGGAAGCACTTGAATTTATTTCGGGGCATTATCAAACCGGCGAACCGTTACCGAAAGATAAATTAACCCAGTTACTCAAGGCGAAAAACTTCCAAGCGGCAATGTTTGTATTAAGACAATTAGAGTTCGGTTTATTCGATTTCCGTTTGCATTTGGCACAACCTCGTGAAGGCTTGGTGTTAGATACCTTAAAAGCAGTAAAAGCGGATGTTGCTGTGGTTCGCACACCTGAATGGGTGCGTACCCCACATAGCTTTAGCCATATTTTCGCAGGTGGCTATGCCGCAGGTTATTACAGTTACTTATGGGCGGAAGTATTATCAGCGGATGCCTTTGCAAAATTTGAAGAGGACGGTATTTTCAACCGAGCGACAGGTCAATCTTATTTAGATAATATTCTGACGCGTGGCGGTTCGGAAGAACCGATGGTATTGTTTGAACGTTTCCGTGGTCGTAAACCAACCTTAGACGCATTATTACGTCATAAGGGTATTGCTAACTAACCTCCCTCTATTCTTACAAGCGGTCAAATTTGCAAAAAATTTTGCAAATTTGACCGCTTATCTTTTTTTTATCAACTAAATCGCTATAATCTTGATAAATCAAATAATTAAGAGAAAACGCAATGTCTTTAGATCTATCCAATATCCGCCAACAAATCACCCAACTTGACCGCCATTTACTGAAATTACTTGCCGAACGTCATCGGCTTGCTTTTGATGTTGTTCGTAGCAAAGAAATCACACAAAAACCGCTACGTGATATCGAACGAGAAAAAGAGCTATTACAAGCACTAGTAAACCATGCCGAAGCGGAAAATTACCAATTAGATCCGCAATATGTCACACAAATTTTCCAACGTATTATCGAAGATTCCGTGTTGACTCAGCAAAATTATCTGCAAAATAAATTAAACGAGCAAAAAGAACAAAATGTATCGATTGCCTTTTTAGGTATGCGTGGTTCTTATTCCAATATGGCGTCTCGTCAATTTGCTAAAAAATATCAAGGTTCTTTAATTGAATTGAGCTGTGATTCGTTCCAACAAGTGTTTGATAAGGTGAGTGAAGGTGAAGCCGAATTTGGTGTGCTTCCGCTTGAAAACACCACTTCAGGTTCAATCAATGACGTATATGATTTATTACAACATACCGATTTAGCGGTAGTTGGTGAATTAGCTTACCCGATCAAGCACTGCGTACTGGCAAACGGTAATATAGATCTTGCTGAAATTGATACCTTGTACAGTCACCCACAAGTGATTCAACAATGCAGCCAATTTATTCAAAGCCTGAATAAAGTCCATATCAAGTATTGCGAAAGCAGCTCACACGCAATGCAGATGGTCGCTCGTTTAAATAAGCCGAATATCGTCGCATTAGGCAATGAGGACGGCGGTAAACTCTACGGTTTAACCAATATCAAAACCGATATTGCCAACCAACAAAACAATATCACACGTTTTATCGTGGTAGCGAAACAAGCGATTAACGTTTCGCCACAAGTACAAACAAAAACGTTATTACTGATGACCACTTCTCAACAAGCCGGTGCATTAGTGGATGCGTTAATGGTCTTTAAACAACATCAAATCCGAATGACCAAATTGGAATCTCGCCCGATTTACGGTAAACCTTGGGAAGAAATGTTCTATGTGGAACTAGAAGCAAATACGCATGCTGAAAATACCCAACAGGCGTTAAAAGCTTTAGAAGATGTAACAAGCTATGTCAAAGTATTAGGTTGTTACCCAAGTGAAATTATTGAGCCGGTAAAACTATAACAAGCGGTTAAATTTTAAGATTTTTTTGCAAAAAAATGCCCGATAAACAATGATTTATCGGGTATTTTACTTAGAAAGTTACCTCTGCGGTTAACTTAAAGTTTCTTCCGGGAGCAGTGAAACGATTTAATCCTTTACCTGTCGCTTGGTTAATCAAGTTACTCGTACCAAACGGACGAATTGAACGAACCGATTCCCAAGTCAGATATTTGCGATTCTGTAAATTATAAACACCTGCTTGCAAGGTAACGTTTTTCCACGGTTTAACATAAGCAATCATATCTAACAACGTATAAGCATCGCTACGCCATTTTAAGTAGCTATCTTTTGCTTTTTCTTCGCTGTGATACATATTGTAAGTATCTTCCGCCTTCTTCGCACTTACACGGGTAACATAAACATCTACACCGAATTTATCTTCCGGATGCTCATAGCCTAAACCAAACACGGAGGTTCTTGGTTGAATTGCGTTAAGTGGTAGATTCCCTTCCATCTTACCTTTTTGATAAGTGTATTTATAACTTACGTTAAAACCTTCTAAAGCTTGCCATAATTGGCCAAAATTCAGTTTAGAGTTAATTTCCAAACCATTCACCTTCGCATCTTGGCGGTTTACATTTTGGTAAATTTGATAGGGTCTTGCCGTTGCACTACCACCAAAAGCATTCACTAAATTTTTAGGACCAAGATATTTTAAATCAATAAAATTATCATAATCCGTTTTAAAGTAACTGGTCGTAATAAAGCCTAAATCACCATGTAAAGTTAACGCTGCTTCTTTGGTTTCTGCACGTTCAGCCTTAAGATCCACATTAGGCAATACGGAAAAATCCGGATGCTTAAAGGTAAAATAAAGCTCATCCGAAGTCGGCGCTCTAAATCCATTCGCGTATTTTACTTGCACACGTAAAAAACTAAACGGATCCGCTGTTGCCGCTAATGAATAAGAATGTTTTTGATATTTCACATTACGTGATAAATATTTAATGTTTTCTTCGGCATTTTGGCGAATCTGTTCTTTTGACGGTCGCTCCGGTAGCGGCACGAATAGCCCTTGTAACATATCGTCCGGAATCTTCGCCGTCTGTCCCGCAACATATTTGGGCTTATAGCTAATATCATCATAGCGGTAGCCGATATCAAAACTTAAATAGTTATTTGCTTTTAAATTATCAGCAAAATATAACGAGCCATTTTTCGCCTCAACCGGAATTAAGAATGAAAATGTATCTTCATTCGGACAAAGTAAACCGTTCCATTGATCGCTACCGGTTGCATTTTTACAATTGATAGGTTCTTCCGTTCCTTTAAAGAAATCTCGTTTCATCCCCAGAAAACGTTTCGCCCACCACTGGCTATTACTCGTTGCACCAAAACCACTGCGGTTAACCATCTTTTTCTCTGTATGAGCGTAACTACCACCATATTCCAACGAATGCTCTTTCTCAAATAAAGAAAATGATTTGGTTAAATCAAGATTAACTTGCTTCGTATTCGTATCTAAATCTCGTTCGGTATAAATATTTTCCGTATAGCCTTTGCTTTCCGGTAATAGGACATTATTGAATTGCTTATTAGTAATTGCCGCAAATTTTCGTCCTTTCTCATCCGTATAGGTTTTATCTAAAGCAACTTGTTCAGATGTAATCGTGCCATCGTAGCTTTTTTTATAGGCCGTTACAGACTTATTACAGTCAAAAACACTACAATCAAACCAATAATCTCTCACCAAATTTACACCTTCAGTGTAAGTACCTTTTGAATCGGTAATTGTGGTTAGCCCTAATTCGCCGACACCTAACTTCGGTTGATTACCGTCTCTATCTACTACTTTGCCGTCTTTTAACTGTAATCCAGCCGGATTACTCGTTTCCTTACAATGGGCCCCGTCACAATAATCATCCGTTCTTGCGCGATTCTTAATTTTTTGCGTTGAATAAGTGAGTTTTAACGTATCCCATAATGGATTCGCACTAAAATTCTCATACACAAACGCATAATTTTGGCGCTTACTCTTATCATTCGTATGACGTAACTCATATTCGTCAACGTTAATGTAAGTTGTCGGCTTTAAGTTGTAGGAGAAATCGTGACCTCTGTTTTTCTTCTCATACAAATCCGCAACTACGCTAATGCGGTGATTATCCGAAGGTGAATAACCAAATTTAATTAAGGTACTATCTTTCTTAATTGAATAAGGATCCGCTTTCTCTCGCTCTTTCCCCTGTACACTACCGTTAGCCGTTTTGTAGTCATAGTTTTCCAATTCATGACCGTCCCGCCAAGTTTTTAACGCTAAAATATCAAAATTTTTATAACGACCGGCAAAGGTCAAAGAATTAGCTTTTTGATTATCAGCACTTGAATAACCGGTTTTATAACCAAAGTGGTAATCTTTTTCCGTTAAAAAATCACGAGCATCTTTGGTTTCAAACATCACAGCACCGCCTAAAGCGCCGCTACCGACACGAACAGAATCCGCACCTTTACGAATCGTTGCTTGTTTCAGCGTTTCGATTTCTACCGAGTTACGAGTATTATTAAAATTGCCGTACCCTTCAAATAATTCTTTAAAACCTTGAGATGAAAGCGTTTCCGCTTGATGTAAGCCATCTACTGTAATTGCAACACGGTTCTCATCTACACCTCGCACCGCATAACCGCTACTGCCCATACGTCCGGTTTCAACCACCGTCACACCGGTTTCATAACGAACAAGATCTCTCGAATCTTGTACCTGTTGTTTTGCGAGTTGTTTCGCTGATTTTTTGATTTCAGAAATTTTCTGTTGCTGAATGCCATCTTTTACAATAACAGTGTCGAGCTGCACTTGTTCCTGTGCCAATGCAAAGTTATATTGCAAAACACAAAGTGCCGCAACAGACAGGTTAAAACGAAACTTAATCACAATCATTCTCCTTTATATAAAATAAAAAAACTGTGCTAGCAAACAACCAGCACAGTAAATATTTAATAATATAGTTATTCTGTTTTATGACCTTCATCTAAGTGAACGATATTCACAAGATCATCCGGGCTAACTTCAAACGCCTTACCAAAGCCTTTTACAAAAAGACCTTGTGTCGGTTTAAAACTAAATAATTTGAAATCTTTCATTTTCGAAAGCTCATCAATAAGATCGCCATGACGCGCTTTCAATGCTTTCAAACCACTTTCCCACTCTTCGCCTTCACGCTCGATTAAACGAGAAGTCGCATCAAAAGTTAAACGACGACGAGCAAAAATTTGACGGCTTTTAGATTCATCATCAATCAACATTAACGATACTTTCGGTACTTCAATTAAATTACGTGCATGACGAGCAATAGTCGAAATCAGTACTTGGTATTCACCATTATTAATCACAAAAGGCGCATAACTCACATTCGGGTTACCGTCTTTATCCACCGTTGAAAGCACAATCGTTAGAATATTTTCTTTTAATTCTTGAATTTCAGGTCCTAAGCGATTTTGTAAGACTTCTTGACGATTAGTCACAGTCATAAGTTCTCCTCTATAAAATTTATGTAAATTTCATTAACCAATATCGTTAATACAAATTATTTTTAATTATATTTATACTGTTTTTTTTCGCAATGTTAAAAATGTAAATTTTTACTTTTGATGAAAAAATAATTGTGAGTGGTTGTATCTCTTTAAATTTAAGTCACTCTAATGACTTTTACAGCGCTTTTTGCTTTACTAAACTTACATTTTTATGTCAAAATGACTCCGTTTACGCTTAAATATTTACTTCAAAAAAGGATTCTGCTTATTAAGCAGTATGTTATAACAATTTACAAATTGACATATTTTACAATTATTAATAAATATAGGGATCCATATGCAGAAACGCATAGCTAATTTTCTTAATAAAAAATACCTCTGTACTTTATCTGTAGCAGACGATAAGCAGCCTTGGGCTGTAGCATGCTTTTATAAATTTGATGAGGCGAATTGTCGCTTAATCTATATGAGTTCAGAACAGACAACCCACTCTAAAATTTTGCATAAAAATCCCCAAGTCGCCGGTACTATATTCTCCCCGACTCGCTTTCATTCTTCCATTCAAGGTATCCAATTTCTTGGCATAGTAAATCTCCTAAGTGGCGAAGAAGCGAAAATTGCAAGAGAGTTATATGAGGCAGAATTTAAACCATATGTCGATGATAGGTTAGCTATTTGGGAAGTAAAATTAGAGCAGGTTCGCCTAATTGATAATTCACTTGGTAAATTTGGCAAAATGGAATGGAAAAAAGGTGATCCAGAAGTAAGCGATGATTTTCAAACCATACAGCTCGCCTAGAAATAGTGAAGAAGAATAAAACAGCCCCTGAAAAAATAGACTTCAGAAGCCTACTTTTCAGGGGCTGTTAATTTTTATTTCAGGGATTGATGAGCCATTTCGATGCTCTGAATAATTGCTCGGCGATCGATTGATTCATTCTCTCCGTCAAGTACCTGACGCCAAAAATCAATCGCTTGTTGATACTGTTTATTCGCATAAGCATGAGAAGCAAGTAACAACAAACTGGTACTCTCTTTTTTATCTAAACTCAACGCTTTATCAAGCCACTGTTGGGTCTGAACCGAGATTGTTTTTCCTTCTTGATAATATTTGGCGGCTGCCATTGCACCAAAAATAGCGGCTTTCTCACCCAAAACTTTTTGCGCATTGCCATAACAAATTAAGGCGGAACCAAAATCATTATTTAAGGCGTAAGCTTGCCCCAGTTCATACCATAATTCCCCGTTATTCGGGTTTTCTCGTAAGCGATCTTGCAGGCTTAAAACATAACGATTATTTTTTTGTTCTTTATCTTCTTGCCCTGCTTGGATTTGAAAAGCTTGATGCAACTGCTCGCCTCGGTTCACTATCTGATAACGTTCCGTTTGCCAATAACAAATGGCGGCAATCGCAAAGCTCAATGCGAATAGAAGCCCTCCGACAAGCGGTCTGTTTTTAGAAAAGTTTTGCAAAGATTGGCTGGCTTGCTGCTCAAAATGATAACGTTGTTCCGCTTCATTGAGATACTCCGCTTTCAGCTCATCTGCAAAATTTTCGGCAAATTTAACCGCTTGCTGATAATTTTCGTGATTAATTTCTGCTCTTGTTTTCATCTTATCGCCATCAAATTCACTTCAATAAATATGACTTACTATTTCTTTTTCGTGCGCCAAACAATTAAGCTTAATAAAATTAAACATAATCCGAACGGCATTCCCCATAACACCCAAGTTTGAGCATTAACCGGCGGATCGTAATTCACAAAATGCCCGAAGCGATTGGTCATAATTTGAATAATTTCTTCATCGCTTTTACCTTGATTGACCATTTCATAAACTTCCAAACGTAGTTTATAAGCGGTAGTGGCATTTGATTCCACCAGGTTTTGATTTTGACATTGCGGGCAGCGCAGCGATTTTGCTAACGCCACCGCTCTTACTCGGTCTGACTCTCGCTGAAATTGAAAGGTATCAACCATTTCCGCTTGTGCAATACCACTCAATACAAGCGGTAAAAAAAGCCAAATTTTTTGCAAAAGTTTCATTAAGGTTCCTTACGTAATGCTTCTAAACGAGGAAGAAAATCTTTTTCGAAATCCGGGTTATAGCCTTTTTGCTGATAACGCACGATCCCATGCTTATCAATTAAATAACTTGAAGGCGCAGAAGAGACTTTTAGCGTTTGAATTAAAAAGCTACGTTCATAATCATCAATAATCAAATTAAACGGGTTTCCCCAACGATTTAATGCCGCTCTCGCCGCATTCGGTTCATCGGTGTAAGTTAAACCGACAATCGGAACACCCTGCTCTTTAAGCTTTAATAAAATCGGAAATTCTTTAATACACCAAGTACACCAGCTTGCCCACACATTCAGAATATAAGGCTCTTTCGGTAAGCTGTTATTATTTAAACGTGCGTGCGGATCTAACAAATTCTTGCCGACAAATTCAGGAAACGGTTTATCTCGCCAATCTTCGGTTGGCGCTAATGCGTCTTTATTCATTAACGGCACGGTAAGGAACGCCACTAAAGCAACCAATAATAATAAAGGCAAAAATAAAAAGGCTTTTTTCATCTTATTCATCCATCATAAAATTTATTTACGGCGATAACCAAACAGCGCTAAAATTGAGGCGATAACCATCATAATACCGCCAAGCCATAATGCTCTGACATAAGGCTTATAATGTAAGCGGAACGCATATTCTAAGTTACCGAATTTATCGCCCATTACGATATACACGTCATCTAAGCCATGATGATACAAACCGACTTCCGCCATTGTCATAGTTCTCACATCATAATAACGGCGCTCTGGCGCAACTAACGCTAATTCTTCTCCCGCTTTAGCAATACTAAAAATCGCTTGTTCCGCTGTATAGTTGGCTCCGATAACATCACGATAGCCTTCATATCGGAAAGTAAAACCAGCTAAATTCGCTTGTTGATCCGGCTTGAGGCGCACACCAATCTCATCGCCATAATAACTATTCATCATCGCGCCAATCACACAAATGGCAAAACCGATATGCGCTAAACGCATTGCAAGCGGTCGAATTTGCCACATATATTGCAAATAAGGAATATGGGTCAAAATGATCCACATAGCTAACGTCACAAACAATAAAGGTAATAGCTCGAATTGATATAGCTGCGTTTGCGCAATCGTATGTTGAATCAACCCGACCGCAAATCCTAATGCAATCGGCAACAAAGCCAGTTTTAATAAAATCGTTTTTAATGGAATCTGCTTCCAACGCAATATCACCGCCAGCCCCATCGCTAACATAAGAAACACGGCTAACGGCGCAAATATGCTATTGAAATAAGGCGCACCGACTGAAATTGAACCCCAGCTCATTGCAGTAAAAATCATCGGATAAAACGTACCGAGTACCACGGCGCAAGTGGCGATCGTCAACAATCCGTTCAATAACAGAAAGCCGGTTTCTTTTGAGAACAAGCGAAAACGCACTTCGCCTTGCCATAAATTTACGCGGAAAGCGAATAGCGCTAATGCAATAAAACTTAAACTGAAAAATAGAATCAGTAATGCCATCCCCCGATCCGGGTCAACTGCAAAAGCATGTACTGAGGTTAAGACGCCTGAACGAACAATAAAAGTCCCAAGCAGACTCAATGCGAAAGCAAAAATGGCCAATAAAATCGTCCAATAGCTAAAAATACCTCTTTGCTCGCTCACAATCAGAGAATGAATTAATGCCGTACCTAATAACCATGGCATTAATGAAGCGTTTTCGACCGGATCCCAGAACCACCAGCCGCCCCAGCCCAGCTCATAATAAGCCCACCAAGCACCTAAAATAATACCGGCGGTTAAAAATCCCCATGAAATCATTGCCCATGGGCGAATCCAACGTGTAGTTGCCGCATCTAATACACCAGAAAGTAAGCTCGCCACAATCATCGCAAAACTTACCGCAAAACCGACATAGCCTAAATAAAGTAACGGCGGATGAAAGATTAACCCGACATCTTGTAACATCGGGTTTAGATCTCGTCCTTCCGGTGGCGGTGGAAAACTACGTTCAAACGGATTGGAAACTAATAAGATAAACAGCATAAAGCCAAGGCTGATCAGCCCTAGCATCGCTTGGGTGCGGTAGTTAAACAAGCGGTCGGATTTATCGGAAAAAATGCAAAACACGCTGGTCCAAAGAGTTAATGCGGTGAGCCAAAATAGCATTGAGCCTTCATGTCCGCCCCAAGTCGCTGCAAATTTAAAGAAGTCCGGTAATTGACTATTGGAATGCTGTGCAACATAAATGACAGAAAAATCATCGCTCAGAAATGCGTGCGCCAAGGCCCCGAACGAGACTGTACAACATAGCGCCTGTACTCCGCTAAATAACGGATTCAAGCTCAGTAATTGCGGACGTTTAAATAGTTCGCCCCACAGCGACAAGCCCACTTGAAAAACGGCTACGACTGTAGCCAAAATCAATGCAAAATAACCCAACTCAGGGAGCATAAATAAACCTTATCTAACTCTATAAAGACAAACGAACGCTAACCGAAATACATGTTTTTCATAGCTATGTCATCATAAAGAGTTGTTAGCATGATGTAAACGAAAAGGGCGATAACTCGCCCTTTGTTGTAAAAAGATTTGATCTAATCCGAATTTTATCGCTTCGATAAATTAGCCGTTATTTATTTTCATTATTCGCAGTCTGCTCGCTCTCGTCCTCTGCCAAAATTTCTGCAGCAGATTCATTCAGTGCTTCCGCTTCTTGTTGCGGTTTCACAAACGGTTTCGGCGTAAAGTATTTGCGTACAATTTCAACCGAAGAACCATAAATCAGCTCTTCTTTAAAACGTTCCTTATCCAAGGATCTCACGCTCTCAATCACACTGTCGGCTTCAATATCATCAATGCCCAATTTCATCATTGCCGCTTTACTTAGCACTAAAGCCGATTCAAACGTCTCACGAATTTGGAAATCAACATGTCGCTTGGTTAATTCAATCGCACTATGACGATCATAGGTTCTAGCCAAAATCGGCGTTAATGGAAACTCTTGTTTAATTTGTTCAACAATTAATGCACTTCGTTCCGGATTATTAATGCCTAATACCACACAGTCCACTTTAGCCAAACCGCTGGCTCGTAATACATCTAAGCGAGTGCCGTCCCCATAATACACTTTAAAACCGAAACTTGCCGCCGCACGAATACGATCAGTGCTGGAATCAATCACCGTTACCGTAATGCCTCTCGCTAATAAAGTTTGACATACGATTTGGCTAAATCGTCCAAAGCCAATCACCAATACGTTATTTTCCAGATCTTCGGCAATCTCGATATCCGTCATATTCGGTGCTTCTTGGGCGGATTTTCGCATCATTACACGTTGTACAAACAGCACAACCAACGGAGAAATCAACATTGAAACAATCACTGCCGCCGTAAACGTTGCTTGCTGATCTTGATTAAATAAACCGATTGCTGCCGCTGCCGAAAATAATACGAATGCAAATTCACCACCGTGCGCCATAATCGACATTCGCATCATTGATTCTCTATGGCTTAAACGTGTTAAACGGGCGATCACATACACAACCAAAGCTTTACCCAACACACATATCGCCACAATACTTAGTAACCATACCAAATCATTAAAAACAAAATTTAAATCGAGAGACATGCCCACGCCCATAAAGAATAAACCGAGCAATAAGCCTCGAAACGGCTCAATATCCGCTTCTAATTGGTGGCGGAACGCCGATTCCGATAAAATTACACCGGCAACAAACGCGCCCATCGCCATCGAAAGCCCACTCGCTTCCATCAACCAAGCTGCGCCTAACACTACCAGCAATGCGGCTGCGGTCATCATCTCACGTACTTTAGCTTTCGAAATCATTCTAAACAGCGGATTCATCACCCATTTACTGCCCACCACCAAAATGATAATACCGACAATTGCAATCCCAATCGAAGTAAAATTAAATGTCGGTTCTGCCTCCGCTTCCGGTGAAAGGAAAGCAATCGAAGCCAGCAACGGCACAATTGCCAAGTCTTCGAACAATAGTGTAGAAACAATGCGCTGCCCTTTTAAGGTGCTGGCAATCCCTTTATCTTCTAACACTTGCATCACAATAGCAGTGGAAGACAGCGCAAAGCCTGCACCGGCAATAAATGCCACCTCTGGTTTAAGCCCCAGAATATGAATGCCGGCGAAAGTAAGTAACGTCCCACAAGTTGCGACCTGCAAAAAGCCTCGTCCAAAAATAGCTTTGCGCATACTCCACAGCAACTCCGGATGCATTTCCAAACCGATAATGAATAGGAACATGACCACACCAAGTTCGGCTAAATGTACAACTGCTTGAGGATCTTGGAATAAACCGAGTACGGACGGGCCAATAAGACAGCCGGCGACTAAATAACCTAATACGCTGCCTAAACCGATACGTTTAAATAATGGAACAATCGTAATACTGGTTGCCAATAAAACAACGATTTTCGCCAATTCGGGATTGGCAAGATGGGAAATACCTTCGGACATAATGATGTTGTGTATAAATTTAAAATTATAATGTAAAAAATGAGCCAATTTAGACCGCTTGTAACTGCGCTAAATAGTCTCTGTGTTGTTTGCTTTGGAACGGCACAATTTGCATTTCACCGTTAACCCGAATAAGTTGATAAAACTGAGGGAAATTAAAACTGCTGGTCTCTAATGCAGTATTGTCTTCCACGGAATGTAACCGATTAATTTCTTTCACTTTTTCTTCTTTCGAGCCAAAACAGTAGTAATAAGCTTCTAACATATTCTTTTCATCTAAAATATAAACGTTGAAGCTCTCGTCCGGATTGTCTTCAAAAAAGAACTGTAAGAACCCTTCACTCGCAAATTCATCAATTTCACGCGGGAACGTCAAACCATTACTTTCTGGATTTAATGCGCTATTTGCAAAATTTTGGGTAAAATCAACCGCTTGATCCTCTATCTGCTGGATCGCAACCTTTTGTTTTCCAAAAATAAATTGCCACGTTTTGCCTGCAACTTTCAACGTATTCAACGAGTGTCGATGTGAAATCGTGCCGGTTTGAATCGTAATACAACGGTGTACAAGATCAGCAATAAACTCACGCAACTCACTTCTAAAACGACGACTATAGCAAAATACATTAACCGATTGCGGTGGTGCCGAACCTCGATAGATCTTATTCGAAATCAGTTTTAACGCTTTTAAGATCGCATCATCCCCTTCAAAGTGCAACGTGCGAATTTCGTTCCACATATTACGATAAATAATACTGACGCTACCGACCAAATTCTCTTGCGAAGAACCGAAATTGAACAAATCGCTCGGCTGTACGCTACGGCGCATATCCGCCAGTTTTTGGGTCGGGTCATTCACCAAATTCACCGCCAAAATTAAGCTACGAATCTCATTCGGGTGCAGCATATCCTGCTCGCTGAGCATTGGCGCCGTCACCGGAAAAGAGAGTCTTAAATCCGTAATAAATTGGCGTAATTTCGGTAAATCTAAGCTACGACTAATTAAGTGTAGCTGAGTGCTTGAAGTAACCACCCCATTAAAATAGCCCCAAGCCACCACTTTGATCAGATTCTTCGCATGGTGCACATAACGTAATTCCGAATTGTACGGGCTTCTTGGTGCTTGATTAATTAAATACCAACCGGACTGCAATGTAGAACCTTCTCTCGCCTCAATAAAGGTTACGGCACTTTCCGATAAATTTTTGGCAATATGCGGATTAATCAGCTGTATTTTACCCGGCAAGACTTCAAACACCGAATACAGTTTACGCATTAAGGTGTCAATATCATTAGTTAAAATGCTCGGATCGATATGAAACTTGCGGGCAAAATGAATTAAATTACGATAACTCTGCAGCAACAAATCGACAATAATTTGTTGATGGCTAATCGCTTGTTTAATTTTCCAACTCTCTCGGTTATCAAGTAATTTAATTTCGTTCACATTCCATTGCCAGCCGTGTACCAGCTCCAACAACGCTTGCTTACGCCAAGAATCGGACTTATCTCCTTCATTCGCTTTCATATAAAAGCACATTCTGACATGCCCTAAACGCACGAATTCTTTACGATTGGTTAAATAAACCGTGACTTGCTCCAGCATGGCTAAATAAGGGTCAAAATGATATTTTTCCGGCGTTTGATTAAGCAACTTCTGCTTGAATACTTTTGAGATTAAAGCCGTTTCCGGATAAGTCTCGGCATAACTTTCCAATAGTAAAATTTTAAGTGCCGATTTATATGGGCAATCAATCCCTTTATATAATTGCCATAAACTCGCACCGAAAAATTCTGCGGTCGAAAGCGAAGAAAAATCGCCGAAATCAATCCATTCACTTTGATCAAAATCCGCTAATCCCATACATTTTTGGTATTGCTTATCGCTTAAGTGGAGCCATAACAAACGCTTACCGGATAAACGAATTGCCGAACGATAAAACTCATCCAACAAGAAGAAATGTTGTGCAGAACCACTATGCTCCGTATTTACATCATTACTGGTTAAATTCGCTTTAAAATGGTTAGGGTTCATTAAATAAAAATTGAGTTCCACCTCAAAGTGCTTTGCCCAATGTTTTATTTTAGTCAGTTTTTGTTCGATCAATTGGTATTCCACCGCGCTCAAGCGATCAGAATAACAAAGCCACAAGTCTAAATCAGATAGACTTGTTTGAGTAATGCTCCCAGTACTCCCCATTGAATATAAAGCATCAAATGCAGGATTCTGTGAAAAACATTCAATCGTCTCAGCACTCAGATTAACACTGGCTAAATACCGATTTTGAAAATCCGATAGCTGAAATTGCGCAATACCGCTCGGCGCATTTTTTACATAAGCGGGCAATTCAGGGCAATTGGCATGAATTAAGAGGGGTAATAAAGAAAAAACGTACTGAAACTGCGGGTTGTTCGCAGCTAAAGCACGTTTAATTCGAAAATCATTTAAGGCATCAATACGAGGAATAGACCAACTTAATTGGTTAGCGATTGAAGAAAAAGTATCCGACACACCAGACAATGGCTGATGTAAGTAAGCCGTCGATAGCTCCAACTCTTCCACGTTAAATCCCTTGTTATAAAAAATGTGATCAATTTAACATTTTGCTCAAAAAAGTAAAGTCAGTCGCCTTGTTACTTTTGACATCTCGCAAAAATTTGCAAAAAACAGCTCGGATCAGACCGCTATCTTTCGCGAAAAGAGTTCAGACCAGTCCTAAAATCATGTAAAATACATAAGTTTTAGTAGCTTACTTTAGCGAACAAGTGTAAGCTGAACCTAATATCTTACGAAATCAATTATGATGAAGGAAACAAAATGAAAAGAGTCGTTATCACTGGTTTAGGCGTTATTTCTAGTATCGGTAACAATAAAGAAGAAGTTTTAGCCTCATTAAAAGAAGGTAAATCCGGCATTGAATTCGTTCCTGAATTTGCTGAAGTAGGCATGCGTAGCCAAGTTGCCGGAACAATCAAATTAAACCCGGCAGAATTAATTGACCGTAAAATTTACCGTTTTATGGGTGATGCTGCTGCTTACGCTTATCTTTCAATGAAAGAAGCTATCGAAGATTCAGGTTTAACTGAAGATCAGGTATCAAACGATCGTACCGGTTTAGTAATCGGTGCGGGTACCGGCTCAGCGCATAGCCAATTAGTAGCTTGTGATGCGGTACGTGGCCCGCGTGGCGTGAAAGCGGTTGGTCCTTATGCGGTAACTAAAACGATGGCATCAAGCGTATCGGCATGTTTAGCAACACCATACAAAATCCGTGGTGTTAACTATTCAATCAGTTCTGCGTGTGCAACTTCAGCTCACTGTATCGGTCATGCAATGGAATTAATCCAATTAGGTAAACAAGACGTTGTGTTTGCCGGTGGTGCGGAAGAACTTTCTTGGGAATGTGCAACCGAATTCGATGCGATGGGTGCGGTGTCAACCAAATATAACGATAACCCGACTAAAGCAAGCCGTGCTTACGACGCAAACCGTGACGGTTTCGTTATCGCAGGTGGTGGTGCGGTTGTTGTCGTTGAAGAATTAGAACACGCACTTGCTCGTGGCGCAAAAATCTACGCTGAAATCGTAGGTTACGGTGCGACTTCTGACGGTTATGATATGGTTGCGCCAAGCGGTGAAGGTGCGGAACGTTGTATGAAACAAGCGTTAGCAACCGTAAACGGCGAAGTGGAATACATTAACGTACACGGTACTTCTACACCGGTTGGTGATGTGAAAGAGTTAGGTGCAATTAAAAACGTATTCGGTGATAAAAAACCTGCGATTTCATCAACAAAATCAATGACTGGTCACTCTTTAGGTGCAGCGGGCGCACACGAAGCAATCTACTCATTATTAATGTTAGATAACGGTTTTATCGCACCAAGTATTAACATCGAAACATTAGACGAACAAGCAGAAGGCTTAAATATCGTAACAGAGCGTCAAGACAAAGCGTTAACAACCGTAATGTCTAACAGCTTCGGTTTTGGTGGTACGAATGCTTGCTTAGTATTCCAAAAATACAACGGCTAAGTTAATATAACTAAAGTGTAATAGTATAAAAGCTGTCTGAAACTCAGACAGCTTTTTGTTGTACTTTTTACTCTTTACGCATCCGTGCATTATTACAATAACGATGAGTTAAACGAGCATTTTCAGGAATAGTCCTTCCTCCTTGCCAATATTGCTGAATATGATCAATGGCAGCATCATCAATATGGTGAATACGATTATTACAAATATTACATGTTGGATCTTTTTCCATCATTTCTTCTTTTAACGCTAAAGAGAAACAACGAGGTTCTTTCTCTTGACTATCAGATTCTACAATTTTACTTACTGTATCATGCCACACTTTGAAACGACGTCTAATTGCCTTCTTCGAACTAGTAGAAATAGTAATTGATTCTATAAACTCTCTATCACTTGCCATTAAATCAATCAATGCTTCACGAATCTCATCAGAATGGCGCATAACTTTATTTTTATCTAAGTCAGCAAATACCCACATAACAATATCGTAGAGCGATCTATTTAACGCTTGGCTATCCCAATCTCCTGAATATTTTTCTGTTGATATACCTCCAGTAAAACGTTTAAATGCTTTATCACTAAAAACTGATTTACTTAGCGAGCAAGCTTGTTTAAATTTATCTTTAAGCTCTTGAATCTCTTCATCTACTAAGTGAGTATTATTTCTCGCTGTTAAATTTAAGAAATTTTTCATCGATGGGGTATATTTCAAATAAGTCTGTTTGTAAAAAGCACAAAAACGAAGTACTAATTCAATATCTGCCATACGATTATGAGGCTGTTTAAATCCTGTAATATCTCTAAAATCAGGATAATCAGCCATTTCTTTTAGCGCCTGATTAAATTTCCCTCGATAAATACAATTACGCAACTCTTGATCATTTAACTGTACTGATCCTGTATTTAAGCGTTCAAAAATTTCAAACTTTAGATTTTCATCTGATTCTTTTTTAAATTTAATTACTCGAATTGAATAACTTTCAACTTTATCTTGCTGTTCTTCTGATAAATCAGCAAATGTTTTTCCATTTAACTCTGTTAAAACATTTAAACCTTTCAAAGTGAATTCATTTCCATTAGGAAAACTACCCGAAATGAACGAAAAGAAAGATGTTAAACGCTGTTGACCATCAATAACACATTCTTTTCCATCTTTGTCTTCAGATAAATAAATAACAGGTAACGGTACATCAAGTAAGGCTGATTCAATAAGTTTACTCGCTTGCTTCGCATCCCAGACATAATAACGTTGAAATTCTGGTTGCAGTAATAGTCTCCCTTTATCTTTCTTATCTTTTAAAGACTTAATTTCACGATCACTTAGGTCAGTAAAAATTTGTCGATTATTTAGTATAGGTAATGATTGTTCATCATCGATTTCCTCAACCCAATTTGTTTCATCCATAGATATCCCCTATTAAAAATATAGTTACATAACAAATACTTAACTTATTTTATAGTCAAAGATTCAGCTACTAGTAAGATAAACATCTAATGACTAAAGACTGATTGACTAATCCCTTCTGAGACTTTTATAGCATTTAAAAAATGCAGTATATTATAGAGTAGGATTAAAAATAAGGTCTATAACAAAAAAGGCTCCATATCGGAGCCTTTTTACCACCTTAAATCAATTTACGCTTTGGTTAAATCTAGGTCTTTGGTTTCTTTTGACATAAATAATGCAATTAAGGTTAAGACTGCGTTTGCCGCAAGGTAGATCCCTACCCCTAAAATTCCGTAGGCTGCGTTGATTTTAATGGCAAATGTCGCTGCGACGGTTGCGCCAACAATTGAAGCGAAGTTATAAGCGAGTGATGCACCTGAATAACGAACTTCGGTTGGGAACAGCTCCGGCAATAATGCCGCCATTGGGCCGAAAGTGAATCCCATCAACGCCATACCTACAACAAGGAAAGCAAATACGGAATACGGTGTACCGTTTGAAAGGAATAACGGCATTGCTAAACCGAAAATGCCCATCGCAAAAGTGACCCATAACAGAAACTTACGGCGGCCGACTTTATCGGCTAAAAGACCTGAAATACTGGTAAACGCACCAAAAACGATCGCACTTAATAGTAATAAACCAGTAAAGGTATTCGGCTCAATACCGAGTCCCATAGGATGGCCAGCATCAGAAAGTTTTGCTGGTGTTCTTGAATAAACTTGTGCAAAGGCGGTCATAATGTAGAACAACACATAAGTTGCCGTCATAATGAAAGTCCCTAACATTAGCGGTTTCATATGGTGTTTAAACACGGCGCTTACCGGCGCTTTTTGGGTTTTACCTTTTTCTTCCGCTTCACGAAATACGTGGCTTTCATGTAAGGTTAAACGCACCCATAATCCCACCATAACTAACACGACTGATGAAATAAACGGAATACGCCATGCCCATTCAACAAGCCCTTCTTTACCCCAAATATAACTGACAAGGAAGAACGCTCCGTTTGCTAAAAATAAACCGATTGGCGCACCTAATTGTGGGAAAGTACCGTACCAAGCACGTTTGCCGTCCGGCGCATTTTCGGTTGCTACTAATGCCGCCCCCCCCCATTCGCCGCCAAGACCTAAACCTTGTCCGACACGACATAAACAAAGTAACACGGTTGCCCAAATGCCGATATCTGCATACGTCGGTAATAGACCGATACAAACGGTTGAACCGCCCATTAATAGCAATGAAGCGACTAACGTCTTCTTACGACCGATTTTGTCACCAAAGTGGCCAAAAAGCGCCGAGCCGATAGGACGAGCGAAAAAAGCGAGTGCTAAAGTGGAAAGAGAAAGTAACTCATCCGAAACCGGATCGCCGCTTTTGAAAAATTGCGTATTAAAAACTAATACCGCAGCAGCGGCATAAATATAGTAGTCAAAGAATTCGATTGCCGTTCCCACCATAGAAGCAATCGCAACTTTTTTAGGATCATTCCTTAAATTTTGTGCTGTGTTAGACATAAATATAAATCTCATTTAATTGTTATAAAACGGCAAGAATCCTAACAGTTTCAATATACTAGAGCAATAACTCAGCAACCGATTAAAATTAACTAAAATTTATAAAAAACTAGTAAACCAATAAAATTCAGCATAATCCACTAATTCCATATCAAGCTTATATAATTATGCTTTAGCCAGCGCATTTCGGCTTACAAAATTTTTATCATTTTTTTTACAAAATTAATTAATCATAAAAAAGCGATTGTTTCTCTTAAGAATTTAGGCATACAATGCCTAAAAACGTATTAAATTTTTTACAATAAAAGGAAAGAAAACATGACACAAACACAACAACTAGAACCTGTTTCAAACTGGCAATCAAAACTAAAAGCAATAGGGCCGGGAATTTTAATGGCATCTGCAGCGGTAGGCGGTTCGCATATTGTTGCCTCAACCCAAGCCGGCGCAATTTACGGTTGGCAATTAGCATTAATTATTATTTTAGCGAATTTATTTAAATACCCGTTTTTCCGCTTTGGCGTGCAATATACGTTAAGTTCGAATAAAACCTTATTAGAAGGTTATCAAGAAAAAGGCAAAATCTACTTGTGGATTTTCTTTATCTTAAATGTGATTGCGGCAATGATTAATACGGCGGCAGTAGGTATCGTTACTGCAGCAATTTTAAAATTCTTATTCTCTGCCATTGGTGTACAGTTTGATCTGAGTATTCCGGTTGCCAGTACAATTATTATTGCGGTTACTTGGGGTATTTTATTATTAGGCAAATATCGCTTTTTAGACTCGCTATCTAAATGGATTATGATTGCATTGACCGTTTCCACGGTTACAGCGGTAATTGTGGCAGCCTCAAAAGGCGGTGTACAAGTCGCACCCGATTTTATTGAACCAAGCCCTTGGAATCTAGCTTCACTCGGTTTTATTGTGGCGTTAATGGGCTGGATGCCGGCACCGATTGAGATTTCAGCGATCAATTCAATGTGGGTAGTGGCGAAACGCCGTTTAAATAAAGTGAGCTATGAAGACGGTATTTTTGATTTCAATGTCGGTTTTATCGGTACTGCAATTCTTGCCTTAGTGTTCTTAGCGTTAGGCGCCTTAGTCCAATACGGTTCGGGCGAAACGGTTGAACAGGCGGGTGTGAAATATATTGCACAATTAATTAAAATGTACGCTTTCGCTATCGGTGATTGGTCTAAATTATTGATCGCATTAATTGCTTTTATGTGTATGTTTGGCACAACGATTACCGTAATTGACGGTTATTCACGAGCTAATAATGAAGCGTTACGTTTATTGCTAAACAAAAAAGAAAGTTCTGCAGCGAGTTTAAGCATTTGGATGACAATTACAGCGGCTATCGGGGTACTTATTATTTCGGTATTTATGAGCGATGTCGCTAAAATGCTTTCTTTTGCGATGATCTGTTCATTCGTTTCAACACCGATTTTTGCTGCACTGAATCTCTCGCTGGTATTAAAAGGAGAGCATAAAGTAAAAGGCGGATTATTTTGGTTATCCATTGCAGGTTTAATCTATCTTTCAGCATTCACCTTACTTTTTATCGCTTATGAGTTAGGTATGCTGTCTTAATTTTCAAAGAGAGAAATATACAAGCGGTCTATTTTCCTGACTTTTTTGCAAAAAAATAAGAAAAATAGACCGCTTATTTTTACTCGTATTATGCGTCTGATTCGCTATCACTCACGAGCGGAAAACCACCGAGATCTTTTAAACGATTCACCATTGCGCAGAATAATTCTGTAGTTTTTTCCGTATCATACAAGGCTGAATGCGCCTGTTTACCATCAAACGAAATTTTTGCCATTTGGCAAGCCTTTACTAATACGGTTTGTCCATACATAAAACCGGCAAGTGTTGCAGTATCAAACATTGCAAACGGATGAAACGGATCACGCTTCGCATTGATACGTTTAACCGCCGCTTGTACGAATGCCTGATCAAAGGTAGCGTTATGCGCCACTATCACTGCTCGCTGACACCCCTGCTCTTTCATTGCACGGCGTACCATTTTAAACATTTCGGGAATCGCAATATTTTCCGCTACTGCTCCACGCAATGGGTTATCAATATCAATACCATTAAATTTAAGCGAATCCGGATTGATATTCGCCCCTTCAAACGGCTGAATATGAAAATGGCATTTTTGATCCGGCACTAAATAGCCGTTCTCATCCATTTTTACCGTGATGGCTGCCAGTTCCAACAAAGCGTCTGTTTGTGCATTCAATCCGGCGGTTTCCACATCAATAATTACCGGTAAATAACCACGAAAACGATTTTTTAATAAATTATAGTCTGTTACTTGTTCTGTCATTGTCTATTCATTACAGGTGGTTTTACACCTATTTAAAGAAAAAGCGGTCGGATTTTAAAGAGAATTTGCAAATATCTCTTAAAATTTGACCGCTTGCACTACGAATAGCCGGAGGCTATTTATAGCAAATAAAATTAATTACCTAATGCAGCCTGTGCATTTTTATTTTCAATAAACTCAATTTTATAACCGTCCGGATCTTCGGCAAAAGCAATTACTGTTTTACCACCTAATACCGGGCCCGGCTCACGCGTAATTTTACCGCCTGCCGCACGCACGTTTTCAATCGTTGCATAAATATCGTCAACACCTAATGCAATATGACCGTACGCCGTACCTAATTCATAGCTTTCTACGCCCCAGTTATAAGTTAATTCAATAACCGCACTTTCGCTTTCGTCCGCATAGCCTAAAAATGCTAATGAATATTTATATTCAGGGTTTTCGCTAGTACGAAGTAAGCGCATACCTAATACTTCGGTATAGAATTTAATCGAACGCTCCAAATCGCCTACGCGTAACATGGTATGTAAAATTCGCATAGTTCATTCCTTATTTAAGTTAAAAAACTACATATATTATGGCATAATTTCACGCTAAAATCATTTTTCAATTTTACTTATCTATCAATTTTAAGTTATGTCGCACAATCACGATTCTGAAAAAAAATATGATATTGCCACACACGCACTACTACCAATGGTACTAATGCTGTTTGTACAAATGTTACTTAATCACTATTTTGCACCACAAAATGCGATTTTTATCTCGCCGTATTTACTCGCCTTTTTCGTTGCAAATCTCATTGCATTTTTTGTGTTATGGAAAGGAGAAATTTGCCCGGGGCAAACGGGTAGATTGTTATTCGTACTAAAATTCTTCATCGTATTTGCGCTTGGCAATTTCGTTTATTCAATCGGCTTCACACCAAAACATAATCCGATGGCTCTTGCCGGAGTGGCATCATTGATGCTCGGTATTTTTTATTGGTTATTTAACGCACATGAAAAACCGATGAACACCTTAATTTACTGCGCTTTCGGTATTCTTGCGGTGGGAATGATTCAGTATTTAGCGATTTATTGGGTTGAACTTCCATCTTTATTTAACGGTGTGCGCGCCAATAATTTTGCCCAACTGTTATTCGGTATTTTACTTGCCGGTTGGTATTTGATGTTGGCAAAAAGCCGTCTTGATGTTTTCTTTAAATTATTAGTACAGCTTGCGCTAATCGTTTTAGTACTAAATTATTTATGGAGTGCATTCGTACTGTACCAACAATTGCAAATTATGCCGGATATGTCGTTATTGCCCTATGTAGTTTATTTTCTCGTGCAATTTGTGATTTTCGCTTTACTCGCTTGGTTATTACTCGGCAAAGGCGAAAAACAAATTAAAAACCCACTCGGATGGACATTAGCTACCTTATTAGCGATGTTCTATCCATTTACCAATATGATCTAATGCTAAAACGTAGCTTACTTGTTATCGGTACTTTTGTTGCACTGCTGATTGTCGGCGGTGCGACACTGCTTTCAGGTAAGCAACTTGCTACGGTAACGAATTGGTTACTACCGGACGGCTGGCAAATTCAAACGCCCGCCGGCGGTATTCAAGCTAATTTAGAAAATGCAAATTTAGCGAAATTTTCTCTCACCTATCAAAATTGTCCTTTAATTACAGTCGATAACCTTGCTGTACATTGGCACAACCAGCATAGTATCTCAATCGATAAAGCGATTCTTGATTATCAATGTTTAACTCAATTACCAACCTCGGATGATTCATCATCTACGTTCTCTCTTACGCCAATTCTAGCTTTGCTCCCCGAGGGCGAGGCGGAAATTAAAGCGTTACATTGGAGAAATTTACCTGATGATTTACATCCTCGTTTAGCGCAATTACTAACCACGCCGAGTTACAGCAAATTTGCATTTTTTCAGCAAAAATTGACCGTTTTAATCCGCCAACAAGCGGTCGAATTAACTGCAGAATTTACCAATCAAACGCTTTCCGGCAATTTAAGCTATCAACCGAGCGAACAGGAAAAACACAATTTACTGTTTTCCGCCCACGTGAACCCGAAAGATTTGTTCGCCATTCCATCACAATTTGAAGGCGATTATCACTGGATTCTACCGAAAGAAATCGTCGCAAATGAAGTAATTAGAGAAGGAAGCTCTCTACTCAGTTGGCAAACCGATGAACAAAATCAGTTAGTCGGCGATTGGGCTTTCGCTTCTGAAACTGCCCCGAAAAACCGCTTAAACTTCCCATTCCGTTTTGATTCACAAACCCTTGAAATTAAACAGGGTAAATTCTATTGGGATTGGCTGGAAGATTTTCCGCTGCAAGGCTTTATTAATGCAAAACTCACGCCAAACAGTTTTGCGAATGGTGATTATTATCCGATTAAAACCTACTTACGTTTTAACTTGCTATCGCAAAGTAAAAATGCCGGTAAAGGAAATATTGTATTGGAAAGCCGTGACGGTGAATTACAAGCTGACAGTTTAAATATGCCGTTTCAAATTACCGGTAATGTGAAATATGACGATTTCATTCTGTACAGTTCTTTACCGGTAGCATTTAGCGGTAAATTTGAGCATCTGAGTTTTAAATTTCAGCCAAAATCGCTGTTACGTTTGGTCGGGAAACAACGATTACTGGCAATTCATGAATTACGTTTTCCGCTTGCCGGTATTCAGATTAATAAGCATGGTGTAAATGGTCGCTTACATGCAGTATTCAAAGGTGAAAGCCCTGATTTTAAAAACATCAATCTGCATTTAGACGGTTTTGCCAAAAACTTCAAAATGGGACAATTAGACTTTTTTGAAGACGTTGCGGATAAAAATGCGGTACAAGATTTGTGGCAATGGCGAGTTTGGGGCGATACCAATATCCACACAATAGCCAGCAAACTCAATATTAGCGGACAAGGAAATTGGCACCAAAATTTGGTACAACTCAACAAATTAAGTGGTGAATTAGGCAAAATTCACCAGAAAGGCGTGTATATTCCTAAAACTGAATTACGTTTACTGGAACCAATTAAATTTGCTTATGAAAAATGGCAACTTAACGGCGGACTTCAAATCCAATCGCCTGAAATTAGTTTTGATTACGGCGGGAAAATTCCATCGCCGTCCGCAAAATTACAAGTGAACGGTGAAATTGAAAACTTGAACCTAAAAGGCGAACTGCAAGCAGAACAAATCAAACCGCTTCAATTATTCGCCCGCCGTAAACTGACCAAAACCGCAAGCGAACTGATTGGGCGATTATATTGGAAAGAACAACCGGCAAAAGTGTTCCAACCGTTAATTCCGTTTCGTCAACATTGGCTAATCACCAGCGGCACTGTTCGAGGCGAAACCGCTTTCAGCGCCAGTGCGGAAAAAGGTATTATTGCCGGTGGGCATTTTGCCATTCGTAACGCAGCGCTTTCCATGCCGAACGGTGAAGCAAAAGCAATTGAATTTAACCTGCCCTACCGCTTACAGGACAACGAGTTTGACTTTGGTTTGAAGCAGCCTATCGACTTAAAAATCGGGCAATTGAATATTGGTTTACCGATTGAGAATATTCATGTAAAAGTGTTTGGGCATTATCCTTATAGCCGTAAAAAGCCGTTAATGCTCAAACAGCTTTCAATGAATTTATTAGATGGTGCGTTGAGTGTTGAGCAATTTGCCTTGCCACAAACTCAAATTGCTTATTTAAAGCTGGCAAATATCAATTTCGAACGTATCCTCGAATTGGTGCAATATCAGCAAATTGAGCTCAAAGGCAAAGCCAATGCTACCTTGCCGTTTTGGTTGGAAGGTAAACCTTGTTATGTATGTGACGGCTTACTGACCCAAGCTGTGGAATCGAATTTAAAAATTCAGCCCGAATTAATGAAAGCAATTTCACAAACCAGCGGCTATTCCGAGCGACTATTACTCTATTTACTTAACGATACGAAAATTACCGATTTACGTAGCTTGATTAATGTTGGGCCGAATGGTGAAATGGCGTTAGATGCCAAATTAAAAATGCAGCTTAATCAGCAAGAAAAAGCCAAAATTAACTTTAATTATCATCATAAAGAGAATATCTTTAGCCTTTGGCATATGATCAATTCAGGTTCTTATGTCGAACAGAATCTTGAAAATTCTATTTACCAGCAACTAGATAAAAGAAAATGAGAAAAAGCCTACTTTTTGCAATTTTTTGCCTAAATTTGACCGCTTGTACGCCAAAAGTACAGCTTGAAACGCCGGCGGAAGGGATCACGATTAATATGAATGTGGTGGTTGATCACCGTATTGATGTGAAATTTGATGAAAAGTCTCGTGCCGTATTGCAAACCTCAGATAACAAAGCGGCTAAATCAGAAGCGGTGGTAGCAACACCGGCAGAATAGCTCCCATAAAAAAATGCACGGAACATTCCGTGCATTTATAATTAGAACGTCACCATTTGATGATGTTTAAATTGTTGGTAAATTTCCGCTAATTTTTCACCGCTTGGTAGTACCAAATCAGGGTTAAGATCATACATCGGTACAATTACAAATTCTCGATTTTTCATTTCGATATGCGGTACGGTTAAACGTTCGTTTTGAATCTGTTCATCGCCGTATAAGATAATATCCAAATCCAACGTACGTTCGCCCCAGCGGCGAATTCGTACTCGCCCTTGAGCATTTTCAATACTTTGTAGTTTATCAAGCAATGCTAATGCGGTTAAATCCGTCTCAAATTTTGCCACCGCATTTACATAATCCGGTTGATCTTGCGGCCCGACCGGCTTACTGCCGTAGAATGGACTAATTTCAAAATTAATTGCAAATGTTTTTAAAGATTCGACCGCTTGTTTAACTTGCGCAAGCGGATTATCTAAATTGGAACCTAAAGCGATATAAACCGTTTTCATCATAATGTCCGTTTCTGTCAATCTAGCTAAAAGAAAAGGCACAAGTTCTCACTTGCGCCATACTTCAATTTATTCAGCCGTGGCTTTCTTCGCCGGCTTTTTCTTTCTAAATGTCTTACGACGGCGTTTTTTCTTTTCTTCGCCTGCAAAATTCGGCAAATTTCTGACCGCTTTAAGCATTTCCGCACGTTGTGCGTCATTGCTAAATTGGTATTCATGCCACCACGCTGAAAGCTCAACTAAATCACCGCCTTCAATCTCAGCACGCATCACTAATAAATCAAAACCCGCACGGAATTTTACGTGTTCTAGCGTCTGCTGCGGACGTTTGCCCGAACGCTTAGTCATCTGGAATTGTAACGCCCAAATATCACGAATCACAGATGTATGACGGCGATGTAATGCAATTGCTTTACAGCTTTCGGCTAATATATCATTAGCCGCCAGCATCATCGCATCATGACTATTTAAGCCACCTTCATTTTTCAGCACTTCCATTTTCTCACGTAATGGATACCAAAGAAGGGCTGCAAATAAAAATGCTGGATTCACACGTAAATTATCACGAATACGATCATCGGTTGAATTAAGTGCTTTACTTAACATTCGCTCCGCATTCGAATCATTACGTTCGGTAAAAAACGGCACAAGTACTGGGAATAACTGCTCAAATAGCCCATATTGACGCATTAATTGATAAGTTTTAAAGCCTTGCCCTGATTGCAATAATTTCAATGACTCATCAAATAAACGTGCCGCCGGGATATTCTTCAATAAATGGGCTAATTCACGAATCGGCGCATCGGTCGGTTTATCCAAGAACATATCCAATTTCGCCATAAAGCGAACCGCACGTAACATACGCACAGGATCTTCTTGATAGCGCACAACCGGATCACCGATTAAACGTAATTTACCGGCTTTCAGATCCGCAATACCGTCAAAGAAATCAAAAATCAGGTTATGTTTCGGATCGTAATAGAGCGAGTTAACCGTGAAATCGCGACGCTGTGCGTCTTCACGTAGCGTGCCGTACACATTGTCACGTAACAGCATACCTTCTTCGCTGACTTTTGAGATTTTATCGCTGCTATGATTGCTATGATCCGCTCGGAAAGTCGCCACTTCATAAATATCACGCCCGAATACAATATGTGCCAAACGGAAACGGCGCCCGATTAAACGACATTGACGACCAAAGATTTTTTGAATTTCTTCTGGCTTTGCATTAGTTGCAACGTCAAAATCTTTTGGTTTATGTCCCAACAATAAATCTCGAATACAACCACCGACCACGTAGGCTTCAAAACCGGCACGCTGTAATTTTTCAACGATAGCTAGCGCATTTTTCGGAAAGTCTTTCGGCGTAATATCATAATGGCCGGCATTTACTGTAAATTTTTTGTGTAACAGATAAGAAGGCATATTTGTATTATTTGCCTTCTTGGCTTTTTTAGACGAGTGCGTTTTGTTTTCAATCGCTTTCGAAGCAGAGCGTTTAGTACGTGATTCTGCTGCTTTAGCGTTCTTGCCTTGCTTACGTCCTTCCGATTCAAACTCTACAAGCGGTTGCTTTTTAACGTTTTTTCGACGAGTAAACAACGATTTGATATAGTTAAAAATAATACACCTCTGAAATTAACAATCGATAATAGATAATTAAATCATAATAAAAATAATGGACAATATGAGATTGTCCATTATCAATTTCAATTATCCATTTCTAATTAAGCTTATAAGCCCATTTGCTTTTCACGGATTTCTGCAAGCGTTTTACAGTCAATACACATATCTGCCGTCGGGCGAGCTTCTAAACGACGTAGACCAATTTCTACCCCACAAGTTTCGCAATAGCCGTATTCATCTTCGGCAATGCTATTTAGCGTTTGCTCAATTTTTTTAAGCAATTTACGCTCACGGTCACGATTTCTTAATTCAAGACTGAATTCTTCTTCCTGTGTTGCGCGGTCTGCTGGATCGGCAAAATTTGCAACTTCTTCTTGCATTTGGCTTTTGGTGCGCTCAGCTTCTTCCATAATTTGAACATGCCACGCACGAAGAATTTTACGAAAATGCTCTTTTTGCGCATCGCTCATGTATTCTTCGTCTTTTTTAGGTTGGTAAGGTGTAACGCCTGCTAGAGCTAATAAACCTAATGAAGTGGTACCTGCCACTTGAGCCATAATTTCACTCCTTGTTGGATAGTGTTGCCCCTGTTTAGAATAAATTGATATAAAAAATTTTAGGGGATAATTCAAAAGGGCGTATAAATAACAAATGTAATCCCTTTTGGCAATCAGATTTTGCAAAAATTTTTGTAATTTTTACCGCTTAGCAGACAATAAAAACGGCTAAAGATTCCATTAGCCGTTAAAATAACCTAATTATTTCAATTACCAGCTCTGTTGCCAGCTTGCGATCCATTGTCTCACTGTCTCAGGAGACGGCTGTATAAAAGCTAGTTGTTTATATTCAGGTAACGCTTTAAATGCGGGATCTGCTTCTGTACTTATCACCGGTTTCATCACATTATGATAAGAAATCACATTTTGCGCTTGAGCTTGATGTAAAAATTGCAAAAATTGTTTGGCTAATGCTTTTTGCTTACTCACTTTGGTAATCGCAGCAACTTCCGTTTGAACCAAATGGCCTTCTTCAAATTGCGCAGCGACATACTTGTCAGTTTTTTCATGCCATTGATGATAAAGCGGTGAAGTCGCATAACTTAGTACCAAATCAGACTCGCCTTTTAAAAAGGCACCATAAGTTTCAGACCAGCCTTTACCAACAGTTACCGTATGTTTAGCTAAAGTTTTCCAAGCTTCTTCCGCTTTATCAGCGTACACGCTGTTTACCCAAAATAATAAACCTCGACCAACCGTACTGGTACGAGGGTCTTGATAAATCACTTTTAAATCTTGGCGTTCAACTAATTCTTTTAATGATTTCGGCGGCTGCGCTAATTTCTCCTTGTTATAGATAAAAGCATATTCGCTGTAATCATATGGAAAGAATACTTTATTTTGCCAAGGAAAATCCGCAACGGTTAATTCGTGCTCGGTGAAGAATCCCGATTTTTGCGCTTCTTCCATCGTAAAATTATCAATGCCTAGCATCACGTCCGCCTTGGTTTTTTTACCCTCTAAACGAATTCGATTAAACATCGTAATACCGTCTTCAAAGGGCAAAAATCTCACGTCACATTGACATTGTTTTTCAAATAATTCTTCAAGTTTTGGCGCTGGTCCCCACTTTGAAGTGAAAGAATCATAAGTGTAAACCGTCAAGACAGGTGTTTGCGCTACAGCCTGTGCCGCAAAACAGCAAGCCGATAATGCCAAAAGTTTTTTCATTGTCGTATATTCCTTCTAAAAATAAGCTAGAAGGATTTGAGTAAAACTAGCTACCTTAATATATGGTAAGCATAGCAAACGTCTCAAATCCCTACGCTGATACTAATCAGATCAGGTTCTATGGGTAATTTCTCAGCCTTGTAAAGCACCCCAATGAGAACGAGCGAATTGTAAGGTATGTATAAATATAATGCAAATTCAAAAAGCAAACGTTTGCTTTTTGTTCCTTTAGAAGATATACTACAGCCCTAGTGCCAAGAAAGGAACTAGATAGATTCATATGCTAAATTTTACAACATACTTAAACACTCATTTAGCCAAACATCATTTCATTATGGTGCTTGGCTCTTTTTTTGGCATTTCAATATATTTGTAGATCTCTTATTCGGAGATCTTTTTTTTACCTAAAATTCAGCAAAAATAAGTAGAGAGGAAAAGATTAACATGAGCCAATTAATTCGTACGCTCAAAAGCCATATTCGTGATGAAATCATTAAAAAAGGGGGATGGGTTAATGCCCATGCCCATGCAGACCGCGCATTTACGATGACGCCGGAGAAAATTACCATTTATCAAAATGCCAATCTCCAACAAAAATGGGATTTAGTTGACGAAGTAAAACGTAACTCAACAGTTGATGACTACTACCGCCGTTTTTCACAAGCAATCGAATTAATGATTTCACAAGGGGTTACCGCATTCGGTACTTTTGTGGATATTGACGGTGTATGTGAAGATCGTGCAATTATTGCCGCCCACAAAGCACGTGAAGTGTATAAAAGCGATATTACTTTAAAATTTGCCAACCAAACGTTAAAAGGCGTAATTGAGCCGACTGCGAAAAAATGGTTTGATATCGGTTCTGAAATGGTGGATATGATTGGTGGCTTACCATACCGTGACGAATTGGATTTCGGCAAAGGTTTGGAAGCAATGGATATTTTAATGGATAAAGCTAAATCGCTCGGCAAAATGTTGCACGTACACGTAGACCAATTTAATACGCCGAAAGAAAAAGAAACCGAACAATTATGCGATAAAGCAATCGAACACGGCATGCAAGGTCGAGTGGTGGCAATTCACGGTATTTCTATCGGTGCACACCCGAAAGAATATCGCAAAATGCTATACCAAAAAATGCGAGATTCACAAATGATGGTGATTGCCTGCCCAATGGCGTGGATTGATAGCGGTCGTAAAGAAGATTTACAGCCGTTCCACAATGCGCTTACACCGGCGGACGAATTGATTCCGGAAGGCATTACCGTGGCAATCGGTACTGATAACATCTGTGACTATATGGTGCCGTTATGCGAAGGTGATATGTGGCAAGAACTTAGCTTACTCTCTGCCGGCTGTCGCTTTACCAATTTAGAAGAAATGGCGAATATCGCCTCAATCAACGGTAGAAAAGTATTGGGTTTACTCTAATTTCCGGCTATTCACTCATTTTTATACTGATTGAGTACAAACAAGCGGTCAAATTTGCAAAAAAAAGCGGATACAATGTATCCGCTTTTTTATATTCCCCAAATTAGAATTGGTAACCGTAAGCCGCGCCTGCTAATACATCTTTTTTACCAGATACATTTGATGATGCGCTAAGTTTAAGAATATGTTTACCGTTATTACTTAAACGCGAATAACCTACGGCAATTGCTTGTTGTGCACGATAATTTGCTACAGAGGCTGCAAACATTGATTTACCTGAAACGTGCGGTTGTGGTAATAGCCCTATTGCACCAGCAGTTGCAATCCCTCTATCATAACGTTTTTCCATTGAATCAATACGTTGTTCTAAGTTCTGCACGCGGTTGCCTAGTTTTGCAACATCTTTTTCAACTTTACCAACACGTTGATTAGCAGCATTTGCAATGTTTTGCGCTTGATCTGCTTTATTTTCAATCCCTTTTGCTACTGTTACTGCTTCTGTTGCTTTAGTATTCGCTTCTTTAGCATCTTTCTGTGCTTGCTCTGCTTTGCTTTCAATGCCTTTTGCTACTGTTACTGCTTCTGTCGCTTTGGTTGCCGCATCTTTTGCTGTTGTTTCAGCTTTTTCTGCTTTAGTCTCTGCATTTTGAGCTAATTTTTCAGTATCTGTTAATTTTACATTAGCATCTTTTGCTAGAGCATGAGCCTCTAATGTCATTTTTTCCATATTACTTGCTTTAGCATTCATGTCTTTAGCTAATTTTTCCGTATCCATTACTTTTTTATCCATCGATGTTGCTAGAGCAATTGCTTTTTGAGCGGCTTTGTCAGCATCATTTGCTTTTTGTTCTGCTTGAGTAGCTTTATCATTAGCCTTGCTTGCTAGATCAATAGCAGTTTGAGCATTATGATTTGCTGTCTCTGCTTTGTTATCAGCAATTTTTGCTTTTTGTTCTGCTTGAGTAGCTTTATCATTAGCCTTGCTTGCTAGATCAATAGCAGTTTGAGCATTATGATTTGCTGTCTCTGCTTTGTTATCAGCAATTTTTGCTTTGAGTTCTGCTGTTTTTGCTATCTCTTCGGATTTTCGGGCAAACTCCTCAGCTACTGAAGAGTGGTCAGTTGCATCTGATACTGCAGCAAATGCTTTTTTAGCTAATTCCTCAGCCCCCATCGCTTTACCTATAGCATCATTTGCATCATCCTGTGCATCTTTAGCAATTTGTTCAACCTCTGCCAATTCTTTATTTAAATCTTGTACTTTTTTTTCTACATTATTTACTGTACCTTTGAGCGCTTTTGCTTCAGTTGATGCATCATCAGCAAGCCAGCCTACATAGTCTATTTGCTGTTTTAAGTTTTCTACATCCTTATTAAGTTTTTCTACCTCAGGTTGAGATGCATGCGCTGATACCGCTAACACCGCAGGCGAGAAAGATGAAAGAAGGCATAAAGATGCCAATAATTTACTTGCTTGAGTTTTCATTTGATTAATCTCCTTTTAGGGACCGATCTTAATAGAAAGGTCTTTTTTATTTTATGTAAGTTAAATATTAATATTATTGAAAAATTGTCTCAGAACAGAATATGGAAACATACCTTCAAAACGGTTGTTTCTTTTGAAGACATATTCAGGCATTTTCAAATACATTGATGTAACCAATGGAAATTGCCTCTTCAATGGCGTTATTTACAATAACATACCATCATTGACAATTTTATATACCAAGCACACAAATTGTCAATATATGTAAATCAAAAGAAACAAAGAGTATTTTGGTAAATGAAAAATTTTCGTTCGTGAAAAATATTGCTATCAATTTGTATTGACGGATATATGTAACATAATGTTTTTATTGATGTTTTTCATACTCACATAAAATGAAAAGATAAACCAATCGCAGACTGTATGAGAGATTTATCTAAATGCCGAACCCGTTATAGCTACATCACCGACAAATTGTTAAATCTGGTCCTATGAGTTTTACTCTGGCTAAGTAAAACATATAACTCATAGCTATCCTTGCGGTAAATAGATTAGGGTAATAGTGTAGCGCTATTGCAATATGCCGATAAATTTAGGATGGTTTGCTGACTGCTAGTCACATAGAATGACGTATGAACGAAATTCTCCGCTAGACCATAGAAGGAAGGAAACACAAACATTTATGTCAATTTTGTAAAATCAAATCAAAATTAGACCGCTTGTCTGCGTTATTCTCTCCAATTTTTAGTAAAGTTCCGCTATAATCTCTACTATTTTTACTCTGCAATTATTGATTTTGTTGAGTTTCGATTAGTTTTATAAAGGATATTTTTATGATGCGTTCTCATTATTGTGGTGTTTTAAACCGCTCGCACGTTGGTCAAACCGTAACATTAAGCGGTTGGGTTCACCGTGTGCGTAACCTCGGTCGTTTTATTTTTATGCAAATTCGTGACCGTGAAGGTATCGTGCAAGTTTTCTTTGACGAGAAAGACGAAGCGCTTTTCAAAATCGCTTCAAGCCTACGTTCGGAAGCGTGTGTGCAAATTCAAGGTGAGGTGATTGCACGCGATGAATCACAAATCAACAAAGAGATGGCGACCGGTGAAATCGAAGTCTTAGTGAAAAATGTGGTTGTATATAACAACTCGGAAGTTTTACCGCTGGATTTCAACCAAAACAACACAGAAGAACAACGTTTAAAATATCGCTATCTTGATTTACGTCGTCCGGAAATGGCGGAAAAACTTAAAACACGTGCGAAAATCACCAGCTTCGTACGCCGCTATATGGACGACAACGGTTTCCTTGATATCGAAACACCAATGCTAACTAAAGCAACACCGGAAGGCGCGCGTGACTATTTAGTGCCAAGCCGTGTACACAACGGTAAATTCTACGCCTTACCGCAATCACCGCAGCTATTCAAACAGTTGTTAATGATGTCAGGTTTTGACCGTTATTACCAAATCGTAAAATGTTTCCGTGATGAAGATTTACGTGCCGATCGTCAGCCGGAATTTACCCAAATCGATGTGGAAACTTCATTCTTAACCGCTGAAGAAGTACGCGAATTAATGGAAAATATGATTCACGGCTTATGGTTGGATCGCTTAAATGTCGATTTAGGCAAATTCCCAATCATGACATGGCAGGAAGCGATGCAACGTTTCGGTTCAGATAAACCGGATTTACGTAACCCATTAGAATTAGTGGACGTGGCGGACATTTTAAAAGACGTTGAGTTTAAAGTATTTAACGAGCCGGCAAATTCAGCAGACGGTCGTGTAACCGTGCTTCGTGTACCGAACGGTGCAACGCTTACTCGTAAACAAATTGACGAATATACGCAATTTGTCGGTATCTATGGTGCAAAAGGCTTAGCGTGGGCGAAAATCAATGATGTGAATGCCGGCATGGAAGGTATCCAAAGCCCGGTAGCAAAATTCTTAAACGAAGAGGTTTTCAAAGCATTAATCGAGCGTACTAACGCAACTAGCGGCGATATCTTATTCTTCGGTGCGGATAAATGGCAAGTCGTTACCGACTCAATGGGTGCTTTACGTCTGAAAGTTGGTCGTGATTTAGCATTAACCGATCTTTCAGCTTGGAAACCGCTTTGGGTGATTGATTTCCCTATGTTTGAAAAAGACAGCGAAGGTAATCTTTCTGCAATGCACCACCCGTTCACGTCTCCAAAAGGTTTAACGCCGGAAGAATTAGCGGCAAATCCGGTGAATGCGGTTGCAAATGCTTATGATATGGTTATCAACGGCTACGAAGTAGGCGGCGGTTCAGTACGTATTTACGATCCGAAAATGCAACAAACCGTATTCGGTATCCTCGGCATTAACGAACAAGATCAACAAGAAAAATTCGGTTTCTTACTAGACGCATTAAAATTCGGTACACCACCGCACGCCGGTCTTGCATTCGGTTTAGACCGTTTAACCATGCTTATCACCGGTACAGAAAATATTCGTGATGTGATTGCATTCCCGAAAACTACCGCAGCAGCGTGTTTAATGACCGAAGCACCAAGTTTTGCAAACCCGCAAGCATTGGAAGAGCTTGGTATTGCGGTAAAGGAAGTAGCTAAATAAATGAAAAAGCCATTAACAATAATGCTTACGTCATGGCTAATGATGGGTACAGCTGTCTTATTGATAGTAAACCACTTATCTAGTTTATATGGCTCATTTACAATCCCTATTTTACAAGACAACATCTTCTATACTCTTTCAGATGTACTGTTTAATATCAGTAATGCATTCTTCCTTTTACTAGGAAGTATCGCTTTGTTAAAAAAGAAATATTGGGGAAAAATACTGTTATTGGCTTATCTCATTCCAATGGCTCTAAAAAATGGTGTAGGCGTAATTGCAGGAATCCATCACTTAGGCATGACTCCTGAGCTTATTATCCATTTTTCAGTATTTGCATTATTCAGCTTCGTTATTTTTTTATTATTCCGACCTAGTGTGAATAATTATCTAAATGAACTACAAAAATCCTAACTCCGTTTTAGTTGTGATTTATGCAGAAAATTCGGGAAGAGTCTTAATGCTGCAACGCCAAGACGATCCCGAATTTTGGCAATCGGTCACTGGTTCGCTTGAACCAAACGAACAGCCGTTTGAAACGGCAATTCGTGAAGTGAAAGAAGAAATTGGCATTAATATTTTAGCGGAAAAACTGGTGCTGACAGATTGCAACGAATCGGTAGAATTTGAGATTTTTCCGCATTTTCGGTATAAATACGCGCCTGATGTCACGCACTGCTCGGAACATTGGTTTTTACTTGCCTTAACGCAAGAACAACAACCGATATTAAGTGAACATTTAGCGTTTAAATGGGTGAGCGTTGAAGAAGCCACCCAACTAACAAAATCACCGAATAATGCGGCGGCAATTGCAAAATATTTAACTCCCCTCTTTAGAAAAGAGGGGCAGGGGGAGATTTGATAGTAATGTCAAATTCTCTTACGAGTGTAAGGTTATTCTGCCAAATCTCCCCTAACTCCTCTTTGCTAAAGAGGGGGACTTTTTCAAAACATAAATTTAAAAGAAGGAAACAACAGAATGGCAGGTCATAGTAAGTGGGCTAACATTAAACACCGTAAAGCGGCACAAGATGCGCAACGCGGTAAGATCTTTACTAAATTAATCCGTGAATTAGTTACTGCAGCTAAATTAGGCGGCGGTGATGTTTCTGCAAACCCTCGTTTACGTTCTGCAGTAGATAAAGCGTTATCAAACAATATGACTCGTGATACGATCAACCGTGCAATTGAGCGTGGTGTAGGTGGTGGCGATGACACCAATATGGAAACCAAAATCTATGAAGGTTACGGCCCGGGTGGTACAGCGGTGATGGTTGAATGTTTAAGTGATAACGCAAACCGTACCATTTCACAAGTTCGCCCAAGTTTCACTAAATGCGGTGGTAACTTAGGTACAGAAGGTTCTGTTGGTTACTTATTCAGCAAAAAAGGTTTAATTTTAATTGCTTCAGGCGATGAAGACGCTTTAACCGAAGCAGCAATCGAAGCGGGTGCAGACGATATTCAACCGCAAGAAGACGGTTCATTCGAAATCTATACCGCTTGGGAAGATTTAGGTGATGTACGTGACGGCATTGAAAAAGCCGGTTTCAAAATTGAAAATGCGGAAGTTACGATGATTCCATCGACTACGGTTGAACTTGATGCAGAAACTGCACCAAAATTGCTTGATTTAATTAACCGTCTTGAAGATTGTGATGACGTACAAAACGTATATCACAACGGTGAAATCAGCGACGAAGTTGCTGCATTGTTATAAATTACAATATATAGCCAACCTTTTAGGTTGGCTTCTTTTTTACTTAAATTGAACTAACTTCAATAACCAGCATCTAATGGATGCATTTAAAACGTGTGTGTTTATCTCTAACATAAGGAATATAAAATGAAATTAATGAAATTTGCTTCGGCGTTATCTTTAGCGACCCTCTTAGCGGCTTGTTCAACAGCAGGCGATGTAGCTTCAAGCGTAACTGAAGGTGTATCAAATGCCGCTTCAGCGACAACAAATGCGGTAAAAGAAGGTGCGACAGCCGTATCTAACGGCGTTTCAAACACAGTAAATACTGTAAAAAATAAATTAACTGCGTCTTCTAAAACCGTGGTTTATCAATGCCAAAACAGCAAAACTGTGGTTGCAACTTATGATTTCGAAGGTGAAAAAGCAACCGGTTTAACTTTAACTGTGAATGATGTGGCGGTAAAAGAGTTAATGCGTGATGAGAAAAATAAAGACTTTGCTTCATTCGCCTCAAAAACGCACGTATGGAACTTAGATGAAACCTTCTCACTTTCAACCTTTAATAAAACCGAAGCGGGAATGTTATTCAAAAAAGGTAAAAATGCAGATGAAATCCTTGCAAAAAACTGCGAAGTTAATCAAACTGCAACTGCAAAGTTAAATAAATAACAGATTGATTCGTTTAGATAAGCGGGCGGATTTGTAAAATTTTTTGCAAATCTGCCCGCTTGTTTTCATTCATTGGACAAGCTATGCCGATTATTTTAGGAATTGACCCCGGTTCACGGGTTACCGGTTATGGTGTGATTCGTCAAACTGGACGCCATTTAGAATATTTAGGAAGCGGTGCAATTCGCACTTCCGTCGATGATCTACCGACTCGCTTAAAACGCATCTATGCAGGCGTGACCGAAATCATCACCCAATTCCAACCTGATATGTTTGCAATTGAACAAGTGTTTATGGCGAAAAATGCCGATTCCGCACTCAAACTCGGGCAAGCTCGTGGTACAGCGATTGTCGCAGCGGTAAATCACGATTTACCTGTGTTTGAATATGCCGCCCGTTTAGTCAAACAAACCGTAACCGGTATCGGCTCGGCGGATAAAATCCAAGTACAAGATATGGTCACCCGTATGCTTCAACTTTCGTCCAAACCGCAAGCCGATGCCGCCGATGCCCTTGCGATTGCGATTACTCACGCTCACTCGATTCAACATTCGTTAGTGGTTGCAAAACAAAGTAATCAGAAAGTGAGTAGTGACAAGGAACAAATTCTCGCCTTGATGAAAACCCGTTATAGTCGTGGACGATTCCGCCTAAAAGGCTAATTTGCAAAATTTTTGCCATTTTTGACCGCTTGTTGCCCCCATAAAAAAGCCTCTCTTTTCATTGAAAGAGAGGCTTTGGATTCATTGCACTAGGCTTTATATAAAGTTAAATCAATTTCTTGATTAGCAAAATGTGCTAATTCTTGTTGATGAGTTATAAAAATCACCGAAGCGTTCGGAAGCTGCTGCTTAATTAATTTAAACATTTGAGCCGCAGATTCCGCATCTAAGCTACTGGTTGCTTCATCTAAATAAATCACTGCCGGTTTATTCAGTAAGATACGTGCAAAAGCGATACGTTGCTGTTCCCCACCTGAAAAAACATTATGCCAAGCATGAACTTCCATTAGACGATTCTGCCATGCACTTAGCCCTACTAGCTCTAAGACCGTATTAATTTCAATATCGCTATAACAATTTTTGTTCGGATAGCTTAATACGTCCGCTAAAGTGCCTTCGTTTAAATAACTGCGTTGCGGCACAAGCAAACTTGGTTTATTCGGTTGCTTATACTCGCCCTCATAATAATCCCAAATACCGCTTAATACTCGCAATAAAGTCGATTTACCTAAACCGCTTTTACCCTTTAAGCGAATCCATTGGTTATGATCAATTGCCAGAGATAAATCACTAAACAAGCGGTTATTTTCCGGTGTGTAAATGGCAAGCTTTTGCGTATCTAGCGCTTTATCGCTGACGGCAATTTCTGCTTTAACACGCTTTTCCAATTCATCCATTTCTTGCTTTAATTGGGTTAAACGTTTAATCGCCGAACTCCATTCAGGTAAGCGTGAATAAGCGAAAATAAACCAGCTAAACGCATTAATTACGACACTAAAAGCACTGCGGATTTGCATAATGCCACCAAAGGTAATCACTTTCATCATCAACAATGGAATAGAGAACACCACCGGTAATAAGTTCGAAACACGATCGTAGCCCACCGTGAATAACCCTAACTGTAATTCTTTAGTCATCAGGCTACGCCAGTTAGTGACGATAGCTTTAAACTCATTGGCGAGCGTGATTTTTTCCGCTTCTTCCCCTTGGTAAAGTGCAATCTGTTCCGCATTATCTTGCTTGCGAATTAAACTGGTACGGAAATTCGCTTCAAACATTTGTTGTTGATAATTTAAGCCGTGTAACTTACGTCCGATAAAATGGGTAAATAGCGTACCGAATATCGAATACACAACCGCAACCCAGACTAAATAACCTTTCACCACAAAAGTATGCCCGAATAGTGTAAATTCAGGACTACCGGATAAATTCCATAACACCATAAAGAAAGCATATAGCTGAATGATGTTGAAGATAAAAGAAATCGTTAATTCAATGGTCAATTCGATAAATAAGTGAATATCTTCCGCAATCCGTTGATCCGGATTATCCATTTTTTTACGATGTGCCAAGCGATAATAAATTTGCTTAGAAAACCACTGATTCAAAAACTGTTCCGTCATTGCCTGACGCCAACGAATAATCAACAATTTACGTAACCAAGTACGATAGACATTCGCCAAGACGAAAACGGCAACATAAATAAAATATTCACCTAAAAGTGAATAAGCCTTTTCCACCTCAAGCCCTGCAAGCGTATCGTAAAACACTTTTGACCACTCGGTGATTTTAACGTTGATATAAGTAAAACCGGAACCAATACCAATAATAACAATCGCCATCAGCCATGCTTGCCAATTCGATTTGTTAATCCAATACGGCTGACATAATGCGTATAAATTTTTAAAAAATTGCGTCATGAAAATTCCTGAAAATTCCGAGAAAAGCTAAAAAAATAGGCGGAAACTATGCTCCGCCTATCATCTCTTCACACTATTTTTTCGGCGTCGTCACAAACAGCTTTTCACTATTCGGGTTATAAATATTTCCCGCCATTGCTTTTACTTTTTCTACGCTGATTTCATCGGTAAGTTGCTGCATATCCGAGAGATATTGCGGATTACCGAATTGCTCATCGCTTAAAATTAAACGTGAAAGCCATGTTCTTGGTTCATTCAAGCGACCTTTTTCCGCTTGTACGAACATCGCTTTAGCTTGTTGTACATCCTCTTCTGTAATTTGGTTTGCTAGATCGCTTAATACTAAGCGAGCTTGTTCCACCAATTTATCCGTGAGATCCGGATTTGCGACAAAACTTAATTCCGATTCAACTCGCTGCGTTTCCGGATTGAGCGTACTGTCGAAGCGTAAGCTATACACGCCAAGTTGTTGATCACGTAACGTATTCTTCAACTTAGTAGTTGCAATATTGCGTACCAGCGAAACTAACATTGCATCTTTACCCTGCCATTGATGCGGGGTAAAACTCCATAAACGGACATCGTCTTTCGGCTCTAGATTCATTGCAAATTCTGCCTGCGCTTTGCCGTCAACCGGTAAAGTTTGGGTCGAATTCAACCGCTTGTCACGAGGGAGATCCGCTAACAATTCGGCAACTAATTTCTTCACGTCCGCTTCATTCATATCATTCATTAAATAGAATGTTGTCGGCGCACTCACCATTTTCGCCCATTGCTCATTCAGCTCTTTTTCGGTCAGTTGTGCTAATGAAGCCTTATTTGGCAAAGTATCGTCCACTTTTTCAAGATTAAAGCGTAGTTTCGAGATCGCTTTTAAACGTTCGGTTTCATCGCTTTTCTCATTCTGCACATCAATCGTTCTGGCAATAGATTCTTTGGTTTCGTCTAAACCTTCTTTAACCTTAGTTTCCTTTTGGTAAGCGTAATAGAGACGAAGTAATTCCGCTAATTTGCCATTTTCCGCCGAACCGTCAAAACTTAGTTTAGTTGCGGTTTGCTTAATCGATAGATTAATTTTGTTAAGCTCTTTCCAACGTACCAGTTGCTCAATTTCCCAATCAAGCGGTGCGTTTTGCTCAATTAATTGCGAAGCGATTTGGCTTTGCCAAATACCTAAACCTTGCGCTTTAAAGCCGGCTGAACTTTGTGCCATAAATAAGGTGCGATCTTTAGCGAGAGGTGATTTAAGCCACACCACTTTATCACCATTTGAAAGCATCCAATATTTTACTTGTTGCGCATCAAAGCTTTGCTCACTGATGATTGTACCTTTACCGACTACCGTCTCTAATGACATTGGCACAATTTCTTTCTCTTTTTGCGGAGCGGCAATTTCCGATTTCTCTACTTGTGCTTGTAACTCATTCACGATTGCTTCCGTAATCGGGGCAATTTGTGTTTTACGAGGCGGTTGATAATTCACCAAGCGATCTTTCGCATTAAACCAATCTTGAATACGTTGGTTTACTTCTTCTACCGAGATTTTTTTTAACATCGGTTCGGTTAAATTGGCAATTTCCGGCTGAGTCAAAAACGGCTTATCAACTAACACCGTATCTACCATCACTTGCATCCATTTTTGGAAATCACGATTGCCGTCATGTTTTTTCGCATTTTCAATTTGCGCAAAGATCGGTGCTTTTTGCTTATCCAATTCTTCCTGAGAAAGCGGGAAACGCTTAATACGCTCAATCTCTTCGATAATTTGTTTTAAACCAAGCTGATGAGCTGTCGGCTCAACGCTAGCAAAAATCGCAAGTGCGACACTGTTTTTGCCGATATCCGATTTACGAGGAACCACTGCTGATACTCCTTTCGGCAATACATCCGCTTGGTTACGCAAACGTTGAATTAACGAAGAAAGTGCAAGGCGATCTAATAAACGTTGATAACGACCGTCTTCCGTCTGAGCTCGGCTCTTACTTTCGTCAAAACGGAAAATATACGCAATTTGGCTTACCCCACTGCGAGGGTCTTGAATTTTGTTAATTAATAAACGCTCTTTTAAAACCGGCTCAAGATAATCACGCTTAGGTAACGCTTTCGCTTTTACCTCGCCAAAATAGCGCTGAATTTCTGTTTTGGCTTTTTCCGGCTCAACATCGCCTACCACCAATAAGTTCATATTGTTTGGCACATACCAGGTTTGGTAGAACTGCTGTAACTGCGTTGCCGGCATTGATTGAATGCTTTCCTGTGTACCGATCACGCGATGACGAGCATAGCGAGAATCCGCTCTCACCGCAGCAGTACGTTGCTCATTCATTGTTGCGCCAACGCCTAAACCTTGTCGCCATTCTTCCATAATAATTTTGCGCTCATCATCCAAATCTTCTTGAGTCAAATTTGCGTGAAACACCATTTGTGATAAAGAATAGAAACTCTGCTCCAAGCCAGATGTTGCCGGAGGTGTTAATAAATAAGTTGTACTGTCAGTGGTCGTCACCGCATTATAGTTTTTGGCGCGTACCCATTTTTGCTCGTGTAAATAAGGCATCAAACCATTTGGATGTGCGTGAGTCCCTCTAAACACCAAATGTTCTACCATATGCGCCACACCGGCTTGATCATCATTTTCATCCACACCACCTGCATTTACGCGTAAGCGGATTTCTAGATGCCCTTTTTCATCATGTAAAGGGAGAATCGTATATTTCAAACCGTTTTCTAATTGACCTTGAATCGGTTCACTTTTTTCCGCATAGCTTGCGCTCGATGCCATAAATAGGGCGAGCGCCGTTAAAATAAAACGCATTTTTTTAACCTTCTAAAAATGAAAATCCTCTCGCTTAGAAAGCGAGAGGGAGAATAGGTTGCAAGCGGTCAAATTTTAGCAAAAATTTGCAAAATTTTCTGAAAATTTAACCGCTTGTTCACTACCAGTTGTAGCTTACCCCAGCCCAGAAGTTACGTCCTTGCTTATAAACCGAACTTTTCTTACTAGATTTGGATAAAGATTTGCGGTTTAACACATTATTCACATCAAGAGTAAATTCAAGGAATTGGGTCTGTGTGAGTGGCTGTTTATAGATAAAACGCCAATCGAGATTAAATTCATCTCCCATTTCGAGATCTTCATAAATATCTGCATTACCGACATAATTACCACAAATCAAACTTCTTTCACCATCTGAATATTGCCCATTGCAGAGTATCGTCGTATCAACTTCACGAGTTTTACGCCCTTTAGTAAAGCTAAAACGTTGATTCCAATTCAGATTAAGTGTTGGAAATTCCGTATTAACGTTAAGGAATGCACTCCACGGCGTGTTAAAGTCATTTGGTGGCAAGTCATCGGCATCAATTAATTTACCGTTGTAAATAGCTTTCGTTTTTAAACTCACATCATTGTTGTAAGTTTTGTTGCTCGATTTACTACGGCTAATTCGCAGACCTAAATCCCAATTTAATTTTGCATATTGCCATTCGTAACCTTTAACAGGCGCAACGCTTAATGTGAAAGTATCATTTTCACTTCTGCCGTTATTGTTCATTACACGATACATCTCACCCGAGAAATAACGGTTTGCACTCGCAAATTGGTTTTTGCTTTGGCGATTTACCCATTTGAATGTCCAGCGAGTGTCCCAAACACGTTGTGATAACCCCAGCACTTTTTCATCGCTGTAAGGCGTTTTAAGTTTGCGTGGTTGTAAATAGCGGTTTGGCGCAACGCCTCGCCCTTCTGGTGTCCATTCGCCAATCGTACCATCGGCATTAAATTCTCTAACATCTTTGCCGATAACATCTAGCCCTTGTCTTAAGCGAGAGGAAAGCAATGACCCCTTATAATAACGGTTTGCGCCCGCAAAAATGATCGTGCTTTGATCGTCAAATAAATCGTAAGAACCTGATAAGCGGTAATCGATATTCGTGTTATCTAAGAATCGGTTATAACTTAAACGAGAACCAAGAGAGAGTTCTAATCGTTTCCATTTGAGTTGATCTTGCAGGTAAAGTGCAAACTCATCATCTCTTACTTTTACCGTATGCTGATTATAATTTAAACGTTGGTATGCAAACTGATCGCCTTCAAGACAAGCCTCTGCATCGTTACAAACCACATTCGGCGCTTTACGGTAATAGTAAGCATGATAACTGGTATCTCGACCTGATTTCGCTTTGGCGATTTCTGCAATCCAACCAAAACTTAATTTATGCTCCATTCCGGCAAAATCGAATGCATTGCCTTCGTAATCTTGCTTAAGCGTATAAATTTCTTTTTCGAGTGAACGTTTACCATAGCCACCGTATTGAGAATATGTACCGCTAGTCCAATAGAAATTATCCGATGACATATAACGGTGGTAATCATTCACATCATATTCTGTGCGGTTGCCCGTTTTTTTATAGCCAATGTAGGATTTTACTTTCGCCCAATCTAAGGTTTTTTCCCACTCAAGATTTGCTTGTACACCGCCACCGATATTTTCGAAAGCGCCATTTTCAGTGTCAGATTTAAACTGCTTCGCATAATTTGGTGAATACATCACTGTCGCACGCCATAAATCACCATTTTCAGGCAAATAAACCGCACGCAAAATGTAGTTTTCATTGATACGAGATTGTTTTTTCTCAATCGGTGTATTCGGGCTTGCCAGATAACGCATATCAGGGTGAGCGTTTTTCATCGTGGACTGTAAGCGGTCATAAGAGAATAAAATCGCCAAATTATCGCTGAGTTTTTCACTCGCATTTACACCGAATTGGTGCTTCACAAAACGAGGTTGATAATCTAAACGGCGGGCTTTTTCAAACGCATCTTCCTGACCCTCTTGAATATAGAAATGCGTCCAATCATCACGAGTGGTGCGGTAATAGATTTTCCCCGTGCGTCTTTCAAAATTCGGATCTTTTAATTTGGCGTCAAGCACACCACCAGTAAAATTACCGTATTTCGCCGAAACATTGCTGTCAAAAACTTCAAGTGATTCTAATAAACTCGAATCAATCCACATTGACTGAGAAGAACCATTCGGTAAATCATAAGGATTTGCACCAACCGCTTCACCGTTACGCATTTGGTTGCCGATTGGGTTCATATTGTCATTGTTCGACATTCCGTCCAAAATGAAATTATTGTTGTAATATTTTTCGCCGTGGAAAGAAACCTCATTCGGGCGGATCTCGCCTGCGTTGGTAGATAAATCCGCATTATTTGAAAAACGAACATTCGGGTTTGATTTTAGTAAATCGGTAATCCCACCATTTTTTGAGGCTTGGCGTTTAATTTGTTCAGCGGTAATTTTTTGTGTACCGACTTGCTGACTGAATGATTGCCCAACGACAACCACCTCTTCTAACTCAGCGGTTTCTTCAGCATAGGCAGCATTAGTTAATGCCAGCAAGATACTGGAATACAATAAGGAATGTGAAAAGCGTTTCATCATGTGTTCTCTAAAAAAAGCCAAAATTCGTGATTATTTTTTCCCTGCAAAAGCACCTTGCGCCGAAGAGGCTTTTTCTGTGCTATTTGTTTCAAAAGTACCGATCACTTCTTCCGCATTTTTACCTACGAATACACCTTTATAAGTACCTTCTGCATTACTTGCGATCGCACCGAATTTTGCTGAGCCGCTAAAGCCTACTACGCCGTTCTCAACACTGATCTTTCCTTCATTTAACGCCACATTTTCCGTTACTTTTTCCACACCTTTTAAATTAACCGTTTTTTGGAAAACCGAACCGCTTACCTTGTCATTTTCCACTTTTAAGATGAAATCTCGCGTCATTACTGCCGGCACATTTTTTGCACTATAAGACGCTTTACCTGTATAGGTTGCATTTACGACTGCCGCACGATCTGTAGTTAAATCGCTCTCTTTTGCTAACACAATAAAAGCATTATTCGGCTGTGGATTCTCATTATCATAGGTTTCACGAATAACCGCATAACTTGAATAAGCTTGATTGTAATTAACTACGACACTGCCTCTTGCTACCTCTTTATGGCAAGTTGAGGTTTTTGCATTACTACAAGAGGCTGGCGCATTTGAGCCTTGTTTTTGTAATTTTGCTAATAATGCTTCTCGTGCCTCGCTATTACCATAATCATGCACAATAGAATTCACATTGTTATAAGATATTGCAGTGGTAAGTGCTTTATTTATCGCAATTTTCTTTTCTTGTTCGGCTTTTTTTGTCTGTTCTGCTGCTTTCTCTTTTTTGATTAAATCCGCTACCGCCGATTGAATTTGATTAAAGACATTAGCTGCTTCTAAGTTTAAAGTACTAGCCTGATTCGCAATGTTCATTACATTATTCGCCTCGTCTGTGGCGGTAGATAATTGCGTACTTGCACTTGATACACGTGAAGCGGCATCTTTCGCTACTTTTTTTGCATCTTCTGCTGCCCCATTCGCATTTTCTAGCAAACCACTAGCGAGTATTAAGACTTGTTGTGCTTCTGCTGTCGAATTAGCAGCTTGTGCTTTAACTAAAGCTAATTGAAGATCAGCCAATGCCTTTTTTATTACTTCAAGGTGTTCTTGAGCTTGTAATTTATCTTCTAATAAATTTTGTACCGCCACTTGGCTTAAGCGAGTACTTTGATCAATTCCGGGCTGATCACTTCCCCCTGATGAACACGCCGTTACCCCGATAGATAACAAAATTGCCGCAGCTGTATTTAATACTTGCTTATTTAAAATATTTTTCATTGAAAGTACCTATAAAAGTAGAGTTATTAACTAAAATGTTTTTTCCAGTAATACGTTTACACTTTTATCCGAGTAAGAATAAAGGCTTGCGAAATTACTACGTTGTTTTTTCCAGTGATAATTGAGCTTTGGGGTAATCCCCCATAAGTGCCAATCTCGTTTCCAAACGGTTGCATTGATATGATAGATTCGGTCTTCACGCCGTTTGTCGAAATGAAAAGCTGAACCGAGCAAAAGATTATCCTTATACTCTCGCGTAGAAGCTGAAAAGCTTAAACGAGAAGATATTCCCCAACGCCATTCTTGCCCCCAACCGATGCGGGCTGTTTTTAAGTCATAGCCATAATGACGAACTCTTGTACGTTCTTGAGCGTAATCCGTACCTAAATAAAAATAAGAACGAGGGCTAGCGCGCCATAATATGGTTAGTGAAGCAAGTTTACTTTTACCATTTAAACTTGGGCTATTTGAATAGAAATTCCCGGCATATTCCGCAGCCGTTGAGAATTGCCAATTTGACGTTAGCCAACGGTTAAATTCTATTCTGCCACCGTTACTGCGCTTGTATCGATGACCGCCATACCATTGCTGTTCATAAAACGGCAAAATCGCAAAGCGTTGCTGTGAGCCTTTATGTACATAGCCTAACGATAAACGATTAGTAATATCATCATAATCATGCTGATCCCAGTAACTTTTGCCGTATAAACTATTTTCGATATGAAAATAATGGGCATTCCATAAATTGATATCACGCTCTAAACCAAAGTAATAACCGATACCCTGTGCTTTTTGCGGCAACATACTCTCGCCTTTTATAAAGGCGGTATTTTCAATATATCGTTCGCCTGAAACATTATTTACATTGTCTTCACGCAAATAATTAGCGCTTAATGAAAGCTGCCACGCATTACGTTGTTCCAGCGTTTGTAAATAAAGATGAATCAATTGTTCAATATCAATGGGAAGTTGCGGCTCGCTCAGAGCTTTTTCAAACTGCTCTTTAGCCGCCTTGTCCTGTTGAGATTGGAATAACACAATAGCAAGCTGTATACGGACAGGTGTAAGTTCCGGTTTTAGTGCCAATATGTCACGATATAACTTGCTTGCCTTCGTATATTGTTGCTGGGTTTTGGCAATTTGCGCCTGTGCAAAAAGAATTAAAATAGGATCGGTATTCGGAAATTGACGATAAATCGTCAATAAGTATTCAATAGAAGAAAGGTTACCTGTTTCTATTGCACGATTGAGTAATTGTTCGCTCAATAATTTATTTTTGGACAAATCTCGAACAGAAAATTGAATATTTTCTGTCGAATTTATGACGAATTCAGGTAATTTTTGGGATTCTTTAAGTAATTTAGCAATTTCCACATTCTTTTCAGGTGTATTAATTTGTTGCTCAGCATAAGCAACATCAACGCGTGCTAAATAGACTAAAACTGCACATGAAAACGCTAAATTTTTAAACATAGATTAAAGTCATTAAACGCAACATAATGCGTTTATATTTCTGTTCCAATTGAAACCTTATAATTATTCCGATACTAACAATTTTGTCATCGCTATTCAATAAGAACTATTCGTAAATGCATTTAAGTTTGATCCTTTTAAATATCTGTATAATTTATAACCCTAAATATATACATAAAAAATAAAAGGCTTATTATTTTTATTGATTAAAAGCAATTTAATACAACTTATTAATTAATCAAAAGCGGTCTAATTTGCAAAATTTTTTACAAATTAGACCGCTTGTTTTGTTGATAAATTAAATGCTATTTTTGTTGAATTATTCGGCTAATTCCACACGTAATTTTTTCGTTACCTCAACCATTACTTGTAATTGTTCGATAGTTTCTTTCCAACCACGCGTTTTTAAGCCACAATCCGGATTCACCCATAAACGTTCTTTCGGAATTACCTTCAATGCTTTACGTAATAAATGCTCGATTTCGCCGGCTGTCGGTACACGAGGGCTATGAATATCATAAACACCCGGACCGATATCATTCGGATATTTGAAATCGGCAAACGCCGTGAGTAATTCCATATCCGAACGTGAGGTTTCAATCGTGATCACATCCGCATCAAGCCCTGCAATCGCCGGTAAAATATCGTTAAATTCCGAATAACACATATGGGTGTGGATTTGAGTATCGTCTTTTACGCCCATATAACTTAAACGAAACGCTTCTCCCGCCCATTGTAAATAGGCATCCCAATCCGCCCGTTTAAGCGGTAAGCCTTCTCGAATCGCAGGTTCGTCAATCTGAATCACTTTAATACCGGCTTTTTCCAGATCTAATACCTCGTCAGAAAGTGCCACACCAATTTGCTTACATACGGTAGAACGAGGAATATCATTACGTACAAACGACCATTGTAAAATCGTCACCGGGCCGGTTAGCATGCCTTTCATCACTTTATCAGTCAGGCTTTGAGCATATTGCGACCAACGCACCGTCATCGGTTCAGGACGAGTGACATCGCCATAAATCACCGGCGGTTTTACACAACGAGAACCGTAGCTTTGTACCCAACCGAATTTAGTGAAAGCAAAGCCGTCCAGTAACTCACCGAAATATTCCACCATATCGTTACGTTCCGCTTCGCCGTGAACTAATACGTCTAAGTCCAGCTCTTCTTGCTTACGAACCACAAATTCAATCTCTTTTTTCATTGCTGCTTCATAATCGGCAAGAGAAAGTTCACCTTTTTTGAATGCGGCACGGGCGTGGCGAATTTCCAATGTTTGTGGGAAAGAACCGATATTGGTGGTTGGAAGAAGCGGTAAATTTAGCCATTTATTTTGCAATTTAATTCGCTCGGCAAACGGTGACTGGCGCTTATCCGCATTTGCAGGTAAATTCGCTAAACGTTGCGCGACTTCCGCTTTATGAATCACTTTGCTGTTCGCTCTTGCATCTGCTGCTGTTTGGCTATCATTCAGCTGTTCTGCAACCGCTGACCGCCCCGCATTTAATGCCTGTTTTAAAACCTGCAGCTCTGCCACTTTTTGTAATGTAAAAGCTAACCAGCGATACAATTCAGGGTTAGTTTGCTGTAATTGCGTTTCTACCGCTAAATCATAAGGTGTATGCAATAGCGAACAGCTCGGTGCAACCCATAAACGCTGATTAAATTTCGCTTTTAATGGCTCCAACACATCCAATACACGATTTAAATTCGCTCGCCAAATATTACGCCCGTCAATCACACCGGCAGAAAGCACTTTCGGATAATCTTCAAATACACTGAGTTGTTCCGGCGCACGTACCAAATCAAGGTGTAAACCGTCTACCGGCAACGCTTTTAATAAAGCAGCGTGTTCCGCCACCGAGCCGAAATACGTTGCCAATAATAGCTTCGCATTCACTTTAGCTAACTGAGCGTAAACGTCTTGATAAGCCGCAAGCCATTCTGGAGGTAAATCTAATGCCAATGCCGGTTCATCAATTTGAATCCATTCCACACCTTCAGCGGCGAGTGCGGTTAAAATCTCAAAATAAACCGGCACAAGTTGCTTGAGCAAATCAAAGCGGTTAAAGGCTTCACCTTTTTCTTTACCTAGCCATAAAAATGTTAGCGGGCCGACGATCACCGGTTTAACCTGATGTCCGGCAGTTTTCGCTTCACGAATTTGATTCACATAATGCGTAGGATTCGCCTTAAACGTGGTATTTTTCTGAAATTCCGGTACAAGATAGTGATAGTTAGTATCAAACCATTTGGTCATTTCAATCGCAAACTGCTCTTTATTACCACGTGCTAATTGGAAATATTGATCAAGAGTCAAACTTTGGCTGTCAAAACCAAAACGAGCCGGTATCGCACCGGTTGCTACTTGTAGATCTAAAATGTGATCGTAAAACGTAAAATCGCCGACCGTGACAAAATCCGCATCGGCTTGTGCTTGATGCAGCCAATTTTTTTCACGTAACGCTTTTGCCAGATCTAATAAATCTTGTTCGGCTAATTCTTTACGCCAGTAGCGTTCCTGCGCAAATTTTAATTCACGTTTTGCCCCTACACGTGGGAAACCTAAGATATGTAATGTTGTCATACTGCACTCCTGCGATCTGTTTGTTATTCAGCTAACTTAGCGATTAATCCGCTAAGCTGTGTCAAAAATAATGCAAGAACCTTAAACATTATGCAACTTCATAATTTTCAATTTAATTATGAATATTTTTAATAAATAACTAAGTTATAGACTACGCATAAGGTATGCCCTTTATGGTATGCTTAATCATATCTCAAGACATTTTTTAGGGAGGAAAAATGAAAAAATGGCTAGGACTTTGCGCCCTTTTAGCACTTAATACCGCTTATGCTGATGAATGCTTATATTCATTAACAGGGAAAAAACTAAAAAGCGTACAATGTGATGTGGAACGGCTCGAACAAGGGATCGTACATGGTAATCAATATTTCACCGATCAAATTACCATCAATCATAATCGATTCTATGTTTCCGCCTATGAGTTAACATACGAAATTACTGGTGCGGAATACGGGCTAATTAGTAAAAAAATGCCGGACAAAATACCTGAGCCGGATAAAACGAAAACCGTCTTCTTTTCTTTAGATGAAAATATGCAATGGGCGGATCATTACAGTTATTGGAGTTGTTGGCAAAAAGAAATCGGCAAAGAAACGGTTTGCGCAAAAACTACTCAGTAAAAATAAAGCGGTCTAATTTATTTCATTATTTGCAAATCATTTTTGTTGCAAAAAAAGAATAAAATTAGACCGCTTATACATTTAATTAGCTATTATTGGCTAGCGCCAAATACCGCGCCCCAAGAAGTATCACTACCAATGTTAGACACATCTCTAATCATACCGCCAAGCTCTTTAGCATTTTCACCGTAGAATTTGCCTTCTACATTCGCTTTCGTTGGGAAACTATTTGAATTTGCCGCACCGGCAAAGCTATTACCAGAAATATCTGCCGTAATATTCACTGCTTCAAGCGTATCAATATTTAAAGAACCATTCAGTTTTTTCGCACCGAAATCAACGTTAAATTGTGACGTTCCTTTTAACCAATCATGTTCATCAAATTGCACTGTATTACCGGCAATAATTGCATGACCATTATACGTTGCCGTTCCACTTGTCGGCATTGAAGTTGTTGCCGAACCATTATAGAACATATAACTATCTACTTCCGGACCATCACTATCGAGAATACCAAAGCGCACGGCACTATATTTATCACAGCAAGTTTGTAACAGCCCGTCATTTAACCAAGGATCCTGCGAAATGCCTGATCTTTTATAATCAACTTGAATTAATTTACCATCTACATTCAAATATTCAGTATTTGGGTCATTTATCTCTATTTCCTAATGCGGACTTATTCGAATGAATATTATTACTATCACCGCTACTTCCACAAGCACTCAATACCAATCCGGCTAATACAGTTAAACTTAGTTGTGCAATTTTTGCATATATGCTCCTAATATATCCTTATAAGAAATTTTTTAAGTATATAAATCAAGATAAATAAACCAGAAATATGTAAACTATATTTAACTTATTTTAAAATAGTAGGATACAGCTTGAGAATAATAAACAGCCGTTCAGGAAAATGATACAAATATAAGATAGACAAATATAATTTTATTTAGTTTCATAAATTAAATCATTTACCTTTCAATTATAATGAAAAAAATTTACTTATTAAAAACAATAATTTATATTATACTCATCCTACTACTTAATTTTATAAATACTTTCTTAATTGTAAATGAAACCCATATTTCTTGAACTTCGCCATCTAAAAACATTACTTGCCTTAAAAGAAAGCGGGAGTGTCTCGCTTGCAGCCAAACGAGTCCACTTAACACAATCTGCGCTTTCCCACCAAATTAAATTATTAGAAGATCAATATGAACTCACATTATTTGAACGTAAAACACAACCTTTACGTTTTACACCCGCTGGAGATCGTTTAGTAAAATTAGCTCATGAAATTTTACCTAAAGTGGCGGAAGCAGAACTCGATCTTGCTCGAGTAAAACAAGGTGAGGTTGGAGAGTTGAGAATTGCGGTTGAATGCCACACTTGTTTTGACTGGTTAATGCCAGCAATGGATACTTTCCGTCAAAGCTGGCCATTAGTCGAATTAGATATTGTCTCCGGCTTCCATACTGATACTGTCGGTTTATTATTAACACATCGTGCAGATTGGGCTGTTGTCGCGGAAGCGGAAGAAACTGAAGGAATTATTTATCGCCCACTTTTTTCTTATGAAATGGTAGGGATTTGTGCTAAAGATCACCCATTAGCTCAAAAAGATATTTGGGAAGCGGAAGATTTTATTGACGAGACATGGATTACTTATCCGGTTCCAGACGATATGTTAGACTTATTGCGTAAAGTTTTGCGTCCGGCAGGAATTAATCCTACCCGTAGAACCAGCGAATTAACTATTGCGATCATTCAATTGGTGGCAAGTAAACGAGGTATTGCAACCTTACCTTACTGGGCAGTGAAACCTTATTTAGATCGAGGTTATGTTGTTGCCAAAAAGATCACACAACAAGGGCTATACAGCAATCTTTACGGTGCGTACCGAGAAACTGATCAAAATTATGCTTATCTGAATGATTTCCATAATACGGTAAAATCACAAAGTTTTGCCACTTTACCAGGTCTTATGGTTTTAGAAGACTAGCTTTTATTTCATATAAATAAAAAAGCGGTGAAATTTGCAAGATTTTTTACAAATTCCACCGCTTAATATTTACGATAACAAATAATTAAAAACTACTGTTTAACAGCTCCAAATGCACCGCCCCAGCTAGAGCTATTTACCTTATTATCTCTTGTTTCTGGAGAACTCTCAAATACACCCGCTAATTCTTTAGCATTTTCACCATAGAATTTCCCTTCAACTACTGCTTTAGTTTCCTTGTATTTATCAAAGGTTGCCGTCCCCGTAAAACTGTTCCCTAAAATCTGACTATCTACTTTAATATTCTTATGTTCTAATTTGTCAAAAGTTAAAGTACCCGTTAATGTCTTAGCTGCAAAGTCGGCTTCAAATTTTGATGAACCAAAAGCTGTTTTCTCATCAGTAATTGCCGCTAATAAATAAGCATCACCTTCATACTTAAATTTACCAGATGCTGGTATATTAGCTGAAACATTACCATTATAAAACTCATAAGATTTATTTACTCTTCCATCATATACACCAAAACGGACATCACTATATTTTTCACAGCATACAACTAACTCATCGTCTTTTACTTTCCAATTACCTTGAGTTGTTGTAGCCTCAGAAAATTTAATTTCAATATCATCTACCTTAATAGAAGTAAGATTAGGTTCTTCAAGCTTTACTTTAGTTAATACAGGGACTCTCCTTGAAGCACCATCGACAATAAATACGCCACCACTTTCTTTAGTATCCAATTTTAAGGGCATTTCTGCCTTAGGTTGTTCCGCTTTTGGTTCCGTCTTAGGTTTCTCCGCTTTTGGCTCTGCCTTCGGTTTCTCTGCTTTTGGCTCTGCCTTCGGTTTCTCTGCTTTTGGCTGTTCCGCTTTAGGTTTCTCATTTTGCGGTTTAGCCGATGAGCCAGAACCACCACTACTACAAGCACTAATTACGACGCCCGCTAATAATGTCAGCGCCAGTTTTGTCATTTTTTTCATATAAACTCCATAGGTAACTAAAAAAACGAGTATATTATACACAAAAAATTACAAAACAAATAATTTTTACTAAAATCAACTTAAATATAAAAACAAAAACGGTCAGACCTTATCAATCCGACCGTTTCTTTTATCTCTTATTTGTTATGCTTTCGCACGATATTTAGAATGCTGTTTTACCGCTTTACGAATTTGGCGAATATTGGTACGACGGCGATTTTTCGTCACATCTACCTTGGTTTCGGTTTCCGCCGGTAAGCCAACAAGCTCACGTAAATAGTTTACTTGCTCCAAGCCCATTTCTTCCCAACCGCCGCGAGGTAACCCTTTTTCCAATTTGATATTACCGTAACGAATACGAATTAGGCGGCTAACCTCAACACCTTGCGATTCCCATAAACGACGTACTTCACGGTTACGTCCTTCGGTTAAAGTCACATCAAACCATTGGTTCAAACCTGTGCCGCCAACGGTTTTAATCTGTTTAAAGTTTGCCGGACCATCTTCTAACTGAACACCTTTACGTAAACGTTGCAGCATTGCTTCATCAATATTACCAAACACACGCACGGAATATTCACGCTCTACTTCTCGGCTCGGGTGCATTAAACGATTCGCTAACTCACCGTCTGTAGTAAACAGTAATAAACCTGAAGTATTAATATCTAAACGACCGACCGCAATCCAACGTGCACCAGTTAAACGAGGTAAGCGATCAAATACGGTTGCACGGCCTTCCGGATCAGAACGGGTACATAATTCACCTTCCGGTTTGTAATACATCAATACGCGACAAATTTCTTTTTGTGCCGGAATTAGGCTGATCAAATTACCGTCAATACGAATTTTAGTAGCACTGCTTACTTGCACACGATCGCCTAAGCTGGCGATTTTACCGTCAACGCTCACACGCCCCGCTGCAATAATCTCTTCCAACTCGCGACGAGAGCCCTGACCGGCACGCGCTAGAATTTTCTGTAATTTTTCGCCGGCTACTTTCGCTTTTTTCTCTGCTGTCTCAATAACAGAAGCGGTCGGTTTTACTGATTTTTTTACTAATGGTTTAGACGTTGGACGGGTACGTCTTTCAGATTGTTCATCAAATTTTTTAGATGATGAACGCTTGTCTCCGCTACGTTTATCAAAACGCTTTTCGCCTTGCGAATGTTTAAAAGACGTTGAACGTTTATCGGTTTGTTTTTTTTGAAATGTTGTCATTAAAATTCCTTAAATTGTCGCTCTCACGAGCGTCTGAAATATGGATTTCTCCACTTTTCCTATACACGATAGGAGAAAATGCGATTAGTTAAAAGGCGTAATATCGCCCGATCCTTCACGAATAATTCGAGGACTATCTTCGGTTAAATCAATCACGGTTGTCGGCTCTTGACCTAAATAACCGCCGTGGATAATTAAATCCACACGATGCTCTAAATGTTCTCGAATTTCATCCGGATCCGATTCGGTAATTTCCGTATCAGGTAACATTAACGAGCAAGATAAAATCGGCTCACCTAGCGCTGCAATTAATGCCAAAGCGATCGCATTATCCGGTACACGAATCCCAATCGTCTTACGTTTAGTCATTAATCTACGCGGCACATCTTTAGTTGCCGGTAAAATAAAGGTATAAGGATTTGGGGTGTTATTTTTGATTAAGCGATAAGATTGATTAGTGACTAATGCATAAGTGGAAAGCTCTGACAAATCACTACATACCAAGGTAAAATTGTGATTTTCAGGCAATTTACGAATCGCAACAATGCGATCCATTGCGTGTTTTTCACCAATTGCACAGCCTAAAGCATAACCTGAATCTGTCGGATAAATAATAACGCCACCATTTTTAATAATTTCTACCGCTTGATTAATCAAACGTGCCTGAGGGTTATCAGGATGAATATAAAAAAATTGGCTCATAGCGTAATATCCTTCGAAAAAAATGTTGGTGCATTATACACCAACATTCTTATATTCTCTAAAGAATTATACCGTTCTTAGAGTGCTGCTAATTGCTCTAGCGACGGCGCAAAATAATAACTACCGGAAACCGGCTTAGTAAAGCCTAACAAGCGGTCTGTTTTGCCGTCTAATTCACCAAACATACTTTTAAGCTGTTGGTCGATATTGTGTAAACGTTTCGCAAAAGCAATGAAATATAGACCATGCTCGCCGCTCGCTAAACCGTACGGCAAACTGTGGCGTAAAATTTTTAAACCTTTGCCATTTTCTTTTAAATCCACACGCCCTACGTGAGAATTTTCCGGCACATCCTCAAGCTCAACACTGTCCGCTTTTGTTCTGCCGATCACTTGTTCTTGACGCTCCGTGTTCATCTTATGCCATTTTGCCAATTGATGAACATAACGTTGACTCAACACATAACTACCACCGGCATCCTCACCGTCTTCAATTAAAGCGACTTCACGCAGTTTTTCATCGGTTTGCGGATTCTCAGTGCCGTCAATAAAGCCGGTTAAATCACGCTCTTCCACCCAACGAAAACCATGGGTTTCTTCCACAATTTCTGCCACTTCTTTTAATTGTTCCACCACCATCAAAGCGATAGAAAAATTAATATCCGGACGATTAGATTGGATATGCACTAAAAAATCACGTTGGGTTGCCGGCGCATACTCTCGCTCTGCTTTGCCTAGCGCAACAAAATCCTTTAATTCAGTAACGGAATTAACCTTTAGCTGGCTCCAAAGCGCTTTACCAAAAGCAAGGGTAAGCCCTAATGCCTCTGTAGCAAACTGCTGCTGAATTTCTTGAAATTGATGCTGAATGGTATGAATTCTAGAACGAAACGTTTCAATATTTAACACATTCGCTTCAATGAAAATGCCTGATTTACGATGGGTTAATGTAATGCCGGATTGTGGAGTTGCCATAATGTATCTCATAGGTAAGAAATAATCGTTATTGTACAAAAGCAAGTAAATAAAATCAGCCGTTTTAGTCAAATTCCCAGTATTAAAAAAATCACTTGACTTATCATTTTTATACTAGTTTAATAGTACAAAATTAAAAATAAAACAAGGAATCGTGAAATGAATCTAAATACTCAGCAAACACAACTTCCCTATTATGAAGATACAACCGTAGCGTTTTATCACCTATGCGATAATAAACCACATACACTTTTATTAGACTCAGCAGAAATCCACAGTAAAAATAGCTTAAAAAGCCTATTATTCGCCCAATCCGCATTACATATTTATTGCGATGCTCAAACCGTCACTTTTGAGGCGTTAACTGAAAACGGTAAAGCTGTACTTCCCCATATTCAAGCAGCGCTTGCTCAGTTATCTCCGGCTCCAAATTGCAAAGTTTCAACGGAATTTAACCGCTTGTCGGCAACCTTTCCACCCATTGCACAAAATTTAGATGAAGACAGCAAACTTAAAACCAGCACCGTGTTTGACGGTTTACGTTGTGTGAGCCAACTTTTTGCCGATAAAGCGAATCCGATCTATTTAGGCGGTTTATTTAGCTACGATTTGGTTGCCCATTTTATTCCGATGGACGGCATTCAATTACAAGATGATGGCTTACGTTGCCACGATTACAGCTTCTATCTTGCCGAACAATTAGTGTTTATTGACCACCAAAAACAGGAATCAGTGTTGCACACTTTCTGCTTCGATGAAACCCAACAAAGTCGCTTACAGCAACAAGCGGTCGAATTTAGCCAAATTCTTGCAAAATATCAGCCTTGTGAATTGCGTTTACCGATTCAAGCGGCAAGTGGTGAAGTAAAAACTAATATTGAAGATGAAGACTTTAAACAGATCGTTCAAAAACTCAAACATCATATTCATATCGGTGATGTGTTCCAAATTGTGCCTTCACGCCGTTTTAGCTTACCTTGCCCAAATATTTTAGCCGCTTATCGTCAGCTCAAAATCAATAATCCAAGCCCGTATATGTTCTTTATGCAAGGCGAGAACTTTACTTTATTCGGTGCATCGCCCGAAAGTGCGCTGAAATATTCTCAAGCTAATCGCCAATTAGAAATCTATCCGATTGCCGGCTCTCGTCCACGTGGCTTTGATGCTAATGGCAATATCGATCCGGAATTGGATTCACGCTTAGAATTGGAATTGCGTTTAGATCAAAAAGAATTGGCAGAACATTTAATGTTGGTCGATCTGGCTCGTAATGATGTCGCTCGTGTTTGCCAAGCCGGTACACGTAAAGTGGTTGATCTGATGCAAATCGATCGCTATTCACAAATTATGCACCTTGTCTCTCGAGTGGTTGGCACATTGCGTACCGATTTAGATGCACTACATGCTTATCAGGCGTGTATGAATATGGGGACTTTAACCGGTGCGCCTAAAATTAAAGCGATGCAGTTAATCTATCAAGTGGAACAACAAAAACGCCATAGCTACGGCGGTGCGGTCGGTTACTTAACTTCGCACGGCGATTTAGACACCTGTATTGTGATCCGCTCCGCATTCGTACAAAGCGGTATCGCTTACGTACAAGCCGGTTGCGGAGAAGTATTGGATTCGGATCCGCAATCGGAAGCGGATGAAACACGTCACAAAGCGAAAGCCGTATTAAAAGCAATCGCACAAGTGAATACTAAATAAGGACGGATAAGCTATGGCACATATTCTTTTTGTTGATAATTTTGACTCGTTTACCTACAACCTTGTCGATCAATTTCGTGAATTAGGTCATCAAGTGACGATTTTTCGTAATGATTACCCGTTAGAAGACTTTCTAAACAAAGCACAAACTACCGAAAATTGTATTGTGGCACTTTCGCCCGGCCCCGGCACACCGGCAGAAGCCGGCAATATGTTAGCAATTATTAAACAGCTCAAAGGCGTTGTACCGATGATTGGTATTTGTTTGGGTCATCAAGCAATTATCGAAGCATTAGGCGGACGTATCGTGCATACCGGTACCGTTTTACACGGCAAAGTGTCTAAAATTGAACACGATAACCAAGCAATGTTCCACGGCATCAATAACCTGATGCCGGTTGCCCGTTACCATTCATTGATGGGGGATAATCTACCGGATGAATTAGAAATCAATGCTCGCTTTAATAATATCGTGATGGCGGTTCGCCACAAACAATTACCGATTTGCGGTTTTCAATTTCATCCTGAATCCATCCTGACCGTAGAAGGTACCAAATTATTAAAACAATCTGTCGAATGGTTGCTTTCCACACAACATTAAGCAAAAAAATTTAGAAAAATAACCGCTTATCAGCATAACAAAAACAGGATAACACTATGCAACTCGACAACATTCTTAGCCAATTATTTGAAAATAAAATACTCACAAAAGTAGAATCGCAATACTTTTTTGAACAAGTGATTCAAGGTAACCTTTCTAACGAACAACTCGCCGGCGCATTAATTGCGTTAAAAGTACGAGGCGAAACAATCGAGGAAATCACCGGAGCAGTTGAGGCCGCATTCGCCAATGCAACCGCATTCCCAACTCCCGATTATGCTTTTGCCGATATTGTCGGAACCGGTGGTGATGGACAAAACACAATCAATATATCTACCGCCAGTGCGATTGTAGCGGCGACCTTAGGCTATAAGGTAGCAAAACACGGTAGCCGTAGCGTTTCCAGTAAAACCGGCGCCAGCGATGTGCTATCCGCATTAGGGATTAATGTGGCGATTTCACCCCAAACCGCACGCCAAGCGTTAGATGAAAATAATCTCTGTTTCTTATTTGCACCGCTTTACCACGCCGGTTTTAAACACGCCGTACCGGTACGCCAAGCGTTGAAAACTCGCACGCTATTTAATATTTTAGGACCGTTAGTCAATCCGGCGCACGCTAAACGCCAATTACTCGGCGTTTATTCACCGGATGTGTTAAAAATTTATGCGGAAACGGTACGCACCTTAAATCATCAACATTCGATTGTGGTGTACGGTTCCGGTTTAGATGAAGTGGCGGTACACGACGAAACTTTAGTGGCTGAAATTGAACAAGGCGAAATCCATTATTTCACACTGACACCGGAGGATTTTGGGATTCAACGCCATTCAATTGAGGCATTAAAAGGTGGTGAGCCGGCTGAAAATGCAAAAAAAATTACCGCTTTATTACAAGGCAAAGGCGAAGCGGCACATATTGATGCGGTTGCGGTAAATACCGCTATGCTTATACGTACTTTCGGCGAACGAGATTTAAAAGCCAACGTACAACGTGTCAAAGACTTGCTGAGAACAGATAAAGCCTATCAGACCTTGCAAAATCTCGCCCAATACCAGTAACATATCGCCCACATTTGTGGGCTTTTTTATAGGAATAAACAGTTGAAAAAAAGTATTTACGATACCCCGATTTTCTTTGAACGTTATCAACAATTACGTGAAAACCCAATCAGTATGAATGAAGTGGTGGAAAAGCCGACTATGTTTTCACTTTTACCGGATCTTACCAATAAAAAAGTGTTAGATTTGGGCTGCGGTACCGGGGTGCATTTGGCGCATTATTTAGAATTAGGTGCGAGTAAAGTTGTCGGGCTGGATTTATCGGAACTAATGCTAAAACAAGCGGAAAGCTGTTTAGCAAAAAATTGGCAAAAATCGACCGCTTTCTCACTGCACTGCTTGCCAATGGAACAATTAGATAAAATTCCAGAAGATAATTTTGATGTGGTCACCAGCTCGTTTGCGTTCCATTATATTGAGGACTTTGCCGATTTACTTGCAAAAATTTCCGCAAAAATGACCGCTTGCGGTACACTGATTTTTTCCCAAGAACACCCGATTGTCACTTGCTATAAAGACGGCTATCGTTGGGAGAAAAATGAGCAAAAACAACAAGTTGCTTATCGTTTAAATTATTATCGAGATGAGGGTGAGCGAGACAGAAGTTGGTTCCAACAAGCATTCAAAACCTATCATCGCACCATGGCAACAATCTGCAATCAGCTGATTCAAGCCGGTTTTGAAATCGTTCAAATGGAAGAGCCAATGCTGGCGAATCAACCGCAATGGCATACCGAATTTAAAGATCTACAACATCGTCCGCCATTACTGTTTATTAAAGCGGTTAAGAAAGGTTAACCGGTACTTTGCGTTGCTCGGTGGTTGTTTTGCCGCCGAGCTGCGTTAATAACAACTCCACCGCCCATTTTCCCGCCTGGGGATAACCAAAATCCAGCGTAAGCAAGTTGGTTGCAAAACACTGCAATAATACATTTTGCCCGATACAAGCAAGCGGTAAATTTTGCTGATTTTCTTGCAAATATTTTAATGCACTAATCGCTAGCGAGCTGCTGGCGCACAATATCGCTGATACCGGTTTACGCATTAATTTCGGCATCTGCAAATAACCGCTTTCAATCGTCAATTCCGCTTCCACTAAATTAGCGGGAATCTGATGAGAATCACAGAAAGCCAAATAACTACGATTGCGATCATGACCGGTTGTTTCATCTTGATCATTTACGCCTAAATAGGCAATGTTGCGATGCCCCTGCTGATACAATTTCGTCATTAATGCACTAATCGCATTCTCATCATCATAATATACCGCCGGAATATTAGGATAAGCTCGTGCAACTGTCACCAGTGAACCTCGCCATTGCTGAACAATTTCAAGTGAAAGTTGTGAAAAACCAAATAGAATAACACCATCCACCTGACGTTGACGGAATAATTCAAAATGGCGAGTTACTAATTCAGGTTGAAATTGGCTCTCAACAATCAGAGGAGTAATATTTTTAGCGTATAGCTGCTGTAAAATCGTGCTTAAAGTTTGAGATTCAGCAGTGGAGTTAAGGCGTGTAACAATAATACCAACAACGGGAGACGATGCTCCTCGCATTGCTCTGGCGCTTTGATTGGGCTGGAATCCTAATTCATCAATGACTGCTTGCACTCGTTCTCGAGTCTGAACACTCACCTTAGGGTCATTATTCAGCACTCGAGACACAGTGGATTTACCGACATTACAACGTGCGGCAATATCTTTAATCGTTAATTTCATTAGGATACAGGTAGTTGGAAAACAGGAGTAGGATCAGATTCCGGTAAGACTTCCTTCTCCGGATTTTCTAATTCTTCCTTCGTTGGTTCTGTCTTCTGCTCGACCGGCTGAGGTTCTGCTTCTGGCGTTGCTGGTGTTTCAGTTTTTTCTTGAATCGGTTCTACAACTGTTTCGGGAACTGCTACCGCTGTTTTATTTTGTGTTTTTTCAACTTCACTATTTGCCGGTTTAACTTCTGCAACTTTTGCAATATCTACTTTTTTAGTCGATTTCGGTGACTCCAATTTTGTCGATTGTGACTCAGAATCCACCGCTTGCTCGGTTGATGCCGGCTGATCTGTTAATTCAGCTTTGGTTGATAATTTCTGTTGTTTCGGTTCAATTGAAATTTCTTCTAAACTTTGACGATATTCTGCTGACTGGTGTACTTCTTGCTCTGCACCTTCTACTTTCTTAGCGATTAGCTTATAGCTGAACTCAACTTTCGGATCTAACCAAATAGCCAGCATTGCATCATTAAATTCTGCGTTAAAATCCTGCTCAATCACCTGATCATTTAATACAAAATAACCTCGATCAGCTAACGCAATATAGCTTAATGCATCATCCGGTTTTAAATCCGGTAAGATTTTACGAAGACGATCGATCACTTCATCTTGTTCAGGAAGCGTAATACCCAAATTAGCCCATGATTTCGCCACTGAAATCGCAAAATCTCGCCCATCAACCGGCTTACTGTATTTCAATGTCAACATGACCGGACGCTCTGTATTTTTATATTCGCCCGTTTCTGTAAATAGGGAAATATTATAAATTTTGAACGGTCCCCAAGTGTAATCCACATCATTGATTTTTTCCCACTTAGCAACCGCAGTGCTGCTCAATACTGCGAAGAAAAAAGATAAGAGAGCTTTGTAGCGCATTATTATTGTCCCCACTAAACAAAAGAGGCTGTATTATACCTGAGCCAAATATAGAGTAAATTCATCAATCTCTGTTTCACGAAAATTTTGTGATCGACTTCAAAGATTTAAAATAAAGTTATCCCAACTTAGCTAAAAAAGAGTAGTATCAAGTTAAACCTAAGGTTCAACTAAGACATTATAGGAGTTGTATATGTTCCCAGAATTTCGTGAGCTAATCACCAAATTAAAAAATAGCGACGCTCATTTTACTCGCTTATTTGAGAGACATAATGAGCTAGACCAACGTATTAAAAACATGGAGTCAAATATAGAGCTTGCAACCAATGATGAAGTAGAATTACTCAAAAAAGAGAAATTACATATAAAAGATGAGCTTTATGCTATTTTAAAGAAAAAATCAGCTTAATAAATTAATCACAGTGCCCACCTTTAAAAGGTGGGCATTTTAATAGCCATTGAATTTCAATAGTTATCAAAAACAAAAAAACCCAGCCTAAGCTGGGTTTCTCGATAATCAAAAGATTATTCAGCAACTACGTTAACAGTTACAGTTGCATTCACTTCAGCGTGTAAGTGAACTTTAACTTCGTGTTCACCAGTTGTGCGAAGTGGACCTTCACCTAAACGAACTTCTGATTTAGCTACTTCAACGCCTGCTGCTGTTAATGCATCAGCGATATCTTTTGCAGAGATAGAACCGAATAAACGACCATCATCACCTGCTGTTGCAGATACTGATACTGCTGCGATTTCAGCAATTTTAGCTGCACGAGCTTGTGCTGCTGCTAATGCCGCTGCCGCTTTTGCTTCTAATTCAGCACGACGTGCTTCGAAGTGAGCGATGTTTGCTGCTGTTGCCATAACCGCTTTACCTTGTGGGATTAAGAAGTTACGTGCAAAACCTGATTTAACAGTTACTTGGTCGCCCACAGAACCTAAGTGAGCAACTTTATCTAATAAAATAACTTGCATTGTACTCGACCTCTCTATTACTGATGGTTGTCAGTGTATGGAAGTAACGCTAAGTAACGAGCGCGTTTGATTGCGCGAGCTAATTGACGTTGATACTTCGCACGAGTACCAGTGATACGGCTAGGAACAATCTTGCCGCTTTCAGAAATGTAGTTCTTTAATGTAGCGATATCTTTGTAATCGATCTCAACAACATTTTCCGCTGTGAAACGGCAGAACTTACGACGACGGAAATAACGTGCCATTTGGCTTCTCCTGATCTATAAATTCAATATGTTCGGCGTGAACGACTAATTGGCTTAAACCGTTATAGTCTTTGTGAGTATGGATAAATCCGTGAACTCTAATTTTATCGCCGAGCTTTATTTGTTGGGTTATTAAACTAAATTGACTGCCATTTAAAACCACTTGGATTTTACACCACGCTTGACGTTCTAAATTTACTTCAGTCTGGATTGAACGATGTTCAAGCCAAAAACGATAATTCGGAACCCCTAACGGGTTTTGGCTTTGCTTAACCATTGAAGCGACCGAACCGCTCAAAATTAAGCAATTATCAATTGGCGAATTACTCGCCAGCTTCCTCTGATTCAACTTCAGCTACCGCTTCAGCAACTTTGCTTTCTTTCGCTTTCACCATTGGTGAAGCTTCAGTTACTGCCGCTTTAGTGTGAACGATTAAGTTACGAAGAACTGCATCGTTATAACGGAAGTTAGTTTCTAACTCGTCGATTACACTTTGAGGTGCTTCTACATTCATTAACACGTAGTGTGCTTTGTGAAGTTTGTTGATTGGGTATGCTAATTGACGACGACCCCAATCTTCTAAGCGATGAACTTGACCGCCAGCTTCTTTTACAGATGCTGTGTAACGCTCAATCATTGCTGGTACTTGTTCGCTTTGGTCCGGGTGAACCATAAAAACGATTTCGTAGTGACGCATTGACTATCCTTACGGGTTAGCAGCCTCCAACTTTAGCCAGTCACCAACTTGTGGAAGCAAGGATTAAAAAACAAATGTGACTGAACGGCGGAATTATACGTAAACTTGTTGGTTTTGCAAGCAAAATTTATTGTTAATGCTGTCTTTTAAGCATAATTTAATAATGTGATTTATCACTTAAATATGAAAATAGGTTTTATCAGATAAAAATACGAATAATAGTTCAGTATTTTGTGATCTTCTAGTACAATTGCGCAAACGTTTGCTTTTGTTAATTTATAAGGAATCCAAATGAATGTATTAATTATTGGTAACGGTGGTCGTGAACACGCTTTAACTTGGAAAGTTCGTCAATCGCTTTTAGTCAAAAAAGTTTTTGTCGCACCGGGGAATGCCGGTACCGCACTGGAAGAAGGTATCGAAAATGTGGCAATCGCCGCAACCGATGTTCCTGCATTAGTGGCTTTTGCGAAAGAAAACCAAATTGGCTTAACGATTGTTGGACCGGAAGCACCGCTCGTTATCGGTGTAGTTGATGCATTCCGTGCGAACAACTTAAAAATCTTTGGACCTACCCAAGCTGCCGCACAATTAGAAGGTTCAAAAGCATTTACTAAAGATTTCTTAGCCCGTCATCAAATTCCAACTGCTGAATATCAGAACTTCACAGAAGTTGAGCCGGCACTAGCTTATTTAAAACAAAAAGGTGCGCCGATTGTAATTAAAGCGGACGGTTTAGCTGCCGGTAAAGGCGTAATTGTTGCAATGACGCTCGAAGAAGCGGAAGAAGCGGTAAAAGATATGCTGTCAGGCAATGCATTCGGTGACGCCGGTAGCCGTGTGGTTATCGAAGAATTTTTAGACGGTGAAGAAGCAAGCTTTATCGTGATGGTAGACGGTAAAAACGTTGAGCCGATGGCAACCAGTCAAGATCACAAACGTGTTGGCGAAGGTGATAAAGGTTTAAATACCGGTGGTATGGGCGCTTATTCACCGGCACCGGTTGTCACACAAGAAATTCATAATCGTGTTATGCAAGAAGTCATTTACCCAACAGTAAGAGGTATGGCGGCAGAAGGTAATCCATATACCGGTTTCCTCTATGCAGGTTTAATGATTATGCCGAACGGACAACCTAAAGTGATCGAATTCAATTGCCGCTTTGGTGATCCGGAAACACAACCGATTATGATGCGTTTAGAATCGGATCTTGTGCAACTTTGTTTAGCCGCTTGCGATGAGAAACTTGATACGATTAAATCGAAATGGTGTGAACAAGCGGCATTAGGTATCGTGTTAGCTGCTGAAGGCTATCCGGGCGATTATCGTAAAGGTGATGAAATCAGCGGTATTCCAACCCAAGCACAAAAATCACAGAAAGTCTTCCTTGCCGGTGTTGAGCAAAAAGACGGTAAATTAGTGACAAACGGTGGTCGTGTTTTATGTGCAACCGCATTAGGTCATTCTGTATTTGATGCGCAGCAGCAAGCCTTAAAACTTGCCGAACAAATTCAATGGCAAGGTCGTTTCTATCGCCGTGATATTGGCTACCGTGCCGTAGCAAGAGAAAAAGCATAATTTGCTTTTAGACTCATAGCAAAAAATCAAGCGGTCTAATTTGTAAAATATTTTGCAAATTAGACCGCTTGTTATTAGCTAGCTAAGAATATTAGCGATGAGCATTTTTCTCTAATTGCGTCCAATTATAGAAACCGTAAAGCGAGTTAAGCAGATATGCACCATACATTAAATACATCGCCGGTGTTTCCGCCCATAAAGCGATTGATAACACATTAAGTACAATCCACAATAACCATTGTTCACGATAACGTAAAATCATCAGTAATTGTGCCGCCACCGTGGTGATAGTTGTCACTCCATCTAAGCCGGTTGAACTACCGCCCGCTGCTTTAAGTGCTTGAATAAAAAGTAAAGTACCGATACTAATCGTTGCTAATAATACGATCCAACCTTTGACAGTTAACGATTTAGCAATCACCGCACCACCGCCTTGGCTGTCTTTTTGCATATTCGCTTGCCAAACGAAGTAACCGATAAATTGTGCCGGTAAATAAACATAAAGTACGCTATTCATTTCACCGATAAAATTATTGCCCCACGCCACATAAAAGTAGGTGTAAGCGAAAATCAATCCGAATAAATAGTTACTCACTTTACCTTTACTCACCAACACGACACAGATGATACCGGCAATCCCCGAAATCATTGCCAAAATAGAATCCGGCGCTTGTACATAAGCCCAAACTTGTGCGGCAATAAAGGCTACAAGCCAAATAACTTCAAAAGGTTTCCAACCGGAAAGTTCTTGCTTAATAAAATTTGAAACGTTTTGTGTATTCATATGACCTCCAATGTAATGATACTGAGGAAAGTGTAAGTCAAATTAGCATAGAATGTAAAATATAAATTACATTCTCATGCATCAGATAAAAAAATAGGACTGTCTAGACAACAGTCCTATTTCGATTACAGATTATTTAAACGCACATCAATTAACACTTTATCTTGTGCCGGTGCAATCTCTTTTGCTTTTTCATAAGCGCTCTTTGCAGCATCTTTATCGCCTTTAGCAACAAGAATATCACCGCTTAACACAAGCTTACGTTGTTCCCACACTTGATCTTGGATCTGAGCGAGCATTGCTAACGCCTGATCGTAATGTTTTAGCTGGTAATCCACCGCAGCTAAACGGAAACGAATTACTGTTTGTAATGTTGAATCACTTGTTATCGCCAATGCGTTCTCTAATACACTTTTCGCACGAGCAAAATCCGCTTTATCAACGGCTTGTTTTGCTTCTTCTAACTGTGCGAAAACGGCATAACTTGAATCTTTATGATCCGCGATAAACTTTTCTACAAGCGGTGCATTTTTGCTCGGATCTTGCAAATAACTTTCCATAATATTTTGGTAAGTTGCAGAAGTTTGTTGTGCCGTTTCAATTTGGTGATTTTTCCAAAAATTCCAACCGAAAGTTGCAGCACAGGCAATAATGATCGCAACCAAAATCGGTGTACCATTTTCTTTAAACCAGCCTTTTGCCTCTTCAAACTGCTGCTCTTCCGTTTTATTTAAATAATCGCTCATAATAATGATTTCTCCATTTACCCCAAACGGGGGAATAACTTAAAAACGTTTAGTAAGTTCTGAAATAAGATCTGCTTGTGCAATAGTAATTTGTTCCGCACCGCTTTGTAGATCTTTTACAACCACTTTTTGCTCAGCGACTTCGCTTTCACCGATAACTAATGCGATTTGTGCTTCTACTTTATCTGCACGCTTGAATTGCTTTTTGAAATTACCGCCGGAGCAATGTGTCATCACGCGTAATTGCGGTAATTCCGTACGAATTTGTTCTGCAATTTGGAAAGCATTTAAAGTTGCGCCTTCGCCTGAATAAACTACATACACATCAACTGCTTTCGGTAAGCTGATCTCTTTATTCACTTCTTGAACAAGTAGAACTAAACGCTCTAAGCCCATTGCAAAACCAACACCTTGCGTTGCGTGGCCGCCAAGCTGTTCAACCAAGCCGTCATAACGACCACCGCCACATACCGTGCCTTGAGAACCTAATGCTGAAGTTACCCACTCAAACACGGTTTTATTGTAGTAATCTAAACCACGTACCAGTTTTGGATTAACTTCATAAGCAATACCCATTGCGTCTAATAGACTACAAAGCTGCGCAAAATGTTCACGACTGTCATCATCCAGGTAATCTAATAATTTCGGTGCGTCATTCAGTACTTCTTGTAACGCTTGGTTTTTGGTATCAAGAATACGTAACGGATTTTTAACTAAACGCTCTTTTTCTTCATCACTCATTAAAGCGGTATGATTTTCCAAGAATTTTACCAATGCCGAACGATAATTCGCGCGTGCTTCAAGCGAACCAATTGAGTTTAGTTGTAAAGAAACGTGTTGATCGATACCCAATTCTTTCCATAAACGCGCAGTTAAAATAATGAGTTCCGCATCAATTTCCGGATTTGGAATACCAAAAATTTCTACACCGGCTTGGTGGAATTGACGATAACGACCTTTTTGCGGACGCTCGTGACGGAACATTGGTCCCATATACCATAAGCGTTGTTCATTATTATAGATCCAGCCACGTTCAATCGCTGCACGTACACAACCGGCAGTACCTTCCGGACGAAGAGTTAATTGTTCGTCATTATCCCAGAATGTGTACATTTCTTTTGAAACCACATCCGTTACTTCGCCAATCGCACGTGCGAAAAGCGGCGTACTTTCTACAATCGGCATACGCACTTCAGAATAGCCATAACCGGCTAATACATTACGTACTTTATTTTCAATCCACTGCCATAATGGTGATTCTGTTGGGGAGCAATCGTTCATCCCACGAATTGCTTGAATATTTTTAGCCACTTTATTTTCCTTTTATTACGCTAAAACCACGGACAACACAAAATAGTACGGCTGGTAAATTTTTGAAGAAAATTGACCGCTTGTTTTGCACAATATCCGTAAAACCTGTGTAACCCGTGGTTACTAAAATTAAATTTGTTCGATTTGAATTCGATTGTGTTGCTCTGCAACACGAGCACGAATTTTAGCTTCTAGTTGATCGATTAATTTCTCATTATCGAAACGCTCTTTTTGGCGCACGCCATCAAGATAGAAACCGCTCATTTTATTGGAACCGGTGACACCGAGATCCGATACAAGCGCTTCACCCGGGCCGTTTACCACACAACCGATAATAGAAACATCCATTGGAGTTAAGATATCTTCTAAACGTTGTTCTAACGCATTCACTGTTGCAATCACATCAATTTCTTGGCGTGAGCAAGTAGGGCAAGCGATAAAGTTAATACCGCGAGAACGAATACGTAACGATTTTAAAATATCGAAACCGACTTTGACTTCTTCAACCGGATCAGCGGCAAGAGACACACGTAATGTATCACCGATACCTTCCGAAAGTAATAAACCTAAACCAATTGCCGATTTAACCGAGCCGGCACGCGCGCCACCCGCTTCGGTAATACCTAAATGCAACGGCTGTACGATTTGTTTTGCTAAAAGGCGGTAAGATTCAACCGCTAAAAATACATCGGATGCTTTTACACTCACTTTAAAATTATCAAAGTTAAAGCGGTCTAAAATATCTACGTGACGTAATGCCGATTCTAATAACGCTTGCGGAGTCGGCTCACCGTATTTCTCTTGTAAATCACGTTCAAGTGAACCGGCATTTACGCCGATTCGAATCGGAATATTTTTATCTTTCGCACAATCTACCACTGCACGAATACGATCTTCATTACCAATATTACCCGGATTGATACGCAAACAATCAACACCGTATTCCGCCACTTTTAAAGCGATACGATAATCGAAATGAATATCCGCCACGAGCGGTACATTCACTTGTTGTTTAATCACTTTAAATGCCTCTGCCGCATCCATTGTCGGCACGGAAACACGTACGATATCCGCCCCGACACGCTCAAGTGATTTAATCTGTGCAACCGTTGCTTCGACGTCAGTTGTACGGGTATTTGTCATCGATTGTACCGAAATCGGCGCATCACCACCGACTGCGACATTACCAACCCAAATTTTCTTCGATTCACGACGTTTAATTGGCGATTGATGAATTGACATTTCCAATCCTTATTGTGCTAAAGGTAAACGAATTCGAGCTACACGACCATCAATTTTTAATGGTACTTCTTGACCTTTATAGTAAAGTTTTACATTTGCCGGAGCGCCAATCGTTAAACGGTATTGTTCGTTACCGTTAAAGGTTAACACTTCTCCGTTGCTATATAATTTTTCCGCTAAGCTTCTTTTGCTTTTGGTATTTTTTACGGTAATCCAGCTTTCTTTGCCAATGACTTCAATACGTAATTCATCATTACCGATCGCCGTTTGCTCACTTGCTTCCTCAGTCAAACCTGCTTCAGGGTTAGTTTGTTGTAATACGTTAACCGCTTCTGTAGGTTGTTCTACCGGCGCAATTGCCTCAGATTGAACGGTTACCGGCGCATTCTCAACAACCGGCGTACTTACTACCGGCGCTGTAACTTCAGGCACCTTGGTTTCTTCTACCGCTGGAATAACTTGCTCAATCGGCTGAACTGACTGTGGTGCTACTGGTTGCGGAGCCACTGTCACCGGAACTGATGAAACCGGTGCAATTTCTGCAGGAGTAGAACTAATCACGAATTGATCACGATTTTCTTGTTCTTTTTGATAATCTTGCCACCACCAAAGTAACGTCATCCCTGCTGCGGCTAATAATACCAGTACGGTTAAATACTTCATCCATTGTGTTTGTGACTTTTGCACTGCTTTTGGCGAAGGCGTTTTAACCGCTTCTTTTGGAATAATCACTTCACCATAATTAACGCTTGAAACTAATTCTTCCGGTAAACGAAGAAAACGTAAATAATTACGCACATAACCACGTACGAAAGTCGGTGCTACATTTTGTAAAATGAAAATATCATTCTCTAATGCTTCAATATGTGATTTTTTCAAATTTGTTTTTTTAGCAACATCTTCAATACTTAAATTTAAGGCTTCACGTGCTTGTTTTATTCTTTGCCCCAGTGAACGAACATCTTGATTTTCTTGCGTCGGATTAATTGATTCAGTCATAGCTAAGCTCTTAGTTAAAAATTACAAAAAATTATTCGAAAGTTTAAAGATGTAACGCTTGTTTTGCAATCTTAACAAGCAAATTCAGACAAATTTTTTTTAACAAGCGGTTAAATTCAGTCATTTTTTTGCAAATCTTAAAATAAATTTAAACTTCTCTGACATAAACCAAAGTTTATCGAAACAATACGGCGTAAAATAACGTTTGAGTTGTTTTATCAAAAGCAACGGCTTTTCTCAAAATAGATTTACATATGGTATTCGCAATGATTTCCGAAAGAAATAAAGAACGATTGTTTAAGCAAAATTTTGCCTCCGGTTTAGTTGTATTTTTAGTCGCTTTACCTTTATGTTTAGGTATTGCGCTTGCATCGGGCGCTCCACCATTGTCGGGGATTATTTCGGGAATTATCGGCGGTATCGTCATTGGTTTTCTGAGCACATCACATATTAGTGTTGCCGGGCCTGCGGCCGGGTTAGTTGCCATTGTTCTGGCGGCGATTAATCAACTCGGTAGCTTCGAACTGTTCTTGTGTGCCGGTATTGTAGCGGGTGCTATTCAGCTCTCGCTCGGTTTTTTGCGTGCCGGTAGCATTACCAACTATATACCGGTAGCGGTTATTGAAGGGATGTTAGCCGGGATCGGTATTCTGATTATTTTCTCGCAACTGCCCTATGCGTTAGGCAATAAACAGGTTTTCGCAGAACTGACTCAACACCATTTAAATATTCATTTAGGCGCATTACTGATTGCGCTTATTTCACTGTTTATTATGTTGGCTTGGGATAGTTCCCCTCGTTTGAAACAATTAAAAATGTTACCTTCCGCACTTGTTGCCGTTATCGTCAGTATCGGTATTAACCAACTATTTATCGCAACTAGTAGCCATTTAGCTATTCCGGCTAATCAGCTCGTGCAATTACCGATTGCTCAAAATTGGCAAGAAATGCGCCATTTAGTCCGCTTGCCTGATTTTAGCGGTTTTGGCTCATCTGTCGTATGGGTAACCGGTGCAACCATGGCAATAGTAGCCTCAATCGAAACTTTACTATCGATTGAAGCCGCCGACCGTTTAGACAGCAAACGCCGCATTACCGATACTAATCAAGAATTACGTGCCCAAGGCGTAGGGAACATCGTCTCTTCCGTATTAGGCGGCTTGCCGATTACCGCAGTAATCGTGCGTTCTTCTGCAAATGCCAATGCCGGTGCAACCCATAAACTCTCCAGTATTATTCATGGTATTTTGCTGTTTGTTTGTGTCTTGGCAATTCCGAGCATTTTAAATCAAATTCCGTTAGCAACTTTATCTGCAGTATTAATTTTGGTCGGTTATAAATTGGCTCGCCCAACTATTTTTAAACACTTTTGGCACAAAGGAATTTATCAATTTATTCCGTTTGTTGCGACAGCGGCGGCAGTGGTGGCGTTTGATTTACTCAAAGGGGTCGGATTGGGCCTAGTGATTAGTATTATCTTTTTATTACAAGGTAATATGAAGCGAGCTTACTACTTAAGTCGTGAAGAATTGGAAGACGCAAGCTACATCAAAATGCAACTTTCCGAAGAGGTTTCTTTCTTAAATAAAGCGGCAATTAAAAAGACTTTAAAAAATATTCGCCCGAATTCCAAAGTGATTATTGACGCCTCTCGTACATCTTATATCGCTTCAGACGTATTAGAATTGATTGAAGATTTCGCCAATATTACCGCACGAGAAAATCATATTCGTGTTTATTTAAAAGGCTTTAAATCCGATTACAATAACCAAGAAATCGACCACGCCAGCCACGTCAAAGTGGAACACGGTAGCCGAATTTAGATAAACACTGAATCTGAACCACGGAAAACACCGAATACACAGAATAAAAGGGAATTGCCGTGCGTAGGCTGCAAATAAACAAGCGGTCTGATTTTGCAAGAATTTTACCAAATCAGACCGCTTGTTCTTATCCAAATATCAATTCAATTACGCACCTAAATTTACTTTAGCCGCTTCAATCGCTTCACGTACACGTTCCGGATTCACCCCGCCTTTCGCACTACGTTTTTCTAAACAGGATTCTAACGAAAGAATCGGGTAAACGTCTTCATCGATCACTGGGTGGAACTGTTTAAATTCCGTCACGCTTAATGCTTCTAACGGTTCACGTTTGCTGATCGCATAGACTACCGCTTCACCTACAATATGATGCGCTTCACGGAATGGAATGCCCTTCGCCACTAAATAATCCGCAAGCTCGGTCGCATTCGAATAACCTTGCTGCGCCGCTTCACGAGTACGTTCCACGTTCACATTGATATCTTCAAGCACTAAGGCACCAATCTCTAAACAAGCCTGCCAGGTTTCCATCGCATCAAAAATGCCTTCTTTGTCTTCTTGCATATCTTTATTATATGCAAGCGGTAAGCCTTTTAAGGTGGTGAGCAAGCCTGATAATGCGCCAAATACACGTCCTGATTTACCACGAATTAATTCGCACGCATCCGGATTTTTCTTTTGCGGCATTAATGAAGAACCAGAGGTGACACGATCCGATAATTCCAAGAATGCCGATTCACCGCTATTGAAGAAAATGAGATCTTCAGCAAAACGTGATAAATGCACCATACTGATCGAGGCGGTTGAAAGTAGTTCCAACACGTGGTCACGATCCGAAACCGAATCCAAACTGTTACGTGTACCGATCGCAAAACCGAGATCCTGCGCAAGTACATCACGATCGATTGAATACGCCGTGCCGGCTAATGCGCCTGAACCTAACGGACAAGTGTGCATCCGTTTATAAGCATCGGTTAAACGGCTGAAATCACGTTCTAACATTTCGTAATACGCCATACACCAATGGGCAAAAGTAATCGGCTGCGCACGTTGTAAATGGGTGTAGCCCGGCATTACCGCATTTTGATTTGTTTCGGCGGTTTCGACCAATTTGTGCTGTAAGTTACGGATACGCTCTTGCAATACGACCGCCTGAACCTTACACCACATTTTCATATCCACCGCAACTTGGTCGTTACGGCTACGACCGGTGTGGAGTTTTTTACCTAAATCACCGACTTTTTCGATCAGTTTTGATTCAACCCAGCTATGAATATCTTCCGCATCATCACGTAAAATAATCGCAATATTCGGCTCGATTTCCGCACGTAATTCTTTTAACGCCGCCACTAATTGTTGGTGTTCTTGCTCGGTTAAAATGCCAACCGAAGTAATCGCTTTCGCCCAACCGATTGAACCGTCAATATCTTGTAATGCTAAACGATAGTCAAAACGTAACGAGTCATTGAAAAATTTAAATTTTGCATCAGCTTCTTGTTTAAAACGTCCACCCCAAAGTGCCATATTGTGTTCCTTTTCGCTTCTTTAATCTTACTAAAAGATGTCCTGTACATCTGAATAGGGATATTTTGCATAAATATGCAAAATTATTCAATAATTATTTATTGCAAGCGGTTAAATTTCCCCATTTTTTTACCATTTGTACTATTTATATACAAAGATTTATAAATGTAGGCGAGTTGGGTACAGAGATCAAGCCTTTTCGCAGTCATCTACAAAAACAAAAGCGGTGGAATTTGCAAAAAGTTTACAAATTCCACCGCTTGTTATTTAAAGAGCTAAGCGAATAAATCGTTTAAGCCTTCAATAATTGTCGGGTGAGTAAAGATCTGGTTTTTGATATAGCTTGCCGGAATTTTGTAGTCCATCGCCATTTTAAACAGATTGATGATTTCATGCGCTTCCGCACAGAATAACGTTACACCTAAAATTTCGTCCGTATCCGCATCAATAATGGCTTTCAACAAACCATCTGTTTGACCCAATACTTTGGCTTTTGGAATCATTTCGGCTTTCATTTTCTTCACAATTACATTGCGTCCCGATTTTTGTGCCGCACTTTCGGTTAAACCGATATGCGCAAACGGTGGCTCGGTAAATACCGCTGTCGGGAATACCGCACGATCATCACGGCTACGTTTACCTTCCGCAAATAATTGGTCTCGCACAATGCGGTAATCATCTAATGAAATGTAGGTAAACTGTGCTGAACCGGCAACATCACCCATCGCCCAAATATGTGATTTACCTGCAACACGTAAGTGTTCATCGGTAATGATTACACCTCGCTCATTGAGCTTAATACCGGCATTTTCAAGCGCTAAACCTTGCGTATTAGCACGGCGACCGATCGCTACTAATACTGCATCAGCAATAAATTCGCCTTGATTGGTGACTACGGTAGTCGAATCTGCATTTTCAACAAAACGTTCCGTTTGCACACCTAAATGCACTTGGATACCTTTACGATTCAATACATCAAGCATCGCTTCCGCCATATCACGATCTTCACGTGCCAAGAAAGTATCGCTATTTTCTAAAATAGTGACTTGGCTGCCAAATGCTTGATACATAAAAGCAAATTCCAATGAAATATAACCGCCGCCAACGATCACAAGGCGATCCGGACGCTCAGTTAAAGATAGAATTCCCGTACTGTCATAAATTCTCGCGCTATCCGCCCCTTCAATCGCTAAACGGTTTGAACTTGCACCGGTATTGATAAAAATTTTATCGGCACGTACTTCAAACTCGCCGTCACGACCGTTTAATAACACGGTATGTTCGTCTTTAAAACTCGCTTTGGCGGTAATAATACGCGCATTTTCAAGGCTATCTAACTTAGCAAAATTTGCCGCACGCAATTTACCGATTAAGCCGTTTTTTGCCGTCATTGACTGATTAAACACAGTGACTTTATCCGCCACATTTTGCCCTTTTAGTCCTTCTACCAATAATTTTTTAGAAGGGATACAACCGATATTGATACAAGTGCCGCCATACATTACTTCACTTTGTTCCACCAAAATTACCGACTGCCCAGCCTTAGCTAAATCCGCCGCTAGGGTTTTACCCGCTTTACCAAAACCAATGACTAAATTCTCTACTGAGAGCTGCTCCATACAATATCCTTAAATCTATCATTAAACGAAGTTGTTATAAGTCATAATATATAATTAAAGCCTTACAAAAAAAGCGGTCGAATCTGCAAAATTTTTTGCAAATCCAACCGCTTGTAAATCTTCCGCTTTACTTATAGCGTAATCTTCTGACCTTTGTTCGCACTTTCAAATGCCGCTTCGATAATACGTAAAACTAAAGTAACTTCTTCCAATTTTACGATCGGTTCTGAGCCAGTAGTTAGCACTTGGTATAAATCATCCACCAAATTTTGATAGCTGGCTTGGGCATTCGGGTACGGCTTACGAATTACTTCGCCGTCAATTTCAGTATGTAACACGCCCCATTCAGTTTCTGGCTCGGCATTCCAGTTGCCAATTGGCTGCACACCTTTGCTTAAATGCGCTTCTTGGCTGTCTGTCTCTTGCTTCATATAAGAGCCGTTTTTACCGTGCAATACGAATGCCGGGCTTGGCTCTCGTGCATATTTAGACGCTTGTAAGGCAACTTTTAAGCCGTTTGCATAATAGAGATGTAAATCGAAATTATCGTCCACTAAAGCCTCATTATGCTGATAACGAATATCGGCGAATACCGCTCGCGGCTTACCAAACAGATAAATCGCTTGGTCAATCAAATGCACACCTAAGTCATAAACCAATCCGGTACCACGATCGCCCGCTTCTTTCCATACCTTCACATTTTTACCTTTGGCATAGCGTTCGAAGCGAATCTCACAATCCACTACCTCGCCCACTAAATTTTTAGCCAAGACTTCTTTTGCAGTGGCAATATGGCTGTCCCAACGGCGATTTTGATAGACGTATAACACCACATTTTGCTGTTTAGCCAACTGTTCTAGTTCTAATGCTTCTGCGGCACTTGCCACAAGTGGCTTCTCGACTAAAACGTGTTTACCGGCTAATAACGCACTTTTCACCATCTCATAGTGCGTTTGATTTGGCGTGGTAATCACCACTAAATCCACTTCATCACTCAATAAGGCATCAAAGCTACGTACGGTTTCGACTTCAGGTAGCCAAAGCTGAGCATTATTTGTGGTACGTTCAAAAACTTTCACAATTTGAAAGCGAGCATCTTGTTTAAAAAAAGGCACATGAAAAACTCGGCTGGAATAGCCGGCACCGGCAAGCGCAACATTTATCACTTTCATTATTTTCTCCTAAATATAATCTTGAATCTATTCTAAAAGAAAGCGGTTAAATTTACCGCTTTTTTTGCAAAAAAAGCCGTATCTTGCATAACAAGATACGGCTTAGTGATTATTTATTCATACAACATTTTTTGTATTTTTTACCGCTTCCGCACGGGCAAGGCTCGTTTACGCCCACTTTATTTTGATTCACATACGGTTGCGGCTTTTCAAGTAATGGAGCTTCTTCATTAACTTGTTCAAAAACTGCTAATGCGGCATTACGAATCGCTTTTTCAATTTTGCGCTGCTCTTCCAACGGTGGCATTTGCTCCACATAGCTTGATTTAGCGTGTTGTTCAATTAACTCAAAATGCGGCTGAATTTCCGCCGAGAGATTTTGCCAGCTCGCCGCCATTGTGCCGACAATATAACCGCCACACCAAGGAGAAACTACCACTAATTTACGGCGACCAACACGCTCTTCCCAAAAAATCGGGTGATATTCTTTTTTGTCGTTGAGAAGTGTTTGTGCCAATGAATTGTAATGACGAGAAACCAACTCAATAAATTGCTTCGAACGTTTGTCTTCTAAATTAGGTACATCATTATTAAACAAAATCGGTAACCAATCAGTCATTGCCGGCACGTTTACCGACGATAAAATTGCAGTTAAAAAACCGTCCAATTCCGAAACGTTTAATAAAATCGCATCTTCATCGCCTTTATTGGCATACGAAAATAACAGCTCATCAAGTTGCTCAAATTCTTCACTGGTTAAAGGTGCAGCTAATTTATCGCTCATTGTCTCTCCTACTGATAAAATTTAAGGGGCGTATTATGCTACTTTTTGGCGAGCTAGTCATTAGCCGCTAGCATGAAAGCGCTATTTCACTTCCAAACTTTCGCCAATCAAATAAAACTGCCCTCCGGCAACGTAGTGCAGTGTGCGTAAGTCATTTTCAGCTTGGTCAAAAATCCAATGGTTATCTTTAAACACACGATCATCTGCATACGCTGCTAATACTTTTCCGATAAAAAGATCATGCTCTTGCTGATTCTCTTGGCTTCGAATCAATTCACATAAAATCCAACCGGCGCAACCTTTTACCAACGGAATATCAAAACCGTCTTGATAAAAAATCTCAACATTATCCAATTTATGAGGGTCACTATGACGTGAAGTCGAACCGAGTTTCAGCACTAATTCCGCTTGATTTGCTACCGGAATTTGAATTGCAAATAAACCGCTTTTCTCAACCAAACCTCGTGTAAAAGCTTGCTTATCCAATACGGTCGTAACCTTAGAAAGCGGGCCGTAATCCAAGGCACAAGACCAAGCCACCGCCATGACATTTTCAATGTTATCCGCTTTTGCTGAAACTAACGTTGTCGGGCCGATATTGAGTAAACGATATGATTTTTCAACCGGAACAGAAACAATCGCCATATTTTCTCCTAGTAAATAAGCTAATTAATAAAACGTAAGCTATATTGTACACACGGTTTCAGCATAAAACATACTGATTTTAGCATCGTAAAAAATCAGGCAAATCTCACCGCTTTTTGATCGTTGCTAAGAGAAATGAAATAAGTATTTCAATCTAATAGATTAAAGCTTGTACAATATTTAGCGCTATGTTTACAAGTAAGGAAAAATTATGAAAAAAGCATTTATCTTTGATATGGACGGTGTGCTGATTGACTCAGAACCCTTATGGCAACAGACAGAGTTAGATCTTTTACATCACTATGGTATTCCGATTACCGAACAAGAACTTGCCTGTACTCGAGGAATGCCATCCGCGCCAGTATTACGATATGCCAGTGAATTGTACCAAAAGCCTTTGGATATCGAAAAAGTCGCTCAAGAACTATTAGATGCGGCAATCAGTAATATTTTAAAAGCGAAACCGCTGATGAATGGCGTACCGGAAACCTTGGAATTACTTGCACAAAATGACATAAAAATCGCTATCGCTTCCGCGTCACCACGCTATATGTTGGAAAACATTGTTAAAAGCTGCGGCATTGCCGATTATTTCAGTTATATCGCTTCCGGAGCGGAGCTGCCTTATAGCAAGCCTCATCCGGCAGTATATTTACAAGCGGCACAAGGCTTAGGAATCGCTCCCGCCGAATGTGTTGGGATTGAAGATTCTAAAACGGGCATGATCTCAGTGAAAGCAGCTTCGATGAGCTGTATTGTGATCCCAAATCCACTAGAATTTCATGAAAATTACTGGGCATTAGCGGACTTTAAATTGGCAAAAATGAACGAGATTAATCAGTCGTTTTTAGCACAGCTTTAATGACTGGCGCATAAATGACAAGCGGTCGGATTCTGCAAATTTTTTGCAAATTCCGACCGCTTGTTACAAGTGAATTGTTAGTGAATATCTTCAGCTAAGAAACCACCGCTTTGGTGTGCCCAAAGTTTGGCGTAAACACCGTTTTGTGCCAGTAATTCTTCGTGGCTGCCTTGTTCCACAATTTCACCTTTATCCAATACAATCAGTCTATCCATCGCCATTATGGTTGAAAGACGGTGAGCAATTGCCACTACTGTTTTGCCGTCCATTAGCTCGGTTAGGTTTTCTTGAATCGCCGCTTCCACTTCCGAATCCAACGCACTGGTTGCTTCATCCAATAACAGAATCGGCGCATCTTTTAACATCACACGCGCAATCGCAATACGCTGACGCTGGCCGCCGGAAAGTTTTACGCCTCTCTCCCCCACGTGCGCATCAAAACCGGTTCTGCCTTTTGCATCTTGTAGATTCGGGATAAATTCCGCTGCTGCCGCTTTTTCTACCGCTTTCAACATTTCTTCTTCAGTTGCATTCGGGCGACCATAAAGTAAGTTTTCACGCACTGAGCGATGTAATAACGAAGTATCTTGCGTCACTAAGCCAATTTGTGAACGGAGGCTCTCTTGGGTAATATCACGTACATTTTGCCCATCAATCGTAATTGAACCGTCTTGAATATCGTAAAAACGTAGCAATAAGTTAGTGAGCGTGGATTTACCTGCACCGCTGCGTCCGACTAAGCCGACTTTTTCACCGGCTTTAATGGTTAATTCAAAATCTTTAAGCAACGGCTTTTTCGGATCATACGCAAAATTGACGTGCTCGAATTTAATTTCACCTTTGCTAACTTCCAACGGTTTTGCATCCGCTTTGTCCACTACCGTATGCGGTTTTGATAACGTTTGCATACCGTCTTGCACCGTGCCTAAGTTTTCGAATAAACGGGCAAATTCCCACATAATCCATTGCGATAACCCTTTGATACGTAAAGCTAAAGCAGTTGAAGTGGCAATCGCACCGGCAGTAACCAATTCAGCACCCCATAGCCATAAACCGATACCGGCGGTTGCAACGATTAAACCGATACTCATCGCATTAGTAAGGGTTTCGATGACGGTTACCAGACGCATTTGTTTATGTACGGTGACCATAAATTCTTGCATTGATTCTTTCGCATACGCCGACTCACGGTTGCCGTGTGAGAACAATTTTACCGTCGCAATATTTGAATAAGCATCGGTAATACGACCGGTCATTAAGCTGCGTGCATCAGATTGTTCTTGCGCCGCTTCCGCTAATTTCGGTACGAAAATGCGGATCGTCACCGCGAGAGCAATAACCCATAGAATAAACGGCACAAATAACCAACCGTCAAACTGCAATAAGATCACACTTGAGGTAGTTAAGTAAACCGCAACGTAAACCAACATATCCGCACAGGTCATAATCACATCACGTACGGCTAAAGCGGTTTGCATCACTTTCGCCGAAACTCGTCCGGCAAATTCGTCTTGATAAAAGCCCATACTCTGACCGAGCATTAAGCGGTGGAAATTCCAGCGCAAGCGCATTGGAAATACGCCTTGTAACGATTGAAAGCGGATGCTACTCGCTAGAAATACGAATAAAATCCCTAACAAAGCGATGCAAAACATCGCAATAATACTACCGCTTTTCTCCGCCCAAAGTTGCGTCGGAGAATATTGTGCTACCCAGTCAACCAATTCGCCCATAAACTGAAACAATACCGCTTCGATAATCCCGACAGCAGCGACTAACACGGTCAGCATAACTAAATAGCCTCGCATACCTTTGGTCGCTTCAAAAATAAACGGAATAATCCCGGCTTTCGGTGTTTTAGGCGCTTCTTCCGGATAGGTTTCGATTCTCGCCTCAAACCAGCTGAAAATTTTGTTTAACATCTTACTTTCCTGAAAAAACTAAAAGACGCAATGTGCGTCTGTCAAAATTAGAATATATTTTGCAGAAGAAAAAGACGTAATAAAAATTACGCCTTTTTGAATGACTATGGATTTAATAATTTCTCATCAAGCGCTAAATCCTCGTTACGATTTACGCCAATACCTTTGGCTAACACATCACGAGCAATTTGGTGCGCTTCTTCAAGCGAATGCTCTTTGTAAGAGCCGCATTGATATTCGTTTAATTCCGGAATTTTTGACACATCCGGCACTTTATGTAACGCATCTTCCATTGATTTAGTCCATGCCGAAACGACTTCCGCTTCGCTTGGCGTACCGATTAATGACATATAGAAACCGGTACGGCAACCCATTGGTGAAATATCAATGATTTCCACATTTTCGCTATTTAAATGATCACGCATAAAGCCGGCAAATAAATGTTCCATCGTGTGAATACCACGCACCGGTAAAATATCAATATTTGGACGGCAAAAACGTAAATCGAATACGGTAATCGTATCGCCCTTCGGCGTCGTCATCGTTTTTGCAACACGCACTGCCGGTGCGTTCATACGAGTGTGATCAACTTTAAAGCTATCTAATAAAGGCATTTTTTACTCCAATTTAAAATTTAAAGGGGTAACGATAATTCCCCCATATTCTGAAATTATTCTGCGATTCCTTGATCCCATTCAGGGGCTTCTTGCGGAACCTTACGTTGTAATAAGAAATGGCGATTCGGTTTCGCTTGCGGCTGAACCACTCTGCCAGATGGAGTTGAGAACTCGATACCGCCTTTTAATAACTGCGACATTGTTCCCGAATTCATACTCACCCCTTGTAGGCTGACATCCATGGTATAGCCGGAAGCCGCCCAGAATTCAGTATTATTACGCACCAAATGTTGGTATTTACTTTCAATACTCACGTGAATCATCACTCTGTCGCCTAATTCACTTAAGTTTAGACGCTTAACGATCCCCACTTGCATACCTCGGTAAAGCACCGGTGCATCTACCTCAATCCCACGCGCATCACTAGTTTCGACAATCACTGGGAAGCCATTTGCATAAATGGTTTTGTTGGTATCGGTATCGCTTAAATTAAATTGCGTTTTGCGATTGCCGTTCCCAACATCGACATTAATGTAATTTTGTAACGCCGCATCAATATTTTTAACGCCGCTGGTGGTGATTTCCGCTGAGATCGCACTAAATCGACTGCCCTCTTTTGCCACCAAAGCATAATACTGGCTATCAATGTAAGCGGTCGCTTTTATCTGTTTCTTTGCATTTTGTAACTCAAGCGATTCAATCTGACCGATGGTTAACCCCATATATTTGATGTCCATACCTTTTGAAAGTTTGGAGGCATCTTTAGCGATTAACGTAATACGCGTATTGCCCGAAGTCGCTTTTGCTTGGCTGGCATATAAGGTTTTATCACCTTTAGTACCGCCGTTATCAAAGCTAATTGCGCCTTTCAAAGTGCGCATAAGTGGTGCGGCTTGTACATTCAAACCTTTCATTGAAAGCTCGGCAGAAACGGCCGGCTCAATCCAGAAACGGCTCTTATCACTGAGTAAATGGCGATACGCCGGTTCAATAAATAAATCGACTTCAAATTTACTTTTTTGAGGACGCACTTTCAGTACTTCACCGATTTGGAAATTTCGATAAAGCACCACAGAGCCTTTATCAATACCGGATAAATCGTCAGCCGATAAGGTTAAAGTTGTCTTTTTATGATCATCAACAATACCGGCTTCGGCACTTTCAACATCTTTATAAAGCGGATACTGCTTTTTGGCCTCGCCTTGCGCTTTGTCCGTTAATAGTCGAATACCGCCTTTTAACCAATCCGTCGGTGAACCGGCTTGTACTCGCATTCCGTCTAAACCGACCGATACATCTAAGTTTGAAATCGCAACAAATTTACTGTTACCAGCAACTAAATGGCGATATGGCGGATAAATAATGCCTTGGAAGGTTACCCCGTCCAAAGTTAACTTACGTTTCAGCAATTCACCGATTTGTACATCGTTATAGTAAATCCCTTGCCCTTGATCAACGCTATACGATTGCGGCGCAGTAAAGGTTAACGCCAGTAAATTCGGGCGAGAAAGTAAATAATCCGCTTCCTTCTGCACTTCAAATTCAAGTTTAGGCTCGCCTTTACCCGCTTCAATATCAAAATACAGACCACGGAAAAGCTCATTAATTTTACTAATTTGCTCTTTATTTAAATTAAATTTAGGCTCTTTCAGTAAAATTTTACTGCCTTGGCGCAATAAATCGATATGATTAGGATCGATCAATAATGTGCCCTTCATCACACCTTTATCTTGAGGATTTTCAGCGTTTGTTTGTGCATTATTACTATCAACCGGCACCGAAAGTTCTAAGTTCGATAGCACACCAACTTGCATATTTTGGAAAAATACCGGTGTTTCATTCACTTTAAGATTCTGCATAATCGGCAAAGTCACTTTTACTTCCGTACCTCGCTTTGCCGAACTTAAATTTTCATACAATTGGAATTTTTGCCCTTGATCCGCTTGTAACGAATCATCCGGCGAATCAAATGCCACCGCACCTTGTACAACTGAGGCAAGGCTATCTACATTCACCGATACACCACCAAGACCGACGTTGGCATTAATGCCGCTGATGTTCCAGAAATGTGAAGTTTGTTTCACAAGATTGGCATACTTTTTATCAATAACAACATCAATTTCAACTTTCTTTTGATCATTGGTAAAACGGTAATCGGCAATACTTCCGACCGGCACTTTACGGAAGTAAACGCTCGCTCCAACGGTAATTGACCCCAAATCATTCGAGATCAGACGAACTAATAAATCACCGTCGGTTACCGCCACCGCAGGCGGCTCTTCTTCTGCAATAAACTCATTCGCACTTTTGCCTTCACCCGGCAAAAGCGTAATGTAGTTACCAGAAACCAACGCATCCAGCCCGGAAACACCGGCAATAGAAGCACTCGGTTTAACCAACCAGAATTTTGTATCGTCACGTAATACGCTCTTAGCCTCCGGATTGATCTCAGCTTGCACTTCTACCTTTTTCAGATCATCTACGAAATATACCTTTTTCACCTGACCGATCTGTAAGCCTTGGTAACGGATCACCGTTTTACCGGCGGTAATACCATCACCTTCGTTAAAACGGATCGTAATTGTCTCACCTCTTTCTTTCAAAATCTGAAAAAAGAGCAAACAACCGATAGCAAACGCAACAATCGGTAACAACCAAAATGGCGAAATTTTACGAGGCTGACGCACCTTTGCCGGTACGGAGCTTAAAGCATTTTCATCTGTCATATCTATCGTTTATCTCGACAACTTTAGTGGTTTACTTTCGTAAAAAACAAACTAAAAATGACCGCTTGTAAGCGATTTTTAGCATCCTTTAGATAGCATAAAACCGAAGGTTTCAAAAACCTTCGGTATATTTTGCTAGAGATCCATACAAATCTACCGATTTCACGGATTCAAAATCAATTATTTTTTATCTTTTGACGAATCGCAATGCGCAATGTCATTACATTTAGCATAGAGATATAAGCTGTGAGTCGCTAATTCCATACCGTGTTGTTGACTGATTTCGCGCTGACGGCGTTCAATATCCGGATCTTTAAATTCAAATACCTTACCGCAATCCATACAGATAATATGGTCGTGTTCTTGCTCTACGTTAAGCTCGAATACCGCTTTGTTCGCATCAAAGTTATGGCGAAGTAAAATACCAACCTCTTCAAATTGGTTTAATACACGGTAAACCGTTGCTAAACCGATATCAGAACCTTGTTCCAATAAGAGTTTGTAAATATCTTCTGCAGAAAAGTGCTGCATTTGATCGCGATGTTGTTGCATTAACGCAAGAATGGTTAAGCGAGGCTCGGTTACTTTTAAGCCAACACTTTTAAGAAGTTTTGTATTCTCTTCAGACATAACTGTCACCCTTTGTCTATCCAATTACTATGCTAATTGATCTAAGCACATTTCTTCAGTAAGTTGTTTACACCAACGGCTTACGCGCTCACTGGTTAATTCAGGTTGGCGATCTTCATCGATACATAAACCAACGAATGTATTTTCATCAACTAACGCTTGAGATACTTCAAAACTATAGCCTTCTGTTGACCAATGACCAACAATCACTCCACCATTTTGTTCTACTACGTCACGAATAGTTCCCATTGCATCGCAGAAATATTCCGCATAATCTTCTTGGTCACCACAACCGAAAATACCGATAACTTTACCGCTAAAATCAATCTCTTTTAAAGTCGGCATAAAGTCATCCCAGTCTGCTTGAGATTCGCCGTAATACCAAGTCGGAATACCTAATAATAAGAAATCGTAAGCCTCAATATCTTCCTTGGTACTTTTCGCGATATCACGAATATCCACTAAATTCGCACCAAGTTCTTTCTGGATCATTTTTGAAATATTTTCTGTGTTACCAGTATCGCTACCGTAGAATAAACCTACCACTGCCATTTGAATTTACCTATTTTTCTAAGTCGGCGAAATTGTTGCCGATATAATCATTTAAAATAATTTCGATTAACTGTCCGCGTGTCACTCCACGTTGGGAAGCTTCCTCTTCCAAAGTCTGCACTAAGTCCGAATGTAGTTTTAATTCAACACGTTTAAGCCCGGACGAACGATCTCGTTTAAGCTGGTTCCGTTTATTAATTCGAACTTGTTGTTCCCGACTTAAAGGATTAGTGCGTGGTCGCCCAACTTTTGGCACGGTTGCGAACAGATCTAGCGTTATACAATCTGCGTCCTGTTTTGCCATTTGTTCCACACGAGAGATATTTGCCTATCATTCCAATAGATAATTCTAATTGAGAATGAGACGCTACTAACTAATGAGGTGTGAACTATACCATACTAATTTAGTCTTGGAAATTGCACGCCCTAAATTTACATTGGATTTGCGGAACTTTTCAGAAAGCGTAGATTTTTATTTGCTGTGCAAAATTCCGTCCAAAATCAACCGCTTGTTACTCTTTAATATCGGCAAAAGTTGCGTTTAGCAAACTTGCCAAATCTTGCGGCGCAAGCTCCACGTCTAAGCCTCGCTTACCGCCGGAAACAAACATCGTGGCAAATTGTTGTGCGGAGCTGTCAATCACGGTGGTTAAACGTTTCTTCTGACCTAGCGGACTAATTCCTCCCAGCAAATAACCAGTCGTTTTTTGGGCGATATCTTTATCCGCCATTTCCACTTTTTTCACACCGAGCGCACTCGCCGCACGTTTTAAATTTAGCGTATGCGAAACCGGCACAACCATCACCGCTAATTTTTTCTGATCACCATTTTCCGCCACCAATAACGTCTTAAATGTCTGATTGGCATCAATGCCTAATTTTTCCACCACTTCTTGCCCGAAATTGGTGTTATTCGGATCATGTTCATAAGGATGAAGCGTATGTGCAATTTTTTGTTTTTTTAATAAATTTATTGCCGGGGTCATTAGTTTTTCCTCTTAAAAATATTGTACAATTACTCCCTTTGTGTGTGCGTTACGCTAAATTAAGCGTATAAAAAAGGAGCAACTCACCTATGTCTAATTCAATTACATCAGATATCCGTTTAGCTATTGCCGCTGATTTTACCTTGTCATCAAAATTACTTGAAGCATTAGCAGAGAGTGATTTGCGTTTAGACAATATTTCTGCGATCGAAATCGAGCCGTTCGGTGAAGAACAATCCCTTTATATGGGCAGCAAAGCGATCGAGCAAATTGCACTTGATGAAGTAAATTGGGCGGATTTCAGCCACGTTTTCTTTGCCGGAAAAATGGCGCAAGCCGAAATTTTGGCACAAGCGGTGCAAGCCGGTTGTATCGTACTTGATCTTTACGGCATCACTGCATTAATTGCCAATGTGCCGGTGGTCGTGCCAAGCGTAAATGACGAAGCGATCGCAAACTTACGTGAACGTAATATCGTTGCTCTGGCTAATCCGCAAATTTCACAATTAGCCTTAGCCCTCAAACCATTCTTAGCTCAGCCGTTAAGCCATATTTTTGTCACGTCTTTATTACCGGCGGCATATTTCGGTGATGAAAAAGTTAAAGAACTTGCCGGTCAAACCGCTCGTTTATTAAACGGTATTCCGTTTGATGAAAATGCGGAACGTATCGCATTTGATACCGTTCCAGCAAACGTGCAAGGCGAAGAGAAAAAATTACCGTTCTCTCGTGTTTTCGAATTACAACTTGCAAAAGTTTTACCGAATTTAACCGCTTCCACCACCTTCCATTCGGTGCAAACACCTGTCTTTTACGGTATTTCACAAATGGTCACCTTACATTCGGAATATCAATTGGACGTTGAAAGTGTTAGCGCAGAATGGCAACAACAAAATTGGCTACGCTTCCATGAAGAAAGCGTGATGACACCGGTTAAAAACGGTGAAAACGAAGAAGAAAACTTACTTCAAATCAGCCAATTATTAGCAAAATCGGAAAACGAAGTGCAATTCTGGTCTGTCGCTGACGAACAGAAATTCAGCTTAGCGTTTTTAGCGATTCAGCTGCTCAACTTAGTGCTGGAATATTAATTTTATTCGCCACGGAATAAGTAAATCGCTCCGTGGTTTCTTTCCTTTTATTTGAGGTTTTTATGTTAGAACGTTTGTTCCAATTATCCGCAAAAGGCTCTAATGCCAAAACAGAAATCGTGGCAGGTATTACTACCTTCTTCACCATGGTTTACATCGTGTTCGTTAACCCGTCTATTCTTGGTGTAGCAGGTATGGATACCCAAGTGGTTTTCGTCACCACCTGTTTAATCGCCGCATTCGGGACGATTGCGATGGGCTTATTCAGTAATCTTCCTATCGCACTTGCACCGGCAATGGGCTTAAATGCGTTTTTCGCTTTTGTGGTGGTACAAAAATTAGGTTACTCATGGCAAGTGGGTATGGGCGCTATTTTCTTAGGCTCGGTCGGTTTATTCTTATTAACAATTTTACAAATTCGTTATTGGTTTATGTCGGCTATTCCGCTCGGTTTACGTGTCGGTATCGGTGCGGGTATCGGCTTATTTATCGCCCTTATCGGCTTTAAAAATATGGGCTTAGTAGTCGCAAATCCGGCAACACTTGTTGCACTGGGCGATCTGCACGATCCAAAAGTATTAATGGGCATCTTAGGTTTCTTTATTATTGTGGTGTTAGCCGCAAAAGGCATTCACTCAGGCGTACTTATTTCTATCGCCGTAGTCACTGCATTAGCGTTAATTTTTGACCCTGCGGTAAGTTTTAACGGTGTAATGTCTATGCCGCCAAGTTTAGATGCGGTAGTCGGTCAGGTGGATATTGCCGGTGCGTTAGATGTCGGTTTACTCGGCATTATTTTCTCCTTTATGTTAGTCAACTTATTCGACTCATCAGGTACATTAATTGCGGTAACTACCAAAGCCGGCTTTGCTGATGAACAAGGCCGCTTCCCTCGTATGAAACAAGCCTTATTAGTGGACAGTACTGCAGCAATGGCAGGTTCATTTATGGGAACATCGGCAATCAGTACTTATATCGAAAGCGGCTCAGGTGTATCCGTTGGCGGTCGTACCGGTTTAACTGCGGTAACCGTAGGTATCTTATTCTTATTAACCATTTTCTTCTCGCCGCTTGCTGGTGTCGTTCCGGCTTATGCAACTGCCGGTGCATTAGTTTTCGTGGGCATTTTAATGGCTTCAAGTTTAATTGAAGTGAAATGGGATGACTTAACCGAAGCGACTCCGGCGTTTATCACTACAGCAATGATGCCGTTTACTTATTCAATTACAGAAGGTATCGCATTCGGCTTTATTTCATATTGCGTGATGAAAGCTTGTACCGGTCGTTGGAAAGAAATCAATCCATCTGTTGCGGTAGTATCATTACTGTTTATCGCAAAATTTGTTTGGGTTGGCTAATAGCGCTTAACCACGGAATACACAAACAGCAACTTTGGTGAAAAATACGCAAAATTAGACCGCTTGTTTTGTGTATTCCGTCTTTTTAAGGGAACACTTATGCAAAAACTCCTCTTTATCTTCAACTCAGCGCCTTACGGCAATGAATCTTTATTTAGCGGTTTACGTTTAGCGCTACAAATTCAAGAACAGCATAAAGCTCAAATCAAATTATTCTTAATGTCCGATTCCGTCACGGCAGGTTTGAAAAAACAAAATCCGGCAGAAGGCTACAACCTACAACAAATGCTGGAAATTCTCACCGCACAAGGCGCAACGGTTAAACTTTGTAAAACCTGTACCAATGCACGTGGCATTACTGAATTACCACTGGCAGACGGTGTAGAAATCGGTACACTGATTGAGCTGGCGGATTGGACAATCGAAGCAGACAAGGTATTAAATTTCTAATGCAACATTTTGATGTCGTTATCATTGGCGCCGGCGCATCCGGTTTATTTTGCGCCGCACAACTTGGACAAGCCGGCAAACGAGTCGCCGTTTTAGACTCGGGTAAAAAGATCGGACGTAAAATTTTAATGTCCGGCGGTGGTTTTTGTAACTTTACTAATTTAGAGGTTACGGCGAATCATTACCTCAGCCAAAATAAACACTTTGTAAAATCGGCGCTGGCTCGTTATACCAATTGGGACTTTATCGCTTTAGTCGCACAATACGGGATCGGCTACCACGAAAAAGAATTAGGACAATTATTCTGTGACGAAAGCTCGCAGCAAATTGTCGATTTACTGCAAGCGGAATGTGACAAAGGCAAAGTGGAAATCTTTTTACGACAAGCGGTCATTTCTGTCGAAAAATTTGCAAAAAATTTCCAAATTCAGACCGCTAGTGAAACCTTTGAAACCGAGCATTTAGTCATCGCCACCGGGGGCTTATCTATGCCAGCGTTAGGCGCTAGCCCATTCGGTTATAAAATTGCCGAACAATTCAATATTCCGGTGATTCCGCCACGAGCAAGCCTTGTGCCTTTTACTTGGAAAGACTCGGACAAACATTTTGCGACACTTTCCGGCATTGCGTTACCGATTCGCGCTACTTGCGGGCAGCAAAGTTTTAGTAATCAAATGCTGTTTACTCATCGAGGTTTATCCGGCCCGGCAATTTTGCAAATTTCTAATTATTGGGACTTGGGTGAAACGGTAGAAATTGATTTGTTACCTTCTGATGACATTTCAGCAATCTTAACCGAATTGCGTCAATCTTCGCCGAAATTACAGCTAAAAACCGTATTAAGTCGTTACTTACCGAAAAAATTAGTCGAGTTTTGGTTGGAACAAGGTGATTTCAAAGATAATGTGATTGCTCAGCTAAGCAAAGCGGAATTAGCTCAGTTAGATCAACTGATTCACCATTGGCAATTTTTACCCAACGGAACGGAAGGTTATCGTACCGCCGAGGTCACAATGGGTGGTGTAGATACTGATTTTATTTCGTCAAAAACAATGCAAGCGAAACATACCGAAGGGCTTTATTTTATCGGTGAAGTGTTGGATGTGACCGGCTGGCTCGGCGGCTATAATTTCCAATGGGCGTGGTCGTCCGCTTTTGCTTGTGCGGAAGCGATTATTGAAAAATAGTATTTATAAACCACGGAATGCACTGAGAACACGGATATTTGGCTTGGAAGAATAATATTACTCAAAATCAATAAAACAACCTCAAGCCAAACGGGATAAAACAAAAAACGGAAGCTGATTTCTCAACTTCCGTTTTTTGTTTTAAGCTTTCAATTAACGTGCACGGAAAATAATACGTGCTTTGCTTAAATCGTATGGCGTCATTTCTACCGTTACTTTATCACCGGTTAAAATACGAATATAGTTTTTACGCATTTTACCTGAAATATGTGCGGTAACAACGTGACCGTTTTCTAATTCCACACGAAACATTGTATTTGGTAAGGTTTCTAAAATTGTACCTTGCATCTCAATGCAATCTTCTTTAGCCATTGATTCCTCTTTAAATTAGGGTTTGGATATAAATAAAAAAACGGGGTTTATTATACTCTCATCAGCCTAAATTACAATCATTTCCAAGCGATTACTTACGTCTAAATGTACGGCGACGTGAATGAAAACGTTGGGTTTGGGTCTTAGTCTTGGTTGTCGGCAGCTTAACCGATGAATGTATCACCACGCTTTTACGACGGAAGAAATAATGGTAACTACTTGCAAGCAAGATGCCTGCCAAGACTAAAATAATCAGTTGGCCATATAGCTGATGGAAAATGCGCTCCACTTTACTTTTGGTCGTTTGCCCATATTCCGCATCAAATGTCACACGCAAAAAACCGACTAAATCTTGCTGAGAAAAAATCGGCTCTACGATTTGTTGGGTTGCTAGTTGCTGAGCATTCTCTTCCGTCTTGTCTTGCTTAAGTAACGACTTAAATTCTAAAGCATTATGACTTTGGGCAATCAAAGTGCCGGACGGCGAATACAAACTGGCATCAATTACAAAATCTTCTTTCGAAAACGTGTCCAATGCTTCGATCAAATCTTCGTTTTTTACATTTTTCACTAACATCAACGAAAACAAATTCGCTTGCTGGCGTACTAATAAATGCGAAAGGTTGGAAACTTGATTAACACTCGCCAGTTGTGAACCTAATTTAAACTGGTTAACGCCGCTTAAAATCACACTCACAACCATAACGCATAAGGCACTAATTCCGGCAAGTAAACCAATTTTCACGAGTTTTTCACGGGGTAAATACATATAGATTAATTGCTAATAAATGGTCGATAATAGATAATTCAAACACGCATTATCTATGCACAATTCCAAAATGTCTATTAAAAAGAGAACACTATGCCAAACACCATTTTTATCTTTGCCAAGCAACTAAGCAAGCAGCAAATTCAGCAATTCTCAGTACAAACCGATGCAAAATTGTTAAAACAAGCGGCCTATTTAGGCTATAACCTTGCATTTTTTGAAACAAATTTAACCGCTTGCGATTTACGAGCAGCAGCAAGCCAAATAGCAGCAGATGTGGCGGATTTAGCGATTGTGCCGAATCTTGCGGAAGCCGGCTTATTGGTTATGGATATGGATTCCACCGCAATTAAAATCGAGTGTATTGATGAGATTGCCAAACTGGCGGGTTCCGGTGAAATCGTCTCAGCAATCACCGCAAGTGCCATGCGCGGTGAACTGGATTTCGAGCAAAGTTTACGTAAACGGGTTGGTACGCTGGAAAATGCACCGGAAAGCATTTTACAAACCGTACGAGAAAAGCTACCGCTGATGGACGGCTTTGAACAAATGGTCAGCGAACTAAAAGCACACGGTTGGAAATTAGCGATTGCTTCGGGCGGTTTTGATTATTTCGCCGACTATTTAAAAGAGAAATATCAGTTGGATTATGCAGTTTCTAATCAGTTAGAAATTATTGACGGCGAGTTAACCGGTGTCGTGCTGGGTAAAGTGGTGGATGCACAATATAAAGCGCAAACCTTAACCTCATTGGGCGAACAATTTAATATTCCACAAAATCAGTGGGTTGCAATTGGTGATGGCGCAAATGATTTACCAATGATCAAAACTGCCGCTCTCGGGGTTGCGCTGCACGCTAAACCAAAAGTTCAAGAACAGGCGAAATTTGTGATAAACTTTGGCGACTTGAGCGCATTGTGCGTGCTGCTTAATGCGAAAAATCTCTATGTATCATCCAACTAGGCTAATGCAAACTGTGTTAGCCGTAGTTTTCAATAATGAGGAATAAAAAATGCCATCTTTTGATATCGTTTCTGAAATTACCATGCACGAAGTGCGTAACGCCGTTGAAAATGCTAACCGTGTTTTAAGCACCCGTTATGACTTCCGTGGTGTTGAAGCCGTTATTGAGCTTAACGAAAAAAACGAAAGCATTAAATTAACCACCGAATCTGATTTCCAATTAGAGCAATTAATCGAGATTTTAATCGGTTCTTGTGTAAAACGTGGTATCGAACACAACTCGCTTGATATTCCAAGTGATGCGGAACATCACGGTAAACTCTACTCAAAAGAGATCAAACTTAAACAGGGTATCGAAACCGAAATGGCGAAGAAGATCACAAAGCTGATCAAAGATTCAAAAATTAAAGTTCAGACCCAAATTCAAGGCGAACAAGTACGTGTAACTGGTAAATCTCGTGATGATTTACAAGCGGCAATCCAGCTGGTAAAAGGCGCAGAACTTGGTCAGCCGTTCCAATTTAATAACTTCCGTGACTAACAAGCGGTTAAATTTTGCAATTTTTTTGCAAATTTGATGAGGTGAACTATGTCTGGTAAATCGTCAGATACATCACAAAGCTGGTTCAAAAAAATGCTGGCGAAATATGATAAATTTTGTGAAGAACTCGGTGTAAACCAAGGTGCTTGCCGTGGCTGCGTGCCGGTGGTGAAATTCGATCCGGAAAAAGAACCGAAATCAACAAAATCACAAGATAAAAACGCGACAGAACAGCACTCAAGCTAGTCCTACTACTAAATCCTCCCTGACTAATTTTAGCGGGGAGGATTTTTTTATTCAGTGGCTTTTTGATAATAGCGAAAAATTTCTTACTTTCATTCTGGAGAAAATGTATGGCGCTCACGGCACAATTTTCAGCATTATTTGAACGCAGTTTACAAGCTTACTGCGAAGAACGTTCTTTAAACCCAACTCAATTATCCGATCAACAATGGTATCAGCTGGTAGCACAAGTCGCACACCAAGCCGCTTTGCAATTTTTCCCGAAAAACGCACCGCTTGTTGATACTCGCAAAGTCAATTACCTTTCAATGGAATTCCTAGTCGGACGTTTACTCGGTAATAACTTACAGAATCTCGGCGTATATCAATATGTGGTAGATGAAGTGGCGAAATACGGCAAAACGTTAGTCGATATTTTAGAACAAGAAACTGATCCGGCTTTCGGTAACGGCGGTTTAGGACGCTTAGCCGCCTGCTATTTAGACTCAATGGCAAGCCTTGCTCAACCGGCAGTAGGTTACGGTTTACATTATCAATACGGCTTATTCAAACAAAGCTTTGATTGGGCGGGCAGACAACATGAAGAAGGCGACGCGTGGGGGCGTGATTTCTTCCCGTTACAGTCACACCGTGCGGATTTCCGCCAACAAGTCGGCTTTGCCGGCGAAGTTCATCATATTGCCGGCGATAAATACGAATGGCAACCGGCATGGACAATTTACGGTGAAGCATTTGATTTACCGGTGGTCGGTTATAAAGGCGTACAACAACCGTTACGCTTATGGCAAGGCTACAGTGAAACCGCTTTTGATTTAGCCAAATTCAATGACGGCGACTATTTAGATTCTGAGTCTGCGGTGATTGATGCGTCAAAAATTACCAAAGTGCTATACCCGAACGATAACCACCAAAACGGTAAAGAATTGCGTCTAATGCAACAATATTTCCATTGTGCCTGTTCGGTAGCGGATATTATCAAAAATCACTTAGCTAAAGGCAGAACTCTCGACCAATTAGCGGAATTTGAAGTGATTCAATTAAATGACACCCACCCCGCAATTGCGATTCCTGAGTTAATGCGTTTATTACTCGACCAATACGGTTACAGCTGGGAAAAAGCGTGGGCAATCTGTTCAAAAGTATTCGCTTATACCAACCACACCCTGTTGCCGGAAGCGCTAGAACAATGGGATCAAAACCTTGTTGCTAAATTATTGCCTCGTCATTTGATCATCATTGAACGCATTAATCTTGAGCTTTACCAACAAGTCAAAGCTTGCTTTACAGAAGATGAATTAGCCAACGTATGGGACGAAACGGCAATTATCGCCAATAATCGTGTACGTATGGCAAATCTTTGCGTGGTCGGTTCCTTTGCGGTTAACGGTGTAGCACAAATTCACTCGGATTTAGTGATTAGCGATTTATTCCCTGCTTATGCGAAATTATTTAACGGCAGATTCCATAATGTGACGAACGGTATCACCCCACGCCGTTGGATCCGTCAAGCTAACCCGTTATTAAGCGCATTACTCGATCAACATATTGAAGGCGACTGGACACAAAATTTAGAGCTGTTACGTCAAATCGAACCGCTTGCAGAAAATTCGGCATTTCAGACAGCTTACGCTGAGATTAAGCAACAAAATAAACAGGCGCTGGCACAAGTGATTGAGGAAACACTGGGTATCCAAGTGAATCAAAATGCGATCTTTGACGTACAAATTAAACGCTTCCACGAATATAAACGTCAGCACCTCAATTTATTGAATATTATCGCCACTTATCAAGAGCTGAAAGCCAATCCGGATATGCCATTTGTGCCGCGCGTCTTTATTTTTGCCGGCAAAGCCGCACCGGGTTATTTTATGGCGAAGCAAATTATTCAAGCGATTAATAATGTGGCGCACGTCATCAATCACGATCCGGAAATGCAAGGTAAATTACAAGTAGCATTTTTACCGAACTACAGTGTAAGTCTGGCGGAAAAAATCATTCCGGCGGCAGATGTTTCCGAACAAATTTCCCTTGCCGGTAAAGAAGCCTCTGGTACAGGTAATATGAAATTAGCCCTAAATGGTGCGATTACCTTAGGTACACTTGACGGTGCGAATGTGGAAATTGCCGAATTTGCTGGTGAGGAGAATGTTGTGATTTTCGGTCATACGGTTGAATCAGTACGTGAATTACGAGAAAAAGGTTATGTTTCTCGTGAATATTACGAACAAGATGAAGTTTTACGTAAAGCGATTGACGCGTTAGCGGACGGTTCATTTGCCGGCGGTAATAAAGAAATCTTCGAACCATTAGTTTATGATTTGCTAAACAAAGACTATTTCTGCGTATTAGCCGATTTTGCAAGCTACCGTGAAGCACAGCAAGAAGTTGCAAAACGTTACCAAAATCAGACCGCTTGGTTAAAATCTACGATTCTGAATACCGCGCGTCTCGGCAGCTTTAGCTCAGACCGTTCAATTCGTGATTACCAAACAAGAATTTGGAAAAGATAACGAAAGAAATACCCCTCGCCCTTTGTGGGCGAGGGGTATCACTAGTGGGAGTATTTTTTTAAATTAGCTATACCCCATCATTCTCAATAAACTGCGTGTATATTCAATCGCTTCACTACGATTCGCCACACCGATTTTTTGATACAAATTACGAATATGCGTTTTAATCGTAGTTATCGCTACCACCAATTCCTGTGAAATTTGTTCGTTACTATAGCCTGAATAAATTAAGCCGAGCACCTGCCATTCTCTCGCGGTAAGCGGACTGATTTTAAGTAATTCCGGTACTTGTGGATTCTTCAACAAGTTAGCGACAAATTCTTCATCAAAATGCGCAAATTTATGGCGATTGTGCTGGTTAATACTCCGCAAAATAAACTGCGCTTTGTGGGTCGAAAGTTCATCCAACACATTGATTTGTAACAACTGACGGATTTGCTGTGCCATCAAATCGCCTTCAATCACAAAAGCACTGATAAAATTGGTTTGTTGAGTTAAATTTAACGCTCGAATCAAATCTTTTTGTGCAAGATCCATTCTACCTTGGCGATAAAACACTCGGTTACGCAAAATCAGCGCTCGTTGCGTATCACTGATTAAATTAAAGGTTGCAGAAGTTTGTAACAGGCGATTCAAAATATTCAACGCTTGTTCAAAATTATCCTGCAGCAAATAACAACGAGCGATATTACGCCATTGACGTTGCAAAAAGTGATTATTGTCTTGTTCCGGAAAACTGACTTGTGTCAACCAGCTTTCTAAATGCGACTTATCATCACTGATTTGCCAATACAGCATTTGTACTTCATCAAAAGTTGAACGCCAATCCCAATGCACCGCCTGAGCAATAATTAAATTGCGACATTGTTCTATCAAACGTCCTGCATTATTTAAATCACCTTTAGTCAGCGAAACCTTTGCCAACAATGCCAAACAATGCGCTTGCTCGCCCTCTTTTTCTAAGACTTCAATACCGGCATTTGCCATCGCTTCCGCTTGGTCTAAATGATGCCATTCCCATAAGATTTGCCCTTTTAAACGCAATAAAAACTCGTGCATTGGAATTTGGTGTAAATGCTGCGCTTGTAAAGTGGTGTCTTTTAGCAAATCATAGGCAGACTGCCAAAAGCCTTGTGCCGATAAAATTTCCGCTTGTTGCAACTTCGACCATAACCACTGATGATAGGCCCTTTGCTCCAATGCCATTTTCTCCACTTTCTGCATTTGAGCCAAACCCTCTTTCAAATAACCACGGCAATGTTGCGCTTCTCCGATAATAGAGTTTGCAACAATTTGTGCATAACCAAAATCAGATGACAGATGAACAAGTGCCTGTTTTGCTAAATTATAGGCTTGCTCATCATTACCCTCATTAATCGCGACCTGTGCTTTTAGTGCATCAAAACGTGCTTGTAAATCGGCAACAAGCGGTTGATTTGGCTGAAACTTTTGCAAAATACCCGACACTTCTTGATGACGGTGCTGGCTCTGTGCAAGCCACGCTTTTAACAGTACTAAGTTTGAGTCTTGCCAAAGCTGCTGCGCTGAAAGTAATACCAAACAGTCTTCCAATAACTTAAGCTGACCTTGATGAAATAAAGACCAGCCATGTTCTTGTAAAATGGTATAAAGCGTTTGAGAATCTTCCAACATCTGCGCATGATAAAGCGCCTCGGATCCATAGCCTAATTTCAGCCACATCATCGCTGCGATTTTATGTAGCTCTTGCCATTCACAAGGCAGTTCCAAGCGACAACTTTGCGCAAGATAAGATGCTAAGATCGGATGAAATTTCCACCAAATTTCACCATCATCATGTAAGATCCGTTGAATAAAAAGCCCCATTTTTTCTAATTCATCGAGTTTTTTCACGCCGTTTTCATCTTTAGTGAGAGCAAGTACTAATTTTTCATTCATCGAACGTAAAATCGCACAGCGTTGCATAAATAACTTAATTTCCGGCTCAACGTAATGGAATACTTCTTCATTCAGATAATCGGCAATATGTTGTTGATTGAGCTTGGCAAATAATTTTTCCGGAGAACGCAATAATTCAGGATTTTGTTTCACCGCAAAACTGACTAATTGCAATGCCGTTGCCCAGCCTTCAACCCGATCACAAAGCGAAAATACCTCATCATCTGTAAGTGGTTCATTAAATTTTAACGCTAAAAATTGACGAGTTTCGGTCGGCGTGAATGCCAGCTGATACACATCAATTTCTAATAGTTGTTCATGAATTCGTAAATTGGTAATACTTAACGGAGGGGTTAAACGTGATAAGACAATCAGGCTCATCGTCTGTGGTTGATGCTTTAACCAAAAACGAAGCGCATCATGAATTTCGCTATTTTCAATATGATGATAATCGTCTATCACTAAGTAGAAATGGCTACGTACCTGAGAAAGCTGAACCAATAACTGAGAGAAATAATCTACCAAATTATTTTGGTAAACAATTCCGGAAAAAGAGAGGTCGGTCGCTTGCGAGAGTGCAGCGGTAAAATACGCGGAGAATTGTTCTGTTTTATTGTCACTTTCGTCAAGTGAGTACCAACCGATACGCTGGTTTTTCGCTAATTGTTTTTCCTTCCATTGGCAAACCAGCGTTGTTTTGCCGTAGCCTGCCGGGGCAATAACAAGCGTCATCGGGTAAAATTCCGCCCGATTTAATTCATTTAAGAGTAATGTTCGTTCAACGGTTTCTGTCTCTTTGACAGTTCGATTGACTTTACTAGAAATTAGCTTAGTTGGAATCAATCTTGAAAATGTTGCTTGCATTTTTCCTCCATTACATACGATATGGAGATTCTAACAATTTTCTCCTTATTTAGTTAGTGGAAATAAAAAAAGCCACTGAAAATTCAGTGGCAAAAGGATAAAGATAAAAAACATCTATTTTTTAGCAGAAACTTGTTTTAAGAAGATTTGACGAGGTGAAGAAAGCCCTAGTTGCTCCGCTTCGTTTACTAAATTCATTGCTTTACTAATATCATTATTTTTTAATGCTTGCGTAACCGCTTCATTAAAGTATTGTTCTGTGGTTTTCTCTACTGCTTTCGGTTTTGCATTTTTTTGCGGATTTTTAACCGCTTGTATTTCAGCCCCCACTGTTTGGGCAACTGTCGGTTTTGCTTCAAATAATGCCCCGCCATTAGCAACACTGCCTAAACCGACAAATTGAGTACTCTGAATACCATCTACATTAATTTGAATTTGTCCTGAATTAGTGTGTTTTACCAGTAAATCTGCAATTGCAGGCGGTTGGTTACCTTTTGCTTTTTCATATAATTTCACTGGATGAGTAAATGTCGTTTGTCCTGCGAGATCTTTTTCAGTGGTGTAGATCAGTAAATAAATAAAATCTTGTCCGGTTGCCGGCGTTAAACTTAATTCCGCTTGAATTTGCCCGCCTTCAAAGCCTCGTTCTTCCACAACTTTAAATTGCGAAGCGGGGTATGTTAGCGACTCATTAAAATTCGCATCCAGAACTAAGACATTCGGTACAAAAATATGGTCATTATCTACTACCAAGCTACTCACTTTGACCTTGAGTGTACCTTGATTTGCCGGAATTTTATAACCGATTACCGCACTATTTGTGCCTGCCAGCGTTTGGCTAAATGTACGGATTTGTTTTTCTGAAAGTTCATTAACAATCTTTTGTGAGAAAGTAACATCTTGCCAACCAAAACGGCTTAGTTCTGTCTTTGATGGTGTCGCTGCCATAGCAACCGATGCAAATAAAACACTTGATAAAAATGCTGCAATTTTGGTTTTCATAAATGCCTCTCTAAAAAATTATCTGTTACATCGTATAAAGGGGCGTAATACATACGCCCCAAATAGCTCAATTACCACCATGCTTCAAATTGAACACCGCCGATAAACTCGCCGTCTTTCGCTTTATAACCAGCGTCTGTACGATGTGCCGTGTTAAATTTGTCATTCCAGTGTGCATAAGTGCCGAATACACGGATTGCAGGGCGAGCCCAAATGCTACTACCCGCTTGCCATTGTTGCGCAATGGTGTATTTCATTAGATCATTTTTCTGACCGCTTGCTTGATCTTTAATACGGTCATAACCCACTTCTAATAAGGTACTCATTGTATCGTTCCATTTATACATTGGGCGAACACCCGCAGAGTACCAAGTTTTACCTCGTTTATTATCTAAGTCTGTTTTTTCGTAGATTAACGCATACATTACTTCTACTTTATCGCTTGCTTGTACAACACCTTGGTTAATTAAACGAAGCATATCGCCTTTATTATTCGCAGAACCGCCTTGTGAGTGACCTGTACTCCATGATGTCATTGCATCTTTGGCATACTGTGCGGTAAATTTATTAAAACCGCCGAAGAAGTTACCTTGAGTGTGCTCAATAGTTGCCATATAGCCACGTTTAGTCGCATCTTTTTCATAGATTGCACCATCTTTAGTATGCGCATTACCAAAGTCAAAACCGATTTCTAATGAGCCATCTTTATTGGTTTCAATGCCTGCTAAACGAACATCGAATACATCGTTATAAACATCTTTGTCTTGATTATTTTTCCATTTTTTCTCTTTTGGATCATAACCCCAACTATATGCACCATCTTTTTCAGTATTACGAGTTACCGCTAAAGAGAGTTTACCGAAACCGACATCAATATTTTCAACCCCTGCACCCGGACCTGAAATATCCCAGTAGTAGAAGTCATTCATATGTACATCGTGACGTTGGTAGAAACGTTTACCAGCCCATAAAGTTGCGCCCGGTAAGCTGTCAGCGAAGTTCTTGAACTGTACGTTAATTTCACGAAGTGCCGGATTAGTTGCTTCCCAGTCCACTTGTTGGTTCACCGAATAAGCAACGTTAGAGTCTAAATAAATAGATTTCTCACCATTTTTATAAAGCTCTTGACCTAATTTTAATTCCGCATAAGTTTCTGCTTCATTACCTAAACGGTATTTTGAACCGCCACCATTCACGGTAAATGCCGATTGCTCGCCACCACCCGAAGTCCAGCCGATCCCGGAACGTGCATAACCGTGGAAATCAACCGCTAATGCACTGGTTGAAAGTAAAGCACTTGAAACTAAAGTTGCTAACATCGTTTTATTGAGGTTCATAGGAAACTCCTTTCTCTTTTCAGACAGTTTTTTTCATTATTAAAATTTAAGGGAAACCCTTAAGAACATTTATACGCCTTGCTCGACAAATAAACGTTTACATGCCGTGCCATCTTCTCGGAAAAGATGACAACGATTCGGATTAATACCAATCGACATTGAATCACCTTCTTTCACTAATACAATGTCATTTTGGCGATAGACCAAACTCTGTTTAATCGGTGGCATTTCAATATGAACTTGCGTTTCGTTACCCAATTGTTCTACTACTTTTACCGTGCCGGAAATACAAACTTCGCTTTGTTCACACGGTAATAAATGTTCAGGACGAATACCTAATGAAAGGTTATCTCCTACTTTTACGCCACCACTTTCAACCGGTACCCAGAAATTTAAATGGGTTGAATCCGGTAATTCAATTTTCACCCCACCTTCACGCACATCAATCACTCGCACCGGCAAGAAATTCATCTTAGGTGACCCGATAAAACCTGCCACAAAACGATTTGCCGGATAGTGATAAAGCTCTAATGGCTTACCCACTTGAGCAACGTTCGTGGTAAGATTGCTGCCTGCAGAAAGCGCCTGTAAAACAACAATTTTATCGGCGAGCGTCATCGCTTCGATTTGGTCATGCGTTACATAAATCATTGTTCTGCCAAGTTTTTTATGTAATTTTGAGATCTCTACACGCATTTGCACACGTAATGCCGCATCTAAATTTGAAAGCGGTTCATCCAATAAAAACACTTCAGGCTGTGAGACTAAGGTACGCCCAATTGCAACACGCTGACGTTGACCGCCCGACAATTCTTTCGGCTTGCGATTTAGTAAATGAGCGAGTTGTAGAATTTCTGCAACTTGGTTGACTCGCTGATTGATTTCTTCTTTTTTAGCACCAGCCAATTTCAAACCGAACGACATATTCTCTGCAACAGAAAGATGGGGATATAGAGCATAAGATTGGAATACCATACCGATATTTCGATTCGCCGGCGGTACATCATTCATTCGTTTATCCCCGATAAATAAATCACCGGAGGTAATTTCTTCCAAGCCGGCAATCATTCGTAATACCGTTGATTTACCACAGCCTGACGGGCCGACAAAAACAACAAATTCGCCATCTTTAATTTCTAAATTAACATCTTTAGAAATATGTACATTGCCATACGATTTGCATACGTTTACTAATCGAACATCTGTCATTTTTTGCCCTCACTTTCTTATTTAAGAATTATGAAGTTTTATTCACAATCCTACTCTAACCTTGTACTTAGTTTACTTATTTCTTTAATTTGTACATCATACTTCTGAAATTTTTTCAGTTCTTAACTCAATGTTTTTATTCACTTTTTTCTGTTCTTTTTTGTGACATTGATCACAAAAAAAATAACAAAATTTGTGATCGAAATCACAAAAATAGAAAACATTAAGAATTCTGTGAACTATATCAATAAATTGAAAGGGAGGGCGTAGGAAGGGGGATGATGAAATAAAAGATAAATTTTCTCATTATGCGTTACGAAAATGGCTAATCTCTAATTAGTCTATTGATTATTTAAAACCAACTGAGGGAAATCCTATGAAAAAATTAACTAAAACCGCTTTAGCTGTATTAGCAGGATTATGTATTGCTCAAGGTGTGAATGCCAAAATTGTCGAAGGACAATTAAATGTTTGGATTAACGCAGATAAAGGTTATAACGGTTTAGCTGAAGTGGGTAAAAAATTTGAAGCTGAAACGGGTGTTAAAGTCATTGTAGAACACCCAAGTAAACTCGAAGAATTATTCCCACAAGTCGCCTCAACCGGTGATGGCCCTGATATTATTATTTATGCACATGACCGTTTCGGTGGTTATGCTCAAACCGGTTTACTAGCAGAAATTCAGCCAAGTTCAGATTTTAAAGCGAAACTCTCAGATATTGGTTGGGAAGCGACTAAATATAATGGTAAACAAATTGCTTATCCTATTGCTGTAGAAGCTATCTCTCTTATTTATAACAAAGATTTAGTAGCAACACCGCCAAAAACTTGGGAAGAAGTTGAGAAACTGGATAAAGAATTAAAAGCCAAAGGCAAAAGTGCGATCATGTGGAACTTACAAGAACCGTACTTCACTTGGCCGGTTATCTCATCTCAAGGTGCTTACGCATTTAAAGTTACGCCAAATGGCTATGATGTGAAAGATATCGGTGTAAACAATGAAGGCGCACAAAAAGGTTTACAATATGTTGTTGACCTCGTAAAAAATAAAGTAATCAGTGCAGATATGGACTATGCCGTTGCAGAAGCCGCCTTTAATAAAGGTAATACCGCATTAACCATTAATGGACCTTGGGCTTGGGCAAATATTGAGAAAAGTAAAATTAATTACGGTGTAGCCGTTCTTCCAACTTTAAACGGTAAAGCTTCAAAACCGTTTGTTGGCGTATTAAGTGCCGGTATCAACGCTTCAAGCCCAAATAAAGACTTAGCGAAAGAATTCCTTGAAAATCACTTATTAACTGATTCCGGTTTAGATACAGTAAATAAAGATGTTCCTTTAGGTGCTGTAGCGCTTAAATCTTTCCAAGAAAAACTAGCGAAAGATCCTCGCATTGCCGCAACCATGGCAAATGCGGAAAATGGTGAAATTATGCCGAATATTCCGCAAATGAGCCGTTTCTGGTATTCAGAAAAAGCAGCAATTGGTAACGCAACTACCGGTCGTCAATCCGTAAAAGCTGCACTTGATGAAGCTCAAGCAAAAATTGAGAAAGAATAAATATTCTCTCATCCCATAGGTGGGTCTTAAGACCCACCATTATCTTTATCGTTTTTCACAAAGAGGATGAGTTTAACCTTATCCCATTTTGCTCCATTCTTAGGGGAAATTCTATGCAAGCACTAAAAACCGTTACCCCTTCTCAATCTTGGGCAAAACGCCTATTTATTGGGTTACTTTACCTACTCTCTTTTTATCTTGTTTTTACTATTTATTTACAAGGCGAAATCTTATTTGCATTACTTGTACTCGTAGTAGTTACCGCCGGTATTTATATTTTCTCTAACAGATCAACTTATCACTGGCGATATGTTTACCCGGGTGTAGCGGCAATGGGGATCTTTGTACTCTTCCCGCTCATTTGTACCGTTGTCATCGCATTTACCAATTATAGCGGTTCGAACCAACTAAGTTTCGAACAAGTACTCAGAAACTTACAAAGCCAAACGTATGCCGCCGGCGAACGCTTAGATTTCAAACTTATTGAAGTTAATAACAACCAATATCAAATTGCTTTAACCAGTAAAGAATCGCAAAAAAATTATCTTTCCGACCCGCTTGTATTAAACGACCTAGCTTCGGAAATCACAGTAAATGAAGTAGAACAATTTCCGGCTGGTAATATTGCTCCATTAAAAGCCATTACACAAAATCGCCAAAACTTACAGTCTGTGAAACTTGTTCTTCCGACTGAGCAGAAACTCACTATGAGTTCTTTACGCCAATTTGCAGAACAAAAGGCTCGTTATACCTACGATGAGAACCGTGAAATATTAACAAATAATGAAACTCAAGAACGCTATAAAGCGAATGATGAAATCGGTTTCTTCCAAAAAGTAGATGCACAAAATAATTTTATAGACAGTAGATTGGAACCGGGCTATACCGTTACAACCGGTTGGCACAATTTTATCAAAATCTTAACCGATGACGGTGTTCAAGAACCCTTTATTAAAATCTTTATTTGGACTGTCGTATTTGCCCTTTTAACCGTGATTTTTACGACTTTACTCGGTATGATTTTTGCTTCTTTGGTGCAATGGGAAGCCCTACAAGGTAAAGCGATTTATCGTCTGTTACTCATTTTACCTTATGCCGTACCGGGCTTTATTTCAATCTTAGTTTTTAAAGGGTTATTTAACCAAAGTTTCGGTGAAATCAACCTCATTCTGAATCAGCTCTTCGGTATCCGTCCGGAATGGTTTAATGATCCGTTCTTAGCTAAGGCAATGTTACTGATTGTGAACACTTGGTTAGGTTACCCGTATATGATGATTGTCTGCATGGGCTTACTCAAAGCCATTCCGCACGATTTATATGAAGCTTCTGCGATTGATGGCGCAAGTGTATGGCAAAATTTCACGAAAATTACCATGCCATTGTTAATTAAACCACTTATGCCGTTAATGATTGCCAGCTTTGCCTTTAACTTTAATAACTTTGTATTAATTCAGTTATTAACTAACGGTGGTCCAAATATGGTAGGCACAACAACACCGGCAGGACATACCGATTTACTGGTCAGTTACACTTATCGTATTGCCTTTGAAGGTAGCGGTACACAAGACTTTGGTTTAGCGGCTGCAATCGCTGTCATCATCTTCTTGCTAGTAAGCGGATTAGCATTATTCCAAATCAGAATGACGAAATTATCACAAGATTAATTGACATTGCTCCTTCTACATACGAAGAAGGAGCAAAGAGGATATCAACTATGGCTATTGTTCAACCTAAATCAATGAAATTGCGTTTATTTTCCACGCATCTTTTTCTAATCTGTTTTTGTGCGATTATCTTATTCCCGATGCTGATGATTATTGGTATTTCATTACGTCCCGGAAACCTAGCAATTGGTGAATTGATTCCAAGTGAAATTTCACTTGAACACTGGAAACTCGCCTTAGGTATTAGCGTTACTCATGCGGACGGAAGTGTAACTCCACCGCCATTCCCCGTTTTACTTTGGTTATGGAATTCAGTCAAAGTCGCAGGGATTACGGCATTAATTACTCTCGCACTTTCAACCACTGCTGCGTATGCTTTTGCTCGTTTACGTTTTGCCGGTAAAAGCTTATTACTGAAATCGATGTTAATTTTCCAAATGTTTCCGGCGGTACTTTCATTAGTAGCATTGTATGCTTTATTTGATCGTCTAAGTGATTACATTCCGTTCTTAGGTTTAAATACACACGGCGGAGTAATCTTTGCTTACTTAGGCGGTATCGCAATGCACGTTTGGACAATTAAAGGTTATTTTGAAACTATTGATAAATCGCTTGAAGAAGCCGCAGCACTTGATGGTGCAAGCCCTTGGCAAACCTTCCGTTTAATTTTACTTCCGCTTTCTGTACCGATTTTAGCGGTTGTATTTATTCTTTCCTTTATCTCAAGCATTATCGAAGTACCGGTTGCTTCCCTATTGTTACGAGATGTTGATAACTACACGCTTGCAGTAGGAATGCAACAGTATTTACACCCGCAAAACTACCTCTGGGGCGACTTTGCCGCAGCAGCCATTTTGTCTGCAATTCCAATCACGCTTGTATTCTTATTAGCACAACGTTGGTTAGTCGGTGGTTTAACTGCCGGCGGCGTAAAAGGATAGGTATCGGAGGAGCCTCCTCCGAGGCTGCAAAAAATAAATAAAAAATAACCGCTTATGAGGCTATGCTCACTAAGCCCAAAAGGAAAATCACAATGAAATCGCTTCACCCATACCTTAACTCTTATTTCTTTGATGAATATGGCAGACGTCGTTATGCCAGCCAAGCTGTCTGTCGCAAAATTACAAAACGCTTAGGTTCTCCTAAAAGTAAACCCATTATCCCTCCTGTAAAGGTAGCGACAGAAGGACAAGCGGTCTATATTCGACTAAATCTTGCAAATAGCAATAAAGCCTTACAAGCTCGCTGGCAACTTCATTTAGAAAACGGTGAAACACGTTGCGGTAAAGTAAAACGTAATGCGATCAATTTACCGAAAGATCTGCCTCTCGGCTATCATCATTTACAGCTTGAAAGTGAACATTATTCACTTAACTGCCGTCTTATTATTACGCCGAAAACCGCTTTCCAACCGAAAGAATTACAACAAAAACAAAAATTATGGGGAGCAATTTTACAACTCTATACGCTTCGTTCCGAACATAACTGGGGCATTGGTGATTTTAGCGATTTGAAAACTTTCCTAAGTCGACTTGCTGAAAAAGGCGGTGATTTTGTTGGGTTAAATCCAATTCATGCGATTTTCCCAGCCAATCCGGAAAGTGCCAGCCCCTATAGCCCCTCATCTCGTTTATGGCAAAACATTATTTATATCGATGTAACCGCGATTGATGCCTTCCAACAATCTAGCGAAGCACAAGCTTGGTTTCATTCCGCAGAAATTCAACAACAGCTTATTGAGGCAAGAGTAAAAGACTACGTAGATTATTCGCAAGTAATACGCTTAAAACTCGAAGGGTTACGTTTAGCCTATGCTACTTTCGTTCAGCAAGACCAACAAGCTTTCGAACAATTTATCAATGAATACGGAGAAAGCCTAAAAGTGCAAGGCACATTCGACGCACTGCATTATTGGTTATCCAGCCAATTTAGCGAGCAATGGGGTTGGAATTTCTGGGCGCAAGAATATCAAGACTACGCTTCAAATGCGGTACAGGTATTCCAAACGGAACACAGCCAATTAGTTCGTTTCTATATGTGGTTGCAATTTGTGGCGCAACAACAATTAAAAGCGTGTAATCAATTGGCAAAAACACTCAATATGCCTATCGGCTTCTACCGTGATTTAGCGGTAGGTGTTGCCGATAACGGAGCAGAAACTTGGGCGGATAAAGAGTTATTTGTGCTAGATGCCTCTGTCGGTGCACCACCGGATATTATGGCGCCAAACGGACAGAATTGGGGATTATCGCCAATGCATCCGGAAGTATTGCAAAGCCGAGGATACCAGCCGTTTATTGATTTATTACGTGCCAATATGAAAGATTGCGGTGCATTACGTATCGACCATATTCTTGGTTTTGCACGTATGTGGTGGGTGGCAAAAGGTGATTCGGCTAAAAACGGCGCTTATGTGCGTTATCCGCTAGAAGATTTATTAGCAATTCTTGCCTTAGAAAGCCAACGAAACCAATGTTTAATCATCGCAGAAGCGCTTGGTACAGTTCCGAAAGGCATGCTACAGAAATTAGAAGACAAAGGTATTCTTGCTTATAACATTTTCTACTTTGAATGGGATCAGCACGGCAGTAAGCCATTAACTAATTATCCATATCAAGCGATGACTACACTCAGTACGCATGATTTACCGACCGTACAAGGCTACTGGAAAGGCTACGACTTTGATTTAGGTGAGAAATTCGGAGTTTATCCAAGTGAGAAAGTGCTTAATATTCTGAAACAGAGTCGCCATTTCAATAAAGAAGCGATTAGACAAGCGGTCGAAAAAGTCCAAGATCTTGCAAAAGATAGCGAAGGCGTAAACCTACAATTTGTGCACCAATTACAACGCTATGTGGCGGATACTAATTCTGCCTTATTTGGCACCCAGCCGGAAGATTGGCTAAATATGCTCGAGCCGGTAAATATTCCCGGAACAAGTAATGAATATCCGAATTGGCGTAGAAAATTAAGCCATACAATTAATGAGATTTTTAACCACGAGCAAATCAATCAACTACTTGATGCTTTCGAACAAAAACGGAATAGATAACAAAATAGCCACAAATTCTTGTGGCTATTTTTATAAATTGTAACTTATTTAAAATAGGAGGAACAGAACAAAACTTTGAAGTCATTCACATTTATTACATAAACTCCTCTTTATAGTAACGAACTTAATTTACTTTATTCACGTATATCACTAAAATACAACGCCTTTAGGCGATTTGTGATTTCCAAATTCAAACTTTTATAAGGTTACTTTTATATGTTGTGGTTCTTCTTTTGTGTAGCAGTTCTCGTACTAGGCTACTTTGTTTACGGAAAGATCATTGAAAAAATCTTCGTGATCAACCCGAAAAAAACAACACCGGCTTATGCGATGAACGATGGTGTTGACTATATGCCAATGTCAAAAACAAAAATTTGGCTCATTCAATTATTAAATATTGCAGGAACAGGTCCTATTTTTGGTCCAATCCTCGGCGCGCTATATGGTCCGGTTGCAATGCTTTGGATCGTAATCGGTTGTATTTTTGCCGGTGCGGTACATGACTACTTCTGTGGTATGTTAAGTATTCGTAACGGTGGCGCAACAATGCCGGCTTTAGCAGGTAAATTCTTAGGCCGCCCGGTTAAAGTATTCATCAACGTGATGGCTCTTGTTCTTCTTTTACTTGTTGGCGTGGTATTCGTAGCAAGTCCGGCACAATTAATGGCAACTATTACAATGGATGTCTTCGGTGCGACAGGCGGTACTTTACAACTAAACGATGCGGAAGCACTTCACCACGCAGTTGAAGCAGGCGGCTTAACGGTTTGGGGTATGGATAAAGCAACGGTTATCTCTGTTTGGACATTAATCATCTTTGCTTACTATATCTTAGCAACCTTACTTCCGATTGATAAAATCATCGGCCGAATCTACCCATTCTTCGGTGCATTATTACTGTTTATGTCTGTAGGTATGGTTTACGGTTTAATTACGTCCCATTTCAGTGCAACGGATCCAATTGAATTCTTCCGTACGATTAATGCAGACGGTCAAGGTTTAACATGGGAAAAATTCACTCAAAACTTCCAAGTGAAAGGTGATGTTCCAATTTGGCCTTTATTATTCTTAACTATTTCTTGTGGTGCATTATCAGGTTTCCATGCAACGCAAACCCCATTGATGGCACGTTGTGCGGAAAATGAAAGCGAAGGCCGTTTTATTTTCTACGGAGCAATGATTACCGAGGGGGTGATTGCATTAGTATGGTGTATGGTTGGTCTTGCATTCTATGAAAACCCACAAGCGTTACAAGATGCAATTTCTGCAGGTTCACCGTCTAAAGTGGTTTATGACAGCTCATTACACTTCTTAGGCTTTATCGGTGGTATTTTCGCAGTATTAGGCGTAGTAGTATTACCAATTACTTCAGGTGATACGGCATTCCGTGCTGCACGTTTACAATTGGCTGAACTCTTTAAAATTGATCAACGTTCATTAGCTAAACGCTTAATGATTGCAGTACCGTTATTCGCATTAGGCTTCGTGGTATCAAAAATTGACTTCAGTATCTTATGGCGTTACTTCACTTGGGCAAACCAAATGACAGCAATGGTAATGCTTTGGACTGCTGCGGCATATTTATATCGTTACAAAAAATTCCACTGGGTATGTTCAATTCCTGCATGGTTTATTACAACCGTATGCGCAACCTACTTGTTCTATAACAAAATCGGCTTCGGTTTAGATTATCAACTTTCTGTTTACTTAGGTTTTGCAACAACTGCTGTTTGTATCGTATTGTTCTTCACCATGCTTAAACCACTAGGCGAACGTGATGAAGATGCCTATGTAACAAATTAATCCATTGATTGATATTTTAAAAGCGGGGATAATTTCCTCGCTTTTTTATTTTAACCATTCACTTATATGCAATTCTTTGATACCCACACTCATCTAGATTATGTTGCGGAAAATCTCAATCTTTCCATTCCCCAACTTGTTGAAAATGCCAAACATGCAAATGTCACTCGCATTTTAATTGTGTCTGTATTTGCAGAAAATTTTGCAAAAGTAACCGCTTGTGCCGAGCAAGCACCAGAAGATTTAGTGTATGGATTAGGCTTACACCCGCTTTATATTCAACAACACCAAACGGTTCATTTAGATTATTTAGAATCGTTATTAGCACAACAAGACCCACAATGTACTGCAATTGCGGAAATTGGTTTAGAAAGAGCGGTAGAAACGCTTTGTACCCCCGAACTTTGGCATAAACAGTGTGAATTTTTAGAAGCACAACTTGCTTTTGCCAAGCGGTTTAATTTGCCGGTAAATTTACATTCGCGAAAAAGTCATGACCAACTTTCGGTATTTCTAAAAAAAGCCAATCTATCGCATACTGGAGTGATTCATGGATTTGCCGGAAGTTATGACCAAGCAAAACGCTTTATTGATTTAGGCTATAAAATTGGGGTGGGAGGTACAATTACCTATGCAAGAGCCAATAAAACCAGAGAGGCTATTCGTAAGCTACCTTTAGCAAGTTTATTACTAGAAACTGATTCACCCGATATGCCTGTATTTGGTTTTCAGGGAGAACCGAATCGACCGGAAAGGCTGAACGTAAGTTTTCAAGCGCTATGTGAATTACGTAACGAATCGCCACTAGAAATTGCTGAAACGATCTGGAAAACCAGCGAAGATTTATTTTGGTATAAATAAAAATAGGGCAAAATATTTTGCCCTATTTTCCATTTTATATAGCGACTCAATTAGTACGAAATCGTCACGGTTTTTACACCACAATTATTCTCGGCTACCTCTTCTTGAGACATAAACGGATAACGACATTGAATCTTTTGTTGACGAATTTCATTATCCGACATAGGCACCTGCGCACCAACTCGTAACTCTTCCGGAGAGAAGTTACTCACTAGCTTACCATTTTCATAAGTACCATTAACATCTTGACGACGCTTAGTCGATTTAGATTTTGTGGCAGAATGTGTTGTACTCTTCCCAAGTTTCGCTTCGCGAGATGCTGCAACAAATGATTTTTGTGTAACGCTCTTTTCTGGCTTATGGCGTTTTTCAATCATTTTATGCTGCTCATCAGGCTTGCTTGTTTTCAACAATTCTGTTTTTTCTTCTTTCTCAAGATGAATTACAGATTTCTCTTCTTTATCGACATGTGTTGTAGATACAGATTGCTCTTTCTTTTTATCTGTTACATCAACAACTTTTTCAGATTTATCAACATTCTCCGAAGAAACTTTACTTTCTTCGATCCCTTGTTCTGAAGATTTCTCCTCAGGTTTTTCTCCTGTTTGAGGCTGTTTTTGCTCTACGGGCATTTGACTAGAATCAGCATCCTGCTTTTTCGCATCATCAAAACATCCAGCTAAGAGAAAACTTACCCCTAAAGCGGCTAATAAGTTTTTCATTTTAAATTTCATTCCTAATAAGACAAAAGGTAAGCAAACAAAAGAGCTTACTTACCTTGATATATTATTATAATTATCGCATAGTTACAAATTCTTCTGATCCTGTTGGATGGATCGCCACAGTGTTATCAAAATCAGCTTTTGTTGCTCCCATTTTAATCGCTACGGCAAATCCTTGAATCATTTCATCAACGCCGAAACCGATGCCATGTAAGCCGACTATTTTCTCTTCTTGACCGACACAAACCAGTTTCATTCGGCAAGGTTGGCGATGTTGTGTTACCGCAGTATACATTGCCGTAAATGAAGATTTATACACTTTTACATTTTCAGCACCATACTGCTCAATTGCTTGCGGCTCGGTTAAGCCGACCGTGCCGATAGGCGGGTGGCTAAATACAACCGTTGGCACTAAATTGTAATCTAAATGTTCATTCGGTTTATTGTTAAATAAACGTTCAGATAAACGGCGACCCGCTGCTACCGCTACAGGTGTTAATTCAATACCGCCTTCAATAATATCACCAACCGCATAAATATTCGGTACATTGGTATTTTGGAATTTATCTACGATAATTTGACCTTTAGCGTTGGTTTTCACGCCTACTGCATCAAGATTGATTTTATCACACACCGGCTCACGACCAATTGCCCAAATTAAGCAATCCACAGTTGTTTCTCTGCCATCCGCTAATTTTAATACTAGCGAACCGTCAGCATTCTTACTTACTTCTTGCGGAATCGCTTGAGTATGTAGCGTGATACCATCTTGTGCTAAGACTTCCACTAACGTTTCAACAATCAGAGGATCTTGATTACGTAACGGAGCGTGTTGACGTACAAATAAATGCGTTTCAGAACCGAGACTATTTAATACACCGGCAATTTCAACCGCAATGTAGCCGGCGCCGACTACCGCAACACGTTTCGGTAATTCACGTAATGCAAAGAACCCGTCAGAATCAATACCGTACTCTGCGCCTTTAACCGCCGGAATCGACGGACGACCGCCGGTTGCGATTAAAATATGATCCGCAGTAATTTGTTCTGTACTGCCGTCCGCATAAGTGACTTCCACTGTTTTGCTATCAACAAACTTGGCAAAACCATTAAATACATCAACATTATTTTTAGCTAAGACATTGTTGTATGAGGTATGAATACGAGAAATATAGGCTTCACGACTTTCGATTAATTTCGCAAAATCGAAATTATTTACCGTCACATCAAAACCGTAATCAGGCGCATAGCTGTTAATTGCTTCTGCGATATGCGCACCGTAAAACATCACTTTTTTAGGCACACAGCCCACGTTCACACAAGTACCGCCGAGATATTTCGCTTCAATGATCGCACATTTTTTACCATAACTTGCCGCACGATTGATTGAAGCAATACCACCGCTGCCGCCGCCAATGGCTAAATAGTCATAATGTTTTGTCATAATCTTCCCTACTATAAATAAAATAAAAGCGGTTTAATTCTAACCGCTTTTTGTAAAAATGCATTAAATTATTGTGATAGGCCTAATGCTGTTTTGAACTGACTGCCGATGAATGCGAGATCTTATCCGTATAAGCCATCGCTACTGCTGAAATTAAGAACGTCACATGAATAATCACCTGCCATTGCATAGTTTTTTCATCTAAATTTGCCGCATTGATAAAGGTTTGCAGTAAATGAATAGAAGAAATACTAATAATCGACATCCCCAATTTCACTTTTAATACCGAAGCATTCACATGATGAAGCCATTCAGGTTGATCCGGATGATCATCCACATGAAGTTTTGACACGAATGTCTCATAACCGCCGACAATTACCATAATTAATAAGTTAGCAATCATCACCACGTCAATGAGGTTTAATACCGTTAGCATAATCGTATTTTCGTCCATGACACCAAGGTTTACAATTAAGTTATAAAGTGATTTCATAAACTTATAAGCGTAAATGCCTTGCACGACAATTAAGCCTAAATAAATTGGCAATTGCAGCCAACGGCTTGCAAAAATAATCTTATTTAAAATTGAATTATTAACAGATTGCATACTTCCTCAATATAAGCATCATAAAAAAAAGCGGGCTAATTCTAACAACTTTTGGTAAAAGTTTTAATAAATTAGACCGCTTGTTTAACAAATATTACAATTACTTTTTAAAACCCTGTCCGTTATTCCATGAAACGGTATAGTTAAGCGGTAAACGGCTACTCGGTAGTGCTGCTGTCGCAGCTTTGCCAATCGCTAATAGCATCACTGGCAAATAGCGTTCGGCATCTACATCGAGTGCGGTTAATACGGCAGAACGATCAAACACCCCAATAGCATGAGTATCATAGCCCTTATCTTTGGCAATCAGCATAAACTGCATAGCGGCTAAACTCGTGTCGGTGATCACTTGATCACGGATATCTTGTTCACTCGAAGCATTATGTACACTGAGTAGAAAATCCAATGAACGTTGCTTAAATTGAGCATGTAAACAACCTGTCTCAATCGAACGTTCCAAAATATCATCCAGTAACAACTGATATTGTAAATCCGCTAGTACTAAAATCACTGCTGAAGCCGTTTCACATGGCGGTGCATTAAATGCAACAGAACCCAGTAATTTATTTTTTTGCACAGCATCGTCCACCACTACAAAGCGCCATGGTTGTAAATTCGCTTTAGAGGGCGCAAGCTGTGTCAGTGCTAACATTTCTTCCAGCTCTTGGCGCTCAATCTTCACATTAGGATTAAAAACTTTGATGGTTTTGCGCTGTTCAATAACATTCTTTAGTTCCATTTTTCATTCCTTCTACAAATTATTTTTATCAGTGTACGTTTAGCTAAAATAAAGAGAAATAGTCTAAATGAGGTATTTAAAACTTTTTATGAACTAGATCAAAAACCAAACAAGCGGTTAAATTTGCAAATTTTCTCGCAAATTTAACCGCTTGTTCAGCTAGAAAATAGTACGTAGTAAGCCGGTTGCAGCAATAGAAATAATCACCGTGGGAAATAAGGAAAATTTCATCATTGCCAAACAAGTAAGGATGACAGCAATCGTATTGGCAATATCGCCGGACATAATGGTCGGGGCAATAACGGAAATTAAAACACAACCCGGAACAGCTTCCATTACTTTCTCTGTTGTGCGACTTAATTTTCGATTTCGCAGCACAAGAAAGCCAAGAATGCGAGTAAGATAAGTCGAGAACGCCATTAAAATAATCGTGAAGAAAACACTCGATGCCATTATTTATCCTCTCTTAATGCAAAGAAAGGCGGATAAAATCCCCGACAATGCGCCTGCCAGCACATACCAAGCGCCCTCAACCGTATGGAAAACCAATCCTGCTACCAACAGACTAACAAACCATGGTCGAGCAAATGAAAACGACTTCCACATTCCTTTTAACATTACTAAAAAGATGGCGGTAAAAGACATATCGAAACCGTATTTCTCTAGATCACCGACAAAAGGCCCGATATAAGCGCCTAACATACTGGAACTCACCCACATAATATAAAGGCTGATTGCCGTTCCCATATAATAGGGAATACTAATTGCTTTTTGCGGGCGTTTCTGCGCATCGGCTAAATTCATCGCCCATACTTCGTCCGTCATAAAAAAGAGTAAGCCGAGCGATTTCAAACGACCGATGTTTTTCATATAAAGAGATAACGCCGCCCCCATAATAATATGACGGCTATTAATCAACATTGAAACAGCAACAATAACGCTGATGGCAAGCGGATGATTCCAAAGATTCACGGCAGCAAATTCCGAACCGCCGGCAAAATTCAACCCCGTTAACAAGCCGATTTCGTAAAACGGCATACCTTTTTGTGAAGCTTGAGCGCCAAGCACAAGCCCTAATGGAATAAAGCCAAGTGTCATCGGAGAGACTTCCTTTACTCCACGGAAAAATTCATGATGTTGCATAATTTAATTTTTATTTTATGAAAAGTAGGCTATTCAGCCCAAGCTTCCGGTGTAAGTTGCTTGCCAAAATGGCTTTCAATTAAACGGGCGGTAATCGCACTTTGTGGGTTTAACAGGAGGTCTTTGGTTTTACCATACTCTACCACTTCCCCCTCATGCATAACCATTAATTTATCCGCAATATGCTTAATTAAACCTAAATTCTGTCCGACATAGATAATTGAAATGCCCAAACGTTCTTGGAGGGTAAGCATTAAATTAGTCAGTTGTGTTCTCACTGAAAAATCTAATGTACTTAGCGTATCGTCTGCAATCAGGATTTCAGGCTCTAAAATCAGCGCCCGAGCCAAAGCAATACGTTGTTTCTGGCTGCTTGAAGTGTCTTTAATATGAATCAAGGCGTGTTCCGGATACATTCCGACTAATTTTAAGATATGAAAGATACGTTCATTACGTTCGGCTTCGCTGAGATCTGTTGCCAAACGTAGCGGAGCATCTAAGATTTGCCCGATGTTATAGTTAGGATCAAAAGCATAATTCGGGTCTTGGAACATCATTCGAATATGACGAGTACGGAATTGGTAATCGCCGAATTTTAATTTTTTGCCACGGAATAGCATACTTCCGGAAGTCGGCTTGGTTAAGCCGACAATCATTTTTGATAAAGTCGATTTTCCCGCACCGTTTTCACCAATAATCGCCAGCGTCTCACGTTTATTTAAGCTAAAAGAGACTTCTTTTACCGCATAAAAATCTTGCTTGCGAAATAAACTTATTCGGTCAGTAAAACGTTTACTGAGATTTTGAATTTCTAATAATGCCATAACAGTAATAGATAATAGAAAAAAGATAATTTGAACGAATAATTATTGATTATCCTTTTTCAATTATCAATGAAAAAGACCGCCGATAAGCGGTCTTTTTTGGTTAACTTTTTACAATCTGAAATTATAAAACGTTTACACAGTTTAAATCTTCGAAAGATTGCTCTAAGCGTTTAGACATAGATTCTTCCATTTTACGTAACCAAACACGTGGATCGTAGTATTTTTTGTTTGGAGAATCTGGACCTTCTGGGTTACCTAATTGACCTTGTAAGTATGCTTCGTTCGCTTTGTAGAATTGAAGAATACCGTCCCAAGATGCCCATTGCGTATCTGTATCGATGTTCATTTTGATCGCACCGTAGCTGATCGCTTCACGGATTTCTTCACGTGATGAACCTGAACCGCCGTGGAATACGAAGTCGATTGATTTCGCAGGAAGGTTACGCTCTTTAGAAACGAACTCTTGTGATGCACCTAAGATTGAAGGTTTTAATTTTACGTTACCTGGTTTGTAAACGCCGTGTACGTTACCGAATGCCGCAGCAACAGTGAAACGTGGGCTTACTGGGTTTAATTGGTCGTAAACGTATAACACGTCTTCAGGTTGAGTATATAATTTAGACTCTTCAACATCTGAGTTATCTACACCATCTTCTTCACCACCGGTAATACCGATTTCGATTTCAAGTGTCATACCCATTTTATCCATACGAGCTAAGTACTCACGGCAGATTGCCATGTTTTCTTCCATTGGCTCTTCTGAAAGGTCGATCATGTGAGAAGAGAATAAAGGTTTACCTGTTTCCGCAAAGTGTTTTTCACCCGCTTCTAATAAACCGTCAATCCACGGAAGTAATTTTTTCGCAGCGTGGTCAGTATGAAGAATTACCGGTACACCGTACTCTTCTGCTAACGCGTGAACGTGTTTCGCACCTGCGATTGCACCTAAAACATCTGCACGAGCACCTGATGCTGGTTTGATACCTTTACCTGCATAGAATTGTGCACCACCGTTAGAGAACTGAACGATCACGGGTGCTTTTACACGTGCTGCAGTTTCTAATACTGCATTTACAGAGTCAGAACCTACACAGTTTACCGCCGGAATTGCAAAATTGTTTGCTTTAGCATAAGCGAATACTTTTTGAACGTCGTCGCCTGTTACTACACCCGGTTTTACGATGTCTAATAATGCCATTTTTGAGTTTCCTATAGTGTTTGATAGATTTGGTAGGACGCAAGGCATTGCGTCCTTCTTAAATTTTGTAACGGACACGAAGTTTCATGTCCCTACAAGCGGTCGAATTTTGCAAAAATTTTGCGAATTTTGACCGCTTGTTATTAAGAATTAGCCGTTTGCACGTTTCTCTAAGATTTCAACTGCCGGTAATACTTTGCCTTCTACGAATTCTAAGAACGCACCGCCACCTGTTGAGATGTAAGAGATTTTATCTGCAATACCGAATAAATCGATCGCCGCTAACGTATCACCGCCACCTGCGATAGAGAATGCACCGTTTGCCGTTGCTTCAGCGATTGCGTTTGAAATCACTTCAGTACCTTTACGGAAGTTAGGGAATTCAAATACGCCAACCGGACCATTCCAAAGAATCGTTTTTGCAGATTTGATGATATTTGCTAATTCTTCTGCTGATTTATCACCGATATCAAAAATTGATTCGTCCGCTTGAACTTCAGATACGGCTTTTTCTGTTGCCGGAGCGGTTTCAGAGAATTCTGTACCTACACGTACATCAACAGGAACTGGGATATTAGTTGCTGCAGCTAAACGTTTTGCTTCAGGGATTAAATCTTCTTCATATAAAGATTTACCTACAGGGTGACCTTCTGCTGCGATGAAAGTATTTGCGATACCGCCACCAACGATTAATTGGTCTGCGATTTTTGAAAGGCTGTCTAAAACAGTTAATTTAGTAGAAACTTTTGAACCGCCTACGATTGCTAACATCGGGCGTTGTGGCTCTTTTAATGCTTTACCTAAAGCATCTAATTCTGCCGCTAATAACGGGCCAGCACATGCAACCGGTGCAAATTGTGCAACACCGTAAGTAGAACCTTCAGCACGGTGTGCTGTACCAAATGCGTCCATTACGAAAACATCACAAAGTGCCGCATATTTTTTTGCTAGTTCAGGATCGTTTTTCTTCTCACCTTTATTGATACGTACGTTTTCAAGCACAACGATTTCGTTTTCCGCAACATCAACACCGTCTAAGTAGTCACGTACTAAGCGTACCGGCACACCTAAATCTGATGCATTTAAATAATCAACCACAGGTTGTAAAGAGTTTGCTTCTTCGAATACACCTTCAGTTGGACGACCTAAGTGAGAAGTTACCATTACTTTAGCACCTTTTTGTAATGCTAATTTTAAGGTAGGAATGGTTGCACGAATACGTGCATCAGATGTCACTTTGCCATCTTTTACCGGTACGTTTAAATCAGCACGGATAAATAAACGTTTGCCAGCAAGATCAAGGTCTGCCATTTTAATAACTGACATAGTAAGTTCCTCTTTTTTAAGTTTCAAAAATAAAACAGCATGATTATATCATTTTCTACCCATTTTGGGCGAATGTAGATCAAATTCTTGCACAATTTTGCAAAAAACAATCGATTTTTGAGCGCTTATTTGACCTCTTTTACTCCAAATGGAGTGCTACCACCAAGTGGTCCAGAAGAAATACGACAAGCAGCCAAGAATTAACACACAAGCGAGATTCATAATTAACCCGACTTTAACCATCTCACTTTGTTTTATATAGCCGGTAGCAAACACAATGGCATTTGGCGGTGTGGCAATCGGTAACATAAAGGCAGCGGAAGCACCACAAGCAATAATTGCCGCTAGTGAAATCGGTGGCAAACCGAGAGAGTTTGCTACCGAAATAAAAATCGGCATCATCAACGCGGCACTTGCGGTATTTGAAGTAAATTCGGTTAAAAACACAATAAACGCCGCCATAGAAAGCGTCATAATGAGCCAGTGCTTATTACCGATATAATTTACGATACCGTCAGCCAGAATTTTACTTGCACCGGTATCTTTCAACACGATCCCAAGGGTTAAACCGCCACCAAATAACATTAATACGCCCCACTCTGCGCGTTCTTGAATTTGCGCCCATGTTGCCGTATTCGTAATGCAAAGCACGACAACTGCAACCATTGCAATCACCGCATCAAAACTTTTAATTGATTCCTTTAATGCAAAAGCTTGGCGTACAACAGGTTCAATCACGCTACTAAAGGTTAATAAAATTGCGGTCACGCAAAAAACAACTAATGTCGTTAAACGTTGTGCCGTTAATGGAATTTGTTCAACTTTTGCTTCAAACGGCACATTAAAGTTCGGGCGTAGCACAACTAATAATGAAAACACCATCGCAATCATTAATAACACAGCTACTGGCATACCATACGCAAGCCATTCAGAAAATGACACTTTAATATAAGAGGCTAAAATCGCATTAGGCGCTGATCCGACCAAAGTTCCCATCCCACCGATACTTGAGCTAAAAGCAATGCCAAGCAATACAAATACATATAATCTGCGATGTTGTTGAAAATCTAACTGATGCAAAATCCCAAGCGTTAAAGGCAACATTAACGCCGCAACCGCCGTATTATTAATAAATAACGAAAGCCCTGCCGTAACACCAAATAAATAGATAACGGTAAGTTTTAAATTACCTTTGGCTAAACGAATCACATGGTTTGCGATCCATAAATCGATTTTCTGCAAATTAAGTACGGCAGCAATAACAAAACCACCAAAAAACATAAAGATAATCGGTTCAGAGAAAGGAGCGAAAGCCGCTTTGGTTGATAAGACATTCAGGAAAATGGCAAAAATAGGCACCATTAAAGAGGTAACAGTAATATTGAAAGCTTCGGTTAGCCATAAAATGCCGACAAAAATAAGCAATGCCAGCCCTCGATTCTCTTGCGGATTAAATGGTAGCAGTTTAATTAACGCAAAAAACAGTATCAGATCCAGCAATAAAATTATCATGCCCCTTATTGGGCTTTTAGTTGTTTTTGACATAGTTATACCTCTTATTGTTTGCATATTGGTCTTTTATAGACCTTAAATTCGACAATAGCGTATTTTTATCAAAAGTAAAGAGATAAAACGGAAAATCAACTAATTATTTTATCTAGAGTACTCCATTAACTAATTACGCAAAAACAATTACCTTTTTGCTAGAAAATTGAATATAAACTTAAAATCAACAAATAAATATTCACTTTATAAAATAAAAAAGCGTAGCCGATACGCTACGCTTTTCAGAATTCAATCAATTTATTTCAACCAGAAGAAATAACCGATAAGAGAGATGGCTAGAATACAAACGATACTAAGTTTATACGAACGTAACATATCGCTTTGTTTTACAATACCCGTACTAAATGCAATCGCATTCGGCGGCGTACCCACCGGCATCATAAAGGCACATGAAGCACCAAAGCCGATAATTAAGGCAAATGCACGAGGGTCAAGGTTTAATGACTCTGCAATTGAGATAAAAATCGGTACAAGCAATGCCGCACTTGCCGTATTTGACGTAAATTCGGTTAAACACACGATAAACGCTGCGATAATCAAGCAAATAATGTAGTAGTGTTTACCTTCAATTAATGAAACGATACCTTCCGCCATAATTTTACTCGCACCGGTATGACTTAACACATAACTTAAGGTTAAACCGCCACCGAATAAGAACAACACGCCCCATTCGGTTCCTTCTTGTAATTGATTCCAAGTCGTGACACGTGAAGCACATAAAGCAAGTGCCGCCACCATTGCAACCATACTATCGAAATTACCGATATTTTTTGATAATCCTAGCAATGGTGAAATAAAGCTATTTACTTGTTGCCCAAAAACCCAACAAAGCGCAATCACTACGAAAATACTTAGGGTAATCAGACGTTTACGGTTCATTGGAATATCTTCCGCATGATATTCGAAACTACCTGAAAACTTCGGACGGAAATTAAAATACAACACCACTAATGCCATTGGTAATAAGATAGCCACCATCGGCAAACCATAGAGTAACCATTCGGCAAAGCCAATGCCTAATTGTGATGCAGCAATTGCATTCGGAGGACTACCAACTAAAGTCCCCATACCGCCAAGCCCCGCACTATAAGCAATACCTAAAATCACAAAAGCGAATGTGTTGTGATCTCGTTCTTTATCCATATTGCTTAATAAACCTAAGGCTAGCGGTAACATCATTGCGGCGGTTGCGGTGTTACTCATCCACATTGAAAGCACGGCTGTCACAAGGAAAAGATAGAGCACAGCAACAAATAAATTGCCTTTGGCAAGCGCCATTATTTTGTTGGCAATTAATTTATCAATTTTCTGAATATGTAGTGCTGTTGCTAACGCAAAACCACCAAAGAAGAGAAAAATTGTCGGATCAGCAAACGCCACTAACGCTTGCTTAGATTCAACTAAACCTAAAAAGACCGACAGAACCGGAATAAATAATGCGGTAATAGTGACGTGCATTGCTTCCGTAAGCCATAACACAGCCACAAAAGCAAGCAAAGCAAGTGCTTTAGTCGGAGCCGGCTCGAAAGGTAAAAAGTTAAGTAATGCCAAAAACAGAATAACATCAAGAATATAAATGATGGTATTTCGACGATTTTTAGCTACATCTTCTTTAAATTGCTTAGCTTCAGACATCAATGTCCCTCATGTTTCGAATTTGATTAGAATGTTATGATTTATTTAAAACGAGGTGACTATATCAAAAAATCATTTCAAAAAAATAACCAAAATAAAAAAACATGAGGTATATCATAATTTTTAGTAAGAAATTTAAACAGGTACAACCAATTTATATAAAAAACGCCCTATTCCGGTTTATATTTAAACCAATAAATAAGGCGTAAGCAGTTGATTTTAACTAACTTTTGGCAATGCTATTATCATAGCCAAAATAGATAGCCGATAGTTGCAATCACAACGATACAGATTACATTTAGCCAAAAACCGGCCTTAACCATTTCATTTTGTTTAATTTGCCCCGTACCAAATACAATCGCATTCGGCGGCGTTGCTACCGGCAACATAAAGGCACAACTTGCGCCTAAACCAATGATTAACGCCAATCCAAGTGGCGGCATATTAAGCGCTTGTGCAATTGAAATAAAGATCGGCACTAATAACGCTGCACTTGCCGTATTTGAAGTAAATTCAGTTAAGAAAATAATAAAGGCGGCAACAATTAACCCAATTACATAAAAGTGGCTACCGTCAATTAAGGCAACAATACCGTCAGCCATAATTTTGCTTGCACCTGTTTGACCAAGTACTGCACTTAAAGTCAAGCCGCCACCGAATAGGAATAATACGCCCCATTCCGTATTCTCTTGAACCTGCTGCCAAGTTGCTACGCGAGTAATACAAATTAATGCGGCAGCAACCATTGCCATAATACTGTCAAAACTACCGATATTGCCTTTTAGCCCTAATAAACCTGAAATGATCGGATTCAATTGAGAGCTAAACACCCAGCTTAAAGCAATGAAAACGAAAATAACCAAGGTCAGAATACGATCACGATTAAGCTCGATTTTTTCAAAAGTTTGTTCAAACTGCACATCAAATTTAGGTTTGAATACCACATACAGCACTCCCACCATTAACGGCAGCAAAATAAACATAATCGGTAAACCGTATTTCATCCAGTCTGCAAATGACAGATGTAATTGTGACGCCACAATCGCATTCGGCGGACTGCCGACCAAAGTACCCATTCCTCCGATACTTGCGCTATAAGCAATACCCAGTAATACGAATACATAAGTATTATGATGTTGAGAGCGATCCAATTTACTTAAAATCCCCATCGCCAACGGTAACATCATGGCAGCGGTTGCCGTATTACTCATCCACATTGAAAGGAATGCCGTCACCGCAAACAAATAAATCACCGCAACAGAAAGTTTACCCTTTGCCATTGCCATAATTTTATTCGCAATGAGACGATCTAATTGCTGAATATGTAATGCGGTCGCTAAGGCAAAACCACCAAAGAAAAGGAAAATTGTCGGATCAGCAAATGCAACTAACGCATCTTTAGATTTTACTAATCCTAATGCAATTGAGAGAATTGGAACGAGTAATGCCGTTACGGTGACATGTAATGCTTCGGTAAGCCACAATACAGCAACAAAAACTAATAACGCCAAACCTTTATTCGCTTCAGGCGCGAAAGGCAGCGTATTGAGGAGAATAAAAAACAGTACAACATTCGCAATAAAAATCACATTATTACGCATATTGGTTTTCTTAAGAGATACAGAAGTTGCGTCCATAGCGCCCCCACAATTGAACAATTAAAATACAAGGGCACTATACACAAAATTTTACGGAAAGGAATAGAAATGTAATAAAAATGTGAACATTATCAAAAATATTTTTATCTTTTTATTAACATCAATTTAATAAGAACAAGCGGTCTATTTTTACTAAAACTTTGCAAAAGGCGAATGAGTATTCACACCGAATAAATTGCAAAAAATTCGTAAAAATAGGCCGCTTGTTTTTATCAAGAGTTTACACACTAAGCTCCGCTTCATCACCGCGATTTTGTAGCCATTGCTTACGGTCTTCCGCACGTTTCTTCGCCAGTAACATATCCATAATTTCAAAGGTATTCGGCTCGTTTTCTTCGGTTGTATCCAACTCATCCAATGTCAGTTGCACTAAACGACGCGTACTCGGATCCATTGTGGTTTCACGTAATTGGCTTGGATTCATCTCACCTAAACCTTTAAAACGTTGTACATTCGGCTTACCTTTTTTCTTAGCTAGGCGAGCTAAAATCGCTTCTTTTTCCGCTTCATCAAGGGCGTAATGTACTTCGTCTTTACCGATATCAATACGATAAAGTGGTGGCATTGCCACATAAACGTGACCGTTTTTGACTAAATTCGGGAAATGGCGCAAGAACAATGCACATAATAAAGTCGCAATATGTAAACCGTCCGAATCCGCATCGGCAAGAATACATACCTTACCGTAACGCAATTCATCCAAATTATCGTTGTCCGGATCGATCCCAAGTGCTACCGCAATATCGTGAACTTCTTGCGAAGCAAGTACTTGATCGGAAGACACTTCCCAAGTATTCAGAATTTTACCTCGTAACGGCAAAATCGCTTGATAATCTTTATCACGCGCTTGTTTTGCCGAACCGCCCGCAGAATCCCCTTCCACTAAGAACAGCTCGGTACGACTTAAATCTTGCGAAGTACAATCGGCTAATTTGCCCGGCAACGCAGGGCCGCTCACTAACTTTTTACGCACCACTTTTTTCGCCGCACGTAAACGACTTTGCGCCGATGAAATCGCCATTTCGGCAATCAATTTACCGGTTTGCACGTTTTGGTTTAGCCATAAACTGAACGCATCTTTGATTGTGCTATCCACATAACTGGAAGCCTGGCGAGACGAAAGACGCTCTTTGGTTTGTCCAGCAAATTGCGGTTCTTGAATTTTTAACGAAAGCACATAGGCACAGCGATTCCACACGTCATCAGCAGTTAATTTAACGCTCTTCGGCAATAAATTATGAATTTCACAAAATTCCACCATTGCTTTTAACAAGCCGTTACGTAAACCGTTTACGTGCGTACCGCCTTGTGCGGTCGGAATCAAGTTCACATAACTCTCCGCCAATAACTCGCCCCCTTCCGGCAACCAAGTTAACGCCCAACTTACCGCTTCGGTTTCAGTGGTGACATCGCCAATAAACGGTGGATTCGGCAAACATTCGAATTCTTTTAACGCTTCGCTTAAATAATCGGATAAACCGTCTTCGTAATACCAGGTTTCGCTATTGTTATTGATATGGTCAACAAAGTTGATAGTTAATTTCGGACAAAGTACCGCTTTGGCACGTAATAAGTGGCGTAAACGACTTACCGAAAATCTCGGCGAATCAAAGTATTTTGGATTCGGATAGAAACGAACGGTAGTACCGGTTTGTTTTTTCGGACAACTGCCAATTACAGTTAATTCTTCTACTTTTACCCCGTTTTCAAAGGCAATCGTATAAATTTCACCGTTACGCTTAATTTTGATTTCTACACGTTGCGAAAGGGCGTTTACCACCGAGATACCCACCCCGTGCAAGCCGCCTGAGAACGTGTAGTTTTTATTAGAAAACTTACCGCCTGCGTGTAGCTTTGTGAGAATTAATTCCACGCCGGAAATTTTTTCGGTAGAGTGAATATCCACCGGCATTCCTCGGCCGTTATCAATCACTTCCAACGAATTATCCGCATGGAGAATCACATCAATTTGAGAAGCATAGCCGGATAGCGCTTCATCGACACTGTTATCGATGACTTCTTGCCCTAAATGGTTCGGACGGGTGGTATCGGTGTACATTCCGGGACGAAGTTGGACGGGTTCAAGATCTTTTAAAACGGTAATTTCATCAGCACCGTAGCGTTTATCAGACATGACTAAGCTCTCTTAATGGACAGAAAAACAGGCATTTTACTGGCAAATTCCCCATTTGTTGAGTAAAAAATACTGTTTTAATGATTTTTTGTTTCGCCAAGTAAAGATTTTTTGATGATAAAACTAAACTGGCTCCCCTTACCTAATTCACTTTTGATTTGTAATTGCGAACCGTGTTGCTCCAACGCATATTTCACAATCGCCAGCCCTAAACCGCTTCCACCGGTTTGGTTACTGCGTGATTCGTCCACTCGGTAAAAACGCTCGGTCAAATGCGATAAATGCGTTTCTTCAATCCCAACACCGTTATCTCGCACGCTAAACTCCGCCCCTTCATTACACCAATGCCAATCCACTTCAATAGTCGCACCGTCACCGGCATGTTTGACTGCATTATAAATCAAGTTAGACACCGCACTTTGCAGCTGGTTTTCATCGCCTAATACGGTAATATTCGGTGTAATATTAAAAATGATTTGTTGTTTACTGTGTTTTAAAAAATCCGCATTTTTTTGTAATGCCAAAATCATTGCCGACATTTCAACCACATAATGTTCTTTACTGGAAGAGATTTCGATTTTTGCCAATAAATTCAGCTGATCCAATAAATTCCCCATCCGCTTAGCCTGTGATTGCATCGCCTGAATACTTTTCTGCTGTAATTCGGTTTCCGCCTGTCCTTCCAACAATTCCAAATAACCTCGCAATACGGTCAGCGGCGTACGCAATTCGTGATTCATATTGGTTAAAAAGGTTTGTCGGGAATGTAATAGACGAATCATTTGTGTCACGTCACGTGCAATAATTAAATAACTTTCGCTATCGTAATCATTTAAATGAAATTCGATATATCGCTCATCTCGATCCATTAATACAAGCGGTCGATTTTTCTTATTTTGATGAAAATACTTTTTAAACTCTTCATAAAAAATCACACTAAACACGCTTTTTTCGAGTTTTTTATCCCAATAGAAATTCAGCATTTCTTGCGAAACGTTATTGCACCACAAAATGGTGCCATCATGATGACAAATAATGATAGCATCCGGTAAATATTGAATGTTCTTGTTCAATTTGGAGAGTAATCGCAGCGTTTTAATTTTTTCTCGGCGGTTACGTTTTTGATAAAAAGCGACCGTTTGTGAAATATGTTCCCATGTAGTTAAAACCTTTCGGCTACTTTTACGATTCGGGTCGATTAAATGCAATAATCGCTGTTCATTATAGTGATGCCAAATGAGCAATAAGACTAAAATCAGTGCAAACCACGTTAAGAAATGCCACGTAAACAATCCGAATAAAAACGCAATCGCCGCCGCTAACGCCGTTTCAATAAAGAAATGTTTAAAAGAGAGTTTAACCTTTTTCATTAATTATCCCGAAAGTGGTTGGAAAAACGATAGCCGGATCCACGTACCGTTTGCACATAACGTTCAAAACCACAAGGTTCCAAGCTTTTTCTTAAACGGCGGATATACGAATCGACCGTTCTGTCTTCCACATAAATATCATTACCCCACACAAAATCCAATAATTGTTCTCGGCTATAGACTTTTTCCGGATGGGTCATAAAGAAGTGTAATAATTTATATTCGGTACTACTTAAACTAATTTCTTTTTTCTGGAAGGTAACCCGTTTGGCATTTTGATCCAAAATCAAATCATCAATATTAATCACATCATTATTTTGATAGGTACGTCTAAGTAAGGCTTCAATACGAGCAATCAATACTTTGGGAGAAAACGGTTTAGTCACATAATCGTCCGCACCGCTATTAAGGCAAGTAATGCAATCGTCTTCTGAGCTGCGTGCTGTGAGCATTAAGATAGGAATTTGAGCGGTCTCTTCCGATTTTTTTAGATATTGAATAAATTGGATACCGGAGCGTCCTGGCAACATCCAGTCGAGTAAAATCAATTTAGGCTTTTCGTCCAATTTTTTTACTGCGCTATGATAGTCTTCCGCTTCAATAACTTGATAATTTTGCTGTAATAAAAACAGTGAAATCATCTCTCGAATCGCTTTTTCATCTTCGACAATCAAGATTTTCTCATTCATTTCCTGCTCCTAACCTTTTGCTCCAAATAAGCGGTCAAATTTGGCAAAAAATTTGCAAAATTTCAGCAAAATTTAACCGCTTGTTTAAATCGATTCAAGCTAAATTTAACCCATTCGACCTCGAATATAATCTTCGGTACGCTGAAATTTCGGCTTATCGAAAATTTGTTTGGTTTCACCAAATTCGATCAGTTCGCCTAAATACATATAAGCGGTGTAATCCGAGCAACGAGCCGCCTGCTGCATATTATGGGTAACAATTGCCACCGTGTAATCATGTTTTAGTTCACAAATCAATTCTTCAATTTTCATGGTGGAAATCGGATCGAGTGCCGAACAAGGTTCATCTAACAGCAAAACTTCCGGTTTGACCGCAATACCACGCGCAATGCACAAACGTTGTTGCTGACCGCCGGATAAACTGTCGCCACTTTGATGTAATTTGTTTTTTACTTCGTTCCATAATGCCGCTTTGGTCAATGCCCATTCTACACGGTCATTTAATTCCGATTTCGGCAATTTTTCAAACAAACGAATACCAAATGCCACATTGTCATAAATCGACATTGGGAACGGTGTCGGTTTTTGGAACACCATACCGATTCTGGCACGGATTAAGGCAATATCGGTTTCAGTGGTTAGCAAATTTTCACCTTCAAACAAGATTTCCCCTTGTGCTTTTTGATTCGGATATTGTTCGAACATTCGGTTTAAAGTTCGTAATAAAGTCGATTTTCCACAGCCTGAAGGGCCGATAAATGCGGTAACTTTATTTTTGGCAATGCGTAAATTAATGTTTTTTAAAGCATGGAAATCGCCATAGAAAAAATCTAAGTGATTAATCGCAATTTTGGTGTCTTGCAGTGAAATTAATTCGTTACTCATTGCATTTCCTTATCGTTGTTTTTGTTTAAAAAAGATACGGGTGAGAATATTAAGACATAACACAAACCCGGTAATTAATGTTGCGCCCGCCCAAGCAAGGTTATTCCAATCTTGGAACGGACTTGCCGCATATTGATAGATCACCACCGGCAAGTTTGCCATCGGAGCATTCATATCCCACGAACTGAATTGGTTTGAAAGTGCGGTAAATAGAAGCGGTGCGGTTTCCCCCGAAATACGAGCAACTGCAAGTAACACACCGGTAATAATCCCCGAACGTGCCGCTTTATAACAAACCATCGTAATCATTCGCCATTGCGGGCAACCTAATGCGATTGCCGCTTCACGTAAATTATTCGGAATTAAATTCAGCATGCTGTCGGTAGTACGCACCACCACTGGAATCACTAATAATGCCAAAGCAAAAGAGCCCGCCCAGCCTGAATAGTGTTTGACGTGCGAAACGTAAATCGCATAAATAAATAAACCGATAATAATTGACGGCGCAGAAAGTAAAATATCATTCAGAAAGCGAGTGACTTTCGCTAATTTGCTATAACGTCCGTATTCGGCTAAGTAAGTACCGGCTAAAATGCCGATTGGCGTGCCGATTAGAGTTCCGAATAACAACATCATTAATGAGCCGATAATCGCATTACTCAAACCACCTACTTCATTCGGTGCCGGTGTCGGTAAGGTAAATAGCGTTAATGAAAGCTCCGGAATCCCTTTTTGAATTAAGGTAAATAAAATCCAGCCTAACCAAAACAGCCCGAATCCAACCGCAAAGAAAGATACTGAAAGCATAATTTTATTAATGCATTTACGGCGGTAAAAACGCCCATTTTTATTACGATGCATTATTTATTTCCCTCTTTTTTGCTCATTCTTAAAATCATTAAACGAGAAATACTGAGTACCACCGTAGTTATTAAGAATAAGATTAAACCTAATTCCATTAATGCCGATTTTTGTAAGCCTGTCGCTTCGTTAAATTCATTCGCTATCGCGGATGCAATCGAAGCAGACGGTGAAAAGAGTGAATCCGGTAAATTAAATGCGTTACCGATAACAAAAGTGACTGCCATCGTTTCACCCAATGCACGTCCGAGTCCTAACATCATACTGCCGACCACACCGGCTTTGGTGTAAGGTAAAATGATTTTCCAAACCACTTCCCAAGTGGTTGAACCTAAGCCGTAAGCACTCTCTTTCAACATTGGCGGGACAACGCCAAATACTTCTCGCATCATGGAAGCAATATAAGGAATAATCATAATTGCCAATACAAGCCCTGCGGTAAACAGACCTATACCAAAAGGTGCGCCGGAAAACAGTACGCCGATAAGTGGCAGATCGCCGAGTAATTCAATTAAGGTGGGTTGGATATGTTCTTGGAAAAGCGGTACGAAGATAAATAAGCCCCACATACCGTAAATAATGGAAGGAATTGCAGCTAGCATTTCAACCGCAACACTAATCGGACGTTTTAACCATTCAGGTGCAAGTTCGGTTAAAAAAACTGCAATACCAAAAGAAATTGGTACCGCAATCAATAAAGCAATTAATGCAGAAATTAAAGTACCGATAACCGGTACAACCGCACCATAACGTTCATTATTCGGATCCCAATCGTTTGTCCACAAGAAACTTAGCCCAAAGCGAGTTAACGATTCCCAGCTACCGATAACTAATGAAATTAAAATGGCGGCTAACATAGCAAAGACAAGCCAAGCAAAAAATTGCGTTGTATGTTTAAACAAACCTTCTGCTAAAGGATGATTTAAACAGCTTGGTTTATGAATATTAGGCATAAAAAAACTCCAATGTTTATTTTGGAGTTTATTTTAAAAAAAGAATATGACAGTTTTATGACAATATAAAATCGCTTTCCAGTCTGCTATTTACCAATAAATTTCTAACCCGGAAGCAACAATTTTCTCAATGCCTTGTTCTAATTTATTGCCATTAGCATAGGCAAGATCATAGCTATAACCGGCTTCTAAATAAGCGTTCACATTTTGATGCAAGCTATAATCCGTTCCTAATACGGCACTCTTTCTAACAATTCGATCAATCATTTCTTCCGTCATCAGATTTTTACGTTTAGCGATACTGTAGGCATAGCTCGTATAAAAACTTCCTTGCTCCGAATAAGCATATTTAAAACCGGATTTAATCAGAAATAATTTTTCATACTCAAATAAATTCGGTTGTTTGCGATACCGTAAACCGGTATCCAGCCCGAATATCCAATTTTCCGAAAACGCAATCAGACTTAATTGAACCCCTTCACGAGATGCACGTTGGTTCGCTTGGTCAAGATAATTCACAGAACTATAAGCGGCTCCAATAGAAAGCGCCTGCCTGTCATTTAATGCAATATCATACAGACCAGCCAAACCAACGCCGTTTTTTAATTTATGGTTCTGTTGACCGGGAAAACTGTCGATTTTTTCTGAAAAATGGTAATTAGCACTTAGTTGCAAATTCTCTATACCGGTATAGTCATAACGAACAACCGACTTACCGGAGTAAGTTAAAACGTTTTCACTACTTCCGACAAAATAATCGAAATCACTCGCTGAAATATCATTCGCTAGCAAAGATTGTCGACCCATACTTAATTGTCCGTATTTTTGGTGTTCTAGCCCGATATAAGCACGGCGTGTGCTCAATGAACCGAATTTGTCTCCATAGGGATTTTGTTCATAATTATTTAAATTCCACTCAGTACGTGCCAATATATCTAATGTATCAGATAGGGCATATTCAACTCTAACCCCGATTTCCGAACCATTATTTGACAAGTTCGTATTCATTGATTCGTTTAGCGTTTCGTTTAACAAATAATGATGTGTTCGATAATATTGTTTATCCAGCACCACATTCATTTCACCACTAAAATGGATCGTTGTATCATTCCTTTCATAAACCGTAATAGCGTAACTTTCTACACTATATGTACTAGCAAGACCAATAAATAAAAAACTCTTTTTCATATACATAAAATCGTTAATATTTCTTTCTTATTGATGGAGTTTTATGCTGATTTAGTACCAATCAAATTGAAAGCGGTCGAATTCAGGTTGTAACAAAAACCTAAAATTCGACCGCTTGTTGTCTATTTAATGATTAGCGAATCGCTTTGCCATCTTTATCTTTGACTTGATCATGCCATTTTTGCTGAATTTTTTCCACCACATTCTTTGGTAACGGCACATAATCCAACTCTAGTGCGGCATCTTTTCCTTTCTCAAATGCCCAATCGAAGAAATCAAACACTGCTTTGGTTGCAGCCGGATTATCCGCTTGTTGATGAATCAAGATAAAACTTGCCGCCGTCACCGGCCATGAATTTTCACCACTTTCATTAGTAAGCATAATGTCCATTCCCTTTGCTTTATCCCACTGCGCATTTGCAGCCGCAGCCATAAAACTGTCACGTGACGGTTGCACAAATTTACCCGCTTGGTTTTGTAACGAAGCCCAGGCTAAATTATTTTGTTTCGCATAAGCATATTCGACATAACCGATGGAATATTTAAGCTGTTTCACATAAGCGGCAACACCTTCATTACCTTTACCACCGTGACCGGTCGGCCATTTAACCGATTTTCCTTCACCGACTTTTTCTTTCCATTCAGGCGAAACCTTAGATAAATAGTTGGTCCAACCGAATGTCGTACCGGAACCGTCCGAACGGCGTACCACAATAATATTTTTATCCGGTAAATTTAACGACGCGTTTAAGGCTTTAATTGCCGGATCATTCCATTTGGTAATTTTGCCAAGAAAAATATCCGCTAATACCGTACCGGATAATCTCAATTCACCCGCTTTAAATTCCGGTAAATTCACCACCGGTACCGTACCGCCGATAATTACCGGGAATTGTAATAACTTGTGTTGCTCCAATAATTCCGCTTTCATCGGGTCATCCGATGCACCGAAATCAATCGTTTTTGCAATAATTTGTTGCTGACCGCCACCGGAACCAATAGATTGATAATTCACTTTATTGCCCGTTTCTTTTTCATAAAGTGAAGCCCATTTCGCATAAATAGGATATGGGAACGAAGCACCCGCACCGGTAATCGTTTCCGCATAACTTGATGCCATTACGCCTAATGAAAGCCCGATCACTACACATTTTTTAGTTGCTTTTACCAATAACATATTGCTCTCCTCATAGATGTTTGAAATAGCCGTTTGGAATAGATTATTTGGTTTACACGCATTCTAAAAAAACAATATGACGGTTTGATGACAATTCAAAAATAAATAAAACCAGCAATTTGCAAAAAATTTAGCGTTTTAGACCGCTTAATATCGAGCATTCCGGGCTATCATTGCCACAGCAAGACTTACTCCAACTTTTCAGTAAAGAAAGCATTTGTTGTAAATCAGCAATTTTCTGCTGAAGCTCTTCAATATGTTGCTCGGTAAGCTGTTTCACTTCTCGACTGGTGCGATGCGGATCATCATTTAGCTTTAGTAACTCGCTGATCTGCACTAAAGAAAATCCGACCTTACGTGCATTACTGATAAAATGTAAACGTTCTAAATCCGCCGCCGAATAAACTCGATAGCCACTACTTGAACGGGCTGCCTGTGGCAGTAAACCGGCTTTTTCATAATCGCGAATTTGCTTAGCCGATAATCCGGAATGCTCCGCAGCTTGACTGATATTCATATTATTACCTCTTGACCTTAACCTAGGGTTAAGGTCTATGATACGCCAAAATTTTTAGTTATAAATAGGAGAATTAATATGAGTATTACTTTAAAACTTGACGGCTTACATTGCGGTAACTGCGTAAAAAGCGTGGAAAAAGCGCTTAATGCCGTGGAAGGTGTAACCAAAGCGACCGTAACTTTAGATCCACAACAAGCGGTTGTGGAAGGTTCCGCTACCGCCGAAGCCCTTATCACAGCCGTTGATGACATTGGCTTTGAGGCTGAAGTAATCTAACTATTACCACGGAATACACAGAACATTTCCGTGAAATCCGTGTATTTCGTGGTTAAATTCACTAGAAATAAAAGATATGGTTAAAGAACAACAACTTTTAATTGACGGAATGCACTGTGCCGCTTGCGTGCGTCGGGTTGAAAAAATCTTGATGAAAGTGGAAGGTGTCACTTTTGCTTCGGTCAATCTTGCCGATCAAACCGCATTTGTACAAGGTGAAGTGGATCCGCAAGCGATGGTACAAGCGGTCGAAAAAATCGGTTTCGGTGCGGAAATTTTAGAAAGCGAACAAGAACGCCGAGCCAAACACCAAGCGCAAACGCAGCGCACTTTAAACCATAAAAAATGGCAGTTTATTGTCGCCTTAATTGTCGGTTTCGGTTTAGTTGCTTTGGGGCTGTTTATCGGAATGATCCCAAACTCAACCAATTTAATCTATTGGTTTATCGCCGCAGCCGTCAGTTTATTTACCATGTATTTCACCGGTAAAGATTTCTTTGTCGGTGCGTGGATCAGCTTAAAAAATAAAGCATCCACCATGGACACTTTAGTCGCACTCAGTACTGGCGTCGCTTGGCTCTACTCATTTTGGCTAACGCTTTTCCCCCAACCACAAGCGCACGTTTACTATGAAGCCAGCGTGATGATTATCGGCTTTATCAATCTCGGCAAATTTCTTGAACTAAAAGCGAAACAACGTTCCTCACTTGCTTTAGAAAAACTACTCGATCTCGCTCCGCAACAAGCGGTCATTTTTGATCAAAATAATGTAACTCAAACGATTCCGGTAAAAGGCATCAAGCCGAAAATGCGTGTGCAAGCACTCACCGGCGATCGGCTTGCGGTGGACGGCAGATTGGAAAGCGGTTCAATTTGGGTGGATGAATCAATGCTGACCGGCGAAGCGTTACCGATTGAGAAAAAAGTCGGTGATAAAGTGCGTGCCGGAACGCTGATTCAAGACGGTGCAGGCATCTATATTGCCGAACAAGTCGGTAGCCAAACCGCTCTTGCCCGAGTGATCAATGCTGTACGCCACGCGCAATCAAGTAAACCGCCGCTCGCACAGTTTGTCGATAAAGTGGCAAGTGTTTTCGTACCAGTTGTGGTTTCGATTGCGTTGATAAGCGGTCTGATTTGGTTATTTTTAGGCAAAGAATTTTCATTTGCACTCTCTATTTTTACCACCGTATTAATTATCGCTTGCCCTTGTGCGCTCGGTTTAGCGATTCCGCTTTCCACCATTGCCGGTGTGGCTCGTGCCGCCGAATTCGGTGTATTAGTGCGGAATATCGAAGCTTTGCAAGCCGGTTCAGAAATCGACACGCTAGTGTTCGATAAAACCGGCACACTCACCACCGGCGAGATGACGGTTTCGGATATCCAAACCTTTAACGGTTTCGAGCCGAATCGTGTGCTACAACTGGCAAAAAGTTTAGAAGTCCACGCTTCTCACCCAATTGCCAAAGCGATTGTAAAATTTGCTGAAAATCAGACCGCTTGTGAAGTGACTAATGTGCAAGTGGTCAAAGGTGTGGGGATTATTGCCAACTTAGGCGAGGATCAAATCAAGGTCGGTAATGCGAAGTTTGTCAATTTTTCCGGAAATTTAACCGCTTCTCGATCCACGCAAATTTTTGTGGCGGTAAATGATCAATTAGCCGGTATTTTATCGGTGGAAGATCAGCTGCGTGATGAATCCAAAGCGATGATCGAAAAATTTAAAGCGGAAGGTTATCAATGCTTAATGCTGACCGGCGACCGCCAAACGACCGCTGAATATTTCGCGCAGCAACTCGGTTTAGACGGTGTGATTGCCGAAGTTTTACCGGAACAAAAAGCGGATAAAATTCGTGAGTTACAAGCTCAAGGCAAAAAAGTAGCAATGATTGGGGATGGGATTAACGATGCGCCGGCTCTCGCTCAGGCAAATGTGGGGATCTCAATGCACAACGGCTCGGATATTGCGGTCGAAACCGCCGATCTCTCATTGATGCAACACGGCTTAACACCGGTAGTACAAATTCTACCGTTTGCCAAACGCGTATTACGCAATATGAAGCAAAGTTTGCTCGGGGCATTTATGTATAACGTCATCGCCATTCCGCTTGCTGCCGGTGTGCTTTACCCGTTTACTGGCTGGCTACTCAACCCGATGATCGCCGCCGTTGCGATGACAATGTCTTCCATCACCGTAGTGCTGAATAGTCAGAGATTGTTGAAGTAGCTTATAAACAAGCGGTCAAATTCTAAAAAAATTAACCACGGAATACACGGATCAACACGGAAACATTATTCTGTGTAATCCGTGTATTCCGTGGTTTTATTATGCTACTAGCCACCGGACTTACGGCACACAAAATCAAACCATGTAGTCGGTAAAATACGTCTTAGCCACCAGAACAGTTTAGTTGGGAATGTGACTTGATAGCGAGCTTTCGGTTTTTGATCGGTTAAGGCTTTCAGACAGGCTTCCGCCACTGCTGATGCCGGTTTGGCAAACGGGTTATCATTCTTTTTAGTTGCCAATCGCTGATATTGCTTTTGGCTAAATGCTGTTTTAGCGGTATGTTCCACATCAATATATTTGGTGAGTTTATCCAAAGAATTTGAGCGAAAATCACTTAAAATCGGGCCCGGCTCAATCAAGCTGACATAAATATTCGAGCCGTGTAATTCGTGACGTAACGTATCCGCCATTCCCTCTACCGCAAATTTAGAGGCATTATAAGCACCTCGAAAGTGCATTGCGGCAAAGCCTAAAATACTGCTGGTGAGTAAAATACGTCCGTGATTCTGGGCGCGAAAAATTTTAAGTGCATGATTCATCACTTCCCATACACCAAACACATTGATTTCAAATAACTCACGTAATGCTTCACGCGGCAAATCTTCCACACAGCCCGGTTGCCCTTGCCCTGCATTGCAAAAGACCGCATCTAAGCCGCCGTTCGCTTTTATATATTCAAAGGCTTGGGCAATTTGTGCCGAATCTTGCACATCAAGCTGAATACATTCGAAACCTTCCGCTCGCAAGCGGTCAATATCCGCCTGTTTTCTGCAACTGGCAATCACTCGCCAGCCGCTGTCTTTCAATAATTTAGCGGTGGCATAACCGATACCGGAAGAACAGCCGGTGATTAGAATCGTTTTCATACTTTCCTCGATACTTTCTACAATCGTTAACGAATCACACTCACAAAACCTTCGGTAGCTTCCGCTTCTCTGGCTAACGAAATACCATCATCTTCTTTCGGTGATCCGACTAACAATAAACCGATCACTTTATCACCGGCACGGCAACCGAATGTTTCACGCAATAGTGATCCTTCTACCCATTTTTTGCTGATCCAAACCGTTTCAAAACCTTGAGCATTCGCAGCTAATTGCATTGCATAAGTTGCACAACCGGCTGTCACAATTTGTTCCCACGCCGGTACTTTCGGCGATTCATGATCAATTTTTGCCACAATGCCGATCACCATTGGTGCTTGGCTGGAAAGTTTATCCGCCTTAGCCGCATTTTTTTCATCCATATCAAATTCCACTGCGGCAGCGGCTAAACATTCGCGTAATTTCGGCATTCCGCTTTTTTCGATCACCACAAAGTGATAAGGCTTCATTTTGCCGTGATCCGGCGCACGCAATGCGGCTTTAATCATATTTTCCACTTGCTCCTCTGAGGGCACAATTTCACCAAATTTTTTATTTGAACGACGGCGATGTAATAAATCTAAAATTTCCATAGTCTGCTGTACTTTATGTAAAAATTGGCTTAAGAATAACATATTTTATTAATTCTAAGCCGTTTTTATGGTAGCTTATCCCACAAAATACTTACACTCATTAGGACTACTATGTTAAAAATGTTGAAAGGGCTTTATCAGATTTTCCGTTGTATTCGAGAACTTGTCTTAAGCCTATTCTTTATTATTTTCGTACTGATTTGTTTTGCACTTACCACATTATTACAACAAGAATCAAAACATCAAAATCAACAACCTTTTTTCGAAAAAGGGGCATTACAACTCAATTTAGACGGTTACTTAGCTGATAATCATGACGAATACGGTGATTTACATCGCTTAATTCAAAACGAGTTAGGCAATAATGAGCCGATAAAAATTTCAACTTTTGATGTTGCACGCAGTATCAATAAAGCCATGAAAGATGAGCGTATTACCGGCTTGGTGCTTGATTTAGGTTATTTCCAAGGTGGGGACATTGCATCATTACAATTTATCGGTGCACAAATCAGCTATTTTAAACAATCCGGCAAACCGGTTATCGCTATTGGCGAACAATACAGCCAAGCACAATATTATTTGGCAAGCTTTGCCGATAAGATTTACCTGAATAAAGCCGGTTTTGTTGATATTCATGCACTTAGCTATAGCAATATCTATTTCAAAGCCTTGCTCGATAAAATCGAAGCCGTACCACATATTTTCCGTGTCGGTACTTACAAATCGGCTGTAGAGCCGTTTATTCGTGATGATATGTCACCGGAAGCAAAACAAAACGCACAAACATGGCTCACATCAATTTGGAATAATATCCGCCAAGACATTGCGCGCAATCGCCAAATTCAGCCGGAACAAGTTCTACCGGACAGCCAAACTTATATCGAAAAATATAAAGCATTAAAAGGCGATGATGCGCAATATGCACTAAATCAAAAATTGATTACGGAAGTTACCACACCAAGTCAAATTCAAACCGCTTTAATTCAACAATTCGGAGAAGATAAAGAAGGTAACTACAAGCATATTGATTATTTTGATTATGCACACGGACTTACAGATCGTTTTAATGTTAAAGCCGAAAACAAAATTGCAGTGATTAACGTAGAAGGTCAAATCGTAAGTGGCAAAAGCTCTCAAAATTCAGCGGGCAGCGACACCATTGTCAAACAATTACGCAAAGCACGTGAAGACAAAAATGTGAGAGGCGTTATTTTACGAGTAAATAGCCCCGGCGGCAGCGCAATGGCTTCGGAAATTATTCGCCAAGAATTAGAAGCGATTCAACTTGCCGGTAAACCGGTTGTGACATCAATGGGCGGTATGGCGGCTTCAGGCGGTTATTGGATTTCGGCGACCAGCGATAAAATTATCGCCAGCCCGACTACCATTACCGGTTCTATCGGGATTTTCGGCTTAGCAACCAGCTTTGAAAAAACCGCTAAAAATTTAGGTGTAACGGAAGACGGTATTTCACTTTCACCATTTGCCTCTTCCAGCCCGTTAAAAACGTTGCCGAAAGAACAAGCGGAAGTGATTCAAATCAGCATTGAAAACGGCTACGACCGATTCCTAGAACTGGTTAGCCGTGGACGTAATATGTCTAAACCAGCGGTGGATAAAATTGCACAAGGACAAGTTTGGTCGGGTGAAGATGCGTTAAAACACGGCTTAGTGGATGAATTAGGTGATTTTGACACCGCTTATGACGTTATCACCGAATTAGTCAATCAACAACGTAAAGCGAAAGGCGAAGCCGCAATCGAACACTTTAGAGCGCAATGGTTTATTGACAGCGATGATAGCTTGTTAAGTTCATTCCTAAAAGGCTCTAACCTGAAATTACAACTCGGCTCATTATTAGGATTACCTGTAGCAACTCAAGCCCAACAATCGCTCGAATTACTGCAACAGTTTAACGATCCTAAACACGCCTATTTATATTGCCTCAGCTGCGGCACGATAAAATAGCTTGTTACAAGCGGTTAAATTTGCAAATTTTTTTACAAATTTAACCGCTTATTTTTTCTTCCCTCACTTCTCTTTTTTGTTTATAGTAGCGCCCTTTCTAGTGATCCAACCCCATTAAATATGAACCAAAAGCAACTTATAAAATTAGCCGTATTACTGATTATTGCGGCAATCTCTTATTTTTTCGGTAATCAAAGTAATAAGTCAGAACCGGTTAAACAACCACTGCCGCAGCAGCAACAAAACGACTATGCGACGGAAAACGATACGCCGATTGCAAAAGCACCGCAGGCACAATCCGCTTCAGCGACTCAAGCGGCACTTTCGATGAATTATGATTCCAAAATGTATGAAGATAAAATCGGGCAAAACAAGCACGCACCGGTTGATTACTATATGTTGGCACTTTCTTGGTCACCGGCTTTTTGTGAATCACAACGCAATAAAAACCAAGGTGATGTGCCGCAACGTTTAGCTTATCAGTGCGCTGGCGGTCAAAACTTCGGCTGGGTTATTCACGGTTTATGGCCACAAAATGCTAAGGCTCGTTCGGTTGATCAACATCCTCGCTATTGCCAAGGCGATTTACCGGAAGTGTCAGCGAAAATTATTGAGCAATATCTACCGGAATCACCGGGTGCTGCATTATTACAAGGCGAATGGGAAAAACACGGCAGCTGCGCTTTCGATAGTGCGGAAAGCTATTTTGCAAAACAAAAAGAGTTGTTTTACAGCCTGAAACTACCGGCAAAAAATCTACGCCGAAATGATTTATTCCAATGGATGCGTAAACATAATCCGCAGCTACGCGGCGTTTATTTAGGCGCAAGCAAGACCGAACTCTACGTTTGCTACGATAAAAAATGGCAACCAGTGGACTGCCCGAAATAAATGACGGAATCAGTCTCAAATACTGCTCTCATGCGTCAGCTCAAAATGCAGGTTCAGCGTCAGCTAAAACGCAATTTGGAGCAAGCCAATACTCACTTCAATAAAACTTTTACACCACCGACGGTCAGTTATGCCGTGCGTGGTGTAAAAGCCGGTGTTGCTTATCTGCAACGTAATGAAATTCGCTTCAATCCTGTTTTATTGGCGGAAAACGGGCAATCCTTTATTCAGCAAGTTGTACCGCATGAACTTGCTCACGCTTTGGTTTATCAACAATTCGGGCGAGTCCAACCACACGGTAAAGAATGGAAAATGATGATGGAACAAGTTTTCGGTGTGCCGGCGGAAACCTACCATTGTTTTGATACGCAAAATGTCGTCGGCAAACAATTTGCCTATCAATGCGGCTGTCAAACGCATCTACTTTCTTTACGTCGTCATAATGCCATCGTACGAGATGGTCGCCGTTACCTCTGTAAGCAGTGTAAACAAATCCTCACTTCCAAAGACAATTTGTAACAAGCGTTAAAATAACGTTAAAAGGTACTAGACATTATTCTATAAGCGCCTAAAATTAACGCAATTTTTTGACTTTTATCAATTTATTATCATTTGGAGTATTTTATGACAATGGAAACTATCGTTGTTGTCGGTGGCGGTGCTGGCGGTTTAGAGCTTGCTACCTACCTCGGCAATAAATTAGGCCGTAAGAATAAAGCAAAAGTTATTCTTATCGATCGCAATACAACTCACCTCTGGAAACCACTGCTACACGAAGTGGCAACCGGTTCTTTAGATGAAGGCACCGATGCGCTCAGCTATCGTGCACACGCTAAAAATCACGGTTTTGAGTTCCAACAAGGCACACTCACTGCAGTAAGTCGTGATAAAAAAGAAGTAACGCTTGCGCCGATTTATAACGAACAAAATCAGCTGTTAGTAGAAGAGCGCCATATCGCTTACGATAAATTAGTGATTGCAATCGGCAGTAAATCGAACGATTTCAATACTAAAGGTGTGGCGGAAAACTGTATTTTCTTAGACGGTTCGGAACAGGCAAAACAATTCCAAAAACGTATGATGGAATTATTCCTACAGTTCTCTCACAGTGAAGATCAAGATGTAAAAATTGCGATCGTAGGTGGCGGTGCAACCGGTATTGAACTTTCTGCAGAACTTTATAATGCGGTAAAACACTTAAACTCATACGGTTTTGGTAAATTGAATCGAGCGAGCCTAAAAGTCACCTTAGTTGAAGCTGGTTCACGCTTAATTCCTGCATTAACCGAAAAAGTATCGGCTTCAGCCCTCGCTGAATTACGCAAAGCTGGTGTAGACGTTCGCTTAAATACCATGATTACTGAAGCGGTAGAAGACGGCTTAATCACCAAAGACGGTGACAAAATTGAAGCTAACCTAATGGTTTGGGCTGCCGGTGTTAAAGCGCCTGATTTTGTAAAAGAATTCGGCTTTGAAACTAACCGTCTAAACCAAATTGAAATCAAAGATACCTTACAAACAACGGTAGATGACTCGGTATATGTCATCGGTGACTGCGCCTCATTAATCCAAGATGGTAAAGCAATTCCGCCACGTGCGCAGGCAGCGCACCAAATGGCAACACAATGCGGTAAAAACATTGTGGCGGCACTTGAAGGTAAAGAACAAAAACCGTTTAAATTCAATGATAAAGGCTCTCTACTTTCATTCTCTCACTTCGGTACGGTCGGTAACTTAATGGGTAACTTAATGAGCGGCGATATGTTTATCGAAGGTAAAATCGCACGCCTTGCTTACCTCTCGTTATACCGTATGCACCAAGTTGCTTTACACGGCTGGGTAAAAACCGGTCTGATTTTATTAGTCGGTCAAATTAACCGCTTCCTAAGACCGTCAATGAAGTTACACTAAGCAAAACAAGCGGTCATATTTCCGCAAAATTTTGCAAAAACTAACCACGGAACACGCAGACCACTCGGAAATTTATTCAGTGTAATCGGTGTGTTCCGTGGTTTTATTTAAGCTATATTTTACTCTCTCCCCCTTGTGGGAGAGAGACAGCTTGTTGCAGCGTTTAGCGAAAACAAGCAGAGAGAGGGAATTACTTCTTCCAACCTTTTAACGCATCGGCAAACGCATTGTTGGCGAACTGATTACGTTGTGATTTATTGCCAGAGAAGCGGTCGGATTTTTCAGTATTTTTGCGATTTTCTTGCGGATTTCGACCGTTTGCCGGTTTGTCGGTCGGCTTATCTTCTAAACGCATAGTGAGCGCAATACGTTTACGCTGTACATCCACTTCTAACACTTTCACGTTCACTAAATCGCCAACTTTCACTACTTTATGCGGATCTTCCACAAAGCTGTTCGATAACATTGAAATATGTACCAAACCGTCTTGGTGTACGCCAATATCCACAAAAGCACCGAAATTCGCTACATTGGTTACCGTCCCCTCTAAGATCATTCCGACTTTCAGATCCTTAATATCTTCTACGCCGTCCATAAAGGTTGCGGTTTTAAATTCACCACGTGGATCGCGTCCCGGTTTTTCCAACTCTTTGAAAATATCGTTTACAGTCGGTAAACCGAATTGTTCGTCCACAAAGTCTTTTGCATTCAGTTGGTGAATACGAGTCGCATTGCCCATTAATTCCGCAAGGGTTGAATCGGTTGCTTGGAGAATTTTTTCCACCACCGGATAAGCCTCCGGATGCACGCTCGAAGCATCTAACGCATTCTTACCGCCGATAATTCGCATAAAACCGGCACACTGTTCAAAGGCTTTCGGCCCTAAACGAGGCACTTTTTTCAGGTCGGAACGTGCGTTAAAACGTCCGTTTTCATCACGAAACGCCACGATATTTTGCGCTAATGTTTTGCTCATACCGGCAACACGAGCCAATAACGCTGCAGAAGCGGTATTAAGATCCACCCCAACCGCATTTACACAGTCTTCAACCACTGCATCCAGTTTGCGAGCCAGTTGTGACTGGTTAACATCGTGTTGATACTGCCCAACACCAATCGCTTTCGGTTCAATTTTTACCAATTCCGCGAGCGGATCTTGTAAACGGCGAGCAATCGATACCGCACCACGTAATGAAACATCTAACCCAGGGAATTCATTTGCCGCTAATTCGGAAGCGGAATAAACCGAAGCCCCCGCCTCACTGACCACCACAGTTTGCGGAATCACCATATCCGGTTTGCTTTCTTTGATCTGTTTTAATACGTCCTTCGCAAAACGTTCCGTTTCACGAGAAGCCGTACCGTTACCAATCGCAATCAGCTCAACATTATGTTGCTTGATTAATTTATACAGCGAAACTTCCGCTGCCGCTTTGCCTGTTGTATGCGGATAAATGGTGTCGGTCGCCAATAATTTACCGGTATTATCTACCACTGCCACTTTCACACCGGTTCGTAAGCCCGGGTCTAAGCCCATGGTATTTTTTGCTCCTGCCGGCGCCGCCATTAATAACGCAGACAGATTGCGAGCAAATACGTCAATTGCTTCTTCTTCCGCTTTCTCACGCAATGCGCCCATTAATTCGGTTTCCAAATGAAGTGCCGCTTTAATTTTCCACGTCCAAGCAATCACTTGCTCACGCCATTTGTCTGCCGGTTGTTGATTGAATATTACACCTAAATGCTGGCGAATAATTTCTTCGCAATGGCTTGTTCGAACACCTTCTTCCGCTTCGGGATCCGCATTTAACGAAAGCGATAATATGCCTTCGTTCCTGCCTCGGAACATCGCTAATGCACGGTGAGAAGGTACGGTTTTAAACGGCTCACTATGCGCAAAATAATCGCGGAATTTTTCGCCTTCTTCTTCCTTGCCTTCAATCACTTTTGATTCCAACGTTGCGTAAGCGGTTAAATATTGACGTAATTTTGCAAGTAATTCGGCATCTTCTGAAAAACGCTCCATCAGAATATAACGCGCACCGTCTAACGCAGATTTAACATCCGCTACACCTTTTTCCGCATCAATAAAAGATTCAGCTAACACTTCCGGTGATTGGTTCGGATCATTCCATAAGCTATCTGCCAACGGCTCAAGCCCCGCCTCAATCGCAATTTGCCCACGAGTACGGCGTTTCGGCTTATAAGGCAGATAAAGATCTTCTAATTCGGTTTTACTTTCAGTCGTTTCAATTTTGACACGTAATTCATCTGTCAATTTACCTTGATCTTCAATTGACTTAAGGATCGTTTGACGGCGATCGTCCAACTCACGCAAATAAATTAAACGTGTTTCAAAATGACGTAATTGAGTGTCGTCTAAACCGCCGGTGACTTCTTTACGATAACGTGCGATAAATGGAATGGTATTACCCTCATCGAGTAATTTGATTGCAGCGAGGATTTGATGTGAGCCAACAGAGAGTTCTGTGGCAATAATCTGGCTAATTTGTGTATTGAGCTCTGACATTGCGTTTTCCTAACAAATAAAATTCGCTTTATTTTAACAGTAAAAAAAGACAATGCCCAAAAATAAAAGTTCGAGCTAACGCAGTGCCGCCGCTCTTGCTTTATCCAGCTTTTCTAATTGGTTTAACGCTTCGTTTACTTTAGCTAAATTCGGCTCTTGTTTGGCACATAACACAATATTTTCGAGGCTATCGGCTTGATGATAGTAAGACTGCTCGCTTTGCACCGCTTGCTCAAACTGTTGATATGCCTGATCAAACTTGGCTTGTTTACACAGAAAAGTACCGTAATTATTTAATACATCCGGACGATTATCACTTAATTTCAATGCTTGCTGATAAGCTCGCTCGGCGTGAGCTTGATCACCGATTTGCTGATAGTAATAAGCTAAAACAGAATGAGGTAAGTAATCGTTTTGATCGTGGCTTAGCGCTTTATCAATATTCTCTTTCGCTTTGGGTAAATCATGTTGCTCGAGATACGCTAAGGCTAAATTGATACGGGCTTTAACCGCTTCCGAGCGATTAAAAGTGGTTTGAGAGGTAGGAATCTGAGAAGAACAACCGAACAGCACAGATAACAGCATACAAGCGGTCAAATTTCGCAAAAATTTTGCAAGGTTCATATTGTTCTCCTCAAGATATACTCCCTTCGCTTGAGTTGCTTAGGGAGAAATTGGTTAATGGTTTTGTACCGCAATACCTTTGCCAAACTTACGTTTTTCCATGGTACGTTTGGTTCGGTCGATTACATCACCGGCGAGCTGACCGCAAGCGGCATCAATATCGTCACCACGCGTTTTACGTACAATTACCGTAAAACCGTATTCCATTAACGTTTTTTGGAAACGATCCACACGGCTATTTGAACTCTTACCGTAAGGTGCTTCCGGGAACGGGTTCCATGGAATGAGGTTGATCTTACACGGCGTATTTTTTAGTACTTCAGCTAACTGATGCGCATGCTCTGTGCCGTCATTAACGTGATCTAATAAAACGTATTCAATCGTCACTTTACCGTGGTTCGCATTCGATACTTCAAGGTATTTGTGCACAGAATCCATCAACATTTTGATATTATACTTTTTATTAATCGGCATAATTTCATCACGCAATTCATCGTTCGGCGCATGCAATGAAATCGCTAATGCCACGTCAATTTTTTCACGCATAATATCAAGTGCCGGCACTACACCCGCAGTTGAAAGTGTTACACGACGTTTAGATAAACCGTAAGCAAAATCATCTAACATAATTTCCATTGCCGGAATCACGTTATTCAAGTTGAGTAATGGTTCGCCCATCCCCATCATTACCACGTTGGTAATCGGACGCACACCAGTCACACCGAAGTTACCAATGATTTTCGAAGCTCGCCATACCTGACCGATAATTTCAGAAACGGTTAAGTTACGGTTAAAACCTTGCTGAGCGGTTGAACAGAATTTACAGGCTAATGCGCAACCAACTTGTGAAGAAACACACAAAGTCGCACGATCCGCTTCCGGAATATACACCGTTTCAATTTGCTGATCACCTACCTGCATCGCCCATTTGATTGTGCCGTCACTTGAGCGCTGTTCAACAGACACTTTCGGTGCTTTAATTTCTGCAATTTGTTTTAATTTTTCACGCAATACTTTATTGATATTGCTCATATTATCGAAATTATCTTCACCAAAATGGTAAATCCATTTCATTAATTGGTCGGCACGAAACGGTTTTTCACCCATTTCGGCAAATAACTCGCGCATCTCTTGGCGAGTTAAGTTCATGAGGTTAATTTTTTCTGATTTAGGGTGCTGTACTGCGGCATTCGTTGCTTGAATTTCGCTCGCACAAGTTTGGGTTTGTTCTGACATGAGAGTAAAAGCCTCGTTGTTACACGTTTTACGGCAAAAGGATTAGTTTTGCAGGTTGATAAAATAAAAAGACCGCAAATTTTACTCGTCTATAAAGTTTAAGGCTAGTGATTTTTAAACGAAATGGGAAGTTTTTAATCTGAAATTTTCGATCAAGATCGCAAAAACGTGATGAAATGCAAAGATAGAAGGTAAAATAGCAAATTTTAAATGTTATTTGATGATGAATTAAAGAATAAGATAAGAAGTAGTGGTGGGCGATACCGGTCTCGAACCAGTGACCCCCTCCTTGTAAGGGAGGTGCTCTCCCAACTGAGCTAATCGCCCTCATGATATAGCGTTTTGCTATAACTTGAAGTTTATGATGAGAATCTAAAGTGGTGGGCGATACCGGTCTCGAACCAGTGACCCCCTCCTTGTAAGGGAGGTGCTCTCCCAACTGAGCTAATCGCCCACTTGAGATTTCATCAAAGGGAATTGAAAAACGGAACACTTGTTGAAAAGTGGTGGGCGATACCGGTCTCGAACCAGTGACCCCCTCCTTGTAAGGGAGGTGCTCTCCCAACTGAGCTAATCGCCCGTTTTCAATTATTAGATAGATTGTAATCAACACGAAACACTTATTGGAAAGTGGTGGGCGATACCGGTCTCGAACCAGTGACCCCCTCCTTGTAAGGGAGGTGCTCTCCCAACTGAGCTAATCGCCCGTGTTGTGGAGTGGCATTATAGAGATTTTTCACCTATCGTCAAACCCTTTTTTTAACATTTTGGCTTGTTTGTTGAATTTTTCGTCCAAAACCCTCATTTTTTACGTTTTTTAACCTTCAACCGCTAGGTTAACCGTAGTAGAATAGATAAATCTTTTGTTTAAAAAAGCCGTTCTCGGCAAATTACTTAATAGGCTGACAATAATGAATATCGAAACTCTTTTCCCTTTAGATCCGAATGTAAAAGTGCGCACCCGTTTTGCGCCTAGCCCGACCGGCTATTTACACGTTGGCGGCGCACGTACCGCGTTATATTCTTGGTTATATGCAAAACATTTTAACGGTGAATTTGTATTACGTATCGAAGATACCGACTTAGAACGTTCAACACCGGAAGCAACCGCAGCCATTCTTGAAGGTATGGAATGGTTAAATCTTGCTTGGGAACACGGTCCGTACTATCAAACCAAACGTTTTGATCGTTATAACCAAGTTATTGATCAAATGATCGAGCAAGGTTTAGCGTACCGTTGCTACTGTTCAAAAGAACGTTTAGAAAACTTACGTAACGAACAAGAAGCAAATAAAGAAAAACCTCGTTACGACCGTCATTGTTTAGGTGATCACGAACATTCAGCAGACGAACCGCACGTTGTGCGTTTTAAAAACCCGCAAGAAGGTTCGGTAGTGTTTGACGATGCGGTACGTGGTCGTATCGAAATCAGTAACAGTGAGTTAGACGATTTAATTATTCGCCGCACAGACGGTTCGCCAACTTATAACTTCTGCGTGGTGGTAGATGACTGGGATATGGGTATTACGCACGTTGTACGTGGCGAAGACCATATCAACAACACACCTCGCCAAATCAATATTTTAAAAGCATTAGGCGCGCCAATTCCGACTTATGCTCACGTATCAATGATTAACGGTGATGACGGCCAGAAATTATCAAAACGCCACGGTGCGGTGAGCGTCATGCAATATCGTGATGACGGTTATTTACCGGAAGCCTTAGTAAACTATTTAGTGCGTTTAGGCTGGGGTCACGGCGACCAAGAAATTTTCAGCCGTGAAGAAATGATCGAATTATTCGACATTCACTCAGTTAGCAAATCGGCAAGTGCTTTCAATACCGATAAATTACAATGGTTAAACCAACACTATATGCGTAGCTTACCGGCTGAACACGTAGCGAAATATTTAGCGTGGCATATGAATGATCAAGCAATCGATACTTCAAACGGCCCGGCGTTAGAAGAAATTATTCCGGTATTAAGCGAACGTGCGAAAACATTAAAAGAATTAGCGACTGCAAGCCGTTATTTCTATCAAGAATTTGACGGTTATGATGAAAAAGCTGTCGCGAAAAACTTCAAAGCGGAAGCGATTGCACCACTTGCAAAATTATTGGAAAAATTAACCGCTTCAACTGATTGGAGTGTAGAAGCGATTCATGATGCGATGAATGCAACTGCGGCTGATTTAGAAATCGGTATGGGTAAAGTGGGGATGCCATTCCGTTTAGCGGTAACCGGCTCAGGCCAATCACCGTCAATGGATATCACCGCAAAATTAGTCGGTCGTGAGCGTACTTTAGCTCGTATCCAAAAAGCGATTGAGTTTATTCAAGCACAAGCATAATTTCCTATTGACAGCTAAAGTGGCGGCATTTATTATGTTGCCACTTTTCGGGGATATAGCTCAGTTGGGAGAGCGCTTGAATGGCATTCAAGAGGTCGTCGGTTCGATCCCGATTATCTCCACCACTAAATTCAAAAAAACGCTAAGTCATTTGACTTAGCGTTTTTTATTTTCTGCTCTCAAAATAAGCGGTTAAATTTCAGCGAGTTTTTGCAAAAAATCCGTAAAAGTTGATCGCTTGTCCTATAAATTTTCCAAATATTTAGTCTTCAAGCTTTTTACCCGCTTCCGGCAATAAAACTGGAATACCGTTTTCAATTGGATAAACTAATTTCGCTTCACGGCTAATCAAGCGATTATTGGCTTTATCCCACTCCAGTTTGGTATTCGTTACCGGACAAGCAAGATTATTGATAAGTTTTTCGTTCATATTATTTTCCTAATCGTTTTAAAATCGGTTCAAGTAAACAAGCGGTCGATTCCAGCGAAAATTTTGCAGAAACAGGTATATACCACCAATTTGACTGGGCAAAAGTTCGGCATTTTACCGCATCTTTTTCTGTCATCAGTAACGGAATTTGTTCGGATGCAAGCGCTTTAAGCTGAGTTGGTTCAAATGCTTGGTGATCGGCAAAACCTTGTGTTTTAAGTAATTTAATACCTAAATTTTCGAGCATATTAAAAAATCGGGGAGGATGCCCGATTCCGGCAATCGCCACACATTCTTGCCCGATAAAATCAGTTATTGGCTTTTGCTCGCCCGTTCTTAGATTAACGGCAAATTCAGGCTCGAGCGTCATTAAATGTTCATTCGGCAGAGCCACTCCGCCATTACAAATAATCGCCTGTACCGTTTGCAAACGGCTTGGCAGCTCACGCAGGCCACCTGCGGGCAAAACAAAACCGTTACCAAAACGGCGCATGCCATCAACCACAACCCATTCGATATCTCGCTGTAAGGCGTAATGTTGCAAGCCGTCATCAGTGATAATTAAATCCAGCTCAAATTGACTCAGTAATAATTCGATACTTTGCTGACGATTCGGCGAAATTGCTAGTGGCACACCGGTTCGTTGTACAATCAATACCGGTTCATCGCCCACCATTTCCGCTGAACTCTGTTTGGTGACTAACTGAGGAAAGTCTTTGCTTTTGCCGCCATATCCACGAGAAATCACGCCGACTTTAGCGCCACGTTGTTGTAGCTGTTCCACTAACCAAACAACCACAGGCGTTTTTCCGTTCCCCCCCACCGAAATATTACCAACCACTAACACCGGTACCGGAGAGCGGTAAGATTTTAGGATTTTTTTGCGAAACAAAAACAAGCGGATTTGACTAATCAGCCAAAACAGCAATGAAAACGGCGTAAGCAGCCAAGTGATAATTGATGTAGATTGCCAAATGTTCATACTATTTCTTTAAAGATACTATCGTTTGCGTTAACCGCTATGCCTACAGATAAAACAAATGGACAATGAAAAACATTGTCCATTTTAGCTATGCTTACTCTACTTTCGGCTTATCGCCGTTTTCAACACAACCTTTGCCAATCGTCACTTTTTTCACATCTTTCTCTGCTTTAAGTGTTGGTAGGTTATACATCGTATCCAATAGTAGATTCTCAACAATCGAACGTAAACCACGCGCACCGGTTTTGCGTGAAATGGATTTCTGAGCAATCGCAATTAACGCGTCTTTGGTAAATTTCAACTCAACACCTTCCATTTGGAATAATGCTTGATATTGCTTGATAATCGCATTTTTCGGTTCAGTTAAAATTTGAATTAACGCCTCTTCATCAAGTTCTTGTAATGGAGTCACCACTGGTAATCGACCGATTAATTCCGGAATTAAGCCGAATTTGACTAAATCTTCCGGCTCAACTTGTTTGAATAACTCGGTGAGATCTTCACGTTCTTTATCTTTTTTCAGTTCTGCACCAAAGCCGATTCCGCCTTGTTTGTTGGTTCGTGCTTCAACAAGCTTATCTAAGCCGGCAAATGCACCGCCACAAATAAATAAGATTTTAGAGGTATCAACCGGAATCGTTTCGCCTTTCGGGTGCTTACGGCTGCCTTGCGGATTGATATTCGCCACCGTGCCTTCAATTAATTTTAGTAACGCCTGTTGTACACCTTCGCCGGATACATCACGGGTAATTGACGGGCTTTCCGATTTACGGGTAATTTTGTCGATCTCATCAATAAAGACGATACCACGCTCCGCTTGTTCCGCATCAAAATCACATTTCATTAGTAATTTTTGAATCACGTTTTCTACGTCTTCACCTACATAGCCGGCTTGCGTCAACGTGGTTGCATCCGCCACGGCAAACGGTACGTTTAGACGGCGGGCTAAGGTTTCCGCTAATAAAGTTTTTCCGCTACCGGTCGGACCGATTAATAAAATATTACTTTTACCTAACTCTACACCGTTAGTTTCCTTATGACCTGAAAGCGCATTGCGTAAACGTTTATAGTGGTTATAAACCGCTACGGACAACACTTTTTTCGCATGTTCTTGACCGATAACATACTCATCTAAATGCGCATGAATTTCGTGTGGAGTCGGTACATTTTCAAAGAATTTCTCTTCATCTTGTTTTTCATCGATTAACGGCTCTTCTTCGCCGTTTAACAATGCGTAAGACTCTTCAATACAGTGATTACAGATATAACCTTCCGTACCTTCAACAAGCTGATCCACTTCGGTACGTCTTTTTCCACAAAAACTACAATGTGGTTCTTTCTCAAAATTTGCCATTATTTTGTATCTCTGTGTGTTAAAACTTTATCAATTAAACCGTATTCAGCCGCTTCAAATGCTGACATAAAATTATCACGTTCGGTATCTGCCGCCACTTTTTCAAACGGCTGCCCGCTATGTTCTGCCATTCTTCTTGTCAGCATTTCTTTTAATTTTAAAATTTCTTGCGCTTGAATTTGAATATCAGTCGCCTGTCCTCTTGCACCGCCTAAAGGTTGGTGAATCATCACACGTGCGTGAGGTAAAGCAAAACGTTTGCCTTTTGCACCGCCGGATAATAAGAAAGCGCCCATTGAGCAAGCCTGTCCAGTACAAAGTGTTGCAACATCCGGTTTAATAAAGTTCATTGTGTCGTAAATTGCTAAACCCGCCGTAACAACACCACCCGGTGAGTTAATGTATAAATAAATATCTTTTTCAGGATCTTCCGATTCAAGGAAAAGAAGTTGTGCCACGATCAAGTTTGCCATATGGTCTTCAACTTCACCGTTTAAAAAAATGATACGTTCTTTAAGTAAACGTGAATAAATATCGTATGATCTTTCGCCTTTTGAGGTTTGTTCAACCACCATTGGGATTACTGCCATTTTGGGTTCCTTATCCGAAATCTGAGAAATACCGTTAATTCTATCAAACTTTAAGAAAATCATTAACAACAAGCGGTCAGATTGTTACAATCTTTTGCAAAACTTAGCCTTAATCAATAAAAATATGACTTTAGCCGATATTTATCAAAAATTTGAACTTTGCAAATCTTGGGAAGAAAGATACCGCTTGCTGATTCAATTAAGCCGTCAGTTAGCTAAACCGACCGAAGAAGAATTAGCGCAATTACCTGAAATTCACGGCTGTGAAAGCCGTTTATGGTTTGAATTTCAAGCAACACCACGTAAAGTTCGCGCCTATAGTGATGCTCGTTTAATGCAAGGGATTTTATTTATTGTCGTAACACTGTTAAACGAAGCCGATTCGGCACAATTAGCTCGTATTGATTTGGCTCAGCTGTTTGAGCAACTAAAAATCTCACAGAATCTGACGAGTACACGTTTAAACGGATTACAGCAAATTAACAAACTGATTCTTACGGCTTAATTTTAACGGGTTGAGCCTTGCTTGGCTTGCATCACTACATCTCGCCCTGTTTTTTGCTTGATGAAAGCAAGGCGGATTTCATGCCCCGAATCCTTCGGATCCAACGCACAACAAGCCGTACCTTCCGCCAAAGAAAAATGTCGTAGTGTTTTTAGCTGCTCAAACAACATTCGATCTTCTCCGTCTCCTTGCGCTAAAGATTGCGACCAACAATGGAGATAAGGCAGCGTTTTAAGCTTATTAAGTGTTAAGCCCGATGGACGCACAAAGCCGCCAAAACTATCCTTAAAAATACCCTGATCAACACCAACGCTTTCCAATTCGTCTAAACACAGTATTTCACCGGTATTACCGTCAGCGTAGTAACACAAAGCGTGTCCCCAATTTACATCCGGATACTGGCAGAATACGGAATACATTTTGTCGATATGTTGTGGTAAAAACCAATCGTCATCATCGAGATAAGTAACCAGTTCACTATCAGCAAGTAAGGTCAATGCCGAACGCAATGAACCACCGTAATAGCAATCATGTACACCGCCGTGACGTTTAGAAGTTGAATAACCGAGATCTAGCCAAACGATATCCACATTAGCCGGGCGTTCTTGATCAAGTATTTGTCGATAATGCGGAAGCTGACCGGATAAATCGAGATCCACGCCAATCAGAATTTGAATATTTCCGCTAAATTGCTGAGAAAAAACAGAACGAACGGCACGTAGTAAAGATTCACGCCCAACCGTTACTATCACAACGGCAAGTTGGTAGCGGCCGTTAAAGGGTTTAGACATAGAAAAGCCTCAAAAGCCAAATAGCAAAAAAGCCTCTGATTTCTCAGAGGCTTTTTCTTGAAAAAGTGGCGGAACGGACGGGACTCGAACCCGCGACCCCCTGCGTGACAGGCAGGTATTCTAACCAGCTGAACTACCGCTCCACACGGTATTATCGAATTAAATTCAATAATTAAAAATTAATTGGCGGAATGGACGGGACTCGAACCCGCGACCCCCTGCGTGACAGGCAGGTATTCTAACCAGCTGAACTACCACTCCGCAACTGGTAAGGCGCATAATACGGATTTTGCACTAAAGCGTCAAATTATTTTTTATGAAACGAATTTATTTGCTTATTTTAAAATCAAATAAATCAAGCAATTAGTGAATTTGCTCCGATTCCGTTTCATTTGGGCGCATCCAAATACAATTCCCTTTGGATTTCTTATCAATCAGTTTGAGATATTCTTCGTGTGCTGTCTGCTCTTCTTCACTCAGTTGTAACACAATTAAACCACTTGTTTCAAATTTCGTTATTGTACCTAAACCGAGATCCGCAACACTTTCGTGATTAACGGCTGCATCTTCTTCACCTAATAATGCCAGCTGTCCACCGGTCATCATTAGGAAAACATCTGCTAGAATCTCCGCATCCAGTAACGCCCCGTGAAGCACACGTTTACTGTTATCAATGCCTAAACGATCGCACAATGCATCTAAGTTATTGCGCTTGCCCGGATACATTTTTCGAGCCACCGCAAGACTATCGGTCACACTGCACATTTCAGCCGTCTTCGGCGGTGGGTTTTCCAAATAAGAAAACTCTTGATCCATAAATGCCACGTCGAAGGGCGCATTATGAATGATTAGCTCTGCACCTTTAATAAATTCAATAAATTCGTCCGCAACTTCGGCAAATACAGGCTTATCTTGCAAAAATTCATTGGTAATACCGTGAACTTTAATCGCTTCTTCTTCCACTTCTCGCGGCGGTTTAACATAGACGTGAAAAGTACGTCCGGTTAAGCGACGGTTAATCACTTCGACCGCACCGATTTCAATAATATTATGCCCAATTTGTGGCGGCCCGCTAAAACTCATACCGGTTGTTTCGGTATCCAGCACCACCTGTCTTACTATCGGTTGTTCACTCATTTTATTGCCTAATCAAAAGATGCAAGCGGTCGAATTTCAAGGAAAATTTGCAAATTTTCACCAAAATCCGACCGCTTATTCAAGTATTACTTCGCAATACGTTTATATTTGATACGGTGAGGTTGCGTTGCCGCATCACCTAAAGTTTTCTTCTTCCACTCTTCGTAATCAGAGAAGTTACCTTCGTAGAAGGTCACTTTACCTTCATCGCCGTAATCTAAAATATGGGTTGCGATACGGTCTAAGAACCAACGGTCGTGCGAGATAACCATTGCACAGCCTGGGAATTCTAAGATCGCATTTTCTAACGCACGTAAAGTTTCAACGTCCAAGTCATTGGTCGGTTCGTCTAATAACAATACGTTACCACCACGTTGCAGAAGTTTCGCCAAGTGTAAACGACCGCGTTCGCCACCGGATAACTCACCCACACGTTTTTGCTGATCCACACCTTTAAAGTTAAAACGACCAACGTAAGCACGGCTTGGAATTTCAAAGTTACCAATTGTCAGAATATCTTGACCGTTCGACACTTCTTCCCATACGGTTTTCTTATCATCCATCGAATCACGGAACTGATCTACCGAAGCTAATGTAACAGTTTCACCCATTACGATTGAGCCTGAATCAGGCTGTTCTTGACCTGAAAGCATACGGAATAAGGTCGATTTACCCGCACCGTTGGCACCGATAATCCCTACAATCGCACCTTTTGGAATTGAGAATGACAAATCATCAATTAAAGTGCGGTCGCCGTAAGATTTGGTTAAGTTACTCACTTCGATAACTTTATCACCTAAACGTGGACCAGGCGGAATAAAGAGTTCGTTGGTTTCGTTACGTTTTTGATATTCGCCCGAATTAAGCTCATCAAAACGTGCCATACGTGCTTTACTTTTCGCTTGGCGACCTTTCGGGTTTTGACGTACCCATTCCAACTCTTTCGCAATCGATTTTTGACGTGCAGATTCAGCTGCCGCTTCTTGTTCTAAACGTTTCTCTTTTTGCTCTAACCAAGAAGAGTAGTTGCCTTCCCAAGGAATACCCTCACCACGGTCAAGCTCTAAGATCCAGCCTGCTACGTTATCTAAGAAGTAACGGTCGTGGGTGATCGCTACTACTGTACCTTCATAGTCATGTAAGAAACGCTCTAACCACGCTACCGATTCCGCATCTAAGTGGTTGGTCGGTTCGTCTAACAATAACATATCCGGTTTTTCGAGTAATAAACGGCAAAGCGCCACACGACGGCGCTCACCACCCGATAAATGTTCGATTTTCGCATCCCATTCCGGTAAACGTAACGCATCCGCCGCACGTTCTAATTGGTTATCAAGATTGTGACCGTCATGCGCTTGAATAATCGCTTCTAAATTCGCTTGCTCTGCCGCTAATTTATCGAAATCCGCATCCGGATCCGCATATAACGCATAAACTTCATCTAAACGCGTTAACGCATTTTTAACTTCCGAAACCGCTTCTTCAATTGCTTCGCGCACGGTTTGTTGCGGATCTAATTTTGGCTCTTGCGGTAAATAACCGATTTTAATACCCGGTTGTGGACGAGCTTCACCTTCAAACTCTTTATCCACGCCCGCCATGATACGTAATAAGGTTGATTTACCCGCACCATTTAAACCAAGTACCCCGATTTTTGCGCCCGGGAAAAAGCTTAAAGAAATATCTTTAAGAATATGACGCTTCGGTGGCACGACTTTGCCGACGCGATGCATCGTATATACAAATTGAGTTGACATTATGTATTCCTCATAAAAAAAATCTTATCTATTTTACTTGAAAACAGGGGCGAAATATAGGGATTCCTACATTTGCAAATTTTTCATAAAATTCGACCGCTTATTGTAAGATATTTAGACAAATATACACTAAAGGCTATAATCAAAACTAGGAGATACCACTATGCTAAAAAGAACTTTCCCGCTTATTGCTGCACTTTTATTGAGCCTTCCTATTACAGTATCTGCAAATGAAAGCAATCAACAAGTTGCAAACATCCAATCAGTCACTGCAAAAAAAGCGCAAGGCATTTGGATTGACGTACGTACCGCAGAAGAATTTGCCACAGGACATATTGAAGGTGCAATCAATATTCCGGTTGAACAAATTAGTGCAAAAATCCATCAACTGATAGAAGATAAAGATGCACCGATTCACTTATATTGCCGTTCAGGGCGTCGTGCCGACGTAGCATTAACCGAATTACAAAAACTGGGTTATCGCCAAGTGACAAACCACGGTGGCTACCAAGATTTATTGCGTAAAGGCATAAAATAATTGCAAAAAAAACTGCACAAAAGACCGCTTTTATTGCGGTCTTTTGCTTTTTATAAAAAATAATTTGTAAGAAGCCCCATCCCACCACGTCCAATTTGGCGCAACTTACTATTATTTATTATGCAACTTATTATTTATAAAAGGAGACTTTAATGAAAAAATTCGTATCACTTTCAGCTGTTATGATGGGTTTAGCGCTTATGGTTAACGCACATGCAAATGACATGAAAGATTCTCATCAGATGATGAAAGATGACAAAATGATGTCGGACAAACACATGATGAAAGACGATAAAATGATGTCGGACAAACACATGATGAAAGACGACAAAATGATGTCTGATAAACACATGATGAAAGACGACAAAATGATGTCAGACAAACACATGATGAAAGACGACAAAATGATGTCTGATAAACACATGATGAAAGACGATAAAATGATGTCGGACAAACATATGATGAAAGACGACAAAATGATGTCAAAAAAACATAAAAAGAAAATGATGAAAAAAGCTAGTCAATAAACGACATTAACAAAAAAGGGCTGTTTTAGAGTATGAATACTTTAAACAGCCCTTTTAATATTTATATTAAATTATTCGCCTGTAAACGGCTCAGAAAAACGTTCGATTTTCGCACCGATTCCACGTAATTTATCTTCAATATGTTCATAACCACGATCAATATGATAAATACGATCAACAATAGTTTCACCAGAAGCAATACAACCCGCTAGTACTAAGCTAATTGACGCACGTAAGTCTGTCGCCATCACTTCTGCGGATTTTAATTTTTCTACACCGTGACAAATCGCAGTATTCCCTTCGATTTCGCCTTTAGCTCCCATGCGGTTAAGTTCCGGAATATGCATAAAACGGTTTTCAAAAATCGTTTCAGTAATACGGCTTGTGCCTTCCGCAACAACGTTCAACAAAGTAAATTGCGCTTGCATATCGGTTGGGAACCCTGGGTGCGGCATCGTGCGAATATTTACCGCTTTCGGACGCTGACCTTTTGAATCTAAAGTAATGGTATCTTCTGTTACGGTTACTTCCATACCTGCTTCACGTAATTTCTCAATTACTGCATCTAATGTGTCCGCTTTAGTACCACGACAGGTGATTTTACCGCCGGATACCGCCGCAGCAACTAAGAATGTACCGGTTTCAATACGGTCAGCCACAACACGGTGCTGACAACCTGTTAAACGTTCCACACCTTCAACCGTGATAGTATCTGTACCTGCACCTGAGATTTTTGCCCCCATTGCATTTAAGAATAATGCAGTGTCCACAATTTCAGGTTCACGAGCAGCATTTTCAATCACTGTTGTACCTTCCGCTAAAGTACCCGCCATCATCACAGATAGCGTTGCACCCACACTCACTTTATCCATATAAATGCGTGCGCCTTGTAAACGGCCGTTTGACGTTGCTTTCACATAGCCTTCATCCAGCTCAATTACCGCACCCATTTTTTCTAAGCCCGAAATGTGCATGTCAACTGGACGCGCACCAATCGTACAACCGCCCGGTAATGAGACTTGACCTTCGTGGAAACGCGCTACAAGTGGCGCTAACGCCCAAATTGAAGCACGCATGGTTTTTACTAATTCATAAGGTGCAACGTAGTGATCAATATGACTTGCATCAATTTGTACCGCTCCGGTCTCATCACGCTCAACTACCACGCCTAATTTACGTAAGATTTTAAAAGTCGTGTCCACATCCTTAAGATCTGGCACATTCGTTAAAGTAACAGGTTCGGTAGCCAAAATGGCTGCAAACAAAATTGGAAGTGCGGCATTTTTAGCACCTGAAATATCAACCGTCCCACTTAATGTAAAAGGACCGTGAACACGAAATTTTTCCATTATAAAATCCTTAAAGAATAAATAAGTGATAATAGATATAAACAAAACTCAAGCGGTCATTTTTGCAAAATTTTTTACAAAAGCGACCGCTTAGCTATCATTATCTATTATTCATCGAATAGGCTAGCCTACCATATTAAGTAAGCGATCTTTTTTCCACTGTTCTGTCGAGAAAACTTTAATCGTCAATGCGTGGATAGCATTTGTTGCAAAATATTCACCTAATGGTGCATATACCGCCTGTTGTTGTTTTACTTTTGATAATTGTGCTAATTCGTCACTGACAACGATCACGCCATAATGCGAATTTTCACCTTGCGCATGAATCTCCGCAGCTGTCGGTAACGCATTTCTTAAAATTTCTTCGAGTTGTTTTGGTTCCATGTGCTTATAGTTCCTTAAGCTTTTTCACAACATAATTTGCCTTTTTCGCAAACTATAAATCTATTAAGCCATTCTGATAAATCAAATAATTCGGCTAGTGTTTTCACTGTTTCAGGAATATTAATTAACCAGTTCGGCGTTTGTTTTTGATAATGATTGAGCAATTCAGCAAGCAATGTAAAACCGGCGGAATCAACACGCTCAAGATCTTTTAAATCCCAATAAATATGTTGGTTACCTTTCGGCGATAAAAAAGAAGCACGTTGCTTCCAAAGCGGAAGCAACGTGTCTCGAGTTAATTCGCCTGACAATTTTACAAATAGGCTTTCATTATTCTGCTGAACGCCCCATTGTAATGTTTTTTGTGGCTTCATAAAACTAAAATTATTTACTTAATGTAATCGGTTGTTTAGCGGATTGCGCAACTTGTGCCGTTAAAGCATCAATCCCTTTTTGACGTAAGACGCCGCTCCACTCATTTTGTTTGGTCGCAACCATACTCACACCTTCCGCTGCCATATCATATGCTTGCCATTCACCGGTCTTACTGTTTTTACGCCATTTGAAATCTAATTTAATCGGCGCTGCGTTGCCTGATGATAACACATTTACACGAATGCTTACGATAGATTTGTCACCTACCGGTTTCTCGTTCTCAATTTGTACTTGTTGGTCTTGGTATTGCGTTAACACTTGCGCATATGATTGTTCAATAAACTGACCAAAAGCAGTAAAGAATTGCTCACGTTGTGCTTCTGATGCAGAAGAAAGTGATTTACCTAATACTAATTGACCTGCATATTTCACATGCACGCGAGGCATTAAATCATTACGTACAATTGTACGTAAATATTCCGGATTTGCCTTAATTTTACTTTGATTCGCTTTAATATCGTTAAAGAGTTTATCTGCTGTTTGTTGCATTAAAACGTATGGGCTTGTTTCAGCAAATGCTTGTGCTGAGAATAATGTTGCGACTGCTACAAAACCGGTTACGATTACTTTTTTGATGTTTTTTAACATTTAAAATCTCCAAATGTAAGGTGGTTCCCCCACCCGAAATAAAATATCACGCAGTAAAAATCACTGTGTAATTATTGTGCTTTAGGCTCTGTTTCGCCTTCCGCTTTTTCTCCGTCAGCTTTATCCGATTTTTTATCCCCGTATAAGAACTGACCGATTAAATCTTCCAACACCATTGCCGAATTCGTATCAACAAAGCTGCTGCCTTCTTTCATATATTCCGTTTCACCTTCTAACATGAAACCGATATTTAAAGCGATATATTGTTCCCCTAAAAGACCGGAAGTTTTAATTGAAAGTGAACTGGTATCAGGAATTTTATTAAAATCTTCATTAACTGCTAAAGTCACTTTAGGTGTATAGGTTTGCGCGTCTAAATTAATTTCTGCCACACGGCCTACAACGACCCCTCCCACCTTAATTGGCGCACGGACTTTTAGTCCCCCGATGTTATCAAAAGTTGCGTAAAGAGTGTAAGTCTTTTCTGAAGTAAAGCCTTGTACATTCGCAACACGCAAGCCTAAAAATACTAAAGCCGCTAAGCCAAGTAATACAAATAAGCCTACCCAAAATTCATATTTAATTGATTGACGCATTGTCTTTTCCTTTGTGAATTAACCGCCGAACATAATAGCAGTCAAAATAAAATCAAGTCCTAGCACAACTAATGAGGCATGTACCACGGTTCTTGTTGTTGCTTGGCTAATACCTTCTGAAGTCGCAACAGAATCATAACCGTTAAATAATGCGATCCATACTACAGCAAAAGCAAAAATAATGCTTTTGATAGAACCATTAATTAAGTCGCTCCAATCTACTGAGTTTTGCATTACCGACCAAAAGCTACCGCCATCAACACCTTTCCAATCGACTCCGACTAACGAACCGCCCCAAATCCCAATAGCGGTAAAAATTGCCGCTAAAATTGGCATTGAAATCACACCGGCCCAAAAACGTGGTGCAATGATACGTCTTAACGGGTCAACCGCCATCATCTCAAGACTTGATAGCTGTTCCGTCGCTTTCATTAAACCGATTTCTGCAGTTAACGCCGAACCTGCGCGCCCAGCAAAAAGAAGTGCGGTTACTACAGGCCCTAATTCTCTTAGTAACGATAATGAAACAAGCGTACCTAAACTGGTTTCGGCTGCAAAATCGACTAATACCACATAACCTTGCAAGCCTAATACCATACCGATAAATAAGCCTGACAGCATAATAATGAGTAGAGACTGAACCCCTAATACATATAATTGCTTAATTAATAATGGTGTATGCTTACGAAATTGTGGTTTGCCGATCAATGCGCCAAACAACATAAAGGTTGCTCGCCCAAACGCTCGTACAAAACTAATCACAGAAGAACCGATGCCACTAATAAAATTAATCACTGAATAGCTCCTCCGTATATTCTTTAGCCGGATAATGGAAACGAACCGGACCGTCTGCTTTACCTGCTAAGAACTGAACCACTTGCGGATCTTGACTTGCCATCAATGCTTCCGGCGTACCTTCGGCAATCACGCGCTTATCCGCTACAATATAAGCATAATCAGCAATACTCAGCACTTCCGTTACATCATGTGAAACTACAATTGACGTTAAATTTAGTGCTTGATTGAGTTTTCTGATTAACTCGACAATTACACCCATACTAATCGGATCCTGTCCGGTGAACGGTTCATCATACATAATTAACTCGGGATCTAACGCTATTGCTCGAGCTAACGCCGCTCGGCGCGCCATTCCGCCTGAAAGTTCCGCCGGCATTAATTGCGCGGCACCACGTAATCCTACCGATTCTAGCTTCATTAGCACCAATTTTCTAATTAATGCTTCCGGTAATCTTGTATGTTCACGAATAGGGAAGGCAACATTATCAAAGGTAGATAAATCAGTAAATAATGCACCTGATTGGAATAACATACCCATACGCTGACGAATCTCATAAAGTCTTTTATTAGACGCTTTACACACATCTTCGCCATCAAATAATATTTGACCTTTTTCAGGAATAATTTGTCCGCCGATTAAGCGTAGTAAAGTCGTTTTACCAATTCCTGACGGTCCCATAATCGCGGTAATTTTACCTTTCTGCACTTGCAGATTTAAGTTGTCATAAATAACCCTTTCACCCCGACTAAAGGTGAGGTTTTTCACTTCAACTAAGTATTCATTATCTCGCATTGGAATTTCTTTAGTAATTTCTATAAAACATAAAATGGTTGGCAATACTCTATTAACCGCCACATAAAGTCAAAGGATTTTTAACTTTTGACAGAAAATGTACAATTTAATAACCGTTTTTTATAAACTTTTTCATATAAAATTGATTATTTTTTAGCAATACACTTGCTTTTTAAAGGAACCGCCACCAAATTAGGTGGTCTGAATGGACACGAGCAACCGTGGAGCTCGTTGAATTTTTTGACACTACAAAAAGGATAAATATAAATGGATAAAGTAATGAAAAAATCGATCTTAGCTTCATTGGTATTAGGTCTCGGTTTACTCTCAGTTCCAGTAACGACACAAGCCACATTGCCAACCGTAGTTGAAGGTCAAGCATTGCCAAGTTTAGCGTCTATGATTGAAAAGGTTCGTCCGGCTGTGGTAAGTATTGCTGTAGAAGGTAAAACAGAAGAAAGAACCCGCTATCGCCGTGATATTCCCGAAGAATTTGAATTTTTCTTTGGCCCGGATATGTTTGGTGAACGTAGTGCACCGCGTAATTTCCGAGGGCAAGGTTCAGGCGCGATCATCAATGCCGAAAAAGGTTATGTAATTACGAATAACCACGTGATTAAAAATGCGGACAAAATTACGATTAAATTAGAAGACGGTCGTGAATTTAAAGCTAAATTATTAGGCGCAGATCCACTATCGGATGTGGCTTTAGTACAAATTGAAAATCCTAAAAATTTAGTCGAATTGAAATTTGCCGATTCAGATAAGTTACGTGTTGGAGATTTCAGTGTAGCTATTGGAAACCCATTTGGCTTAGGGCAAACTGTGACATCAGGTATTATTTCGGCATTAGGTCGTTCAACCGGTAATTCTGATGAAGGTTACGAAAGTTATATCCAAACGGATGCTGCGGTAAACCAAGGTAACTCTGGCGGTCCATTAATTAACTTAAACGGTGAGTTAATCGGTATTAATACCGCAATTATTTCACCAAGTGGCGGCAATGCTGGTATTGCGTTTGCGATCCCAAGTAATATGGCAAACAGTCTCGTGCAACAAATTATCGAGTTTGGTGAAGTAAAACGCGGTATGTTAGGTATTAAAGGTGGAGAATTAAATGCTGATTTGGCAAAAGAATTCAAAATTGAGGCTCAAAAAGGTGCATTCATCAGTGAAGTTTTAGCTGATTCTGCCGCTGCTAAAGCCGGCTTAAAAGCAGGTGATGTGATTACCGAATTAAACGGCAAGAAAATCAATAGCTTTAGTGAATTACGTGCCAAAGTGGCAACTTCAGGTCCGGGTACAGAAATTGAGCTAACGTACTTACGTGACGGTAAAGAAGAAAAAGCTAAAGTAACGCTTCAATCGGACGGTGCTGATAATACAGCAAAAAATAGCAAAAATTCAGCCAAAGCAACAACCAAAGATATTATTCCGGCTTTAAAAGGTGCAGAATTTGCTAACCTTGATAAAGACGGTGTGAAAGGTATCGAAATTGCAAAAGTAACTAAAGGTTCGATTGCTGAAAACCGAGGCCTAGCGGAAGGCGATATTATCGTTGGTGTAAACCGTGTCAAAGTAGACAATATCAAGCAATTACGTGAAGTGTTAGATTCGAAGCCTTCTGTTATCGCATTAAATATTTTACGCGGTAACTCAAACTTCTACTTAATCCTTCAATAATAAAGCGATAAAAAAATCCCACCAGTCGGTGGGATTTTTTATTGCTCAAAGATCTGTTTAAAATCTAAATCGGGCTGTCGAAAGCGAAAGCCGTTTGCTAATAATTTTGCAGGAGTAAGCGGTTGATTATCCAATAATAATTGCGAACGCTCGCCTAAAACTAATTTAAGTATAAAAGCCGGCACGGCAAACCACGCACAGCGTTTCAAATAAGCAGCTAAACGAGAGTTAAATTCTGCATTCGTAACCGGATGGGGAGCAACTAAGTTAAATGCGCCTCGGCAATTTGCATTTTTCAATAAAAATAAGACCGCTTGTATGTGATCTTCTAAAGCAATCCACGCCCAATGTTGCTGCCCAAAGCCAAGCTTACCGGCTAAATTTAACCGATATAACGGTAACATTTTTAATAATGCGCCACCTTGCGGAGCAAGCACCATGCCAGTTCTAATTAAGCATACTCGTGTTTTTGGGCTCTCAGCTTTTAAGGCGATCGCTTCCCATTGTTGGCAAAGCTCTGCGCTAAAATTCGTACCACTGGCAGCGGATTCATCAATTAAAGAATCAGAGTAAACATTACCATAATAACCAGTTGCTGAGCCCGAAATAAATGTATGAGGCGGCATTCGACTTGCTTGAATTAACTTGACTAATAAAGAAGTGATTTGTAAGCGACTCTCAGAAAGTAGTTGTTTTTGTGCGGGAGTCCAAGCTCGATTAAAAATTGGCTCTCCGGCAAGATTAATTACTGCATCAAATCCGTCTAAACTCTCTAAACTTGCAAGATTTAAGCAAAATTCGACCGCTTGCTTAAAAGTAACTTTTGGATTCGATTGGCGGGTAACCAGTGTTAATGAATGTCCTTGCGCTAATAACGCCTCGACCAAACGCTGCCCGATAAAACCCGTTCCGCCGGTAATTAAAATTTTCATTAGAGCGATGACTCAAATAACTCGGTAATATTTTGGATTAGATCTTCCATTGCGGTTGAGCGTGTTGGAGTGATAAAAATCGTATCATCACCGGCAATTGTACCTAAAATACCTTCGCCTTTTCCCATTGAATCCAATAGACGAGCAATTAATTGGGCCGCACCCGGGCTGGTTTTTACAACAATTAGCACATCGTTATAATCAATATCAACGACTAAATTCTTTAAAGGGCTGGAGGTTGTCGGCACGCCTAATTCCGCCGGTAATTGATAGACCATTTCCATCTTAGTATTACGTGTTCTTACCGCACCAAATTTGGAAAGCATACGAGACACTTTAGACTGATTGATATTTTCAAAACCTAACTCTTGCAACGCATTAACTATCTCACCCTGAGAACCGAATTTCTCTTGTTTTAGCAATGCTTTAAATGCTTCTGATAAATTATCAAGCTTTTCCATCTCATCTCCCTTATGTAATATCGCTTCAATTGAAAGCATAATTTTTGCTTACAAGTGTCAAAAAATCAATCTAAATCAAACATTAGAAAAATTTTTCCCAGAGATTCGTTTTATTTAGCATCAATCTTGAGAAATGTTTGTTAAACTTAGTCTAGTTTTATTTTATAACCATTATTGATTAGGAGTTGTTTATGAAAGTTGCACTTTTAGGCGCTGCAGGTGGGATCGGGCAAACTCTTGCTCTCTTATTAAAACTTCGTTTACCTGCCGGAACGGATCTAGCCTTATATGATATTTCACCGGTCACTCCGGGTATTGCGGTAGACATCAGTCACATTCCAACATCGGTAAACGCTGTCGGCTATTCAGGTGAAGACCCGAGTGAAGCACTTAAAGACGCTAATCTTGTTCTATTAACTGCAGGTGTTGCGCGTAAACCGGGCATGACTCGTGCGGATCTCTTCAATATCAATGCGGGCATCATTAAAAACTTGGTTGAAAAAGTCGCTGAGGTTTGTCCGAATGCTTGTATCGGTATTGTAACAAATCCGGTCAACACGCTTGTTCCAATTGCTGCTGAAGTATTACGTAAAGCCGGCGTATATGACAAACGTAAATTATTTGGCGTAACGACTCTTGATGTTGTTCGTGCTAAAACATTTACGTCTGAATTAAAAGATAAAAATGTTGAAACGGTTAAAGTACCCGTTATCGGCGGTCACTCGGGTCCAACTATTTTACCGTTACTTTCTCAGGCGCTTGCGGAAGGTCTTCCAATTTCATTTAGCCAAGAAGAGATTGAGTCATTAACTTATCGTATCCAAAATGCCGGTACAGAAGTGGTGGAAGCAAAAGCAGGCGGCGGATCTGCAACACTTTCAATGGCTGAATCAGGCGCACGTTTTGCAGTAGCGGTGTTCAAAGCGTTATTAGGTGAAGATTGCGTCCGTTATGCTTATGTAGAAAGTAAAGAAGGTTCTGATTATCCGGAATTCTTTGCTCATCCGGTAAGATTCGGTTTAACAGGTGTAGAAGAAATCTTGCCAATCGGTAAATTAAGCGAATACGAACAAGCTAAATTAGACGAAATTAAACCGATTCTTAAAGCAGATATTGAATTAGGGAAAAATTTTGTAAATTCATAACTTGAGATTTATAAAAGGGTTGAGCAATTCAACCCTTTTTTATAAACTCAAGTACGGCGATAAGTATTAATCGCCGTCTATAATATACAAGGATTTATGTATGAAAGCGCATTTATTTTCTTTAGTAGCTCTTGCAGTAACGATTACGGCTTGTAGCTCGGATCAACCAGTTCAAATCGTTAAAGAACCTTCAACAAAAACGGAATATATTCCCATTCGTAATCCGCATCCTATTCAACAAGTTTTGCCTGCTAATGTCACTGCTATTTGCGTAGACGGAAGTTACTCAACTTCACCGGTACATGAAGCTTGTGTCGGCAACGGTGGCGCAAAACAAATTATTTCTCGCTATCATTCTGAGTAATAAAAATAAATAAGCGGCCATTTTTAAGTGAAATATTGCAAAGTTTTCACCAAAAATGACCGCTTACATCTATAGATAATTAGCCTAAAATTTTTGCTAATTCTGCGCTCACTTCTTCAACCGGTTTTGTACCGTCTAAACGTTCATAACGCGTATTACCTGCTTCAGCTTCCGCTGTGTAGTAAGCAATTAATGGCTTAGTTTGTTTGTGGTAAATTGCTAAACGCTCTAATACCGTTTCAGGCTTATCATCTTGACGAATAATTAAATCTTCGCCGGTTACATCATCTTTACCTTCAACTTTCGGTGGATTATAAACTACGTGATAAGTACGACCTGACGGTTGGTGTACACGGCGACCGCTCATACGTTCAACAATCACCTCATCCGCTACGTCAAACTCTAATACTAAATCAATTTTCACACCTGAATCTTTTAATGCATCCGCTTGTGGAATCGTGCGAGGGAAACCGTCTAATAAGAAGCCGTTTGCACAATCCGGTTGTGCGATACGATCTTTTACTAATGCAACGGTTAATTCATCCGGCACTAATTTACCTTCGTCCATTAATGCTTTTGCTTGTTTACCAAGCTCTGTACCTTCTTTAATTGCCGCACGGAACATATCGCCTGTTGAGATTTGCGGAATACCAAATTTGTTCATAATAAATTGTGCTTGTGTACCTTTACCCGCACCCGGCGCGCCTAATAGGATAATTTTCATTGTAAAGCCTCTTGAAAATAAAAGATGAATGAATAAAAAAGCTAAGGCAGTAACCTTACCGATTACTGCCTTAAATTGCAAATTTTTTACTAAATTTGACCGCTTGTGCAAACATATACCCACAATAAATTTAAATTTATCGTAAAGTAATATTTTTCGTTGACAATACAATTCTTATTGATAATAATTCCCGTTATCTTAAATTACACTCTATATTCATGAGGACTTATCTGTGAAAAGAAATCAACTGACCATCGCCGTATTAGCTGCGATTAGTTCGTTTGCTTACGCAAATCCGGAACAATCAAAAGAAACTGCGGAATTATCTGAAATTGTTGTAACTGATCGCCAAGGTGCGAAAGTTAAAACAAATATTGTGACCCTCGCAGAGAAAAATGAACGTACTGAAACTGATTTACGTGGTTTACTCTCAAAAGAACCTGCCATTGAATTTGCCGGTGGTAATGGTACATCACAATTCTTAACCATTCGTGGGATGGGGCAAAACTCGGTAGACATTAAAGTGGATGGTGCATCATCTGATAGCCAGATTTTATATCACCAAGGGCGTTTCATTATCGATCCATCATTACTTAAAAGCGTTTCTGTACAAAAAGGTGCGGGCTCAGCAAGCGCCGGTATCGGGGCAACAAACGGTGCGATTATCGTAAAAACGGTTGATGCTTTAGATCTCTTGAAAAATAGTGAGCGTGATTACGGATTTAAATTAAATAGTGGTTATTCTAGCAATGACGGGCACTCTTATGGTGCAACGGTATTTGGTAAAGCCGCTCATTTTGACGCATTACTTTCTTTCAATCGTAACGATGAAGACAATTACAAAGCTGGCAAAAATTTCGTAAACGGTTTAGACGGTAGTAATAAAGTACCTTACAGCGCATTAGATAAACGTAACTATATCGCTAAATTAGGTGCAACTTTTGGTGATCATCGCTTTGTATTAAGCCACTTACAAGATCAACACCGCGGTGAGCGTGTTGTACGTGAAGAATTCACTGCATTTGATGCGACTAACAATCCTCGTCTTAGTTTAGCTCGTCAATCTCCATCTTATCGAGAAACAACGTTAAACAATACTAACCTTGAATATATTGGGAAAAACTTAGGTTTTATTAACGAATTAACTGCAAATGCCTATTTAATGAAGAATAAACGCTATTCTGCTGATGATAGAGGTTGTGGATACTGTGGTAACGTTAAGGGCCCAACAACGACCGTAATTAAAACCCAAGGTGCGAATGTGAATTTCGATTCGTTCATTGGAGAAGAAATTTTAGTTAAATACGGTGTAAATTACCGTAATCAGGAAATTGAACCGCATACTAAACGCCCATTCGTAACCAATAATCCGGAAAAAACCGATACCGGTGCTTACGTTGAGATGATTAGTGGAATCAACGACTTCACCTTTACCACAGGTTTACGTTACGATCATTTTGATATGAAAGCGAATGACGGTGTGAAAGCGTCTGATGGTAAATGGAATCCAAGTGTCGGTTTAATTTATCAAGCAACACCTGAGTTAAGCCTTAGCGCAAACCATAACTATGCGTCACGTAGCCCTCGTTTATATGATGCACTAATGGTTGGTCTCAGACGTGTATCGGTAGATCCAAATATTGAAGCTGAACATGCTCGTAATACCGAAATCGGTTTTAACTATAATAATGGCGACTTTACTTTTGAAGGTAGCTACTTCTGGCAAAAAGTGAATAACTTAATCGTAAACCCACAAGATAGACACGGTTCAGCAGGAGTAAAACAAGCAGTAAATGACGGTTATTCTAAAAACCATGGTTATGAGTTAAATGCGTCTTATCGTTATGAAGGTTTAACCGCCCGCTTCGGTGTATCGGAAAGTAAACCAAGATTCTACTTAAACGATACAAAAGCAAATTCTACGTTAAATCCTGAATTTGCCGTACAGGTGGGGCGTACTTGGACAGCCGGTTTAGCATATCGCTTTGAAAACCCTAGCTTAGAATTAGGTTGGAAAGGGCGTTATGTAGAAGATGAAGACGGTTATGCGTTAGCGAATGCAGATCAAACAATTGCAAATACACATCGTGATAGCTATATCAATCATGATTTCTACGTTAACTGGAAACCATTGAAAAACGATAGCTTAAATGTAAATTTAGCATTAAATAACGCATTTAATAAATTCTACTATCCGCATAGCCAACGTGGTACAACCTTACCGGCAGCCGGACGTGATTTCCGTTTAAACGTGAATTACACTTTCTAAACCAAGTTTAGAGATCGTACAAAGTAAATATTTGCCCCCTAAAAGTTGGATTAAATTCCTAACAATTAGGGGGCAATTTTTTATACAGAGACTTAATGACAAGCGATCAAATTTGTATAATTTTTTACGATTCAGATACCTTCCACGGTGCAACCTTAATCAACATCAGCATTCCCGGAATAGCAACAAAGAAACAAATCCAGAAAAACTGATAATAACCGAAGGCTTCGACCAAATGTCCGGTATAAGCGCCTAAGAATTTACTTGGCAACGCCGCAAGACTAGTAAAAATGGCTAATTGCATTGCGGTGTACATCGGATTAGTTTCTCGAGCCATAAAGGCAACAAATGCTGCCGTTCCCAAACCGACACCGAGATACTCACCCGCCATCACAATACCTAATTTAAATAGTTCTGCTGAACCGATAGAAGCGGTCGGGAAATACTCAAAACTTGCAAGATAAGCAAAACCCAAAATGGTAATTAACTGTACCGATCCGAAAATCCATAACGCGCGATTTACCCCTAGTTTCAGCATTGCTATTCCGCCGATAATCCCACCACCGATACTACACCAAAGCGAAGTTGTTTTAACCACCGCAGCAATATGCGATTTGGTAAAGCCCATATCCAAGATAAATTTGGTTTGTAGTGAAGTCGCCAGCGAATCACCAAGCTTATATAAGAAAATAAATAGAATAAGTCCTACTGCACCCCATACACCTTTACGGCTGAAAAATTCCTTAAACGGATCAACAAACACCATATAAAACGGTTTGCTTTTATCAATCGGTGTACTTTGCGGCTCTCTAGCAAATAGCGTAACGAATAGGCATGGCAACATAAAGGCAGCGGTAATAATAAATACCGTTTGCCATGGGTAATGATCCGCCAAGAAAAGCGATAAACCGCCCGGTATTAGACCGGCAATACGGTAGGCATTCACGTGAATTGAATTGCCTAAGCCCAATTCATTGTCCGATAAGATTTCTCGGCGATAAGCATCCACCACAATATCTTGAGTGGCAGACAGAAAGGCTAAAATTACTGAAAGCACGGTAATAATACCGATATCCGCTACCGGATCAAAAAAGCCAAACCCGGCTAAAATTACCAATAAGCCTAATTGCGAGAGAAAAATCCAGCTACGACGGCGACCTAAAAACGGTGGGAAATAGCGATCTAATAATGCTGCCCATAAGAACTTCCACGTATAAGGCAATGAAGTTAAAGTAAAAGCAGCGATGGTTTTAATATCAAGGTTTGCCGAAGTAAACCAAGCCGGCATTAATTGGATAAGCACAAATAAAGGTAAGCCGGAACAAAAACCGGTATAAATACAAAGCAACATATTTTTAGTAAAAATTTGTCGCCAAATTGGGGGTTGAGGTGAAGAATGATAAGCGGTCATTTTTTCCTTTTCTTTTGCAAATGAAATGATAATACGCCAACTTTGTGTTAGCTTAATTATCAAACATCATAACAGAAATATTCAGAGATAAAAAAGGCACAAACGTAAACGCTTGTGCCATCATTTAATTAACGCTTGTTAGCCTTTATAACCGTTTGGGTTATTTTTTTGCCAATTCCAAGTGTCTTTCATCATTTGTTCTAAACCACGTTCGGTTTTCCAACCTAACTCTTTTAACGCCTTAGACGGTTCGGAATAACAAACTGCGATATCCCCCGGGCGGCGATCAACCAATTTATAAGGTACTTTGATGTCGTTTGCCGTTTCAAACGCTTTTACCATATCCAACACTGAATAACCTGTTCCGGTACCTAAGTTATACACGTGGAAACCGGCATCGCCTTGGTGTTTATCTAACGCTTTTAAATGTCCAATAGCTAAATCCACGACATGGATATAATCGCGTACACCTGTACCATCATGCGTATCATAATCGCTACCGAATACTGAGAGCTCTTTTAACTTACCTACCGCTACTTGGCTGATATAAGGTAATAAGTTATTTGGGATACCGTTCGGATCTTCACCGATTAAACCGCTTTCATGCGCCCCGACCGGATTGAAATAACGTAACACCACCGCACTTAATTGTGGGAAGGCTTTTACCGTATCTTCCAATACTCGTTCCACCATATATTTTGATGTACCGTATGGATTTGTTGTGCCGCCAACCGGGCAAGACTCTACAATCGGGATAATTTGCGGATCGCCATAAACCGTTGCGGATGAACTGAATACAATCGTATTCACACCAGCTGCTAACATTTCTTCGACTAAAACAATCGAGCCGGTTACATTATTTTGATAGTAACGTAATGGTTCGCGCACACTCTCACCAACCGCTTTTAAACCGGCAAAATGAATAACAGATTCAATTTTATTTTCTGCAAAAATTTTACGCAAAATATTACGGTCTAAAATATCACCTTGATAAAAAGTAACCGTTTTACCTGTAATCTGTTTTACTCGCTCCAATGAAACTTCACTAGAATTAGATAAATTATCTAATACGACAATTTCACGATTTGCATTTAATAATTCAACGAGCGTATGCGAACCGATATAACCCGCACCACCTGTCACTAAAATAGCCATACAGCCCCCTCAGTTAAGTATCATTAGCCTATTATACTCGTTTTAAGATAACAGTGAACAAGCTTCATATAGGTTTATATCTATCTTTTCACAGGTTATTCAAAGTAACAATATTTGTATTACAAGATTTTAAAAAAGTTCCATATTAAAAACATATAAGACCACTATTTATTTTGCTATTTTACATGACATATAAGACCTCCATTACTATTGATCAATATATAAATATTAACCTATAATGGATTCAGTTATATTTATATACTTTGATATATCAAAAAATACAAAGAAACAATAAATCCCAAGTTATATTAACAAAATCAAACAACATATTTTGACATTTCGTTAAACTAGACGAATAACATTTACCCCGATTTAGAAAAACAACTTATAAATAATAGCGTTCACATACAAAATAATACTCACCGGAAGGTAGAAAATAGAAAACAAATTTTTAGTATAGCTAGAGAGTAAATCTACTAATTAATAAATATTACAGGGGTCATTATGTCTAATTTACATACTATTTTTAAAGAATTATCTGCATATCAACAAGGAAATATTTTTTATTATCCGAATGGAGGGAATGCAGGTGATGCATTGATAGATATGGGCTTTTACACTTTAGCGCAGCAATTTAATCTGAAGTTTTCTTTAATCTCACAAGACAAAATCAACCAATTAAAAAATAATGATATTGTATTAATCGGCGGAGGCGGCTGTTTAGTTCCTGAGTGGAATTCCACTCCTAATTTTTTAAAATCGATCATTAACTTAAAGATAAAACTAAAGTTAATTATTTTACCACATTCCATTCGTGGCATTGACAACTTAATTTCCAACTTGCCGGAAGACAGCATTATCTTTTGCAGAGAAAAATATAGCTTTGAATATTGTCGAAATATATCAAATGCTAAAGAGGTTTATCTTGCCGATGATATGGCATTCTGTATAAATCCAGCACAAATTTTGACAAGCAATCCTCATTTTAAAATTAAATTATCGAGTAAAAATATCATTCGTAAAATATTGATTAATTTCCACCGTTTGCGTGCGTTATTTACCTCTCAAATTAATGCAATGCGCACCGATAAAGAAAGTAATCAAAATTTAAATGTAAAAAGAAGTTTGGCAAATGATTTATCGCTTGTCGCCAGCTTTGGTACAGAAAATTATCAAGCTTCGCTCTATAGCGCTAAGCAATTTTTAAAACTCATTAATTTATACGAAGAAATCAAAACCGATAGATTACATGTAGCGGTCGGTGCTTATCTGCTAAATAAAAAATTAAGCATTTATAACAATGGATACTATAAATGCAAGGGTGTATACGAACAAAGTATGTCCCGCTCTCATAACGTGACATTTATTGAATAATGAAAAAAGTATTTTTCCTCCTTTTACTTAAAGCGATTGGTGCAGGATCATCATTACTGTTAGGTATGGCTATTTCCCGATATTTTGGGGTGGATATATTAGGTCAATATGGGTTGGTTACCACCTATATTTTGATCCTTTCATTGGTTGCCAACTGGGGGAATTATGTTCACATTATTGAATTTAACCAACGCACGATTCGCCCACAATTTCTTGGCTTTTGGGCATTAACTTCATGCTTGATTACCGCTTTCTCGGTATGGTTGTTTCAGTTTGAATTCGGGCTTTGGTATATAGGATTTGTAGTACTGTTCTACTCTTTCTTCTACTGCAAATCCTCTATTTTTATCGTAAATCAGATGCAGTATCTCAATACCTCGATTGATGATGGGTTACGTTATTTGTTACCGCTGATTTTTATCTTGGCATTTAGCTATTTTATGGAAGGCGTAGATTTCTTCTGGTTGTATTTTTATGCCACTTTCTCGCTCTTTTTATTTTCTGCATGCTTAACTAAAAAATATGTAAAAAATGACTCGAAATCGACTGCTTACCACTATAAAGATTTGCTGAAATACGGCACGATTCCGACATTATCGGCACTTTTCGTGCTACTTAATGCACAATTTGACCGTATTATCCTCTCTTATTTTGTAGAGGATAAAGCAGTAGGAGTTTATATCATTTGTTACAGTTTTATGGCGTTAATTTCTTACTTTTCCGCCTCTGTGATGGCAGTCGTAACCCCCAATATCGTTAATTTATACAAACAGCAAGAATATACGAAACTTTATCACTACACTAAAAAATACACTGTTTTTTTATGTGTATTTAGTTTTTCGATTGTTGCGATTAGCGCCTTAATCGGTGATTTTTTATTTTATCTCTATAGTGTTGAAAACACATACGAGGGATATGTTTCGTTACTGATTTTAATGCTAGGAGTATCATTTTCTCAAATATGGGGATTTGGAATGACGCTCGCGAGTTATACAGAAAACAAAAAGATATTACTTAAATATCAAGCGATTGTTTTCTGTATTAGCGCTCTCTTATGCATATTTTTAGCTCACCTATACGGCATTATCGGTGCGGCTATCTCTACGGCACTCGGCGTGAATATGATTAAAGCCTTAGTGTGGAATTATTATCGAAGAGAAAATATTAAGCTTGGCATTATTTAGGTGGTAATAACAATTGAAAATCGGCATTACGTTAAAAAAGCAGGCCTATACCCCAGAAGCCTTTGCTTATAAAGATTATTTAACTAAACGCAATCATTTGGTTCAGTTAGATTATGAAGAAAATTTAGATCCTAATAACGATATTAATATCTATTTTTTAGGAATGCGTCCTTTTTGGAAAAGCTATGCTCCACAATCAGCATTAGAAGTACATGAATATCAAAGTCTTTCTATGCCTAACTATTCCGGCGTAAAAAATTTCATTAAAAAATGTGCTAATACAAAACCTCAAGGTCGCATATTTCTTAATGAAATTGTGAAAAAAGATTTTGGGTTCTCCGATAATATTCCTTATATCTATCGAGATATGGGTATAGATTCAGCATTATTTCAAATGCCAAATCCGCATCCTGAATATGATGTGGTTTATGCAGGATCAATTATTGGACGAACAGGGCTTATCCAAAGCCTTATTAATCTCTCGGCATACTATAAAGTGATCGTTGTCGGTGAAGTCGATAATGAAACCTATGAAATTTTAAAAGTATCCGGTATCTATATGACAGGTAAGGTCAATCGATCCGACTTACCACAAATTTATGCCAATGCGCGTTTCGGACTAAATTACACGCCAGATGTGTATCCATTTAATATTCAAACCAGCACAAAAACATTGGAATATTTAGCGTCAGGATTACGCTTGATTTCAAATCGTTATTACTGGGTTGAAGAATTTTGTAAAAAAATTGGCTATGAACCGATTTGGCTTGAACACATAAATACTAAGCAATGTGATTTATCACAATATAAAAATCATTGTATTGATATGTCTATGTATTCTTGGGAAGCAATTCTAGACAATTGTCATTTTACGGAATTTTTGACTAACATTTTAGAAAGAAAATAATAAGTATTTATGTTTATATATTGGTATATTTGGGCAACAATTGTTGTCATGAACCTCGTAAATCTTCCTAAAAATAAAGGCGGCGAAATTTTCTTATTTATTTTCTCCGCATTTATCTTTATTTTTATCGGCGGTCGCTTTGAAGTAGGCGGAGACTGGTTCAGTTACCTATATATATTTGATTTATATAAGGCTGATAGTTTTTTCAAAGTAGCCGGTTCATCCGAATATGGATATGGATTTTTTAACTGGTTAGCTCACCGATTAAATTATTCTATTTCATTTGTTAACTTTGTTTGCGCATTCTGTTTAATCATAGGTTTTTCTCAATTATCGCGCCAATTTGAACATTTGTTTCTTGCATTTCTAATTGCGTTCTCTTACACCATTATTGCTGTAGGTATGGGTTATACCCGTCAATCTGCTGCAATAGGCTTGGTATGTTATGCGTTTTCAACTTTATTTGCACAAGATCCGAAAAAATGGAAGTTTTTCGTATGGATTGCACTTGCCTATTTATTTCATAAATCCGCAATTATTTTCCTCGCATTCTTACCATTAATTAACTCTGAGTTTTATAAAAATAAAATATTTTATTTATATTCTTTATTCGTCATTCTTTTTTCCTTTTATATCATTTATATGATTTCACAAGGAGAAAGTGCGTACACCTCCGGAGAATTATCTTCCGCAGGTGCAGTATTTAGGATAGCACTTCACTTATTACCTATTGCTGTTTATTTATGGCAAAGACATATTTTTGTAGAAAGCTATCCAAATACTTATCGATTATTAGATTTAATGTGTATCTTAATTCTAATATTCTTACCCGTTAGCTTTGTTTATTCAACTATCGCTGACCGTTTTAATCTTTATTTTGTTATTTTCGACATCGCTGTATTCGGAAAATTTTTTGAGTATTTAGAATCCTTCGAATTAAAAGCATTATTTTTAATTGCTTTGATTATTGAAAATACCATGTTGTTTTTCATTTGGATAAATTATTCGCCTTATGCTTTATGCTGTTTCGATTACAGAAATGTTTTATTTATGTAGCTTATTATGAAAAAGATCGTACTTATCGGCAATGTTGCCTCCATGATTACTAATTTCCGTAAAGAATTAGTCATTGAATTAGTGAATAGAGGCTATACAGTTTACTGTTATGCCTATGGCTATACAGAAAAGGAGCAAAAAGAAGTCAGTGCTTGGGGTGCTATTCCTAAAGCGCATTTTATCAATCCAAAAGGAATGAATCCGGTTAAAGATTTAAAAGCGGTTTATCTTCTGGTGAAGGAATTAAAACAACTTCAACCCGATATCGCATTTAGTACCTTTATCAAACCGGTTATTTTTGGCTCGTTGGCGGCAAAACTTGCTCGAGTACCTAAAGTCATCGGCATGATCGAAGGCTTAGGTAATGCGTTTACACCTTATAAAGAAGGAAAAACTCAAAAAGCGAAGATTGTTCAAGCGATTCAAATCTTGCTTTACAAAGTTTCTCTCCCCTTCTTAGATAAGTTAATTTTTTTAAACCCCGATGATAAAAAAGATTTAGTTGATACTTATCGTATTTCGACAAAATCCACTGCTATCTTAGGGGGAATCGGGGTCGATCTAGAACGATTTGGCTATCAAGAAGTTGATATCACAAAAGAGGTTTCTTTCCTGTTTATTGCTCGCCTCTTAAAAGAAAAAGGAATTTTTGAATATCTTGAAGCGGCTCAAAAAATCAAAGCGGAATATCCGACCGTACGGTTCTCCATTATCGGTGGTTTTGATGAAGGCAATCCTTTTGCTATATCAAAAAATGCGTTAGACGATTATATCAAACGCGGTGTTATCGAATATCTTGGTTATGTAGATAACGTACCGGAAGTGATTGCTAACAGTTCGGTATTTGTATTGCCATCTTATCGCGAAGGCGTACCAAGAAGTACTCAAGAGGCAATGGCAATCGGTCGAGCCATCATTACAACAGATGTACCGGGATGCCGTGAAACGGTTGAGCATCAGAAAAACGGTTTATTAGTTCCGGTATATTCGGTTGATGAACTTGCACAATCAATGCGCTATTTCATTGAAAATAAAAAGGAAATTCGCAATATGGGCATTGAGAGCCGCAAAATGGCCGAACAAAAATTTGATATTGCCAAAGTCAATGACAAACTGATTTCTATTCTAGAGGAGAGCTAAGATGAGATTTATTATTTGTGGAGCAATTGCCGTTTTTCTACCTGCACTTATATTAAATATATTTGCTGATTTACCGGAAGGTTTTATTTCGCACAGTATTTTTATCGGTGCAGTGTGTTATGTATTACATTTATTACTTTCACATAAGCTATCTAATTACCCGGGTAAACATGAAAACCTCATTTTATTACCAAGTGTCATTGTGACATATAGTTTTAGTTTAGTTGTCATCACATTATTCCAAGTAACTTATTCTGCCGCTTACTTTGTGTGGCATATTCCGTTAGTCATTGGTTTAGATTTTTGGTCTAACCGAATGAAATATAGCGGTCCGAATCCGACTATTCACTACATTCCATTAGGTAAAGCCAAAAATCTTGAACAGATCTCCAATGTCAATTGGGTAAAACTCGAAGATCCGAACCAACCTGTTCAAAATATGCAAACTTTGGTGGCTGACTTATATTCTCCAAAATTAACTGATGAATGGGAACGTTTTATCTCGCAAAAAACTTTAGCCGGTGTAGATACTTATAATGTACGTCAGATCCGTGAATCACTTACCGGACGTACTAAAATTACCCATATGTATGAAAATGATCTTGGTTCGCTTCAGCCTTCTGTTGCCTATTTAAGAACCAAACAATTTATTGATTCCGTATTGGTATTACTCAGCTTCCCAATCGTATTACCGGTGATGCTTATTACCGCTATTCTAATTAAATTAGAAAGTGAAGGACCGGTTTTATTTATTCAAAAACGTATCGGTCAGAAAGGTGAAGAATTCAGTATTTATAAATTCCGCAGTATGTGTAAAGACTCTGAGAAAGACGGTGCAAAACTGGCAACCGTTGGTGATATGCGAGTCACTCGAGTCGGTAAATTTATTCGTAAAACACGTATTGATGAATTACCGCAATTTTTCAATGTACTTAAGGGCGATATGGCATTAATCGGCCCTCGTCCGGAACAAAAAGCATTTGTGGAACAATTCGACCAAAATATTCCGTTTTATAGCTATCGTCATATTGTAAAACCGGGCATTACCGGTTGGGCGCAAGTAACACACGGCTACGCTGCAACGGAAGATGAAACGCAAGTAAAAATTGAACATGACTTCTACTACATTAGACATTTCTCTTTTGCACTTGACGTATTAATTTTCTTTAAAACGATCCAAACCATGTTAACCGGTTTCGGCGCCCGCTAAGCGGTCTGTTTTCGACTATTTTTTACAAAAGAGTATTGTATTTATGAATAAATTAGTAAAAAAACTCTCAATTCTTACCGCTTCTTTAGCGCTTGCGAGTTGCTCTATTTTTCCGAGCAGCTATTCTCCGATTCGTTATAAAAATGTCGAAGTAAAGGGTGAAGTGCTTGATGTAGATAAAGCGGTTGATGCTTATCTGATTACCCCCCAATTATTAAAAGAGCTAGCACCTTTTAAAGCGAGCGCACAAAACAATCCGGCATTGGATCAGCAAATTAAAGCTTATCAATATCACGTCGGAATCGGTGACGTACTGAATGTTACTGTTTGGGATCACCCTGAGCTCACTACGCCGGCAGGGACTTATCGTTCGGCAGCGGATAGCGGGAACCAAGTCCACGCTAACGGTACGATTTTTTACCCTTATGTCGGCACAATCAAAGTAAACGGCTTAACCGTTAACCAAATTAGAGACCGTATTACCAGCCGCCTTGCCGACTATATTATGGAACCACAAGTAGAAGTCACTGTAGCTTCTTTCCAATCTAAAAAGGCTTACGTTACCGGTGAAGTAAAAAATCCGGGACAACAATTTATCAGCAATGTACCTTTAACACTGCTTGATGCGATTAATAAAGCCGGCGGACTTTCTGCCGATGCGGACTGGAACAACGTCACCATTACACACCGTGGACAAGACGAAATCGTGTCAGTAGAAGCTCTGTTACAGAAAGGCGATCTTACGCAAAACCGCTTGTTAACAGACGGCGATATTATTCATATCCCACGTAATGACGCACAAAAAGTATTTGTTATCGGCGAGGTACAAGCGCCGCAGTTATTAAAAATCGGACGTAATGGCATGAGCCTTACTGAAGCGATTTCTGCTAGCGGTGGCATTGATAAGCTCGCTGCCGATGCAACGGGTATTTTCGTTATCCGTGGAGAACGAGGTACAAAACAAGTGGTTGAAGATAATAACGGCAACCAAATTGAAAAAGTGGCAAATATCTACCAGTTAGACGTAACCAACCCGACTTCTTATATTTTAGGTACCGAGTTTTTCCTGAAACCATACGATGTCGTTTATGTTACAACAGCACCACTTACCCGCTGGAACCGTGTGATCACCCAAGTATTACCGACAATTACCGGCTTTAACGATTTAACCGAAGGCACACTCCGCATTAAAAATTGGTAATAAAACCTCAATCGAAAAGGTAATGGAATGAATAACAAAAACACCAAAAATGATGAGATCGATTTAATGAGATTCATCAATGTATTACTTGATAATAAGTATTTGATCCTATTCTGCACGGTTGTTTGTGCCGCATTAGGCTTAAGTTACAGTATTCTTTCTACACCTGTTTATACAGCGAATGCGGTAGTACAGGTCGATGAAAAAAAGTCGGGTAATATTTTAAAAGAACTGTCCGATGGTTTTACTCAAGAATCTTCGCCGAATACTGAAATCGAGGTGATTAAATCTCGCTTAGTGTTAGCCAAAACAGTCGAAGATCTTAATCTTACTACGGAAGTAACCCCTGTACGTTCAATTCCTTTTATCAGTAAAGGACTTGAAAACCTTGCTGACTATACGCCGGATATTCTTGTTGCTGAATTTATTCCCGAAAATGAGAACTTAGAAGAATTAGTACTCGAAGTCGGCGCAAATAAAGGAGAATACCGTCTCTATCAAAAAGACGGTGAAACACTAATTTTAGAAGGATTAGTCAATCGTTCTTATGCTAACGATCAACTTAAATTTAAAGTGTCTATCTTGCATGGCAATGCAGGGCAACGCTTTCGTTTGAAAAAGATTGCGGAATTAGCGGCAATTGAGAAATTACAACAACGTTTACACATTAATGAAAAAGGTAAACAAACCGGGGTGATTGAAATTGCTATCCGTGGTGAAAACCAACGAGATATCAAAAACATCATTAAAAGTGTTTCCGAAAGTTATGTGCAACAAAATGCGCATAAAAATGCGGCTGAAGCGTCAAGAAGTTTAGAGTTACTGCAAAATCGCTTGCCGGAGGTAAGAGAAAAATTAGTCGAAGCGGAAAACAGTTTGAATAAATATAAAGAAGACAATAGCTCTATCGACTTAGATTTAGAAGCCAAGTCTTATTTAGACCGCCTTGTACGTATTGATGCGGATTTAAACGCTTTAACCATTAAAGAAGGCGAAATCGCTCAGAAGTTTACCAAGCGCCACCCGACTTATGTTGCCTTGTTAAACCAGAAAAAAACCTTACGTGATGAAAAAGCCAAAATCGCTAAGGAAATGGAAAATCTACCGGCAACCCAACGAGATATGGTCAGCTTAAACCGTGAACTTGAAGTTGATCAGCAAATCTATATGCAGCTTTCTAATAAATTACAGGAGCTGGATGTAGTTAGAGCCGGGGCGGTCGGAAATGCACGCATTCTGGATGCGGCTCAAGTGCTACCGAATCCAAGCGTTTTAAGCAAAGCAGTTTCAACATTGCTATCCGGCTTTTTAGGATTTGTATTAGGGCTTATCGTTTCGTTAATTAAAGCGCTATTTAACCGTACGATTCAATCGCCTACGATGGCGAAAAAATTAGGGCTGACCGCCTATACCAGCGTGCCAAACAGCAAAAAACAGCCGAATTTCTCGTTTGATAAATTCAAACAAGGTCGCTTAAGCCGAAATAACACGAAGTTATTATCAGAAAGTACACCGACAGATTCGGCGATTGAAGCGTTACGAGGCCTGCGAGCGGATATTCACTTCGCTATGCAAGAGGCGAAAAATAAAGTGTTAATGGTTTCAAGTGCTTCGTATGACACCGGTAATACCTTTATTGCTACAAACTTAGCCAATATCGTGGCGAAATCAGGTAAAAAAGTGTTACTGATTGATGTCGATACACGTTACAGCTATTTAGACAAAATGTTTGATACCGAAAATAAAAACGGTATTGGAGAGGTCTTAACTCAGTCATTACCGTTTGAATCTGTCGTCAGCCCTGCAGCTAATGCGCATTTTGATGTGATCTCAAAAGGTAAAATCACGGAAAACCTCTCCGAATATTTACTCGGCGAACGTTTCCAACAACTTCTATCGTGGGCAAATACACATTATGACTTAGTCATTATTGATACACCGCCGGTATTGAGTTCAAGTGACGCCGCAATTATCGGTCGCTATACAGGCACGGCAATTTTAGTCGGTAGATTTGGCGAAACTACTCGTCCTGAGCTAGAAGCAACACTGCAACATTTTGAAAGAGCTGGCGTGAAATTAAATGGTTTTGTTCTGAACTGTACTAAACCAACTGCCAATAATCGTTATCAATAATCAAAACAAAAAAGCCATCCTATTACGGATGGCTTTTCTTTCTTATAATTAAAGCTTACAAGCGGTTAAATTTTCCCATTTTTTTACTCATTAGGTGGGCATTAAATCGACCAACTCTTGTTCGGTTAAGACTTTAACTCCCAATTCCTGCGCTTTCGCTAATTTTGAACCGGCTTTTTCACCGGCAATCAAATAATCGGTTTTGCTTGAAACCGAACCGGACACCTTACAACCAAAACTTTGTAAAAGCGCTTTTGCTTGATCGCGAGTTAATTGAGTCAGCGTACCGGTTAACACCACATTTTTACCTTTTAACGGATTATCCGCAATTTCAACCTGAACCACATCTTGCCAATGTACACCTAGTTCAATTAAATCATCAACTACAGCCACATTGTGTGGCTCTTGCCAGAAACGCACGATACGATTTGCCACCACTTCACCGACATCTTGTACTTCTTGTAATTGCTCAAAGGTTGCCACTCGAATTGCTTCTAAATTATGAAAGTGATTCGCTAAGTTTTGCGCCGTAGCTTCGCCAACATCACGAATTCCTAATGCAAATAAGAAACGTGCCAAAGTGGTATTTTTCGCTTTTTCGATGCTGTTTAACGCATTTTGCGCTGATTTCTCACCCATTCGATCCAAACGCATTAAAGTGGTGTGATCGAGTTTAAACAGATCCGCCGGTGTATGCACCAGCTCACGTTCCATTAATTGTTCGATCAACTTCTCACCGACGCCATCAATATCCATTGCCTTACGAGAAACAAAATGCTTTAACGCCTCTTTACGCTGTGCACCACAGAATAAACCGCCGGTACAGCGAGCAACCGCTTCGCCTTCCACACGTACTACTGCCGATTCACAGACCGGACAAACGGTCGGAAATTCGATTTTTTCTGCATTTTCCGGACGGCGATCCATCACCACCCCAACAATTTGCGGAATCACGTCACCGGCACGGCGAATAATCACCGTATCGCCGATGACAATGCCTAAACGCTCAATTTCATCGCCGTTATGCAAAGTGGCATTACTTACCGTTACACCGGCAACAAATACCGGTTCTAATTTCGCTACCGGCGTAATCGCCCCGGTTCTACCCACCTGAAATTCCACATCATTCAGCACTGTCATTTCTTCTTGTGCTGGGAATTTATAAGCAATCGCCCAACGTGGCGAACGAGAAATAAAACCGAGCTGCTCTTGTAAGCCAATGTCATTCACTTTTAGTACTGTGCCGTCAATATCATAACCGAGCGTCGGACGTTTGGCTTGAATATCAGCATAAAAGGCAAGTAATTGCTCACGTCCTGTTGCCAAGCGAATTTCGTTATTGACCGGAATACCAATAGATTTTAGCCATTGCAAACGTTCAAAATGGGTTGCGGGTAATTCATCATCCGATTCATACACCCCAATCCCGTAAGCATTTAGTACAAGTGGACGCTGACGAGTGATTTTCGGATCTAACTGACGTAATGAGCCTGCCGCCGCATTACGTGGGTTAGCAAAGGTTTTCTCACCTTTTTCCAACGCACGTTCATTCAGTTCTTCGAAACCTTTTTGCGGCATAAACACCTCGCCACGCACTTCTAAACGTGCCGGCGGGTTATCCATATTCAGTTTTAACGGGATATTACGAATGGTACGAATATTTGAGGTAATATCCTCACCGGTTGTACCGTCACCACGTGTTGCCGCTTGGCTTAACACACCGTCCACATACAAAATACTGACCGCCAAACCGTCTAATTTCGGCTCACAGCAAAAAGCCAGTGAGAGCGGGTCCTCTGAGATATAGCTTTCCATACGGCGTAAAAAGCCGTCTAGGTCTTCATCAGAAAAAGCATTATCTAACGATAACATTGGAATCTCGTGTGTCACTTGTGCAAAACCGTCCAGCGGTTTCGCTCCGACACGTTGAGTCGGTGAATCTGCAGTAATCCATTCCGGATGTTGCCATTCCAGATTTTTTAATTCATTCATTAAACGGTCATATTCCGCATCCGGCACTAACGGATTATCCAATACGTGATAATGGTATTCGTATTCTCGTAATTTTTGACGTAAAGCTTCTAATTGTGTGAAAGTCGTGTCCGTTTGAGCTTGCATTTGTGATAATAAAGGCATTGGGAAAATTCTCGATAAAAAAGACCGCTTAACAAGCGGTCATTTATGCTAAAAGTTTTGCAAATTAGCTCACTCGAGCTAAATAGGCTTGACGAGAGTTCTCATCAAAGATTTCTCGATGTTCATTTAACACGAAACCACCGAGGGCTTGTGCAAGATTCTCTGTCGTTTTGAGTAATAATTTGAGGTTCACCGCATCATTACCTTCTGACGGTAAGTGCATAAATAACACTAAACCAACCGTTGAGAACTGCTCAATTTTAGCTAAATCAAACACGCCCGGTTGCATCATATTCGCCACACTGAAAATCACCGGCGATGCGCTGTTGCCCATATGTTGATGGCGGTGGAAAATTTGATATTCGCCATATTGGAAGCCTAACGCTTCAAGGCTTTGTACCACATAATCACCACGGAACTGCTGACCTTCCGGAGCAACAACATAAAGGGTAATCATATTATTTTCTGCAACTGCCGGCTCTTGAGTTTGTTCCGCTTCAACTTGAACTGAATTCTTCGCTAATTCAACACGTACTGAGGCATCCGAATAAATATCTACTTCACCTAATGTAGCTTGACGCTCTAACTCTTCAACAGATTGCTCTAATACTGAAGTTGTTTCAGCAATCGGTGATTGGGGCGCTTGGGTAAATGCCGGTTCTACCGGATGTTGATAAGTAACTTGTTGCTTCACTACCGGTTGAGCAGGCGTTGTGCCATAAATAGGTGCGGCAGGTTCGTTTTGATATACGCTCGCTTCTTGCCCCGGTAAATTAATTTTAATTTCGCGTAATGTGCTTTCGACTTCTTGCTGTATTTGCACCGGATTCTCTGCTTCTTCAATATGAGAGGTTGATGCAGGCGCATTATATTGTTGCGGGTTAAGCGATGCAGGGACATCAGACACAACATTATTAATTGGTGTTGCCGGCGGACGAGTTGAGAACGTATTAGAAAAAATACGCGATTTCTCACGACGTCCAGACCAAATACTGAAACCGATTAACACGGCAATTAATAAGCCGGCTAAAATAAAGAAAAGAATATGAAGCTCCATCTGAGGTCCTCTTTCACTTAAGATAATCTACAAAATTTAAATTTCACTATTTGCGAAAATAATGTGTCTAGCTTACCATATTTCTAATAAAAATTTGAGTTATTAAGGATAGATTAATTATGTCATCTGCATTTAACGAACCGCAAAGCGATTTAGGCTTAGGATTTCATTATTTTATTTATGGCTGGAGGCTTATGCTGCAACGTAAACTCCTGCCATTTGTATTAATTCCAATTGCCATTAATAGCGTACTTATGATCGCATTACTATGGTTTTTTATTGGCAATATTGTAGGCTGGGCGGATTGGATCGTCAGCTTTATGCCGTCATGGTTGGATTGGTTAACCATTATTTTAGTACCGCTTGCCGTGCTGTCTTTAGTTATGTTGTTTTATTTTACCTTTACTACCATCACCAATTTTATCGCAGCACCGTTTAATGCTTTACTGGCTGAGAAAGTCGAATTACAACTTACCGGCGAACAACTCAATAATATGACAGCAGCGGAAATGCTAAAAGACGTACCTCGTATGCTAAAACGTGAATGGCAAAAGATGATGTATAGCATCCCTCGTTTCATTGCGTTGTTTTTATTAAGTTTTGTACCGGTCATCGGACAAACCGTTGTGCCTGTATTAACTTTTATTTTCGGCGCTTGGTTATTAGCCATTCAATATTGTGACTACCCGTTTGATAACCATAAAATCAGTTTTAAACGTATGCGCAACGCCCTTGGGCAACGCAAGATTTTAAATTTTACCTTCGGCACATTTGTGAGTATTTTTACCGCTTTACCTTTTGTGAATTTAGTCGTGATGCCGGTTGCCGTCTGCGGTGCAACTGCAATGTGGGTGGAAGAATATCGTAACTTTATGTTAGGACGAAACAGCGATTTTGACGGTGCAGACTATACCACTAAAACCGGTAGAGAAATCAGTACCGAAACACGTTTAGGCACAATCAATCCCTATGTACGTAACGGCGATATTAAACCTCACTAAGCGGTCTAATTTCTCCTGTTTTTTGCAAAAAGAAGCCTCTCATTTGAGAGGCTTTTTCGCTATTTAGTTTTAGAACTTTTCACTTTTTTGGCTGCTTTTTTAGTACCTGATTTTGCCGTTGCAACGTTTTCTCTTACCGTAGTTTGCTCTTCTTGTACAAACTGTTCCTGCTGCATTGCCGGTCTTTCAAATCCTTTTTCTCTCATACAAGCATCAAATTCAATTTGATCTTTACTTTCACCGACAGATTCTTGGCAAGCTTTTAATGCTTCTTCTACTTTATAAAGCGAATTTGTTTCTGTAACTTGAGGTGCTTGAGCAGGTCCATTTGGTGCTGAACATGCTGTTAACAATACGACTAATAATACCGCTAACAATACCGCCAAAGTAGAAATACCGAATAATTTTTTCATAGTGAAATCCTAATTTGAGTTGAAAAAAAAGCGAGTAATACATTTATTACTCGCTTTTTAGAAGCTTTTCTAAGCAATTAGTTCAGAGATATCTTACACATCATAAGTGGTTGAAGCGGTGTTACCGCCACGACCTGTCCAGTTAGTGTGGAAGAACTCGCCGCGTGGTTTATCAGTACGCTCATAAGTGTGCGCACCGAAGTAGTCACGCTGTGCTTGGAGCAAGTTTGCCGGTACACGCTCTGAAGTATAACCGTCTAAGAACGTGATCGCTGACGCCATACATGGCATTGGGATACCTACTTCGATAGACTTCGCCACCACTTTACGCCAATCTGCCATTGCATTTTCTAAAATACCTTTGAAGTAATCGTCTGAACCTAAGAATACTAAGTCCGGATTCGCTTCATACGCATCACGGATGTTACCTAAGAAACGGCTACGAATGATACAACCTTCACGCCATAACAGTGCGGTCGCACCGTAGTTGATGTCCCAACCGAAGTTTTCTGACGCTTCACGAATTAACATAAAGCCCTGTGCGTAAGAAATGATTTTTGAGGCAAGTAACGCTTTGCGAACCGCTTCAATCCACACTTTTTTGTCGCCTTCAACCGGCGTGATAGTTTTGTTGAATAATTTCGAAGCTGCCACACGTTGATCTTTAAATGAAGATACGCAACGAGCGAATACCGATTCAGTGATTAAGGTTAATGGAATACCAAAATCTAACGCATTGATACCTGTCCATTTACCTGTACCTTTTTGACCTGCGGTATCTAAGATTTTCTCAACTAATGGCGTACCGTCTTCGTCTTTGTAGCCTAAGATATCTGTAGTGATGTCGATTAAGTAGCTGTCTAATTCGGTTTTCTTCCACTCTTGGAAAATCGCTTGCATTTCATCGTAGCTTAAACCTAAACCGTCTTTTAAGAATTGGTAAGCTTCACAAATTAACTGCATATCGCCATATTCGATACCGTTGTGAACCATTTTCACAAAATGACCAGCACCTTCTTTACCAACCCAATCACAGCAAGGCTCGCCTTTATCGGTTTTCGCTGAAATCGCTTGTAAAATCGGTTTAACGTGTTCCCACGCTTCAATGTTACCGCCCGGCATAATTGAAGGCCCGTGACGCGCACCTTCTTCACCGCCTGAAACACCGGTACCGATAAAACGAATACCTTTCGCAGCTAAATCTTTAACACGACGGTTTGAATCAGGGTAATTTGAGTTACCACCATCAATAATGATGTCGCCTTCTTCTAAATGTGGAAGAAGCGCTTCAATAAATTGATCCACCACTTCACCGGCACGCACCATTAACATCACTTTACGCGGTTTTTCTAATTTCGCCGCTAAATCTTCTAACGAATAAGCACCGATAATATTTGTGCCTTTCGCCGCACCTGCTAAGAACTCATCCACTTTTGAAGTAGTGCGGTTATACGCCACCACTTTAAAGCCATTGTCGTTCATATTTAAAATTAAATTTTGACCCATTACCGCTAAACCGATAACGCCAATATCGCCTTTTACTGACATTGTTTTCTCCTGTTGGTTTTGATTCGTTACAAGCGGTTAAATTTGCAAGATTTTTTGCAAAATTGACCGCTTATTTCCCCACACTAACGTATGGGGCTAATAAATTGTATGGTTGCTCTGCAACCAAGTAATCTGTCCTTTGCCACAGGGTGGCAACACTTATATATAACCTAGTACGTAAGTGCTAGGTTACCGCTCTTGACATACGCCCGATAGATGCCGCTAAACTGAGAGTTCAAGCACGCATCAGGAGGTGCTTTATCAAGATAATATCATCCTAAATGGAGCTTCTTTAAAAAATCGTTTTTCTTTAATAATTCTATAAAAATTTTACAAAGAAAAATCACACATAAAGATTGAAAAAAATTAATAATATAATTAATTTCAAAATAACCTTTTGAAATTACTTTTACTCCAAAAGAGATCAATAATTCCTGAATACAATAAAATCCTAATGAATAAGTACCCAAATAGCTAAAAAACTTCCAAATAAAAATATCTTTAGTGCTTTGATAAATCTTATTTATAAGAAAAAGAATAAAAACACTACCGCTTAACCCAATAATAAAACGATATATATTCAACCATAATTGTTCACTTAAAGTTACATTCAACAATGGATTTAAAATATTATACCCTGAGAAATAAATATAATTCTCATAACTAAAAAACGGCAAACAAATAAAGAATATAATAGTACTAATCAGCCAAATTTTTCCGTAATTTTCATTTATTTTCTGCGTATTTACTTTTATTCTTTCAGCGAATAAATAGGCTAGAACAAAGAAACCATAAACAAATGAAATTCGATAAGTTTGCAACCCAAACACTTTATTAGGTATAAAGAACAAGGCAATAAGAATTAAGAAATATAATAATTTACTATCTTTTGCAAAATGCTTAACAAAGATCACTAAAACAGATGAACATAAAATTGCCCACAAAAACCAAAATCCATCAAAGATTCGAAATAACAATCGTTCCAAATTAAACACAACATAAAGATCGCTTTGATAAACTTGGCTATTCATCGCAATATAAACATAAAAATTAAATATTATTATAGGGAATAATATATGTTTAAATCGCTTACAAAGAATATTTTTCCAATCTACATTCCTATTTAAAGAAAAATAAAATAGGTATCCACTAATCAGCATAAAAAGTGGCATATGAAATGAATATATAAAAACTAAGAGTGGAGCTGACCATGTATCCTTACTATGATAAACATATTCACCATTTCCATTTAATATGTTGTGCCCAAAGATCATTAGAAATATTCCAATTCCTTTTGCTATATCTAAAAAATTATTTCGCTCTTGAAACTTTGAGGGCAAATTTGTATCCATACATATCCTAATTAAATTAACCCAAAACAAACCCCACAGCCATTTCACTATGCAATTCCGCTGTATCAAAAAACGGTAGGGCTGAATCCGATTGATTGATTAATAAACCGATTTCCGTACAACCTAAAATAACGCCTTGAGCACCGAGAGCGGTTAGCTTTTCAATTGTTTTAAGATAAAACGCTTTCGACTGTGGTAAAAACTGCCCTAAGCAGAGTTCTTCAAAAATAATGCGGTGAATTTCTTGCTGAGTTTGTTCATCAGGGACTAACGGCGTGATCCCTCGTTGACGTAACCCGTCCACATAAAAATTATCACTCATCGTAAAAGCTGTGCCTAGCAAGGCAACAGTGGTTAAACCTTTCGCTTTTATACTGTCTGCAACCGCATCCAAAATATGTAAAAACGGCACTGAAATCGCTTCAACAATCGGAGAGGCCACTTTGTGCATTGTGTTAGTGGCAAGTAAAATACCTTCCGCCCCTGCTTGTTCAAGTAATTTAGCTTGTTGCGCAAGAATTTCACCTGCCTTTTGCCAATCACCACTTTTTTGGCAATTAACGATTTCGGCAAAATCGACACTCGACATCAAGATCTTAGCACTGGCATTACCGCCTAGTGCCTGATTGACCGCTCGGTTGATATTCAAATAATAAGAAACCGTACTTTCCGGACTCATTCCACCTAAGATGCCAAGTGTTTTCATACTTTCTCCTTACGCAAGCGGTCGAATTTGCAGAAAAGTTTGCAAATTCGACCAACTTAGAAATGCCTAAAGGTGGGAGTATTCCCACCTTAAATAATGAGTTTATACGTGTGACTTCTTGAATGCTAACGCCACAGTTGATAGCAACATCACACCAGCCACGGCAATATATAAATCTTGTTTCGCCAAGCCGCCGTCGAGCAATATTCCCGCTATTGTCGGAGCAAGAATCGAACCAGCACGCCCTGCACCAATCGCCCAGCCCACCCCGGTATTACGGATATCCGCATCATAAGTTGCCGGATTGATGGTGTACAAACCACTGATACAACCGTTCACTAACGCACCGACAACAACTCCCATTGCCATCGCCACACCGAGCGCTGAAGACGAAAGAATAAACACCACTATCGCAATTGCTGATAACACGGTAAATAGCATTAATACCATTCTTGCCTGCCAACGGCTGGCAATTAAACCGTAGATTAATGAACCACCGGCACCGCCAATCGAAATTGCCATCCCCACGTTGATACTATCTTCTACCGTCATTCCCGCTTCTTTGAGCAATGCAGGGGTCCACGAGCTAATAAAGTAGAAACTGAACATAATGGCAAAGAATGAAAGCCATAATAGTAATGTCGAGCGGCGATATTTATCGTTAAACAGTTGTGAAATCGGTAGTTTGGTTTTTACCGCTTCTACTTTTGCCGGTAAATCCCATTCACCATTAAACCCAAAGCCGATTTTTGCTGCAATTTGATTTAAACGCGCTTTCGCATTTGCCGGTTGCTTGGTGGTTAAAAAGTCGATTGACTCCGGTAACCAAATAAATAACACCACCCACACTACCGCAGTCATTGCAGCGCCGGCAAAATAAACCGCATGCCAGCTATAAGCTGCTTGTAATTCTTTTGCCATCATACCGCCGATCATCGCACCAATACCGAAACCTGCCGCATAAACGCTAATGGCAAAACTACGCCATTTCTTTGAAGAATATTCGCTAGTAATCACATTGGTGCCGACTAAAATACCACCAACCCCTAAACCGGTGATCACACGTGAAAAACCAAGTACAAATGGCGTGCTCGCTAAACCTGAAATCAACAAACCAATCGCCGATAATGCCACTGAAAGTAACAATAACGGACGGCGACCGAATTTATCGGCAAGTGGCGCAAGGAAAAGCGAACCAATCGTCATACCGGCTAAACCGGCGCTGATTAACACACCAAATTCGGTTTTAGATAAACCGAACTCTTTAGAAATATTAGTTGCAGTAAAAGCAATCGCTAATACATCAAAGCCGTCTAAAAAGTTCATCACTGCAGCCATGATTACGATTGCCCATTGATATACGCCCATTGGGCTGTTATCAATCGCGTGCCTTAAATTATTTGTATGTTGTTGTGTTTGAATCGTCATAGGAATTCCTTATTAAAGATTTTCATTTAATTGGAATCCTAAATGAAACAATCACAAAGAACAATGCAAATCTGCAATACCAGCATTGAAAAATATTAAGCTTTATTATGAATTTCATTCATAATCTATAAGCTATAATAATTTTGCCGCCTCTTGGTCTAAATACCACTCAGTCACACCGTTTTTCGCTTTAATACGAGCCGCCGGATACGGTAATTTTTCCGCCTCTGTTTCACGGATTTCCTTTAATATTTCCGCTTTTGCCGCACCTGTGACTAAGTAAGTAATACGTTTCGCTTGCTCAAGCAATTTAGCGGTTTTTGAAATACGAATTTGACCGCTTTCAGGATGTTTAGCAATAACCGCCACATTCGGGTCATTAAAATCGGTTTGATGAGGGAAAAGCGAAGCAGTATGACCGTCATTCCCCATCCCAAGAATGATCCAATCAAAAGCTAAATCAGGCACACAAGCGGTCAATTCTTGTGAAAATCTTGCAAGTTCTTGTTCTACCGGTTCTTCGCCACGAATACGGTGAATATTTTGTTGAGGAATTTGAATATGATCGAAGAGTAACTTTTGCACTTCACCATAATTACTTTCAGGATCCGTTGGTAACACCATGCGATCATCACCCCACCAAAAATGTAGATTTTGCCATTGGATTGCCGTATTAAATGGCGCTTGCGCTAATGTTTTAAACAATAATTTCGGGGTTGAACCGCCGGATAATGAAATATGTACCGGGCGGTTTAATTGGCTGTATAACACAAATTCTTGTGCAATTTTTTCCACCGCTTGCTGAGCGGATGGGAAGGTGATGTAATTCATTTTATCTCCATTGTTTTTTCCCCTCGCCCGTTTACGGGAGAGGGAGGAGAAAATCCGTAGGATTTTCGGAGGGAGAGGGCTATGTTACTATTTTTCCCCTCTCCCTGATAAAAATTGCCTTACGCAATTTTATCTATCTCTCGCTCACAAACGGACGAGAGTATCATTTTTTATACTTTTTTCTTCATCATACCTGATGGTTTACGCCATACTTTACCATGTTTCGCGATAAGTTTATCCGCTTCGGTCGGCCCCCAAGTACCCGCTTCGTACTCATAAATTCTGCCTCTCTCCGCTTTATAATCTAAAATCGGCTGCACAAATTTCCAACAAGCGTGTACCGCATCAGTACGAGCGAATAAAGTTGCATCGCCTTTTAACGCATCTAATAATAAACGTTCATAAGCGGTTAATAAGCTTGATGCCGAACTTAAATCCGAATAACGGAAGTCCATTGAAACTTCTTTCGCATCAAAACCTGCTCCCGGTTTTTTCAAGCCGAAGCGCATTGAGATACCTTCATCCGGCTGTACGCGAATAATCAGTTTATTCTCCGGTGCATTTTGGCTGAATACCGGGTGTGGTGTCGTTTTAAAATGAATCACCACTTCCGTGACACGCACTGGCAAACGTTTGCCTGTTCGCACATAAAAAGGAACGCCCGCCCAACGCCAGTTATCAATCTCACATTTAAGCGCCATATAAGTTTCAGTATTTGAATCCGCCGGTACGCCTTTCTCTTCTAAATAGCCGGCAACCATTTGGTCATCCACTTCGCCTTTCACATACTGACCTAGCACCACATTATTTTTCACATCTTCAGCGGTTAACGGATGTAAACAATGCAACACTTTCGCCACTTCATCACGCATTGAATCGGCATTAATAATTGCCGGTGGCTCCATTGCAACCATCGCTAATACTTGTAACAAATGGTTTTGGAACATATCACGCATTGCGCCCGAACCGTCGTAATAACCGCCACGATCTTCCACGCCAATTGCTTCCGCCCCGGTAATTTCTACGTAATCAATAAAATTACGGTTCCATAAAGGCTCAAATAAACCGTTTGAAAAACGAAGTACAAGTAAATTTTGCACCGTTTCCTTACCTAGATAGTGATCGATACGGTAGATCTGATGCTCTTCAAAGTAATGATGGATTTTTTCATCTAATTCTTTAGCAGTTTTAATGTCATAGCCGAACGGTTTTTCCACGATGATACGCTTCCAGCCGAATTCTTCAGTGGTCAAGCCATGAGCAGCTAAACATTCCGGAATAACGCCGTATAAACTTGGCGGTGTAGAAAGGTAATAAAGCGTGTTACCACAGCTACCATATTTATCGTGTAGCTCATCTAAACGAGGTAATAACTTCGCATAATCTACCGCATCAGAAGTGTTAACTGCTTGATAATAAAGGTGAGTACAGAAATCTTCTAATGATTGTCCTTCCGCCTTTTCAAATTTGATTAAGGCATCACGCATTTTACTGCGGAAAGAATCGTCCGTAAGCTCGGAACGAGCCACACCTAATACCGAGAAATGCTCCCCGAGTCGACCAATTTTAAATAAGTTATAGAGCGCAGGGATTAATTTACGAAAGGTTAAATCACCTGATGCGCCAAAAATAACAATACAACTATTTTCGATATTCATTTTTATATTATTCCCGAATTCGTGAGTCATTTAACTAATATGTAACATTTTTACTGATGTTGCAAATAGCTATTACGAATTAAATTGAAAGATTTTTTCCCAATTCAACTGTTTATCCGCCACCATCACAAAATGGGGGTTTACAAAAGTCGGACGTTGATTATAAGTTAACGGCTCAAAATTCAAATCAAAAATTTTACCGCCGACCTCTGCCAATAACACTTCTGCTACAGCGGTATCCCATTCGCCGGTATCGCCAAACCGTACATAACAATCTACTTTTCCTTCGGCAATCAAACCGGCTTTTAAGCTGCTTGAGCCATACTGCAAAATTTCCGTTTGATAAGATGGATTGACCGAATTTAACACTTTACTTTGTGCCGATGCCCCCATCGCAATTTTTAAGCGGTTGTGATTAAGCAAACCTTGATGTCCAACAAGCGGTCGAATTTCACCATTTTTTTGCAAAAATGCACCGTTTCCTGCCATGGCAAAATACGTTTTTGCTAGAATTGGCGCATGGATCACGCCTAATACCGGATGATTATGTTGAACCAAGCCGATCACCACAGAAAATTGATCAGTACGATCAATAAATTGTTGTGTACCGTCTAACGGATCAATAATCCAATATTCTTGCCACGACTGGCGCTCTTCCAATGGAATATTGCAATTTTCTTCCGATAAAATCGGCACATTCGGTGTGAGCTGACGTAATTTTTCCGTGATAAATTGGCTAATAAACAGATCCGCTTCGGTTACCGGCGTATGATCCGCTTTAATCTTGATTTCGACCGAGCGCTGATAAAAACCTTTCAGGTGTTCTCCGGCTTCCTGCGCAATTTGTTTGACTGATTGTAAAAGCGTTGAATTTAATGACTTCATGCTAAAATTTCCCTATTTTTGACCGCTTGTCAGATACTCTCTTAACATAAAAAGGGCGGCTAGATTTCGTGATTCCGCAAAATTTGGATCAGCAAGTAGCTCATCTATTTTTGCCAAAGGCACTCTTACCACTTCTAACGGTTCCGGCTCATCACCTTCTAATTTGGACGGATAGAGATCTTGTGCAATAAATACGTGCATCAACCCAAACATATGACTCGGGCCAGTATAAAGCGAGCGTAAAAATTCAATTCGTTTTGCACCGAAACCGATCTCTTCTTGTAATTCTCTATTTGCACTTATGATGGGTTCTTCGCCCTGATCAACAATTCCTTTCGGAAATCCTAATTCATAGCGCTCGGAAGCAACCGCATATTCTTTAACAAAAATCAGTTCTTGGTTTTGAATCGGAATCACCATTACGGAAGAACGGCGTTGCGGCGTGAGACGCTCAAAAGTGCGCTCTTCACCATTTGAAAAACGCAAATCAACCGCCTGAACCTCAAAAATTCGGGTTTTCGCAATTGTTTCAACGTTCAAAATTTTAGGAAGTTGTTGAGTCTGCATGCTTTGCTCCCACATCAAAATGATGTCACTAAGATACCACATTTACCGAAAATTATTTGTTCTTTTTTATGACCTTGTTATCATAATACTTTCTGAATTTTAATGTGTGTTTACAGGAAATCATCTCCAAAATTGCCTATAGAGAGTGCTTATAAAGAACGCACTAAAGAGAAATAAAATGAAACAGCCGACATCAAAAGAAGATAATGAAGTTCGCCTCGATAAATGGTTATGGGCGGCACGTTTTTATAAAACACGTTCGATTGCCAAAGCGATGATCGAAGGCGGTAAAGTACATTATAACGGGCAACGGGCGAAAACCAGTAAAACGGTAGAAATTGGAGCAACGATTAAACTGCGCCAAGGTAATGATGAAAAAGAAGTCATCGTAACAGCACTCAGTGACCAACGCCGAGGCGCGCCGGAAGCGCAATTACTTTATCAAGAAACCGAAAAAAGTATTAAGCAACGTGAAGTGATTGCCTTTGCCCGCAAAGCAAATGCGCTTTCGATGCCACATCCTGATCGCCGACCGAATAAAAAAGAGCGCCGTGATTTGCTAAAATTTAAAGATCAAATATTGTAATTTATAAATTAATCCCCATATTCAGGCTAAATTTATGGCGCACGTTTTACGTGTGCCTTCTTTTATTTTAACAAGCGGTTAAATTTGCAAATTTTTTTGCAAATCCTACCGCTTTCACTAGGAAAAACCATGAATTATACAAAAGACAACGACAAACTTTATCGCTATTTATTCCAAAACCGTGCCGTGCGTGGTGAATGGGTTCGTTTAAACGATACCTTTACCGAAACGTTGAATACCCACCAATATCCAAAAGCGGTACAAAATTTATTAGGTGAAATGTTGGTCGCAACTAGCCTACTCACCGCAATTATGAAATTTGAAGGGACGATTACCGTCCAAATTCAAGGTGATGGCCCACTCAAATTAGCGGTGGTAAACGGTAACGAACAGCAACAATTGCGCGCATTAGCGCGTACGCAAGCTGAAATTGCCGATAACGCAACATTGAGCGAAATGATTGGTAACGGTGTGTTAGTCATTTCGATTATGCCGAATGACGGCGAACGTTACCAAGGTGTGATCGCATTAGACAAACCGACCATTCGTGAATGTTTAGAAGATTATTTCATTCGTTCAGAGCAGCTTCAAACCCATTTAGTGATTCGCACCGGTGAATATGAAGGTAAAGCGGTAGCCGGCGGTTTATTATTACAAATTATGCCGGACGGTACCGGTACACCGGAAGACTTTGAGCATTTAATGACGCTTGCCGAAACGGTTAAAGACGAAGAATTATTCGGCTTAGAAGCGGAAGAGTTGTTGTTCCGTTTATATCACGAAGAACAGGTAGAAGTTTATCCACCGCAAGAGACCAAATTCCATTGCGGCTGTTCTCGTGAGCGTTCAGGCAATGCGATTTTATTGTTACCAATGGAAGAAATTGATGAAATGCTTGCTGAGAAAAATGGTGTAATTGATATGCAATGCGAGTGCTGCGGTACTCAATATTTCTTTGATAAAAATGCCATTATGGAATTTAAAGAAGAAGCGGATAAATTGACAAAATTAAACTTATAGATCAAAAGCTATAATGATAAGCGGTTGAATTTAAAGAATTTTCTACTAATTCAACCGCTTTTTTGTAAACATTATTGCGGCTAAAATTTGGCTAACATAGAATCTCTTGAGCAATCACTCTAATCTATAATTACTAAGGAGATCACTATGATCAATTTGATAAAAAACGCAATATCAACACCATACTTCAGTACGTTCTTCCCTAGGCATATACAAACAAACCATTTCTTGCCTAAATATGCTTCATTCACTAAACCAACAGCCAACTATCTGACTAAACCGTTTTCCGTATCTCACGAAGATGCCTCCATAAGCAGTAAAGCGAACGCTCTCAAAGAATATGTTGCAAAAAACCAAACCAAATTATTTCAAAATGTCACAAATGCCTATAAAACAGACAGCGATAAAGACGGCATTATTGATATAAATGATAAAAATCCAAATATGTGGAATGTATCGGATAGAGACTTACGCATATTCTCCGCATTATCTTATCAGAATAAAGACAAGCTAGATGCTTACTTTAAACTTAAATCAACAGTGATTGACTCAAATTATGCACAACAAATTAAAGAAGTAGTTAATCACTGGGAAGTTCTACGTACGGAAAGTCCGGGGAGCGGTTTAGACTATACTATTTTCGGTAATGGTAAGAATTCTGATGGTAGTTACAATAATGTCGTAATTGCATTTAGAGGCACAACAAATTTGCCGGATTTAACAGCTGATTTGCGTCTCACATTTGGGGATACCCCAATGCAAACCGCTTATTTAGATCAAGCTGCGAAATATATTGAAGCGTATAAACCGAAAAATGTTTATTCAACCGGTCACTCTTTAGGTGGTTATCTTGCGGAGTATTTCGTTGCACACACCATTCAAAGCCGTGCTGATTGGGCGGGTATGTTTAAACGCAGTGCTTTATTTAACCCTGCAGTTTTAAAACACCACGATCTCTCAAGCCAAACGCTCAAGAAAGCATATAGTTTAGCCAATGAATTTACCAAAACTAATGTAACTGATGATAGTGACAAATCTCATGTCGTCACAAAACATAAAACGGATTCCTATGTAATTAAGGGGGAATTTGTAGACAAGTTCCTTGGTCATTATGACGGCACAACTTTCTTCGATTTCAAACAAGGAAAATTATCAGGTCTTCATGCGCTATCTAGTTTCTTTGAAAAAGATAACCAATTAAAAGATACCTTCTCCCAAGGATATCGCATAGATCATCACTATGATAACAATGATAGCGATAATGATGGCCTGACCGATACGATGGAGAAACGTATTGGAAGTAACATTCATAAAGCCGATACCGATAATGATGGCTATGATGATTCAACAGAAGCTTATTTAGGTTCCAACGTACTTGCGTCAAATATTATTCCAACCCTAACTGAAAAGGGTGTCCAGATTGTTAATCTTAATGCGAATGGTGACAGCACTACATATAGCATTCATGCAGAACAACCTATTGCATTAACGGCCGAATATCGAGCAGCTGACGAAGCAGCACCAATGGCGATCAATAGCGAGCTTGCTGAATCTAGCTTATTAGCGACTGAATTCGAACAACCATTTGAAACTGAAGTATTTAGCCTATCAAGTGAATTTAGCGCTAATGATGATAACTTAAATGCGATCAATGTAGCAGCAAATGATAGCAACTTTAGCTATCCTGCCGCGACTCATTTCGCTGGTTTTACTGCGAATATTGAAGTTCCACAGTATGGCGCTGCCGTAATGTAGGTTTGAACAAGTAGCACTTAATTCGTTCAATAAAACAAGCGGTCGAATTTCGTTAGATTTTTACCAAAACGTAAAAAATTACAGAAATTCGACCGCTTATCGTTCGTTACTAAGCTAAACCTTACAGCATTGGGGTACGATTTTTATGTAGTAACTTCGCAATAATGTTTTCTACCGATTGCTCCATTTGTACGCCTAAACGCTGAGTTAGATTTTTCTTCTCTTTGAAACTTAGCTCAATCACCTCTTTTTCTTTTACCGCATTCAATAATAAATCATCACTTGTTGAAATTTCATCGACTAAATTAAGCGCTAACGCTTGTTTACCGAACCAATGTTCGCCGGTAGCAATTTTTTCAATCTCTAATTGCGGACGATTTTGCGCTACAAATTGCTTGAATAATTCGTGGGTTTCTTCCAATTCTTGCTGGAATTTTTGTTTGCCTTTCTCAGTATTTTCACCGACTAAAGTGACTGTGCGTTTATATTCACCGGCAGTCATTACATCTACATCAATATCGTGTTTTTTCAGTAATCGGTGGATATTCGGTACTTGTGCCACCACACCAACCGAACCGATAATCGCAAAAGGTGCCGAAACAATTTTATTCGCCACGCACGCCATCATATAGCCACCGCTCGCCGCTACTTTATCTACTGCGACTGTCAATGGAATATTGTGATCACGTAAACGCTGTAACTGTGAAGCCGCTAAGCCATAGCCGTGAACTACACCGCCGGGACTTTCCAATTTAAGTAACACTTCATCTTCCGCCTTAGCCAGCGATAGCACCGCACTAATCTCTTTAGCTAACGCATTAACCGCACTGGCTTGTACATCACCGTTAAATTTTAAAACGAATAGGCGAGATTTTTCCGCTTCGGCTTTCTCTCCGCCTTCTTTAAGGCGTTTTTTCTCCGCTTTCGCTTTTTCTTTTGCCGCTTTTTTCTCATCTTTTTCAAGCTGTTTCTGCTCTTCTTCGCTGAGGAAAAAACTCGCTAAAGCTTTTTGCTGTTCTTTATATTTTTCGGTTAAATTCGTCATTGAAATTGCACCGTTCTCAGGTTGTTTTTTCGCTTCTAAAATCAACATAACAACAACCGCAACAATGCCGAATATCGTAAGTAATTCCAATAAGAAAATACCGTAATTAAGTAAAATTTCTTTCCACATTCTGTGAGGTTCCTTTTGTAAAAATAAAATTAATTTTGACCGCTTGTTTCCGCTTCCAACACATCGACCACCGCTTGTGCCGCCTGTGTATCCGCATCACATTGAATCAGTTTATGTAATTCAGTAAAACGTTGTTTTAATTCGTTTCGCTGTTTTTTATGGTCTGCATCATTCGCCAAATAATTACCCAAATACCATGCTAAATTTTCCGGATTGCATTCGTCTTGAATTAATTCAGGTACTAACATTTCGTCCGCTAATAAATTAGGTAGGGAAATATATTTGGTTTTCACTAAACGTTTAGCCAGCCAGTAAGTGCTGGCTTTCATTTTATAGCCCACTACCATCGGTGATTTGCATAGCATTCCTTCTAACGCCGCAGTACCGGAAGCAAGTAAGGTAGCTTCTGCCGCAATCATCGCTTGGCGAGCATTACCTTTAAGAATCTTCACGTCCAGATCCGGCGCAACTTGCACTTTAATCTGTTCAAATTGGGCGATACGTTTGTCATTAACTAACGGCACTAAAAATTCTAATTCTGGATATCTCTGTTTAAGAATCTGTGCGGTTTTTAAAAACGGCTCTGTTAAAAAGCCGACTTCGCTTGCACGGCTACCCACTAAAATTGCAAGATAACGTTTTGTTTCATCTAACTCTAAAGCCGCACAAGCTTCGGAACGGTTCGGTTTCAGTGCAATCGCATCCGCCATCGTATGACCGATAAAGCGACAAGGTACATTAAAACGATCATAGAATGCTTTCTCAAACGGTAAAAATGCCAATACTAAATTAGTCGCGCGAGCAATTTTATGTACACGGCTCTGACGCCATGCCCAAACCGACGGGCTAACATAATGAATAGTCTTAATTCCACTCGCTTTGAGTTTTTCTTCAACCGTTAAATTAAAATCAGGCGCATCAATACCGATAAAAATATCCGGTTTTTCCGCTAACATTGTTTCAATCACTTGCTTACGGCGTTTGAGCAAACGGGGCAAATGTTTTACCACTTCTGCTAACCCCATCACTGCCAGCTCTTCCATATCGAATAAAGTTTCGCAGCCAGCTTGTATCATTCGCGGGCCAGCAACCCCAATAAAACGGGCATTTGGATAATGCAATTTAAGGGCGTTAATCAGCCCGGCACCCAGAATATCACCGGAAATTTCTCCAGCGACAAGGGCAATAAGAGGCGCATCTTTTGTCATCATAATTTCACTCTCATTAATTATTCATCACTTTTATTATAGGCTGATTATAACCAAGCACAATATAAACTCATAAAATCACATTGATTGAATTTTTTACCACGAGTAAAATATAACCTCCAATTTATATTTCATTTGGAGTGAATATGAAAAAAACAGCATTAGCCCTTTTAGCTTCTGCTTTTGTGGCAAGCTCAGTATCAGCGGTTGAATTATTTAACTTAGATTCAACCGGTACTAAAGCGGAATTTATCGGTTCTGCTCGTTTAAAATGGACAAGTAGTTCAACCAAAGACACTCACCAAAACGGTTCGGCAATCCGTAACCATGTAAATAAACCGGTACAAAATAACGGTTCACGTTTCGGCTTCCGTTTAACCCAACAGATTGGTAGCGGCTTCTACGCTTTAGGTCGTGTAGAATGGCGTTTACGTGGTGCGGACGAACGTGGCGTATCTAGTTCTCAACACGATTTAGACCACATCTATGCTCACCAACTTTATGCAGGTTTAGGCCATAAACAATACGGTGAAGTGACTTACGGTAACCAAACGGTAATTACCGATGAAGTAAAACAAACCGATATTCCAAATACCTTAAGTTTATCTGACGGTTTATTAGTTTCCGGCGCACGTCGTTCAGTTCAATATGTTTACAAAGGTATTGAAGGCTTAAAAGTAGGTGCGTACTATGGCGGTCATAGCCAACGTTCAAATACGAATATGGATTTAAGCCAAGATCGCAAAGATGTATGGGGCTTCGGTTCAATTTATAATTATAAATTTGATGATGTTCAAAGCGTACAAGTGGCGACCGGTTTCTCTCGTGAACGTTTTGAGCGTGTCGGTTCAGCGCCTGCTTATGATCGCAATGCGTATTCGGTCGGTGCGGCATACACTTACGATAAAACCACATTCGGTGTGGATTTAGAACGTCGTAAAACCGAAAACCAATCGGTACAAGGCAATGAACGTACCGAAAAAGAAGTGCGTACCCTTATTTATCATCGTTTAACCGATGACTGGCGTGCATACGGTATGTATGCTTATAAAACCAATAAGCTTGAACAAGCGATTGGTCAAGACAATAAAGAAAGAAAACATCAATTTATGGTAGGTACCGAATACTATTTACCAAAAGTGGTTGATCAGTTAAAAACTAAACTTTTCGTAGAATGGCAGGCAACTCGTACCAAACATCCGGAAGCTAAAATAGCACGCGATGTAAATAAATCACGCGATTATACGACGGTCGTCGGTTTCCGTGCTTATTGGTAATTTCACATTATTCGTAAACAACAAAGCCCAAACATTGCTTGGGCTTTTTATTGCAATAAATAAGCGGTCAGAATTTGCAATTTTTTTGCAAAATTCGACCGCTTGTCCGTCTCTAATTAATCCGAATTATTTGGTTAATTGAACTAAGATACGGCGTACCGGCTCTGCCGCCCCCCATAATAATTGGTCACCTACGGTAAATGCCGCAAGATATTCAGGCCCCATTGCTAATTTACGTAAACGACCAACCGGAACGCTTAATGTACCGGTCACTTTCGCCGGTGTTAATTCACGTAAAGTAGTTTCTTTGTCGTTTGGAATCACTTTCACCCATTCGTTATGCGCCGCAATAATTTGCTCGATTTCCGCTAACGGCAGGTCTTTCTTAAGTTTGATCGTAAATGCTTGGCTATGGCAACGTAATGCACCGATACGCACACATAAACCGTCAACCGGAATTGGGTTATCGCTTAAACCTAAAATTTTGTTGGTTTCCGCATAACCTTTCCATTCTTCTTTAGTTTGACCGCTCTCTAATAATTTATCGATCCAAGGAATTAAGCTACCAGCAAGCGGCGCGCCGAAGTTATCGGTTGGGAAGCTGTCTTCACGCATTTTTGCTGTTACTTTGCGCTCAATATCTAAAATTGATGATGCAGGGTTTGCCAATTCTGCTTTTACAGAATCTTCTAATTCACCCATTTGTGAGAGTAACTCACGCATATTTTTTGCACCTGCGCCAGAAGCTGCTTGGTAAGTTGCGACAGAAACCCATTCTACTAAATCTTTTTCGAATAAACCGCCGATCGCCATTAACATTAAACTTACGGTACAGTTACCGCCAACAAATGTTTTTACACCATTTTTCAAACCATCTGTAATAACATGCTGGTTAACAGGGTCTAATACGATAATTGCGTCTTTTTCCATACGTAAGGTTGATGCGGCATCAATCCAATAGCCGTTCCAGCCTGCAGCACGTAATTTAGGATACACTTCGGTAGTGTAGTCGCCACCTTGGCAAGTCACGATAATGTCTAACTTTTTAAGTTCTTCAATATCGAAAGCGTCCTTTAAATCACCGGCATCTTTCCCCGCAAAAACCGGTGCTTTTTGACCCGCTTGTGAGGTAGTGAAAAAAATTGGGTTAATGTTTGCAAAGTCGTTTTCTTGAACCATACGATCCATTAAAACTGAACCGACCATACCACGCCAACCGATAAAACCTACATTTTGCATTGTGTTGCTCCTAAATTGAAAAGTACAAAGTTGTGTTTGAATTTATTTTGGAAAAAATAGATGTGATAAATACAAGATTTTATGTAAAAATGCAATCGATTTTAGGTCATTCAGGTAATATATGTTAAATGGAGCTTACCGACCTAAAATATTTCCCCTTTAACTCTAGAAACTAAAAGGAAATTATATGAAATTCACAAAACTTGCACTCTCTGTAGCATTATTCAGCGCATCGGCTTTTGCTGCGGCACATCCGGGTCACCATACTACTGATAATCCAAATGCAGAGAAACTCGTAGTACAAGTTCAACAACTTGATCCGGTTAACGGAAATAAAGATGTCGGTACAGTTGAAATTACCGAGTCGGCATACGGTTTAGTATTTACACCAAACTTAACTGGTCTTGCACAAGGCTTACACGGTTTCCATATTCACGAAAATCCAAGCTGTGAAGCAAAAGAAAAAGACGGCAAATTAGTAGCAGGTTTAGGCGCTGGCGGTCACTGGGATCCTAAAGGTGCGAAACAACACGGCTTCCCATGGTCTGATAACGCTCACTTAGGCGACTTACCGGCATTATCCGTAATGCAAGACGGTTCGGCTAACAACCCTGTACTTGCGCCTCGTTTAACAAAACTTGAGGAAGTCAAAGGTCATTCATTAATGATCCACGCAGGTGGTGATAACCACTCTGATCACCCGGCTGCATTAGGCGGTGGCGGTCCTCGTATGGCGTGTGGCGTAATTAAATAACATAATTAAATAAATTTAAACGTATGAAAAAGGGGATGTGTTAAACATCCCCTTTTGTTATTTAGTTAGCATACCTTGATGCATCTGGAACAACATATCTTGCTCGCTTTCTTGCCATTGCATTTGGTTTAGCTGATCTTTAGTAATTGCCGTTACAAATACTTGCGAACCGCTTTCTCGTAAACGATGCGCTAGTAATTCTCGCTTAGTCGGATCCAACTCGGAAGCGAAGTCATCAATCAGGAATAAACACTGACGCTCTTTTTGCGCCACCAAATATTCTCCTTGAGCCAAACGCAACGCACACATCAGTAATTTCAATTGCCCACGAGAAAGCACATCTTCCACCGGCAAACCATTCGCCCGAAAACGAAAATCCGCCTTTTGCGGGCCAATCATGGTATAACCCATCGCTTTATCTCGCTCAAAACCCAGAGCAAGAATCTCAGCATAACCAGCACCTTTCTCCCAGCCTTGATGGAAACTCACTCCTATTTCCAATTCAGGTAAGAAAAACTGACAGGTTTTCTCAATTTCCGGTCGTAATGCTTCCGCATAGTTCGCACGCATTTGGCTGACAATCTCCGCCAATTTCGCCAATTCAATATCCCACGGCTTTAATTCGGCATAACGGCGAACTTGATGTAATGCGGCATTACGTTGCTTGAGTAAACGTTTTAAATTCGCCCAACAGCTATAAAATTCGGTATATTGGTGGAATAGCCCCCAGTCTAAAAACGCTCGACGGAAAGTCGGTCCGCCGTTTAATAACGTCAGCCCTTCCGGCGTAATTACTTGCATCGGCAATAGATGTGCCAAATCAGAAATTTTATTACCATCCTCACCGTTAATTTTTAGCAACGTATCGCCCGAACGTTTTTTCTGGATCCCGACCGACCATTGATGTTGCCCTTCATCAATACGACCGTGTAACACAAAATCTTCTGCTTGATAGCTAATGATTCGATTACTGATATGACTTTTAAATGACCGACCGTGCCCTAAGTAAAAAATCGCTTCCAACAAACTAGTTTTACCGCTGCCGTTATGCCCTACGATAAAATTAAAATTCGGACTGAGTTCAAGATCGATAGATTGGAGATTACGGAAATTATTGATGATTAATCTGGATAAGGGCATAAAAATAACCACGGAAAACACGGAGCTACACAGAAATAATCGTAACTCCGCAAATAGGATTAAAGACGCATTGGCATAATCACATATTCGGCAGTGCTATTATCACAATCTTCAATTAAGCAGCTTGAACTTGCATCCACCAAATTGAAACGCACTCGCTCACATTTTAAGGTATTCAGCACGTCTAACAAATAACTCACGTTAAAGCCGACTTCCATTTCCGGGCTTTGATATGCCACGTCAATGATCTCTTCCGCTTCTTCTTGTTCCGGGTTATTTGCGGTAATTTTTAGTAAGTTTTCACTTAACGCTAAACGCACGCCACGGAATTTTTCATTCGATAAAATTGCCGCACGCATTAATGCACGTTTTAACACTTCGGTTTCCGCTTCTAAAATGCGATCCGCATTACGTGGTAATACACGGCGATAGTCAGGGAAACGCCCGTCAATCAGTTTAGAGGTAAACACCACACCGTTCATTGACACACGTAAATTGCTGGTACCGATTTCTAAACGTACCGTTTCATCACTCACGGCGACAAGGCGCGATAATTCTAATACCGCTTTACGAGGCACAATGACCGAATGAGTTAATAACTCTTGATTTAACGCCATGGTACAAACCGCTAGACGGTGTCCGTCCGTTGCTACGGTACGCAATAAATTACCTTCGGTTTCGAACTTCATACCGTTTAGAAAATAACGCGCGTCTTGGTTCGCCATTGAGAATTGCGTCGCATCAATCAAACGAGCAAGGGTAGATTGTTCAATCGAAAAATCCACTTCCGGCTTCCAATCCATTAAATTCGGATAATCGCTTGCCGGTAATGTGGCTAAATTGAATTTACTGCGAGCCGCTCTAACTAAAGCACGATCTTCTTCGAATTGAACCGAAATGCTGCTATCTTCCGGCAAACTACGGCAAATATCGAGGAATTTTTTCGCAGGAATGGTAAATTTTCCAGCAAAATCGACCGCTTGTTCAAGGGTTGCCACCGTGGTTAATTCCACTTCCAAGTCCGTGCCGGTTAACGATAAACGGTCGCCTTCAATTTCAAGCAGAATATTATTAATCACAGGCAAAGTCGGGCGGCTGCTTAATACGCCACAGACCTGTTGTAAAGGCTTAAGTAACTGTTCTCTGGTAATCGTAAATTGCATAATAATCCCTTATCGCCTATGACGATAATTTTCTGGTTAAGTTGGTATAATCTTCTTGAATACCGCTATCGGTATCACGTAATTCATTAATCGTTTTACAAGCGTGCATCACGGTAGTGTGATCACGTCCGCCAAATTCTCGACCAATTTCCGGTAAGCTGTGATTGGTTAATTCTTTTGCCAATGCCATCGCCATTTGACGAGGACGAGCGACCGAACGGGTACGACTTTTTGACTTTAAGTCAGACATTTTAATGTTGTAATATTCGGCAACCGTTTTTTGAATATTTTCAATCGTAATTAAGTGATCGTAAGAAGCGATCAGATCTTTTAACGCTTCACGCACCGCATCAATCGTTATTTGACGCTTAGTAAAGTTACGCCACGCAATCACACGGTTTAACGCACCTTCTAATTCTCGTACATTGGTACGCAATTTTTGCCCGATGAAAAATGCCACTTCTTCCGGCAACTCTACCCCACGTTCTTCCGCTTTTTTCATCAGAATCGCTACTCGGGTTTCTAATTCAGGAGGTTCAATTGCGGTGCTTACGCCCCAACTTAGTCGAGATTTAATGCGTTCTTCGATATTCTCAATATTTTTAGGGAAGTTATCCGAAGCTAAAATAATCTGTTTATTACGTTCGAATAATGAATTAAACGTGTGGAAAAACTCTTCTTGTGAGGCTTCTTTATTAGCAAAGAATTGAATATCGTCAATCATCAACACGTCAAGCGAACGATAGAATTTCTTAAAATTCTCAATCGTATTACCCTTCAATGCTTTGACCATATCTTGCACAAAACGCTCGGAGTGAATATAGACCACTCTCGCTTGCGGGTTACGTTTTAGGATTTCATTACCTACCGCATGCAATAAATGCGTTTTACCCAAACCGGTACCGCCATAAAGTGAAAACGGATTACAGTGGCTTTCACCCGGATTGTCCGCCACCTGCTGAGCAACCGCTTTGGCTAACTGGTTTGATTTACCTTGTACAAAATTTTCAAAAGTGAGTGATTCGTTTAAACCTGTTCTGAAATTCTTATTGGTTTCTGGTACTTCTTCTTTTGAATCGTTGCTTGCCGTACTGGCCGAAGTCGGTTTGTGTTCCGCCGGCTTAATACCAACACGAATTGAAACTGCTAAATTGTCATTTTTAGATAAAAAGCGGGCGAGATCGACAATCTCCGCCAAAAATTTATCTTTTACCCAATTTTCAACAAATTGATTTTGAGCATAAAGAGTGAGCTCCCCGTTTGCAAAACTTGCCTGCAAAGGGCGTAGCCAAGTGCTGTAATCAGTCGGCGATACTTTCGTTTGTAAGTGATTAAGACAATCAGACCAAAGGGAAGACACGATTTGCTCCAAGGAATTAAAGTTAAAATGAACTGTCAATAATACCTTAAAATCCTGTGGAAATCTTGTAAATTTTCAAGAAAAAATCACTCTAGATTTTTATACAAGCAATTTGTCCAAAATTCCGCTATAATTTCCTCTATTTCTGTCCATCATTTACTAAATAAAAGCAATGAAAGAATCTATTATCAACAAATTAGAAAGCCTAAGTGAACGCCATGAGGAATTACAAGCCTTATTAGGCGATCCATCCGTGATTAACGATCAAGACAAATTCCGTGCTTATTCAAAAGAATATTCACAACTTGAAGAAGTGGTGACTACTTTCAATCGTTGGAAAAAATTAAACAACGATATCGAAGAAGCACAAATTCTGCTTGATGATCCGGATATGAAAGATATGGCGGCGGAAGAAATTGCGGAAAATAAAGCCGAAATCGAAAATTTGGAACAACATTTACAAATTCTATTACTGCCGAAAGATCCGAATGACGAATACAACGCATTCTTAGAGATTCGCGCCGGTACAGGTGGTGACGAAGCGGGTATTTTCGCTGGCGATTTATACCGTATGTACAGCCGTTATTGTGAAAGCAAACGCTGGAGAATCGAAGAAATGTCTGCCAACGAAAGCGAACAAGGCGGATATAAAGAAATCATCGTTAAAATCAGCGGTGAAGGTGTATACGGTCAACTTAAATTCGAATCGGGCGGTCACCGCGTACAACGTGTACCGAAAACCGAATCACAAGGTCGTATCCACACCTCTGCGTGTACGGTTGCAGTAATGCCGGAATTGCCGGAATCTGAAATGCCGGAAATCAACCCAGCAGATTTACGTATCGACACTTATCGCTCATCAGGTGCCGGCGGTCAGCACGTTAATACCACCGATTCTGCAGTACGTATCACACACATTCCGACCGGCATTGTAGTAGAGTGCCAAGACGAACGTTCACAACACAAAAACAAAGCGAAAGCGCTTGCAGTATTAGCTTCTCGTATCGTTCAGGTTGAACAAGAGCGCCAAGCGGCAGAACAAGCGGATACTCGCCGTAACTTACTTGGCTCGGGTGACCGTTCGGATAAGATTCGTACTTACAACTACCCACAAGGTCGTGTAACCGATCACCGTATCAATCTAACCGTTTACCGTTTAGATGAAGTGATGAACGGTAAAATTGACGAATTAATTCAGCCGATTATTACCGAATACCAAGCGGATCAGTTAGCTGCGCTTTCTGATAACGCTTAATTTAGATCGAAGGTGGGGCTAACCACCTTCATTCTTTTACTCTTACTTTCTGGAAAGCAATTATGAATAAAATTTTCTTAGCAACTGCGGTTGCACTCTTAAGCGCCTGTACCACTTACACAACCAGTAATGCGCCATCAGCGAGCCGTGAAGCGACAATTCAAAGTTTTATCGGTGAATGGGAATGTCGTATGGACGGTGGTAGCATTGCTACAAGTAATAAAGTGAAACTTAGCCAAGACGGTAAAGCAACCTATTTAGGCAAAATGGTGTTACCGAATGATAATCCGATTTTCAGCTATGATATTAACCGTAACGGTACTTGGAACTACGCTAACCACACCCTAACGTATAAATTTACTCAAGGTAGCGTAACCCGTGCACATACGGATGAAATTCAGCAAGCATTGAAAATGGATAAAGAGTTAAATAGCTCTGAAAAACAATACTACAATGCACTGAGCAAACAGATGACGAAAAAGAGCAACCCAATTAATTTAGCAGTAAGTAACTTCGCTCAGAATTCATTTACTATTCAGCAAAAAGTCGGAAATACAGCGCGTACCGGTCACTGTGTCCGCCCGACAAACTAAACTCATCATTGACAGGGGCAGAAGGCTATCTGCCCTATAATAATCTGATAAAAGGTTCTAATGACTTATACCGAATGGCTCGCTTATGCAGTAAATGCGTTACAAGCAAATTTAGTTCAAGATCCCCATCTTCATCCTAAAACGGACGTAAACATACTGTTACAAGCGGTCACAAAACGCTCAAAATCTGCAATTTTCGCTTTTGGTGAAACCGAACTAAACCAAACGGAAATGTCCCAACTGGAAGCGCTGCTTACTCGTCGCTTACAAGGTGAGCCAATGGCGTATATTTTAGGTGAAAAAGAATTTTGGTCATTGCCATTAAAAGTTTCGCCGCATACGTTAATCCCTCGACCGGATACGGAACGCTTGGTTGAAGTCGCATTAGAATGGGCTTACAAGCGGTTAGAAATCCAAAAAACTTTGCAAATTTTAGATTTAGGTACCGGTACCGGTGCAATCGCCTTAGCGCTTGCTTCAGAACTGGACGATAAAGCGCAAATTCTCGGTGTGGACTTTAAAGCGGAAGCGGTTGCGCTTGCCGAAACTAATCGCCAAAATTTAGGCTTTAATAACGTGAGCTTTTTACAAAGCGATTGGTTTTCTGCTCTTGAAAATCAGCAATTTGATCTTATTGTTAGCAATCCGCCTTATATTGATAAACAAGATGAAAATCTGAAATACGGCGATGTACGCTTTGAACCACTCTCCGCACTGGTTGCCGAAGAAAACGGTTTGAGCGATTTGCAAAAAATTATTCAAAATGCACCGCTTTATTTAGCCAATAACGGGGCATTAATGCTGGAACACGGTTGGCAACAGGCTCAAGCGGTTCAACAAATTTTTCAACAATATCAATGGGATGAAATAGCCTCATTCCAAGATTACAGCGGTAATGACCGTCTGACAAAAGCAGTAAGAAAGGCAAAATAATGGACGATATTATTCAAGAATTACTCAAAGAACTGGAAGATCCAAAAGTAGAAATTAGTCGTAGTGAACTACAAAAATATTTATACCGAGAAATGGTTCGTCTAACGTTACTGATTGATGATTCTTTGAGTGAGCCGCAAGTATTGGGCTTAATGTCGGCGCTAGTAAAAAAAGCCCGTTATCAAGTAAATGCCACATCAGATGCCGAACGTATTCAACAATTACTTGATCTCGTCTATCAAGAATGGAAATTTAACTGCGATTATGAGGGTTATTTCCATACCGATAATTTATTGCTTAACCGAGTGATTCGTCGTCATCAAGGTATGCCGGTTTCTGTTGGCGCGATTGTGTTATATTTAGCGGCAGCGCTTGATTTACCGCTTTATCCGGTAAACTTCCCAACCCAATTAATCTTACGCGCCGAAATGAAAGATGAAAAAGGTAAAACCACAGTACGTTTTATTAACCCTTGGGACGGCAGTTTCTTACCAATGGAACTCTTGATTAAATGGCTTGAAGGCGAAGTCGGTTATGGCGTTGAATTATCGCCGGATTTACTGCGTAAAGCTCAGCCGAACGAATTACTTGAACGAGTAGAAACCGTCTTTAAAATGGCGCTGACGCGTGAAAAAAAATACGAAGAAACCTTACGCGTAATTGAATACCGCCTTGCGTTCAGTCCGGAAGATCCGTATGAAATTCGTGATCGAGGGATGGTGCTGGCAAGTATGGATTGCTACCAAGCGGCATATGAAGATCTCAGTTATTTTATCGATCAATGTCCGGAAGATCCTTCCGCCGTGATGCTCAAACTCGAAATGAAAGGTTTAGAGCAAAAAAGTAAAGAAAGTAGATTACATTAATCCCAGATCACTTTTTTGTAGCAAGAACATCAACATAAAAATCCTTTAACTTACTTAAAATCCTTTTGGATTAAGGAAATAGAACATGAACAACAAAATCGTAAAAGTCGGCAATATCGAAGTGGCGAATGACAAGCCGTTTACTTTATTCGGCGGTATGAACGTATTAGAAAGCCGTGATATGGCAATGCGTGTCTGTGAAAAATATGTAGAAGTCACCAATAAACTTGGTGTGCCTTATGTATTTAAAGCTTCTTTCGATAAAGCGAACCGCTCGTCAATTCACTCTTATCGTGGCCCAGGTATGGAAGAAGGTTTAAAAATCTTCCAAGAATTAAAAGATACCTTCGGTGTAAATATCATTACTGACGTGCACGAAATTTATCAATGCAAACCGGTAGCGGAAGTCGTGGATATTATCCAGTTACCGGCGTTCTTGGCTCGCCAAACGGATTTAGTCGAAGCAATGGCACGTACCGGTGCGGTGATTAACGTGAAAAAACCACAATTTTTAAGCCCGGGTCAAATGGGTAATATCGTGGAAAAAATTGCGGAATGTGGTAATGAAAACGTGATTCTTTGCGACCGTGGTACTAACTTCGGCTACGATAATTTAGTCGTGGATATGCTCGGCTTTAACATTATGAAAAAAGTATCGAAAGGCTGTCCGGTAATTTTTGACGTAACTCACTCACTACAATGCCGTGATCCATTCGGTGCAGCATCAGGTGGTCGCCGTGATCAAGTAACCGAATTGGCGCGTAGCGGTATGGCGATCGGTTTAGCCGGTTTATTCCTTGAAGCGCATCCGGATCCGAACAGTGCGAAATGTGACGGTCCGTCAGCCTTACCGTTATCAAAATTAGAAGCATTCGTTAGCCAAATGAAAGCGATTGATGATTTAGTTAAATCATTCGAAGAAATTGATACGTCAAACTAATGCCTATTACCACGGGGAGTCATTACTTCTCGTGGTAAAAATTTAAGGAGCCTTCCATGACTGTGCTTAATATCGTTTTTCTGGATAAAACCGGTGTACCCACCCACGAAATTCCTCGCCCTTCCTTTCCTCATACTTGGACGGAATACGACAGTACCGATTCTTCACAAACCTTTGAGCGTGCTAAAGATGCGGATATTATTGTCACTAGCAAAGTATTACTCGGCAGAGAATTACTGGCTCAATTACCGAAACTGAAATTAATTGCGATTACCGCCACAGGTACCAATAATGTTGATTTAGTCGCGGCGAAAGAGCTGGGTATTGCAGTAAAAAACGTAACCGGCTATTCCACCACAACGGTGCCGGAACACGTTTTAGGCATGATTTTTGCTCTGAAACACAGCTTAATCGGTTATCACCGTGATCAAATTACTTCGGATCGTTGGGCAACATGCGGGCAATTCTGTTATGTCGATTATCCAGTAACCGATATTCGCGGCTCAACCTTAGGTATTTTCGGCAAAGGCGACACCGGTTCGGAAGTGGCCCGCTTAGCACAAGCGGTCGGAATGAAGGTAATTTTTGCAGAACATAAAGGCGCAGCCGAAATTCGTGACGGTTATACTGCTTTTGAAGAAGTATTCAAGCAAGCGGATGTTATTTCATTGCATTGTCCGCTCACCGATTCAACTCAAAACCTGATTAACGCCGAAACCTTGGCATTAATGAAACCGACCGCTTATTTAATTAATACCGGCAGAGGTCCATTAGTAGATGAAGCGGCATTATTAGCAGTTTTAGAGAACGGCAAGATTGCCGGAGCAGCGTTGGACGTATTAGTCAAAGAGCCGCCGGAAAAAGACAATCCGTTAATGCAGGCGGCAAAACGCTTACCGAATTTATTAATTACCCCGCACGTTGCGTGGGCAAGCGATTCGGCAGTCACTACTTTAGTAAATAAAGTGACGCAGAATATGGAAGAATTTGTACTCAACGGAAAATAATATTCTACGAAATAGCCTCATTTCCAAAAGACGCAAGCGGTTTAAAATTAGCGAAAATTTGCAAAAAATTCGGTAAATTTGACCGCTTGCTTTTTGAGTATTAGGTATAAATAGCTAACAATATAAACTATGAATTTAACAACTCTTTTTATTGCCTTTCGCTATTGGCGTTCTAAAAGTGCCGATCGCTTCGGGCGCTTAGTCACCAATTTGGCAAGTTTCGGGATCGTGCTTGGCGTAATGGCATTAGTGATCGTGCTGTCGGTAATGAATGGCTTGGAGAATATGCAAAAGCGTAATTTACTTTCAACACTGCCGCACGCTATTGTGTTACCACAAGAAGGACATTTCGATAAAAATCAACCGCTTAATTTACCGGCATTTGCAAGTAAAAGCGTAGCGATTAATAAAGCGAATGTAATTATCCAAAGCCAGCAAGGAATCAACGCCGGTCAGTTACTCGGTGTTGAAAATGAAAGTGATGATCCGATGCTATTCGGCGAGAATGTCAAAGCACTCTTGCCACAAGGTGAATTTAACGTGTTGATCGGCTCACGTCTTGCTAACAAGTTAAATATTGGTACGGGTGAAAAGATCCGCTTGATGATTACCGAAAACAGTCAATATACGCCGATGGGACGTGTACCGGTTCAGCGTTTATTTAACGTGGTTGGTATTTATCATAGCAACAATGAAGCAAGCGAATATACTCTTTTCGCCAATCTTGCTGATGTTGGGCGTTTACTGCGGATAACCGAAGACCAAGTGCAAGGTATGCGTCTATATTTGCAAGATCCGTTCCAAGTTACCGAACTTAGCCAACATTTCGCTGCAAATAACTACCAAATTAGTGACTGGCGAGAACAAAAAGGCGAATTTTTCCAAGCGGTTCGTATGGAAAAAAATATGATGGGTTTATTGATCAGCCTGATCATTATCGTTGCTATTTCCAATATCGTGACTTCACTCAGTCTGATGGTGGTGGACAAACAAGGTGAAATCGCCATCTTACAAACCCAAGGTTTAACTAAACGACAAGTAACACAAATTTTTATTTTCCAAGGTGCGATTGTCGGAGTAATCGGTTCGATTTTAGGCGGTATTATCGGTACAGTTATCACACTCAATTTAGATGAGATTGTGGCGTTACTCAATCCGAATATTCATCTACCGACACTAATTTCACCAATGCAGGTGACAACGATTATCGTGACTTCGATTGTGTTGTCATTGGTTTGTACCCTTTATCCTGCATACCGAGCGGCAAAAATCGAACCGGCTCAGGCATTGAGATATGAATAATTTCAACCACGGAATACACAGATAACACGGAAAATAAAATGCAATGATTTCTGAGTATTCAGTGTGTTCTGTGGTTCTAAATATTTCCACTTAAATAAAGATAAAAACAGTATGACCGAATTATTACGCTGTGAAAATATCAGCAAATTTTATGATGAGGGCAACCAAAAGGTGCAAGTCCTCAAAGACGTTTCATTTTCGATGAATAGCGGTGAATTAGTGGCAATTGTCGGCTCATCCGGTTCAGGCAAAAGCACCCTATTGCACACGCTTGGCGGTTTGGATCAACCGAGTTCGGGTGAAGTTTGGATCAAACAACAATCGCTGCAAAAATTAAGTGCGAATAAACTGGCGCAACTGCGTAACCAAAATCTCGGTTTCGTTTACCAATTCCATCACTTAATGGCGGATTTTACTGCGCTTGAAAACGTGATGATGCCAATGCTAATCGGTAATCAAAATAAAAGCGAAGCACGCGATCGTGCCGAAAAAATGCTACAAGCGGTCGGATTATCGCACCGAATTACCCATCGTCCTTCAGCACTTTCCGGTGGCGAACGCCAACGTGTGGCGATTGCCCGTGCGTTAGTCAATAATCCGGCGCTCGTGTTAGCCGATGAACCGACCGGTAACCTCGACCAAAAAACTACAGAAAGTATTTTTGATCTGATCAAACAACTAAATGCTGAACAAAATATCGCCTTTTTGTTGGTCACTCACGACTTAAATCTAGCAAATAAATTAGCTCGCCGCTTTGTGATGCGAGATGGTGTATTAAGCGAGGCAGATTAATGAATACCCCCTTTTTTATTAGCTGGCGTTATCAACGAGGCAAACAAAAAAATCGGTTGGTCTCCTTAATCTCGCTGTTTTCCAGTGTCGGCATTGCGCTTGGTGTCGCTGTATTGATTATCGGCTTAAGTGCGATGAACGGTTTCGAGCGGGAACTAAATCAGCGGGTGCTTTCCGTTGTTCCGCACGCTGAACTGTATTCCTACCATGGTAATGAAAATGCCCCGATACAAGCGGGCAAAAAACTGGAAAATCTTGCAAATAGTAATCCAAATGTGACCGCTTCTTCGCCTTTCGTCAGCTTTACCGGCTTGATTGAAAACGGTACGCAACTGAAAATCGCCCAAGTTCGAGGCGTTGATCCGGTTAAGCAAGATAAAGTCAGTTCGCTTAGCCATTATATTCCGAGTGAGCAATGGCAAGCGTTCCATCAACAAGGCGGTTTGATTCTTGGTGCCGGTATTGCTAAAGATTTGGAAGTGACCGCAGGTGATGAAGTCACGCTATTATTGCCACAACCGACCGAGGACGGCAAATTGGCTCAACCGTTACGTTTCAGCCTACCGGTAACCGGCGTACTGAAACTGGAGGGGCAACTCGACCATAGCTATGCGTTATTGCCGATTGAAAAAGCCCAAGAGTTATTGGAATATCAACCGAATGAATATTCGGGCATTGAGTTGGCATTAAAAGAACCGTTCAAAGTACAAGAACTGCAAATGCCGGAACTCGTTAACTTTAATCAACCGCTGTATCTCAACACTTGGATTGAAAAATTCGGTTATATGTATAACGATATTCAGCTGGTACGCACCGTGATGTATATTGCAATGGTGTTAGTGATCGGTGTTGCGTGTTTTAATATTATTTCTACGCTGATTATGGCGGTAAAAGATAAGCAAGGCGATATTGCGATTATGCGTACGCTCGGTGCGAATAATGGGTTTATCAAACGTATTTTTCTGTGGTACGGTTTGCTGTCCGGCATGAAAGGGGCGTTGGCTGGGATTATACTCGGCGTGATACTGTCGCTGAATTTAACTGCAATGATTAAAGCGATTGAAGGATTTTTCGGGATCAAACTGTTATCTGACGGTGTTTACTTCGTAGATTTCCTACCAAGTGAACTACACTGGCAAGATGTCGCTTATGTGTTAATCGCAACCATTGTATTAAGTCTGTTCGCCAGCCTCTATCCGGCAACCCGAGCGGCAAAATTAGAACCGGCAAAAGTCTTAAGCGGTCATTAACTTTGATATGAAAAAAGCACGAGTTTAGCTCGTGCTTTTTTGTTTTCCGATGACCTGACACAAGCGGTCAAATTTCACTGATTTTTTGCAAATTGTCCTCATAAAAAAACCTCAGCTCTTTCGAACTGAGGTTTTTACTATTACTTACTACAAGCTATTAATTACCACTGATAACCTACACTTGCCGCTGCACCGGAGTCACCACGTGTATTAGTGTTTACAGAGAATTTCACACCAATCTTACCGTTATCCGATAAACGTGAATAACCTACAGCCACTGCACCTTGGTTTTTATAAGTACCAATACCTGCAGACACCATTGATTTACCTGGAATCGTCACATGGTATAAATTACCCGCTGCCATTGCACCTGCAATACCCGCACGTAAGTCACGATCCACTTTATCAACTTTGTTATTTACCGCATTGATATTGTTGTTAATGTTGCTCATCGCACCTTTTAATTGCGCAACGTTTACCGCATCATTATCTTTCTTACCTGCCGCAACATTGGTAATACGAGTTGGACCACCATTTGCATTAGCAACGTTAATTGCACCATCTTCGGTTGTGCTAATTATTGCGGTATTGCTACCTTTACCAATTTTCACACTATCAAAGTTTGGATTTGCAGAAGTTGCAATCGCAATGTTTTTACCTTCTTGAGTAATTTCAATGTTATTGCCTGCTTTAACTGCAACGGTATCACCCATCGCAACTTTAGCTTTCGATTTACCAATCACTTTACCTGTTGAACCATCAACTGTATCAGCCTCAATGTTCCAACCTTTCGCAACAGTGTTTTGAAGGTTTGTGACATTTTGGTTAGTTGCGTGTAATTGGCTACCGTTTACAGCATCTTTCGATGTTGCGCTAATGTCACCATCTGCAATATTAGTCGCTTTCTTACCACCATTATTTAGACCATTTTCGGTTAAACTGATGAGATCACCAATTTTTACCCCTTCATTAGTCATGGTAGTGTTGCCGGTCGCCACTTTAGTGAAGTCAACTTCATCTTTCGTCGCCACAGTATAAGTTGTGCTACCATCTGCATTTTTCGTTGGCGTTACAACCGTATTTTTACCTGCTTCAACTTTTGACGTTGCAGCCGCTGTCGCATCTTTTAACTGGCTCACATTCACTGCATCTGTTGCATTAACACCTGCTGCTACATTAGTAATGGTATTACCGCCATTATTAAGACCTTTATCAGTTAGGTTTACAGTACCGTTTGCACCACCAGTAATTGTCACTCCATTGCCATCAACTTTGGTCGCTACACCATCTTTGCCATTTAGACCGATCGTGCCGTCTTTACCATTGATTGCAACCGTGGTTTTACCGTCCGCATTTTTAAATTCTGCCGAACCGTCTTTACCATTCAGTACAACACCGTCTTTGCCGTTTTCACCTTTTACTGTAACTTTACCCGGCTCTTTACCATTACCAATCGTTACATCATTTGATAAACCGACTTGAAGCGCATCTTTACCGTCTTTGCCTTTTACAACTTTAGTAACAACACTGCCGTCACCTTGTACTGTAACAGTCTTACCTAAATCAGCTTTTGCAGACTTACCGTCATCACCCGTTAATCCAAAACCACCTGTCGTTGCATTGGTTAAATTGTTGATTGAATTCTTCAGATCACCAACGTTAACCGCATTATTTAATACATCGCCAGTTGCATTCGCTAAATCAACTTTCTGACCTTTATTATCAACTAAGCCGCTTGAAACATTAGTAACTTGGTTACCACCGTTATTTAAGCCTTTATCGGTTAAACTTACCGGAGCTTTACCCGAATCTGCTTTAGGTGTAATGGTTAAACCATTACCATCAATAACAGAGCGATTTCCCGCATTATCAACGAAAGTTGCATTTGTTAGTTCTTGTAATGATTTCGCCATTTTTAGAATAAGCGCACCATTTACATTATCTACACGTAAGTTTTTATCCGTTACTTCTGCACCTTTTGATAAGTTACCTTTAATCGTTAAAGTATCGTTCAGCTCTTTTTTGATAACTTCACCTGTATCACCTACAAATTTTAAGCCATCGTTAAGCGTTGCAACATGTTCCGGATCACCTTTTGGATTACCTTTTTCGTCTACAGGTTGATATGTAATACGGGTCTTAGTATCGCCATCCTTGCCATTAACTCCCGGCTTACCTTTTGCTAAGGTTATCGTGCCATTAGAGCCGTCTTTACCATTAATACCGATTGAACCATCTTTACCGTTTAAAGTAACACCGGTTTTACCATCAGCGCCTTTTGCGCCGATAACACCGTCTTTGCCAGGCTGCCCATCTTTTCCTAAACCACCTACAGATAGTGTGCTATTTAAAGCAAACGTCACGTTATTATTATCAGCAGATTTAGTAATCAGAATATTACCGTCTTCATTATTTAAAGATACATTTGCGTTCGGCTTCACATTCGTTTGATTATTGCCATTAGCAGCAATATTCCAACCTGCATTTGCCGTTGCATTAACTTTATTTAATTGGCTTACATTTACTGCGTCATTTGGATCTACACCATCTGAAACATTAGTGATTTTATTACCACCATTGTTTAAACCATTACCGTTGAGCACAACATCTTTACCTGTGCCTCCATTAGTAAATGTGATGGAATTCAATCCTTGCAAATCTTTAGCAATTGCGATCGTAATATTACCGTCAATTACTTTCGTCATCACATTCTGACCTTCATCAAATTTTTTCCAATCAGAATTAGTTGTTGCACCTTTAACATCAACTTGTTCGTTTAGTTTCGCTTTACGAACACCTTCAGTTACATCATTCGCACCGAATTTTAAGCCATCATTTAAAGTTGCAACTTCTTCTTTAACAGGGTTACCATTTTCATCTTTAGTGTCATAAACGATGCGTGTTTTGCTGCCACCATCTTTACCATCAACACCCGGTTTACCATTTGCAACACTAATATTAGTGCTTGCGCCCGGTTTGCCATCCTGACCAGCCGGACCTGTTAAGCCGATAGAACCATCTTTACCATTTAAAGTAACACCAGTCTGACCATCAGCACCTTTAACATCGATCTTACCATCTTTGCCGTTAGCGCCATTCACACCATCTTTTCCACCGATAGTCAAATCATTATTTAATGCAAATGTTACATTAGTTTTATCTTTGGTAATTAGAATATTGCCGTCTTTATTCGCTAAATCAACAGTCGCTTTAGGTGCTACATTTGAACTGTCTTTACCTTCATTTATCGTTAAATTCCAACCTGCATTGGCTGTTGCGTTAACGTCTTTTAATTGGCTTACATTTACTGCATCAGTATCATCTGTACCTTTAGCTACGTTAGTAATTTTGTTACCGCCATTGTTTAAACCTGTATTCGTTAAGCTAACTGGAGATTTTCCAGCTTCTGCAGGTGTAATCGTTACACCATTACCACCAATTGTCGTATTGCCTGCGCCATTTTCATTATTAAATGTTGCACTGGTTAGATTACTTAATGTTTTCGCTAATTTAATAACTAACTCACCATTAGCAGCACCAATAACACCAATATTTTTATCTGTTAATTGGTCTTTATTTGCTCCACCAACAACACTTAATGTAGTACCTAAATCACGATGAATCTTAACGTCAGTATTATCACCAACAAAGTTTAAGCCTTTTGTAGTTAAGGCATTTCCAAGGTTAGTAATATTATTATTTAAATCACCATGAACTTGTTTTAACTGATCTTCAGTCGCCGCTTGCCCAGTGACTATATTATTAGGATCAAATTTAGTATTAGTTAAGCCACCGACCGTACCATTCGTACCATCAATAGTAACAGGCTTCGCAGTACCTACTTTCAATGTTGTATTTAACCCAAATGTCACATTATTATCATTAGCACTTTTACTAATAACAATATTGTTATCATTATTATTTAAACTAACTGTCGCATTTGGCTTAACAGTTGAAACATTTGCATCTTGTTTATTTACAGTTAATTTCCAGCCTGCATTTGCTGTTGCATTCACTTTATTTAACTGACCTACATTTACTGCATCATTTGGAGCTACACCATCTGAAACATTAGTGATTTTTTTATCACCAGCATGAATACCGCTCTTAGTTACTGAAGGTCCGCCGGTAATAGTTACACCATCTTTATTAACTGTTGTATCACCAAGTTTTACTGAACCTGCATCAGTTAGGTTTAAAGTATTATTTAAGGCAATTTTTACTTTATCATTTTCAACTAACGTCTTGATATTGCTATTAGCACCAACAACAGGAACTACTTCACCTAACTGTTTCTTAACATTGTTGTTATCTTCAGCCTGTAAACCAAAACCTTTCGCAATATTCTCTGCATTGGTTTTAATATCATTCGTAACTTTATCAGCTAGCTTAAATTTAACTTCACCATCTTTAGCTGTCGTAACAATCTCATTTTCCGTACCCGCAAATTTAACTTTTTCGCTTAATTTATTCGTACCTTGAGTATTATTATCACCAGTGTAATTCAGATTAGCAGTTACCGTTAAATCATAAACATCAGCATCACCATCTTTAGATGGATTAATAGTGACCGATTTATCTTTAGAAGTAACTTTAGTACGTCCAGAATCTACATATTGTTTAGTTGCAGCATCATTAGCTTCTGTAGGTTTTCCTACATTAGTAATGCGATTGCCACCCATATCAACTTTAGCATTTGGCGCAACAGTTACGTTATTTAACTTTGTATCCCCTGTCGCAGTGAAGTTTTTAGTTGATACATTATCAAAAGTAACATCTTTCTTAGTTGCGATTGTGATACCTTGGTTACTTGCGGTTAATTGAATATTATCGCCAGTAATAAAGTTCGCTTTATTAGCATCTTTAGTTATAGTTTGTGCAGTTTTATCAGTATCTACTGTGGTTACAAAACTTTGTAATGCAGTTGTTGCATTTTGTACGGCATTTGTTAACTTATCTGTTGCTGCAATCTTAATTTTTCCTTCAGACGCTTCTGTTTTTACTAAATCATTATCACCATTAACTGCTAGTTCTTCACCTAATTTACGTAAAGTCTTTTGCCCATTGTCTGCTGTAAATGTTAAACCTTTAGTTGTCACGGTATTATTTGCATTTACACCGTGAGTAATATTAGCTTTAGTCTCATCTGATAAATCAATTACATAATCTGTGACATCCGCATCACCGGCAGATTTTGTACCATTATTGTTCACTGTTAGTGCTTTTGAGCCAGCAGATGCAGATGCAGATGTATCTACCGCATCAATTTTATAAGTAGTGGAACCATTTTCCGCAACAGTCGAAGTGACCGCCGTATTTTTACCTTTTACAACCGTTTCTTTCACAGCTGCAATGGCATCATGAACTGTATTTTTACCAGTATTACCAATACCACTCATAGAAATGGTACCTGTAGGTGCAACTGCTGCATTTCCACCTAAAACCGTTTTAATAGAATCCGCAACATTACCTAAAACTTGCTGGGTTGCATATAATTGTGAACCGTTAATTGCATCTGTTGAAGTAGCAGAAATTTGACCCGCTGCAACATTCTGAATCTGACGTTTTTCTTTAGCAGAGCCTACAGACACAACAGAAGCCGGGTTATTCCCTGCAAAACCAGAATAAGTTAATTTATTTACTGTTGCTGTATTCGTAGCAACTGCTTTAGTTGTCGTTGTATTAGAACCTAGTGCCACAGAATCTTTTACTGATGCATTCGCAGCAGTACCAATTGCAACACCTGAATCTATACCAGCTTCTACTAATGAGCCCACACCTACCGCTATAGAATTAGTTGCATTTGCAGTTGAAAAGGTACCAATAGCTGTTGAATTTAAACCAAAAGCTAATGATAAATGACCTGCAGAAAATGAGCTAACTCCATCAGCAGTTGCTCCAGTTCCGACTGCAGTCGCATAATCTTTGTCAGCAAGGCTAGTAGAACCTAAGGCATTTGCATACTTAGCTCTAGCTTTCGAAGCTTGTCCTAATGCCACTGAAAAGTCATCACTAGCAATTGAGTCAGCACCAATAGCTAATGAAATATTTGATGTTGCCGTAGCATTTGTACCAATTGCCGCAGAGTTTATCGCATTTGCTTTTGAACCTGTACCCATTGCAAGAGCAGATGTTTGTATCGCTGCTGCGCCAACCCCCACAGCCATAGAAGCAAAACCTGAAGCTGTTGTATTTGTACCAATTGCTGTTGCTAAATGCCCTTCTGATTGAGCATAACCACCAATGGCAACAGCTGCGACACCGCTTGCCTTAGCCGGTCTATATAATGTAGTTTTTCCTGCTGTATCAGTTTGAATAAGAGTACTATTCGTTACAACCTTATACCCCGCTGCAACAGACATATTTTTACCATTTAAATTGGTAGTAGTTGTTTTAGCCCCATCAATATCATCCGAACCAATCGCAACAGAAGCATATCCTTCCGCTCTTACATCATTACCAATTGCGGTTGATTGTTCACCAGTTGCATTCGCGCCAAAACCAATACCGACAGCCTGCCCTCCTTTAACCGTAGCATTAGTACCTACCGCAACAGACTCCACACCTGATACGGTCATATTAAAACCAAGGCTAGCAGAACGAGCACCATTAATCGTACTATTTACTGCAACTGCAACTGCATTAATTGCACTTCTATTAGCATTACCTATCTGAGAATTCATACCAAATAAAGCAGACCCACCCGTCAAAACATTTACACTTGTACCCGCCGCATAGGAATTAGTTTCTGCAGAAGTAGCCGTAGCAGCATATGTTGTCGATGTTGATGACATTGCAACTGCAGCATGTGCATTAGCAACTAATATACTACCTAAAATTCCAATCGTAGCGCTACCTACACCAAGGTTTAATAGGTTATTTCCCATTGTAGGTTTGCTGCGCTCATCCGTTGTAGATGAAGATTTTGTTTTTGACTTGGTTAACTCAGATACAACCACAAAAGATTGTGTTGCATGATTCCAAATGACTTTAAAAATTTTATTCATATAAAGTATCCATTACTTACATTACACTTCACAAAGGCAAAAATCATTACTTGCCTTGCACTAAAAACTAAGAAAGACCAATAAAAATTGGTCTATAACTTATTGCATAATAAAATTAATCTGTTCATTTCTCCAGCAAACTTACGCTTTTATACGAAATGCCTTTCTTTTAAATATACAATTAAAACAAATTGATCACATTTTAATAACAAACTGAGACTTTTAAAAATTATAATCAATAATTTCATTGTTAAATCATATCAAAAAACATTAATTCAATAATTAAAAGCTTAAACTATGTTATAAAAACAAGAAAAAAGTAAAAATTCGTCAACATCAATATTAACGACGCTCTATAGTACGTTTGAATCAAAAAAAGTTCCAAACACCTTGAAAAATTTTCATTAAATTTAACCACTCTATTTAATCGCTTTGATCTATAATATGACTAACTGTATAAACGAACATTAATTGAATACGAGGCGGTAATGGATTTTTCTTTATTATTAGACGGTTTAAATGATAAGCAGCGAGAGGCTGTCGCTGCGCCGTTGGGCAATTATTTAGTATTGGCGGGAGCCGGTTCCGGTAAAACACGGGTGCTGACACATCGTATTGCGTGGTTAATCGGTGTAGAAAATGTACCGGAATCGAATATTCTGGCAGTAACCTTTACCAATAAAGCGGCGGCGGAAATGCGTCATCGTATCGAACATACTCTTTCTTCCAGTAGTCATCACCGCCTGTTCGGTATGTGGGTCGGTACGTTCCACAGCATTGCCAACCGCTTGTTACGTTCGCATTATCTTGACGCTAATCTGCCGCAAGATTTCCAAATTATGGATAGCGAAGATCAGCAACGTTTACTGAAACGCTTGTTAAAGTTGCACAATATTGATGAAAAACATTTCCCGCCGAAACACGTAGCGTGGTATATCAGTGCGCAAAAAGATAAAGGAAAACGCCCAAAAGATATTGATCATCATAACGATCCAAACGAGAAGAAATTAGTTCAAATCTACCAAATTTATCAAGATGCCTGCGATCGTGCCGGTTTGTTAGATTTTGCCGAATTATTGATTCGAGCTTATGAACTTTTCCGAGACAAACCACCGATTTTGCAGCGCTATCAGCAACGTTTTCAGCAAATTTTGATCGATGAGTTTCAAGACACCAACAATATTCAATATGACTTAATCCGTCTGCTTGCCGGTGAAACCGGTAACGTGATGATTGTCGGCGATGACGACCAATCGATTTACGGCTGGCGTGGTGCGCAGGTTGAAAATATTCAGCGTTTCTTGAATGACTACCAAAAAGCGGAAACCATTCGTCTTGAGCAAAATTACCGTTCAACCGGACATATTTTGGCGACCGCCAATGAGTTAATTTCTAATAACGAAGACCGCTTGGGTAAGAATTTATGGACCGATCAGGGTGATGGCGATCCGGTTGAAATTTATTGTGCTTTCAACGAATTGGACGAAGCTCGTTTTGTTGCCTCACAAATCAAACAATGGAAAGAAGACGAAGGCAGCCTAAACGAATGTGCGGTGTTATATCGTAGTAACAGCCAATCTCGTGTGATTGAAGAAGCATTGATTCAAGCTAATATTCCTTACCGTATTTACGGCGGTATGCGTTTCTTCGAACGCCAAGAAATCAAAGATGCGCTGGCATATTTACGCTTGATTGCTAATCGCCAAGATGATGCGGCATTTGAACGAGTGATTAACACACCGCCAAGAGGGATTGGTGAACGCACGTTAGATACGATTCGTCAAATTACCCGTAATCGCCAAATAACCTTGTGGCAAGCGATTCAAGTAGCGGTACAGGAAGAACAACTGTCCGGCAGAGCCGCTTCCGCCTTACTCCGTTTTGTCGAATTGATTAATGCGCTCGAACAAGAAACCGAACAAATGCCACTGTTTGAACAAACCGATTTTGTGATTAAAAAATCCGGTTTATACGAAATGTATAAACAAGAAAAAGGGGAAAAAGGCGAAGTTCGTATCGAGAACTTAGAAGAGTTGGTCACCGCTACCAAACAATTCAGCAAGCCTGACGAAGCGGAAGAAATGTCGGATCTCACCGCATTTTTAACTCACGCCTCATTAGAAGCCGGCGAAGCGCAAGCCTCTCCGCATCAAGATTATGTCGAACTAATGACGTTACATTCGGCAAAAGGTTTAGAGTTCCCCCGTGTATTTATGGTGGGTGTGGAAGAAGGAATTTTCCCGAGCGGAATGAGTTTTGACGAAGGCAGACTACAAGAAGAGCGCCGTTTGGCTTATGTCGGCATTACCCGAGCGAAGAAAAAATTAACGATCAGCTATGCCGAACTGAGACGTTTATACGGCAAAGAAGAGCGTCATATCGCTTCTCGTTTTATTGCTGAATTGCCCGAACAACATATTCGTGAAGTGCGTTTAAGAGGCTCTATCAATCGTGCGGCAAGTTTTGCTCAAAGCACACCTTTTGCAAAAAATTCGGCAAAAACGACCGCTTCTTGCTTAGAAGACAATAGTTGGAAAATGGGACAAAAAGTGCAACACGCTAAATTCGGACAAGGTACGATTGTTAATGTGGAAGGCAGCGGCGAAGCAACTCGCTTACAAATCGCCTTTGCCGGGAATGGCATTAAATGGTTGATTGCCAAAATGGCAAATCTTGAAAAACTCTAATGAACCATTGCTAAATAAAAAAATCCGCCGTAAGTGAAAACCTACGACGGATTTTTTATTTATCACGATTACACGTTTTTCATAATGCGAGAAATGCGACCTTCGGCAATTTCTTCATCACGAATTGTCATCACTTCACAACCTTCTTTGGTCACCACAATTTGGTGCTCAAACTGTGCCGAATGGCTACGATCTTTGGTTTTCACCGTCCAACCGTCAGGCATATTACGGATTTCTTTTTTACCCGCATTCACCATCGGCTCAATGGTAAACACCATACCTTCTTGTAACACCACACCACCGTCATCCGAGTTATAGTGAAGCACTTGCGGATCACAATGGAATTCAGTACCGATACCGTGACCGCAGTATTCACGCACCACCGAGAAACCTTGTTTCTCAACATATTGCTGAATGGTTTTACCGATTTCTTTTAAACGAATGCCCGGTTTTACCGTACGTAAACCGATATAAAGCGATTCTAACGTCACTTCAATTAAACGTTTATCACGAATACTCGGCTCACCGACTACGTACATTTTTGAGTTGTCGCCGTAGTAACCGTCTTTAATCACCGTTACGTCAATATTTAAAATATCGCCTTTTTTCAATTTACGATCCGCACTCGGAATACCGTGGCATACCACTTCGTTTAATGAAATACAAGTCGCATTCGGGAAGCCGTGATAGTTTAAACACGCCGGAATCGCCTGCTGTTCGTTCACGATGTACTCATGGCAAATACGGTCTAATTCCGCGGTGCTTACGCCTTCTTTCACATACGGCTCAATCATTACCAATACGTCAGAGGCTAATTTACAAGCGACACGTAATTTCTCAATCTCTTCTTCGGTTCTTAATGGAATCTTGCTCATGCTGTTCTCTCTTCTTAATTCAAGCGGTTAAATTCTCAATTTTCTTGCAAATACGCAGAAAAAAGTAAGGGGATTATACCTTTTTTCAGCATAATCCCCAAACGACTATTTCAGTTTAAATTTTTTGACTAAATAATTGAGTAACACACCGTACAACGGTAAAAACAGCAATAAGCTGACAAACAGCTTAAACGCATAGTCCACCGTACCGATGGTGAACCAATGTTCCGCCATATAAGCATCATCACTTTTATAAAACGCCACCGCAAAGAAAGCGAAGGTATCAATCAATGTACCGAAAATGGTCGAACACATCGGCGCAAGCCACCACGTTTTGCCCTGACGTAAGCGGTTAAACACCACTATATCCAATAACTGCCCCACTACATAAGCACAGAAACTGGCTAAAGCGATACGAAACACAAACAGATTAAATTCGTTTAACGCATTAAAGCCTTGGAATTGTGTCTCGAAAAACAGCACTGAAATCACATAACTAATCAGCAATGCCGGCAACATTCCGACGAAAATAATTTTGCGGGCAAGGCTTGCTCCAAATACACGTACGGTTAAATCTGTCGCCAAAAACACAAACGGGAAAGTGAAAGTCCCCCAAGTGGTCGGAATCACAGTATCGGTAAACGGAATCTTTACCTCAAAAGTAATCTGCACCAAATAGTTACTGATAGCGATAATAAAGATATGGAAAAGGGAAAGTAAAACTAGAGAACGACGCTTTTGTGCGCCTGAAAAATCAATTTGAAAGTTCATATTGTTCCTTTTTAAAAATAAAAAAGCCGAGGTAAGGGAACTCGGCAACCAATTTTGAGGGGCGCATTATACGCAAGCGGTCAAATTTTGCAAATTTTTTACAAAATCTAACCGCTTATGTTATTTATTTGAACCTTCCGGATGAAGCCCGATGCCCTGATGACGCTCTTTTAATTTGGCAATCACATCGCCCCATTCAAGATTCATCGAATGCAATAATACGGTCAAGTGATAGGCTAAATCTGCCGCTTCACTTACCACTTCTTCTTTATCTTGCGACACCGCCGCTAATGCGGTTTCAACGCCTTCTTCCCCCACTTTTTGAGCAATTTTCTTCACGCCTTTAGTATACAGTTTTGCGGTATAAGAGCTTTCTGGATCGGCATATTTGCGCTCGGCAAGTACTTGTTCCAATTTCGCAAACCACGTCCAATCGCCCTCCGACTGGCTTTCAAATTGGTGGAAACAGCTCCCCTCACCCGTATGGCAAGTCGGCCCGATTGGATTTACTAAAATCAATAAGGTATCGTTATCGCAATCCAAACTCATATCCACCACATTAAGAAAATGCCCCGACGTTTCGCCTTTTGTCCACAGGCGTTGTTTGGTGCGTGAATAGAAAGTTACCACTTTTTCAGCGATGGTTTTATTTAACGCCTCTTGGTTCATATAGCCTAACATTAATACTTCACTGGTTTGGAAGTGTTGGATAATGACGGGAAGGAGGTTGTTGATTTTTTGCCAGTTGATAGGGTTTATCATAGATTAAACCCTATCTTTCTCTTGCATTAACGAATATTTTAAGACTTCAAAGATCTCTCTAAATTCATTAGGCGAACGTATATACCTATGAGCATCACAAATATCCATTGCTATTCTATAATCTAAATCTGCTATAGAAATTGGATTATTATCAATAAACTCTTTAAGTCTTAAAGTTGTGCGGATTATAGCTTCTAGATTATTAGGTATAGATCTCCTATTAATAACAGCCTCTCTCTCATTTAGTCTATTAATATCTCTTACAATGTCTCTTCTAAAATCACCCAATAATTCCATTATAACTTGCTGAGATGAACCTTCTTTTTCATCTAATTTTTTAGGCTTAATAGTTGCAAAATGTTTTAAGAAAGTCGTATAGTCAGGATCACTTTTATATGATTTATAAGTAGCTAGTACTTTCTCTGCTAATGCTTTTTTAAAAGTAACAATTTTCGTAAATCTTAGATCTCTTGGGTATTCAAGATGCTCAATTATGTTAGTATCAAAAGAGTACCCTGTTTTATCATCTTTAATAATAATAGTAGGTTTATCAAATGCCAAACGCATCCCTAACTCAAACATTACATTTGGATTTTTGGCACTCACATCGCAAATAATAATATCATTATCATAAATATTCTGAACAATTCTTCTTTGAATAACACCTACATCATCTGCATCACTAACTAACGATACTTTAATATCCAAATCAGAAATACTACCTATTGCATCAGATATAATGCTTTTAATTTCAATCCAATGATCTGAAGAACATCCATCAATTGATGATATAGGCATAATTAATCCGCATTGGATTTTTTCTTTACCGCTATCAGTAGTATTTTCTACTTGAGAATCTATTTTGTCAGATTTTGCCATTTTTTGATCCTATTTATTAAATTTTGGTAATTATATACTTAAGTTCGAACTTCTACACCCTGTTGAGACAAATATTCTTTCAACTCCCCAATCTCAATAATCCGCTTATGGAACACACTCGCAGCCAATGCTCCGTCCACGTTGGCTTGGGTAAAAGCATCTCGGAAATGCACCATTTCGCCAGCTCCGCCAGAGGCGATTAACGGCACGTTGCACACATCACGCACTTTTTTCAGTTGCACCAAATCATAGCCATTACGCACACCGTCTTGGTTCATCATATTTAGCACGATTTCGCCCGCTCCACGTTTTTGCACTTCTTGCACCCAGTCGAGCAGTTGCCAGTTGGTTTGGCTAGTGCGTTTTTCATCGCCAGTGTATTGATTAACCCAATATTTGCCGGTTTCTTTTTCAAACCAACTATCAATACCGACTACCACAGCTTGCACGCCAAAGCGATCCGCCAATGCGGTAATCAAATTCGGATCGTCAAGTGCGGGCGAATTTATCGAAATTTTATCCGCTCCGAAAGCGAACAATTTTTCCGCGTCTTCAATCGTCTTAATTCCACCCGCTACGCAAAACGGAATATCGATCACTTGTGCCACACGCTCCACCCAGCTTTTATCCACCGTGCGACCGTCCGATGAGGCGGTAATGTCGTAAAACACTAACTCGTCCGCCCCTTCTTCCGCATAGCGTTTCGCAAGCGGTACAATATCGCCAATAATTTCGTGGTTGCGGAACTGCACGCCTTTTACCACCTGACCGTCACGCACGTCCAAACAAGGGATTATCCGTTTTGCCAACATTCGATTGCCTCCACCACATTAAATTTGCCTTCTAACAACGCTCGCCCAACGATTACTCCTGCCACGCCTGTGCCTTTTAACGCCTTGATGTCGTCAAGCGAGCCGATTCCGCCTGATGATTGGAATTGGATTTCAAGGTATTTGGCACAGATTTCACGGTAAAGATCCACGTTCGAGCCAGCCAATGTGCCGTCTCGGAAAATATCGGTGCATAAAACGTTCTGTAATCCGACCGCTTGATAATCTTCGATCAGCTCTTCGAGCGACACACCACTCGCTTCCTGCCAACCGCTAATCGCAATGATTTTTTGACCGCTTGCGTCAATGTTCACGTCTAACGCCAAGACGAATTTTTCCGCACCGTATTTTTCAAACCAGCCTTTAACCATAGCTCGATCTTTGACTGCCGTTGAGCCAATCACGACACGATTTGCCCCCACCGCCAATAAATCCGCCACGTCCTGCTCGGTGCGAATACCACCACCCACTTGGATTTGGCAATTTGTCGCTGCAATAATTTTACCGATAAGTGCGGTCTGTCTTTTCGCAGGATCTTTCGCACCCGTCAAATCGACCAAATGCAACTGCTCCGCCCCCTGTGCGAGATAGTTGGCGAATTGCTCAATCGGATTATCGGAATAAGTGGTCTGCTTGGCATAATCGCCCTGATGTAACCGCACTACCTTGCCATCAATCAAATCAAGGGCGGGGATAATTATCGATTTTTTCATTGTGTTTGTTTCCTGTATGCCTAGCACTAACCGTGCTAGGTTAATAATTGTATTGTCGCTCTGCGACAAACAAAATTGGTTGCGGAGCAACCACACTATGCGTAACCTCATACGGCAGTATGAGGTACTAAATAAGCTCCACAAAATTCTTCAACAACATCGCGCCATTTTTGCCCGATCTTTCAGGGTGGAACTGCACACCGTAGAAGTTTTTGCTCGCAATCGCAGCCGAGAAAGGCACACCATAATCAGCGGTGGCAATGGTGTTTTCATTCGGCAACACCGCATAGCTATGCACAAAATAGAAATGGCTGTTTTGCTCAATGCCGTGAAATAACGGGTGGTCGGCTTGATACTGAACCTTGTTCCAGCCCATATGTGGCAACGGCAAACCTGTATTGGGGATTAACTCGGTTTTGCCACTCATAAGCCCAAGCGTTCCTACCTCACCTTCGGCAGAAAATTCAGTCATTAGCTGCATTCCCAAACAAATACCAAGCATTGGCTGAGTGACGTTACGGATCGTGTCAATCAAATCACGATCTTGCAAAATCTTCATCGCAGCCACTGCCGTCCCCACACCGGGCAACAGCAACTTATCCGCCGATTTGATTTTGTCTAAATCACGACTAATCTCCGCCTGAATACCCAAGCGATCGAATGCAAATTTTACAGATGACAGGTTTGCACAGCCTGTGTTGATGATGATTAAATTGGTCATTGCTCTTCTCTTAGATTTAATTCTTGACAAATTTCAGCTAAAAGCTCAATTAATCTTTTTTCTTGACGTTCAATCATTTCAAAGATATTGACTTGTATATGTGAACAATTATCAGAAAAAGAATAATATTCAAAACTAGCTATTGATAATGAAGATCGAATAATTCCATAGCCTTGGAATTTATCTTCTTTTCTAATATATTCAACAGAATGAGAAGTTGCTTTATTTCTAACTTCTCTGATATCTTTTAATTCATTATCTTTATCAGGATTGTATTTTCTATCTAGTAAGCATTTATATATAGCCTTAATTGCATCTTGTTGTAATTCAAGAATATTTAATATCCCATAAACATGCACATAAGAAAGATATTTATCTACCTGATTTTTATCGATTTTTTTATATGAACACATTGCAAGATATGTATCTCCAATAATATCCATAGCTGCTTGAAATCCAGATGTATTTTTATCTGATTTATATTGTTCAGAAACCATATATTTTCTAATCAACTCATAATATCTAAGTAACATCATTTTCCTTTTTATAAATAGTCAAATTTCGCTAAAAACTTCGCAAACCCCAACTGCACTTTTTCAACGTGATTGTAGGGACACACGCAGTGTGTCCCTACCATTCACATTATTTACGTTTTGTGAGAAATCACAACACTCCCTTACTACTCGGCAACTCATTCCCTTCCACTTTAATACACTGTCTTAGAGTTCTACCAAATACTTTGAATAGGCTTTCGATTTTGTGGTGGTCATTGTCGCCACGGGCTTTTAGGTGGAGCGTGGCGAGCATCGAAAAGGCGAGCGATTGGAAAAAATGCTCGGTCAGCTCGGTGCTAAAATCGCCCACTTTTTCACGGTTAAATTTCGCCTTGAATTTGATCCACGGTCTGCCTGACAAGTCCAACGCACATTCGGCACGGCATTCGTCCATCGGCAGCACGAAGCCGAAGCGTTGAATGCCACGTTTGTCGCCTAACGCCTGTTTTAATGCTGTGCCGAGTGCGAGGGCGGTGTCTTCCACGGTGTGGTGTTCGTCAATCCACAAGTCGCCTTTGCATTGCACGTTCATTCTAAAACCGCCGTGCGTGGCGATTTGGTCGAGCATATGGTCGAAAAAGCCCACGCCTGTGCTGATTTGGTTTATGCCAGTTTCGTCCAACCACACTTGCACTTTGATATCAGTTTCTTTGGTGGTGCGAACCACTTCCGCATAGCGGGACGGGCGTTCACAAGCGGTCGTTTTTAGCAATAATTTTTCCACAATTAGATCCCAATCTAATTTTTCTGGGTGATATTGCAACGCCTGAATACCAAGATTTTCCGCCAGCTGCACATCGGTGGCACGGTCGCCGATCACAAAACTGCGGTCAGGATCGAACAAATTTTTGTCGATATATTTTTTCAGCAATTTGATCTTCGGTTTACGGCAATCACAGTTGTCTTCTGGCTTGTGTGGACAAATCAAAATCGCATCAAATTCAATGCCTTGCGAGTGGAAAATCTCTAACATCGCATTGTGTGGTTTATCGAAGGTTTCCTGTGGAAACGACGCCGTGCCTAAACCGTCTTGATTACTGACCATCACAAAACGGTAGTGATCTTTTAATTTCAGTAACGCAGGAATCACATTGCGTTCCAATTTGAGTTTCTCCAAACTGTCAATTTGGAAATCGGTTTTCGGCTCATCAATCAAAGTGCCATCACGGTCGATGAATAGGGTGGGTTGCATATTGGTTCTCCTGTTTCCTAGCACTCTCGTGCTAGGTTAAGCATAGTGGCGATACTCTGTGTCGCTATAGATCTTTTTCAAAAAATTTTTCGTTGATTTCAATACCAGCTTCGGTCAATAAGAATTTGGTTTCATCAACAAAATTCTGCGTTTTATGATGTTCTTTCTGATTTTTAATGTAATTGATGATTTTTGCTTTATCTCGTTCACAATAGGTCAAAGAACAATATCCTCTCGACCACGCATAAAATTCAGGAAATAAATGTTTATTTTCATCAATCCATTTATGGGTTGTCGTTTTCAATTTCTGCACAAATTCCGCTACGGAAAGCATAGGATGCAACTCCACCAAAAGATGAATATGATCTGGCATCCCATTCACTCTATAAAGCACCGAATGATGTTCTCGTACAAAGCCCCAAATGTAGCGATAAAGATATTCTTCATTTTCTTCTACGATACTCGGTACGCCATATTTTGTACGAAAAATAATGTGGTATAGGTTTCTGGTGTAGCTCATATTTCCTCTCTTTTCCTAGCACTCACGTGCTAGGTTATACATAGTGATGATGCTCCGCATCATACCAGATCGCTACGGAGTAGCGACACTATGTATAACCACGTACGTAAGTGCGTGGTACCTATACGGCTCAAGCTAAGCGAATCCCCTCCACCACTCTCTCTAACTCCTCTCTCGTGCCAATCGAAATACGAATACAATTCTGCAATCCCAACGCTTTGTGCTGATCACGCAAAATAATGCCCTTTTCCCACAGCGCTTTAAACACTTTTTGTCCGTCTTGGAATTTGACGAGAACATAGTTAGCTTCGGTATCAAAAATTTCCAGCACGCTTGGAATCGTTTTAAGCTGTTCGATTAACCATGCTCGGTTTTCTAGCACATTTGCCACACGTTGTTTCATCTGATTTATCCCTTTTTCGGACAAAGCTTGGACAGCGATATCGGAAACTGGCACAGGCAACGGATAAGGCGCAATCACTTTTTGCAGGACACCGATTAATTCTTCGTTGGCAAGGGTAAAGCCACAACGCAAGCCCGCTAAGGCAAAGGCTTTCGAGAGCGTGCGAATAATCGCTAAGTGTGGGAAGTTGGCAAGCTCGCTTACCATTGTCGCCTCGGGGCAAAATTCGATGTAGGCTTCGTCCACTACCACAATTACTCGTCCTGCTGTGATTTGTAAAAGTTTGAGTAAATCCGACCGCTTGATTAGCGTGCCAGTTGGGTTGTTTGGGCTACAAACAAATACCACTTTTACGCTGTCTAAATTTTTTTCAATTTCAGGTAAATTAAGCTGAAAATCAGCGGTTAAAGGTACGGTTTTGAGTGAGATACCACAAGTTTCCGCCGATACGCTGTACATTCCGTAAGTCGGAGGGCAGTAAAGCACGCTGTCGGTTGGCTCACAGAAAGCTCGGATAATCAGCTCAATGCTTTCATCGCCACCACGGGTAACGATCACGTTTTCAGGGCGAACGCCTGCATATTTGGCGTAGCCGTTTACCACATCAGCTGGTTGGGCTTCCGGATAGCGGTTAAAAGTGCGGTTTATTAGGTTGAAATTTGGCGAAGTCGGATATTCGTTCGCATTCAACCAAACATCGCCATTGCCCCCCAAACGGCGTGCCGATTGGTATGGGGTGAGGGCTTGAACGTTTTTTCGAGAGAGTTGTGAGATTTGCATATTTTGTTCCTGTTTTTTACCCCATACTGGACGTATGAGGTTAAGCATTGTATGGTTGCTCTGCAACCGATTTACTTGTCGCAGAGCGACAACATTATACGTAACCACGCACGTTAGTACGTGGGGGCTAGGCAATCTTCGCTAATCGAATCGATACCGCCTGCTTATGTGCTTCCAACTGTTCCGCACTTGCCATCACTTCCACTGTTTTCGCTAAATCTTTAAAGCCCTGTGAGGTGAGTTCTTGCACGGTCATTCGTTTGCTGAAATCGGCTAAACCTAAGCTTGATGTGGTTTTGGTGTAGCCGTAGGTCGGCAGAACGTGGTTGGTGCCGCTGGCGTAATCACCCATACTTTCTGGCGAATAAGCCCCCAAGAAAATCGAACCTGCGTTGTCGAGTTGGTCGAGTAGCGAGCGGGCGTTTTCCACTTGAACTACCAAGTGTTCAGGGGCGTATTCGTTGCTGATTTCGACCGCTTGTTCAAGGCTTTCTGCGATGAAAATTCGGCTGTGTTCCAACGCTTTGCAAGCGGTCTCTTTTCTAGGTAATTTTGCAAGTTGGCGTTCAATAGCAAGTGCGGTCTGTTTTGCTAAGGTTTCACTTGGAGTCACTAAAATTACTTGGCTATCCGCCCCATGTTCCGCTTGAGAAAGTAAATCACTTGCCACAAAATCAGGATCTGCATTTTCATCCGCCAACACTAACACTTCCGAAGGTCCTGCCTGCATATCAATCGCTGCACCGTTTACCGTTTGCGAAACTTGGCGTTTCGCTTCGGTTACAAAGCTATTACCCGGCCCGAAAATTTTATCCACTTTCGCCACGGTTTCTGTGCCGAATGCCATTGCTACAATCGCTTGAGCACCGCCCACTTGGTAAATGGTTTCCACGCCGCAGAGATCCGCTGCGTATAAAATCGCATCGGTAATCGGTGGTGGCGAGCAAAGCACCACTTTTTTACAACCTGCAATTTTTGCCGGAATCGCCAACATTAAGACAGTCGAAAATAATGGCGCAGAGCCACCCGGAATATACAAGCCAACACGGTTAATCGGGCGAGTTACCACTTGGCAACGCACGCCTGCTTGAGTTTTGATGTCCACTGGCTGTGGAATTTGTGCGGTATGAAATTTTTCAATATTCGCTTTGGCATTTTGGATCGCCTGTTTTAGTTCATCTGATAAACGATCACTTGCCGCTTGAATCTGCGCTTTTGAAACAACAAGATTATCTAATTTCACTTTGTCGAATTTTTCCGAAAGCTCAAATAATGCCTTGTCGCCCTTTGCCAATACGTTTTCACGAATAGAGTCAACCGCTTGTTGAATATTGAGCGAAGAACTGATTGCCGGACGGGTTAATGCCTCTTTGCGTTGTTGTTCGGTTAGGTTTTTCCAAATTAGGGTTTGCATATTTTTCTCCTGTCCCCACACTCACGTATGGGGTTATTTATAGTGTGGTTGCTCCGCAACCTTATTCTGTATAATGTCGCAGAGCGACATCACCATGCGTAACCACGTATGTTAGTGCGTGGTTAAGCCAACATCTTCTCAATCGGCAGTACTAATACCGAACTTGCACCCATTTCTTTCAGTTGTTCCATCGTTTCCCAAAACAGATTTTCTTGGCTGACTACGTGCATCGCAACACGGGCGGAATCATTAGCGAGCGGGAGAATGGTTGGGTTTTCCACACCCGGTAAAAGTGCGGTGATTTCTTTGAGTTTATCTTTTGGGGCGTGCAGCATAATGTATTTACTTTCCGCCGCTTGTTGTACGCCTTGAATTCGGGTGAGTAGGCGATCGACTAACGCTTGTTTTTCGGTTGAAAGCGGTTCGGCACGTTGAATCAGGCAGGCTTTGGATTGATAAATCACTTCCACTTCTTTTAAACCGTTCGCTTCTAACGTTGCGCCGGATGAAACCAAATCGCAAATCGCATCGGCTAAACCGGCGGAAGGCGCGACTTCGACAGAGCCGTTAAGTAAGGTGCTTTTAAACGCTACGCCCTTTTCGTTCATATAGCGTTTGAGTAAGTTCGGATAGCTGGTGGCGATACGTGAATTAACAAAATCTTGTATGCCGTTATAAGTGCGGTCACGATCGATTGCTAACGACAAACGGCAGCCGCCAAAATCCAAGGTACGTAATTTTTTATATTCAACCTGCTCACCTCGAGCAAGACGACCGAGTTCCTCTTCTTCCAGTACATTTTCCCCAATCACGCCGAGATCCACTACGCCTTCAAAAACTAAGCCCGGAATATCGTCATCACGCACACGCAAAATTTCAATCGGCATATTTTCCGCATAAGCGATTAAGCGCTGTTCATTCCAGTTAATTTTCACGCCGCATTGTTTGAGTAATTCGTTGCAATCTTTGCTTAAACGCCCTTTCTTTTGCAGTGCGATACGTAAACGGTTTGTTGTTGTCATTTTGTCTTTCCCATGTTGTGTTTAAATTTTAGATATAAAAAAACCTCTCGAAAGTTGCCTTCCGAGAGGTTATGTATTTTGCTGCTGTATGCGATTGCGATTTATACGTACTCGGAAGATTGCTATCTTCCGACCACACTCAAATGCCCGAAAGATATCAGGTTGAATGATGGTGATGATGAGTACGGATAAAGTTCATAATAGGTTCTCTTATATAAAATTCGTATAAATTTTGTTGAGTTGCTATTTAAAATACGCTCAAAATTTATAGATTGCAAGTTGTTTTTTGATAAAAATTTCTTCTTTTAGAATAAATTCGCAATCGTTTGCGTAAAAGGGTATAATTCGCTTAATTTTTTGTTCTAAAGGAATTTTTAACCATGCAAATTAGCTTAAAAAAAATCTATTCGGGAAAAGTACGTGATCTTTATGAAATTGATGATAAACGTATGTTAATGGTAGCCACCGATCGTTTATCCGCATTTGATGTGATCTTAGATGATCCAATTCCTCGTAAAGGCGAAATCCTCACCCAAATTTCTAATTTCTGGTTCCAAAAATTAGCGCACATTATGCCGAATCATTTCACCGGCGATTCCGTTTTTGATGTTTTACCAAAAGAAGAAGCGGAAGCAATTCAGCACCGTGCCGTGGTTTGTAAACGCTTAACACCGGTAAAAATTGAATCGATTGTGCGTGGCTATTTAACCGGTTCGGGTTTAAAAGACTATAATCAAACCGGCACGATTTGCGGTTTAAAATTACCGGCAGGTTTAGTGGAAGCAAGCAAATTGCCACAACCGATTTTCACCCCGTCAAGCAAAGCGGAAGTGGGCGATCACGATATTAATATTTCATACGAAGAATGCGAACGCCAAATCGGTGCGGAATTAGCCGCAAAAGTACGTGATGCGGCAATTGCACTTTATACTGAAGCGGCGGAATATGCACTCACTAAAGGCATTATTATTTGCGATACCAAATTTGAATTCGGTTTAGATGAGAACGGCACGCTGACTTTAATGGATGAAGTGCTAACCCCTGACTCAAGCCGTTTTTGGTCGGTAGATACCTATCAAGAAGGCACAAACCCGCCGTCATTCGACAAACAATTTGTGCGTGACTGGTTGGAAAACAGCGGTTGGAACAAACAAGCTCCGGCACCGAAAGTACCGGCGGACGTAATTGAAAAAACCGTGGCGAAATACCAAGAAGCGTTAGATTTATTAACCAAATAATTCTCGCTTTTCCCTAAAAGCAAGCGGTCGGATTCTGCAAATTTTTGCAAATTCCGACCGCTTGTCGTTTATGAATTACTTCACGATGATCACTTTGCGACAGGCTCGAGCGTTAATGCTAAATCTTCGTTAATGACTTTAAATAATAAATCGATATTCGGGTGTTTACCGGCATTTTGTTTTGCGTCTTCCACGTGTTCGGCAAACCATTCAATGCCTTGTTGTGCCGCTGAAGCGGTTAATTTCCCGTCAAATTTTTCCGCTAAGGCGTTGTAAAGTTTAAGTGAACCCAATTTACCTTCCACAGCCGGAATATGATGAATCACTTCCCCTTGTGCATTACGCACATTTAAACCGGCAAGATGATCAACCGCTGAAAAGGTTGCTAAATAGTCTTTAAATTGCATATTGTTTCCTTATGGTTATGATAAAAAAGAGCTGAGATTATCAGCTCTTTTGATAGGTTTTGCAAATTAGAATTTGTAACTTACTGTGGCATTTACTTTACGTTCCGCACCATAGTAGCAGTAGTAGTCACAAGCAGCGACATACTTACGGTTGCCTACGTTATCCACATTAAGCTGTGCCGACCAGTTTTGATTGATATTATAACGAGCCATTAAATCCACCACTGTTGCACTTGGCACACGAACGTGTGAATAGAGCGAGCCTTTTGAAGTTACGCTATGCCCTAAATAACGTACACCCGCTCCCACCGTTAAGCCGTTTAATACGCCATCAGTAAAGTTATAAGCGGTACGAGCCGCTAAAGCATTAGTCGGAATCAGAGACTGACGAGTTTTCTCACCGGTTGCCGCTTTGCTTTCCGCTTTCGTATAAGTGTAAGCTAAGGTTGCATTCCAATTCTCAGTCAAGTTTACATCGGCTTGAAGTTCAAAGCCTTTGCGATAAATTGGATCAGCACTGCTGATCGTTGCACCGGTGCCATTATTCACTAATGCACCGGTATCTTTCGCTCGGAATCCGGCAAGCGTAATCACGCCATCTAACCAAGTCGGCAAATATTTCACCCCGAGCTCATATTGGCGAGTGATATTCGGATCATACAGTGACTGATTACCGCTTAAACCAACCGGTAAGCGGAACGACTCGCTATAACTAAAGTATGGATTTAAACCGTATGCGCCTTCATACATTAATGAGCCGGAGTACGAAGTATGATTGTTTTTAACCGTCTGCTCAGAGGTATATTCGTTTTGACGCGCACGATCATGACGAATGCCAAAACCTAAGAGATATTTATCCGCAATACGAGCTTGATTTTGTAAATAGAAACCTAACTGACGAGATTTAATATGCGTATCCGTGCCAACCGGTGTCCCAGTTTGGTTCCAACTTGCACGATAATCACGTAAATTTGCCGTATAACCTAACGCATATAAGCTATATTGTGCATCCACTTTATTGTGGCGATAATCCGTACCGACTACCACCGTATTTTTTAACCAATCGTTTTTGAAATCCCAGCTAATACGGTTATCCGTTGAGTGTGAGATTGCTTTACCCTGATTAAATACAGTTTGACCCGATACATTATAGCCGTTAGCACTTGGTGCGACTGCCGACCAATCCGCCGCATATGCTGACGGATAAATGTAACCGCCTCGGTGATTGTTTTCTACATGACTGTAGCGATAACTTGAGTTTGCGCGCAAGCCATTACCAAAATCATGACTTAATTCATAACCGATACTGTATTGTTTATTCTCTTCATGATCATTTACCGGATCACCAAAGTTTAGGTTTCGGCTATAGTATGAACCGTCCGGCAATGCACGTAACGTCCCTTCTTGCGGGTAGAAATTAGAACTTGGCGTGCCGCTATCCTTTTGATAGCTGGTTAAAATACTTAAGCGGGTACGCTCCGAAATATCCCATTCAAGGCTTGGCGCAATATAAACCGTTTTATTATCGGTATCTTTCCATTCCCCGTCCGCATGGTTTAATGAAGCCACGACACGATAGCGAACATTTTCATCATCGGTAATTTTGCCGGTGTAATCCGCACCAAAGCCATACAAATTATTGCTGCCAAAATTCGTTTTAAATTCACCACGACCGATTTGATCTCGGTGCGCACGCTTAGTAACATAGTTAATTAAACCGCCTGAATTTGCCGCACCAAACGTCATTGAATCTGCGCCTTTAGTCACCTCTACCGCTTCTAAACCGAACGTTTCCACGTAAGGTGTGAAAAAGCCGTAGCTAAAAGTCGGTAAGCCGTCCACAGCTTGAGAAACTTCCGCACCACGTACTCGGAACCAGTTGGTATTGGTATCATTACCAAAGACTTGGTTAGCAAAACCAGCCTGATAACGCCCGATTTCGTCCGCTTTTTTCACATCTTGTTTATCCAAATCTTCACGGCTGATTGCGACCGCTGATTTCGCTTGATGTACCGGTACTTCGCCCATTTTGTACATTGAACCGGAAGAAACCACCGACACCTCATCCAAGACTGCGGTTTCTTGTGCGATTGCCGGTGAGATGGCTAAGGCTACTGCCGAAGCGACTGTCGAATAGAAAAACGTTTTTTTCATTTTATTCACCCTAAAGTGTTGTTAAGAATTTTTTAAATTGTGAAAGCTAAACTCTTCTTAGCATTAATAAGAAATAAGTTCCGCCGACTAATGTGGCGACTAAGCCTGCCGGAATTTCATACGGAAACAATAACTGTCTGCCGAGCCAATCGGCAAGCGACATGATCAATCCGCCCAAACAAGCTGAGATCAAAATCTGTTGTGGGACTTTTTTTACCCCTAAAAAGCGCACCATTTGCGGCACCAGTAAACCGATAAAACTTAACGGCCCGATAACTAAGGTCGCTAGCGCAGTTAATAACGCACTAAATAAAATTAAACACCAGCGAACTTGTTTTAAATTTAAACCGAGCGATTGTGCCATCGGCGCTTGTAACGCCAGTAAGGCGAGCCAACGGCTGAAAATCAAACTTGCAAAAAGTAGCGCAAAACTGAGCGCTAGCAAACCGATAGCCAATTCATTACTCACATTTTGGGTCGAACCTGATGTCCAGGCAATCAGTTGATTGGCTCGAGGATCGCCACTGGCAACCGCTAAACGTTGCAAGGTATCAAACAATGCGGCAAGACTGATACCGGTCAGCAATATTTTTTCCGGCAACATACCGTTACGTTGATTAATTGCACATAATACAATTAAGGCTACGCACGCCCCAAGAATCCCTGCCAACCAAAACCATTCGGTTTGTTGTGCGCCAAACAGAAATAAAGCGGCTAAAACACCCATTGAAGTGCCGGAAGACACCCCCAATAATTCGGGGCTTGCCATCGGGTTTAAAGTCAAACGCTGTAAAATCACACCGGCGACCGACAATAAAATCCCAACCGCTATCGCCACCATTAAGCGAGGAAAGCGCAACGCAATCAGCTCGCATTGTTGTGTCCACTGCCAGCCGTTGATACCTTTGCCGACAAATAACGCTAAGCAAATTGCCAACGCTAAACCGCCGAGTATCAAAACAAGAACAAGCGGTCTAAATTGACGAATTTTTTGCGAATCCGCTTCTTGCAAACGTCCGGTATGCGGTAAAGCACTAAACATCAGACAAAGCAACAATGGCGTACCTAATAAAGCGACCACCGCACCGGTCGGTAAATGAATCCCGCTAAAAAAGGCAAATAACTGTAACAGCAAATCCGTATTCGCCAACAATAACGCCCCCAGCACAAAAGCAGTACATAGTTGATGACTAAAACGACGAATATGCAGTTGGCGAACGATAGTTGCCGAAGCCAAGCCGATAAAACCTAACATACCGACTTTCGCCACCACAACCGCAATTAAAAATGCCGCAATCAATACACCGATCACTCGCAATTTAGCAACCGGCACACCTAAGCTCTGTGCATTCGCATCATTTAATGCCAAAATGGTTAGCGGACGAATGAATAAACCGATAAGCAATAACACCGGTATGGTTTGAGCAATCAATAATAACGAATCCCGCCAACTTTCTTGCACTAAAGAACCGGCGCCCCATTGCGCCAAACCTCGAGATTCTTCCGGATAAAACAACATCATTAGCGCGGAAAACGAACCGAAATATAGATTTACCACTAAACCGGCAAGGATCAGCAATAAAGGCGACATTGTTTTTCGCATTGCCAAACTCAGCACTAAAATCAGGCTGAGCGCCGCACCGATTAATGCGACCGCACTTGAGCCGTATTCCAGCCAATCCGGTAAAAAAATCGCCGTTAAAAATAAGGCGAATTGCGCACCGCTACTAATGCCAAGCGTATTATCCGATGCCAACGGATTCGCCATCACTTGCTGTAATAATAAGCTTGCTAAACCTAAAATTCCGCCAGCAAGTAATGCCATCACAATACGCGGTAAGCTATAACTTTGAATCAGCAGTAGTTCCAGATTTTCACTTGGCAAAAATAGCGAAACCAACCCGCTTCCGTCCGGCAGTTGTAGCATTAATACGGTCAGTAGCAGTCCGAAAAATAGCACAGCTAATCCGCTGAACAATAATTTGCTTGCTTTTACCATTGTTCGCCTCCGTGCAATAATCCGTTAGCAAACATTTCGGCAAAACGTTGGGCGGAAGGAATACCGCCAAATGTCCACACTGCCGGTAAAATTAACGGATCTTTCGCCATGGCTAAATGTTGCCACAAGGTGTTGTAACGTAAGGCGGAACCGATGTTCGCCGGATACGGTTTTACCACCACTAAACGGCTATTCGGCGCAAGTTTGGCTAACTGAGTGACATCAATCGTCTCAAAGCCCCACGCATTTTGCGAACCGTTCCACGCATTGTGAAAGCCGAGTTGTGATAACACCGCACCAAACGGGCTGTTTGCGGCATAAATGCGTAAATGGCGTGTATCAATAAACTGTACCAAGGCAATCGGGCGCTCCAAATAAGGCTGAACAAGCGGTCGAATTTCACCCATTTTTTGCCAATAGTTGGTCATGAGCTGCTCAAATTCCGCCTGTTTATCGGCAATAAATGCTACTTTACGGCTGGCATTCACAATATTTTGCCAAGCATTGCCTTCCGTATAAAAATCGACTAATGTCACAGTAGAAAACGGCTCGAGCGTAGCGGTGGCTTGGGCGTAAAAACTGCTATTAATAAAATGCAAATCGTGATCGCCCTGTTTTAAGGCAAGAATCTGTTCCGGATTCGGTTGCATTCGCACGCCGAGATCTAAGGTGCCATGCGATAACGCCGGTTCACTGACCCACTGCTGATAACTTTTTACATCACCGACCGCCACCGGTTTCTCACCTAACGCTATTAATGTTTCGGCAACCGTCCAATCCAAGGTCGCAAAAGATTTTGCCTTCACCCCACAAGACATTGCAAAAAAAAGCCCAAAAATGACCGCTAATGTTTTAACCACGGAGAAACACGGAAGCTCACGGAAAATACGATAAATATTTTCTGTGTTTTTCTGTGTGTTCCGTGGTAAAAAAATAAGTCGTTTCATCAATAAAAACTCACCGGTCGTTTGGTTTCAGGATGTTCGATCACATTCAGATCAATGCCGTAAATTTGTTTTAATTTCGGGCTGTTTACAATCTCAAACGCATCACCCTGCGCCAATAATTTGCCGCTATGCAACGCCACAAGCTGATCACAATAACGTGCTGCCAAATTAATATCATGAATCACAATAATCACACCTAAATTCAGCTCGTGCGCTAATTTTTTGACCAATTCCATCACTTCTACTTGATGAGCGATGTCCAAGGCGGCAAGCGGTTCATCCAACAATAAGAATTTGCTTTGTTGCGCCAATAACATTGCCAGCCAAATGCGAGAACGCTCACCGCCGGAAAGCGTATCCACCAACTGCTCGGCAAACTGTTCAGTGTGGGTTAGCGCTAAGGCTCGTTCGATGGCTTCATGATCTTTTTGTTTATTAGAACCGAATAAGCCGTTCCACGCATAGCGCCCCATGGCGATAAGCTCTCTGGCGGTCAGATTGGTAGCTTGCGGGAGATGTTGAGGAAGATAAGCAACTTGTTTAGCAAAATCTCGTGATGACCATCGGCTAAGTTCTTGCTGATTAAATAGAATTCTGCCGCCGGATAACGTATTTTGTTTCGCCAATAATTTGATTAAGGTGGATTTGCCTGAGCCATTGTGTCCGATTAATCCGTACACTTTACCTTGCTCGAATTGCAAAGAAACTGAATGGAGTAAAGTTCGAGTAGGAATAGCAAAAGTCGCATTTTCAATTAAAAACACAATAGCTCCAAATAAATAAAAAGAAGATTATTCTAATTAAAAATTATTAGCATTAAAATAGATTTATTGTATTTTAATATATTCAGTCAATACAAGCGGTCAAATAAACAAAAATTTTTACAATTTTAACGACTATTTATAGAAACTAAGTGCGGTTATCGCTATAATTTTATGTTTTTGGACTAGGTATTACGCCTAGTTTTTTATTGACCTTTTTCAGAGGATAAAAAATTGATTAAATTCGGTCGTGCATTTTTAGCAAAACTTGCTGTATTAAGCCTCGCGTTTTCTGCACTCACCGCACAAGCTGCTGAGAAATTATACGTTTATAACTGGACGGAATACGTACCTTCATCACTCCTAGAAAAATTCACCAAAGAAACGGGAATTGAAGTCATTTATTCGACATTTGAAAGTAATGAAGAAATGTATTCAAAGTTAAAACTTTCAAATTCAAAAGGTTATGACATCGTATTTCCTTCCAGCTACTATGTTGGCAAAATGGCGAAAGAAGGAATGCTTGCCGAGTTAGATAAAAGCAAATTAACTAACTTAAATTACGTGACACCGGAATTGATGGCAAAACCGTTCGACCCAGAAAATAAATACTCTCTGCCTTATGTGTATGGCTTAACCGGTATCGGGGTAAATTCACAAGATTTTGATCCAAGTACGATTTCGAGCTGGGGCGATTTATGGCGTGATGAGTATAAAGGCAAATTGCTGATGATGAACGATCCGCGTGAAGTGTTTCATATTGCCTTATTACTTGATGGTAAATCACCGAATAGCGAAAACGAACAAGAAATTCAAAGCGCTTATCAGCGTTTACAAAAATTAGTGCCGAATGTATTAGTTTTTAACTCGGATTCACCGGAAATGCCTTACTTACAAGGTGAGGTTTCCGTAGGGATGCAATGGAGCGGCTCTGCGCACCGTGCTAAAAGTGAAAATCCGGATTTAAAATTTGTGTTCCCGAAAGAAGGTGCCGTAATTTGGATGGATAACTATGTGATTCCAAAAGGTGCGGTAAATAAAGACGCGGCACATAAATTTATCGATTTCTTATTACGCCCTGAAAGTGCGAAAGAAGTAATCGAAACCATGGGCTTTTCTATGCCGAATGAGGGTGTAAAAAGTCTGCTTTCTCCAGAGCTTGTCAATGACCCGCTAATTTTCCCGCCAAAAGAGGAAATTAATAAAGGTATTTTACAAGCAGACGTAGGCAAAGCCGTTGAAATCTACGAAAAATACTGGAATTTGCTAAAAACGGGCAAATAGTTATTTGCAAAATTTGAAGAAATAACAACTGCTTGTTATTTCTTGCAACTCAAACGTCCTTCCAATCGGAGGGGCGAATACTTTAAACATTAAACAACGACTCGAGGTCTTAAATGTCAAATCATAACTCTTTAACTGCGAATCCGGGCCCACTAGGTTTATGCGGTTTTGCATTAACAACTTGGTTACTTAGCTTAATCAACAACGGAACATTCGGTGGCGAAAACGTAGGCTTAGTGCTTGCAATGGGCTTTGCTTTCGGTGGTACTGCACAAATGATCGCAGGTATGTTTGAATTTTCAAAAGGTAACACCTTTGGTTTCACTGCATTCACCAGCTACGGCGCTTTCTGGTGGTCATTCGCATTATTCAAAGTATTCTTCGCTGAAGGTGTAACTGCACCGTTCATCGGCTGGTACTTAGTAGCTTGGGGTACATTCACATTAATGATGTTTATCGGTACATTAGCAAAAGCACGTGCATTACAAGCAATCTTCTTAGCATTAACCATCACCTTCTACTTATTAGCAGCTGGCGATTTCACCGGTGATCACTCACTTACTCACATCGGTGGTAACTTCGGTTTATTAACTGCATTATTAGCGTTCTACTTAGCGGCGGCAGAAATTATCAATGAAAGCTTCGGTCGCACAGTATTACCAATCGGTGCACCAAAACAATAAGAGTTAATTCTCGCAATAAGGACGCTACGGCGTCCTTATTTTTTGAGAACCTTTTCTTTATTCATACAAGTATGAATACTTGATAGCAGTAAACTGATTCGTGAAACTTATTAAATAATATAAGCGGTCTGATTTCTCACTTTTTTTGCAAAATTCGAGGGGAATCAGACCGCTTTTTATATCTTTTCGTTATAACGAAATGCCTTTTGTTCTTTACTCCATTGCTCAGAAAGGGTAATCTCTCGCAACTTTTTATTTTGCGATTTATTTAAAATCCTACTTGGAGAAGCACTTATGAAATTAGCGACTTTAACTAAAGTAAGTGCAGGTGTATTAGTAGCACTTGCCTTAACCGCTTGTGACGATAAAAACACTGATGCTAAAACCGCAGAGAAACCGGCTGCCGAAAAAACTTTCGTGAACTGCGTTAGCCGTTCACCGCAATATTTCAGCCCGGCACTGGCAATGGACGGTATTTCGTACAATGCAAGTTCTCAACAAGTTTATAACCGTTTAGTTGAATTCAAACGCGGTTCAACCGAAATTGAGCCGGCGTTAGCCGAATCTTGGGATATATCCGAAGACGGCTTAACTTACACTTTCCACTTACGCAAAGGGGTAAAATTCCACTCAAATAAAGCATTCACGCCAAGCCGTGATTTTAATGCGGATGACGTGGTATTTTCATTTAACCGCCAATTAGATCCGAATCATCCTTATCATACGGTATCAAAAGCAACTTATCCGTACTTTAAAGCGATGAAATTCCCAACCTTATTAAAATCGGTTGAGAAAGTGGATGATCATACGGTGAAATTTACCTTAACCAAACGTGATGCGACTTTCGTTTCAAGTTTAGGTATGGACTTCACTTCAATCTATTCTGCGGAATATGCGGATGCGATGTTAAAAGCCGGTAAACCGGAAACCATCGACACCACACCGATTGGTACCGGCCCGTTTGCTTTTACTGGTTACGTGTTAGATCAGGCAAGCCGTTATGTTGCACATAAAGACTATTGGAACGGTAAAGCCGATTTCGACCGCTTAATTTTTGAAATTGTGCCGGATGCCACAACTCGCTATGCGAAATTACAAGCAGGTCAGTGCGATTTAATCGACTTCCCGAATGCAACCGATATTGAAAAAATGAAAACCGATCCGAAAGTGCAATTACTTTCACAACCGGGTTTAAATATCGCTTATGTTGCATTTAACACCGAAAAAGCACCGTTTGATAATGTGAAAGTACGTCAAGCGTTAAATCTTGCGGTTGATAAAAAAGCAATTATTGATGTGGTTTACCAAGGTGCCGGTATTGCGGCGAAAAATCCGTTACCGCCAACCATTTGGGGCTACAATGACAGCTTAGCGGAATCGGAATTCAATATCGAAAAAGCGAAACAATTACTCGCAGAAGCAGGCTATCCGAACGGTTTTGAAACCGAACTTTGGGTACAGCCGGTAGTGCGTGCATCAAATCCGAACCCGCGCCGTATGTCTGAAATTATTCAGGCTGACTGGGAAAAAATCGGGGTAAAAGCAAAATTAGTGACTTATGAATGGGGCGATTATATTAAACGCTCAAAAGCAGGCGAATTCACTGCCGGTACTTACGGTTGGTCTGGCGATAACGGTGATCCGGATAACTTCTTATCACCATTATTCGGTTCAGCAAACGTTGGCAACAGTAACTATGCTCGTTTTAACAGCCCTGAGTTAGATGCGTTATTAGACAAAGCACTCAGCTTATCAGATAAAGCAGAACGTACTAAACTCTACGAACAGGCACAAGTATTGTTAAGAGAACAAGCACCGTGGATTAACGTGGCACACTCAATTAACTTTGCGCCGACTAGTAAACGTGTACAAGACTACAAACAAAGTCCGTTCGGTTACACTTATTTGTACGGTACAAAACTTGCTGACTAAAAATCTTCGATTAATTTAGTCAAATCAACAAAAAATGGTGAGAAATCTCACCATTTTTTATCTCTGCAGCCTTATGGCGATAACCTTTCTTTATGCCACTTTCCTTCAACAAGGCGATAACAAATGCGATCGTGCAAACGACTTGGTCTGCCCTGCCAAAATTCAATACGTTCCGGTAATACGATATAACCGCCCCAATGTGGTGGGCGAGGCACTTGTAACGGGTGTTTCGCCGCAATCAATGCCGCCTTTGCCACTAACTCGCTTTTACTGGCTAACACTTGACTCTGATTACTCGCCCAAGCACCGACTCGGCTGGTATAAGGACGGCTGGCAAAATAGCGATCCGATTCCTCAGCTAAAATTTTCTCAATCTGTCCTTCAATCCGTACCGAACGCTCTAACTCCGCCCAGAAAAAGGTTAATGCGGCATAAGGATTTTGCTCAATCGCTTGCCCCTTACGGCTTTGATAATTGGTAAAAAACACAAAGCCGTTTGGATTCACTTCTTTTAATAACACAATACGGCTGGTCGGTTTGCCATCAAGAACGGTAGCAACGTTCATCGCTGTCGGCTCATTCACTTTAGCAGCAATCGCTTCCTGTAGCCATTGTTCGAATTGCTGAATTGGATCCGCATGGCAATGAGCTTGGGACAGTTCTTGTTTACTATAATCTTCTCGGATGTTGTGTAGATCCATGTTTTTCCTCTACAAACTAGAAAACAAAAGCGGTCAAATTTCTGCAAAATTTTGCAAAAATTTAACCGCTTGTATTACGCAGATTTTGCCGCTTCTGAAGTCGGTTTACGACGTTTACCAATATTTTTGGTGTCTTTATGACGCACTTTTACTTTGGCTTTTGCCGCTTCTTTCTTCGCTTCTTTACGTTTTTTAATACGTGCTTTTTCTTTTTTGGTCGTAGTATTCAACTCACCGTCTTTCGGCGCTTTGGTACGAGGTTCTAAACCTTCAATCACCCTCGCTTTTAACAACTCTTCGGTATAGCGTTTGATTTTGCCTAACAGTTTGTAATCATGCGCTTCAACCAACGAAATCGCCGATCCTTTTTTACCGGCACGAGCGGTACGACCGATACGGTGCAAATAGGTATCTGCACTGTACGGTAAGTCGAAGTTAATCACATAATCGACATCATCAATATCAATACCACGAGCGGCAACATCCGTCGCTACCAATACATTCACTACACCGTCTTTCAAACGGGCGATCGCTTGGTTACGCTGAGTTTGTGCCATATCGCCTTCTAAATAAGTCGAACGTAAGCCACGTTTACGTAACGTATCGCTTAACTCACGCACATCTTCACGACGGCGAACGAATACAATCGCTTTTTCCATTTCCATCGTAGAAATTAAACGAGCAAGCAATTTGGTTTTGTGTTCTAAGTTATCCGCATGGTAATACCATTGTTGGATTTTTTTACGCTCACGGCGACTTGGTTCCGCATCAATTTTTAACGGGTTATCCAAAATACGGTCGGTAAAATCCACCAATAACTCGCCTTCCAGCGTTGCCGAGAATAACCACGTGTGTTTACGCCAACGGGTTTCCGCCGCAATTTTTTCCGCATCTTGACCAAAGCCCATTTGTAACATACGGTCTGCTTCATCAAAGATCAAAATCTCTACCGCACGGCAGTCAAAATTTTCTTCTTTGATATATTGCATTAAACGTCCCGGTGTCGCGACCACAATATCTTGGTTGCTGTTAAACACTTCGCCGTGGTTTTGATACGCCACACCGCCGGTAATCGTCGCAATACTAAGCTTGGTAAATTCGGCAAAAGCTTGCGCTTCTTCCGCTACTTGCATCGCAAGCTCACGAGTCGGCGTTAAAATTAAAATACGAGGTGCGCCCGGTTTACGGCGTGGGTAATCCAATAAATGTTGAATTGCCGGCAATAAAAATGCGGCAGTTTTGCCGGTGCCGGTTGGTGCCGAACCAAGTAAATCACGTCCGTCAAGCGCGTGTGGAATGGTTTCCGCTTGTACGGCGGTCGGGCGTTTGTAACCTTTTTTATTGAGTGCTTTTAACAGTTGAGGAGCTAAATCTAATTCCTCAAAGGTCATGAATGGGGTTTCAGTGGTCATTATGTTTAATGTTCCTAATTATTTATAAATACAGTGCCATCACAACGGCATTTTCTCTTGCGCCACTCGGTGTCGGATAATAATTTTTACGAATAGTGACTTCATTAAAACCGAGTGCGTCATATAATTTTTGTGCGGCGAGATTGGATTCTCGCACTTCCAGCCAAAGCGTTAAGATACCTTGTTCACGCAGTCTTTCAATTAAGGCGGATAATAAACGTTTGCCGTAACCTTTTGCTTGAAAACTCGGATCAACAGCGATATTAAATAAAGTTGCTTCGTCCAATACGGTTTGACAAATGGCAAAAGCCACGATTTGATCTTGCTCGGTCAGCTTGAGATTTAAGTATTTGTCGCCTTGATTGTTGAGTAACGTGCCTTTGCTCCAAGGTACAAGATGAGCGGCTTGCTCAATCTCAAACAAGCGGTCAAAATCCGATTCATTAATGATTTCAATCATGATTATCCTCAAAATGCTGACAAAATGCCGCCATTTGTTGCCAAAGTTGGCGTTTAGTCGCCACACCAGTTAATTCTTGCCACGAGCTATGTTGCCAAGCGGTCTGATTTGCAAATTTTTTTGCAATTTCAACCGCTTGTCCTTCCGATTGGATTAGCCAAAAAATAGGATGATGTTCAAAAGATAAACGCAAGGCTTGTTCTGCATCCAACCATTGATATTGGTTAGGCTGCAACTGCAAAGTGCATAAAATGTCCGAAAACAGACCGCTAGTTTGATGATTCTCTTCACATACCACAACCAGTTTCACCGCTTTATCCAAGCGAATTTGCGCATCGCCCTTTAATACTTGCGGTTTTGTCAGCACCCATTGAGGAATATTCATCTCATTTAATAGCAAATCTCGCCGATTCATCTCATACCTCGCAAAAACAAGTAGGGAATAGTATCAAAAGTCGGTAAAATGCGGAAATGTTTTTATGATTAAGCCCCGTAATATACGGAAATAAAAGGATATTTATGCTCTCTCTTGAAAGTGAAGTGTTAAGCCGTCATTTGCCTTTGTTTGCAAATAAATCAATTTTACTTTTTGGCGATATTCGAGATCGCTTTGTCGATCAAATAAAAGCGAATGCAAAAAGTGTAGCCGTTTTTAGCAGTTATTTCGATTATGCACGCCAATATACCGATGTGAGCTTCGGTTTAGATTGCGAAATCAGAGCCGAATTGGCGGTATTTTTTTGGACAAAAAACAAACAAGAATGCCAATATCAATTACTACAATGGCTTTCGCAAGCCGATGTAGGACAGGAAATGTTGATTATCGGTGAAAACCGTGCCGGTGTGCGTTCGGTAGAAAAATTACTTGAGACTTACGGCGATATCGCCAAAATTGATTCCGCTCGCCGCTGCGGTTTATATCATTTTGAGCTCAAAAATGTACCACAATTTAACCGCAAAGCCTTTTGGAAATCTTACCAGTTATCGGATCTCACTATTTTTGCTTTACCTGCCGTATTTAGTTCGGCAGAATTAGACGGTGGCACGCAATTATTGCTTTCGAGTTTTAATAAAGCAGACCGCTTAAAAGGTAAAGTGTTGGATCTTGGCTGTGGTGCCGGTGTGATTGGGGCAAGTCTTAAACAACAATTCGAAAAAATCAAATTAACCATGTCCGATATTCATGCGATGGCGCTCGAATCATCTCGTCGTACACTTGCGGAAAATGCACTAGAAGGAGCAATTGTGGCAAGCGATGTTTTTTCAAATATCGAAGAACGTTTTGATTTGATTGTATCTAATCCGCCGTTTCACGATGGCATTGATACCGCTTATCGAGCAGTGGAAGATTTAATCGCCCAAGCGAAACAACATTTAAATCGCGGTGGTGAACTGCGTATTGTAGCGAACGCTTTCTTACCGTATCCGGATTTATTGGATAAAGCTTTCGGATCGCATAAAGTGATCGCTAAATCCAATAAATTTAAAGTGTATTCCGCCAAAGCTTAAAAACGAAAAAAGACGGCCAGAAAATCCTTTTCAGCCGTCTTTGAAAAAAAACCAGTCACAAAATACTTCTAATAATAATTCGTAAATCACTATCAAAATTGTTTAGTGTGGTTGATCACTATGCTTATTACTCCAATGTATTATTTACTTATTACAAATAACACTCATTAACAATGGAGATAATAGAAATTTTCCCTATTTCATTAATTCAACAAATCCTTTACATTGGAAATAGAAAATTTTCTATTTTTATACAAAAGTTCGCTAAGCAAAGACACCAAAAAGCCGTAGAATCTCATCGTAATTCTAAGGCATAACTAGTTCATATATGTCATTGCAAAAAAATAATGAAATAGTAAAAATTTCAAATTAATTGTAATGATTTAAAATGCCTTAACAACCCCATTTTACTTAATACACTATTAAGCAGAGCTTAATAAAAGGATTTTGTATGTATGATTACAAGGCAATGTTGGTCTTTGTAACCGTCGTTGAGCAAGGAGCGATGCAAGCGGCTGCAGAGAAATTGTCCATGACGCCTTCCGCGGTAACACAAACGATCAAAAAATTAGAAAATCAGTTAAAAATCAAGCTGTTAAACAGAACAACAAGAAAGCTATCTTTAACAGACGCCGGCAATATTTTTTATCAACATATTGCACATATTCAGCACAGTGCAGAAAATGCGGTTCGTAGTATCGAAGCACTTCGCTCTGAACCTGTCGGTGAATTAAAAGTCGCCTCCGTGAGTGGTTTAATTGATAGTTTTTTGATCAAAACGTTTAAAAACATTCTTGATAACCATCCGGAAATTCGTTTAAACATCACCTTTGAAGATAATCCGATTGATGTTTCAGAGCAAAAATTTGATATTTTATTGCGTTCGGGCAATATTACGGATGACCGTACTGTCGCGCGCCATTTACATAATTTTGAATGGGTAATTGTAGCGCATCACGACTATATTAAGCGCCATGGATTTCCCCAAAATTTATCTGAATTAGAGAAATTGGACTGGATTAATTATCCGAATAAAGGCATAAAAAAATTGCCCATCCAGCTTAATCGAGGACGAGATACCGCAACATTTATGCCCTACTATCGCATTACCTGTAATTCTCTTAATGCGGCCAAAGGGTTACTGTTAAACGGATTAGGTATCACTAAGCTTCCGATGAAATATATTCGAGAACATCTTGAATCCGGCGAATTAATTTCACTTTGTTCAGATTGGAAATTACCTAAAACACCACTGTATTTAGTTACGCCGCAACGTATTCAGTCAGAGAAAGTGAGAGTAGCAAGCCAATTAATCATTGATTACTTTAAAAATCTAACCTAGCCCGGCGACGAACTATTCAATACAAGCGGTTATTTTTGCAAAAAAATCTGTAAAAATGACCGCTTGTTTAAAACGAGCTAGGCTCGGGCTAATGTCCAAACCTGAATATGTTTTACACCTTGCTTGAGTAACTCGGCACAAATCGCATTTAATGTAGATCCGGTTGTCACCACATCATCGATAATCGCTACACTTTGATACGTTCTACTTGGCGTATAACGAAATGCACCTTTTAAATTACGTTTACGTTCATAGGCTGTGAGCTGCCGTTGAGAATATGTAGCCCTCACTCGCTTTAGGCTAACGTTATCTAAAGGAATATTCAGCCAATTAGATAAATGCTCGGCTAAGAGTTGTGCCTGGTTAAATCCCCTCTTCCATTCTTTTTGCCAAAAAAGCGGCACTGGAAACATTACCTCCGGTAATTCCAGTCGATGTGTTCTTTGCGCCTGTTTGATTGCCAATAGTAATAATCTAGCCAGTCCTTGATCCAACCAAAATTGATCTTGAAACTTAAAGCGATGAATCCAGTCGGAAAGTGGCGGCTTATAATATGCAACCTGAACAATTCGATGCCATTTTGGCTCATCACGTAAGCAACTGCCGCAATATAACTGATTTTCCGGTAATAAAGCGCCACAGCAACCACAATAGCAGCTTGTTTCTATTTTCCGATAACAAATGCTACAAATAGTGTGCTTTGCAATCGCTAGCGGCTGATGGCAATGAATACATCTAAATCCCCAATAATTCATATTCTCTCCTTTTTATTTTTGGTTTTATCAAACTTTAATCAGAAAAATAGGAGATTTTTTGCGATATAGATCGAAAAAAGAGTAAAATCTTCTTCAGTAATTCGCTTTTTATTAAGGACAAACCAACGAATGACCAGACCAAGTCAGCCAATCAAAATTATCTTCTTTGATATTGATGAAACCCTCTATGTAAAATCCAAAGCTTATATTCCCGATTCAATCACTCAACAAGTTATTCCTCAATTAAAAGAAAAAGGTATTATCCCTGCTATTGCAACAGGGCGTAACTTTGGCGGTTTTCCACACGCCTTAAAACCACTGATGGGTGAACACGGCTTTGAGTTATTTGTTACGATTAACGGTCAATACAATTTCTATAAAGACCAAATGATTAGCCAATACGGTTTAACTATTGAGCAAATTGAACGTTGTATTGAAAAACTCAATGCATTAGGTATTGCTTATGCGTTTGTCACGCCGGAAGAAATTGCCGTATCGGAAGAAAACCCAATCGTACGAGCAGCCACCGCACCAATAAAATCAGATTATGTGGTTGACCCGAAATTCTATTTAAAAAGTACTGCCGTACAAATGCTTGCTTTTTATCCGGAAAGCCGTGATGAAGAAATTTGTGCTTCCGGTCTTCTCTTAGACGAACTGAAAGCAGTACGTTGGAATCCAAATGCGGTTGATATTCTACGTATCGAAAATTCTAAAGCCCGTGGTATCGAAGATGTTATCCGTCATTTTAATTTAAATATCGAAAATACGATGGCATTTGGAGATGGTTTTAATGATATTGAAATGTTCGATACAGTCGGCTTTAGCGTTGCAATGGGTAATGCCGAAGAAGAACTGAAACAGCACGCCGACTATGTCACTAAGCATATTGAAGAAGACGGTATACTCCACGCATTAAAAGAATTTAAGATTCTTTAAACATCAAAGCTATCCGACAGGATAGCTTTTTTATGTAAAGGTCATTTTAATAAGAATAATTCTCATATATAATTCAAAATTACACTCTTTACTTAATAATATCAGATGAAATTAAAACTACTCATTTCTACCCTTGCTGTATCTACAGCATTCTCAGCATTTGCTAATACGACAGAACAACAGATTTCTGAACATTTAAACGACTTACGCAGCCAAACAGAAGTGGCAATTGAGTCTCGTATTCAAAAGCCGGTAGCTCGTCCAATATCCCAACCAACCGTTCAGCAGAAAAAACTGCCAAGTATGAGCAAAGAAGAGTTTGCTAAACGTCCGGATTTAATTTCGAATGCACTTATTGTGGCATTACATCAATCCAATCCTGATACAGTCAGCTTTCTCTATTCGTTTTATACGAAGCTTCCTTCACAATACCAAGATCCGATTGTAGTTAAGTGGTCTGAAGCTATTTTAGCTCGCCATAAAGGTAACCACGATATTGCAATCACAAACTATCGTGAGGTTTTAGCCGAATATTCAGATCTAGGCTCTGCTCGTTTACAGCTCGCAATGGCTTTATTTGAGAATAATGAATTGGAAGCGGCCGAAGATCAATTTCAAAAAATACGATCCGAAAATCCGCCTTCCCAGATTAAGGATGTCGTTGATCAGTATATTGACGCAATAGCGAATAAAGATCGCTGGACATTCTCTGGCGGTTTTACCTATTTAAACGATCCTAATATCAATAATGCACCAAAATCCGGCACAACTTACGGACAATGGAGCGCACCTAAATCAGAATCTGCACAAGGGATCGGCTTTAATTTTTATGCCGGCAAGAAATGGTCTTGGGGAAATAATTTCTATAATGAGTTCCGCCTAAGTAGTAATGGTAAATATTATTGGAACAACAAAAAATACAATGAGGCCAGCGTAAGAGGAAGCTTTGGTTTAGGCTACCAAACTTCTCGCTTTAACGTAGCCATGCTTCCGTTCATGGAACAAACACTTTATGCAGGTGGTTCAAGTAGTAACGATAGCTTAAAACGGTTCTCTAAAACGGGTGGTGCAACATTAGAAACCACTTACTGGCTCTCATCTAAATGGCAATGGGAGTCTAACTATGAATATGCGGAACAACGTTATATGTCTCGCAAGCATTTAAACGGTAATTATCATTTCATTTCGAGTGGCTTAACCTATCTTGCCAGTGCAAAACAATATTGGTTTGGTAACATAAACTACAATCGTACCGCAACTCGAGATAAAGATGACAGCTATATCCGCCGTGGAATCACTCTTGGCTGGGCACAAGAATGGCCATTAGGTTTATCAACTCGATTAAGTATTAACTATGCGCAAAAAAATTACAAAGCACCAATGCCGATCTTTGGTATTACGCAACGTAATAAAGAATACGGTGCATCACTAAGCTTGTGGCATCGCGCTGTTCATTATTGGGGAATTACGCCTCGCTTGACTTATAGCTTTAATAAAGTAAAAAGTAACCACGTATTTTATAGCTACGACAAACACCGTGCTTTTGTCGAATTTAGTAAACGCTTCTAAATAGAAGCTATCAATAAAACATGATAAAAGACCGCTTCCCCTCCAAGGCAAGCGGTCTTTTTTTACAAAAAATCTGCAAAAAGAACTTACATTTAACTAACATTTCATAAAATATAAAGATAAGTAAATATTCACTCTAGAATATCAAGAAAAGTCAAAACATACTATAAACTATACTAAGTTTCACCTAAGGATATAGTTTATATGAAATTTACTAAAAATCGTGTTGCATTAGCTATCTTATTCGGAGTGCCAGCTTCTTCTGTATTGCTTACTCCACAAATTGTTTATGCTCAGAGCATTATTGCTGTTTCTTCTCAAGCTGAATTTGAGAATGCCGTTCAAAATTCATTAGGAAAAAAAGGTACTGTTATTTCCTTATTGAATAACATTGTAGTAAGCAAATATACCGAAACAGCAAATGGGATCTTGCCTTTCACTTTAGGAAATAGCATCACTATAGAAGGGAATAATAATTCCTTGACTGTACGAGGAGCTCCACTTTCTCTTAGCGGTAATGTCACACTAAAAAATCTAAAACTCGAGCTACCACCAATTACTAATCAAATTAGTTTAGATCCAAATTACGTAATCGATAATGAGTTTGATCAATTTATTTATCTAAATGGTAACAAACTTGAACTTGATAATGTGGATACAAGCATTGCCCGTTGGAATGAACGTACTCGCCCAACAATCGTATTAGGTAATGGTCTTAATACTAACGGTGATAATAATAATGCTGAACTAATCTTAAAAAATACAACGGTAAAAAATATTATTGCAGGTAACTTAAACAATAAAGAAAAAACAACGAACTCAAAAATTATTATTGATAAGTCTTCATCGGTCTTAGATGCTGTCGCATTGGGTATAGAGAACAATCCTGTTTCAGGAAAAGTAGAAGTCATTACAGAATCACAAAACGTAAACCGTTTCAATGGAGCACATTCAACCAATAATAGTCTAGAAATCAAAGGGGTAACAGGGTTTAAGGATACCTCAATTGTTGAAATTCAAAATCTAACGCTTTCTAATAAATCAAATATTTCAGTCAATAATTTAAGCATCAACGGTACACTTACCCTTAAAGAGGGGAGTAAAATCAATGCTAATAACGCTTCTGATGACTTCTTCGGTATAAACCCGATTAATTTAGGTAGTATCAAGAGCGAAGGGGATAATGAAATTCGTCTAAAAGATGACAACAAGCTTACAATCACTGGTGAAGTATCTGGTAATTTAAACGTTGTTATTTCAGGAACTAATATCCAAAAAGACAAAGCATATGTAACCGCAAAAAATAATAAAAATACAATTAATGTTACCGCCCCTAATAGTTTACTCAATTTCAAAAATGAGAATGGTGAATACAAAGCTACCACTGATCTAGCAAATTCTGAAATTAAGCAAAATGGAGATAGCGTAACCGCAGATTCTAAACCCAATGCACCGGTTCCAAATATCAAACAAAATGGGGACAGCGTAACTGCAGATACTAAACCTAATGCACCGGTTCCAAACATCAAACAAAATGGAGACAGCGTAACTGCAGATACTAAACCTAATGCACCGGTTCCAAATATCAAGCAAAATGGAGACAGCGTAACTGCAGATACTAAACCTAATGCACTGGTTCCAAATATCAAGCAAAATGGAGACAGCGTAACTGCAGATACTAAACCTAATGCACTGGTTCCAAATATCAAACAAAATGGAGACAGCGTAACTGCAGATACTAAACCTAATGCACCGGTTCCAAATATCAAACAAAATGGGGACAGCGTAACCACAGATACTAAACCTAATGCACCGGTTCCAAATATCAAACAAAATGGAGACAGCGTAACTGCAGATACTAAACCTAACGCACCGGTTCCAAATATCAAACAAAATGGGGACAGCGTAACCACAGATACTAAACCTAATGCACCGGTTCCAAATATCAAACAAAATGGGGACAGCGTAACCGAAGACACTAATAATGCACCGATTCCAAACATCAAACAAAATGGGGATAGTGTAACCGCAGATACTAAACCTAATGTACAAGTTACAGAATTAGACACCGATGCTTTAATTGCTGCATTGCACCAAGCGGAAATGTTGCTGCAGCAACAGCAAAAAGCTCAGCGAATTTCGAATTTAGTCGAATCAAACGCAGCGGCGCAATTAAATAGTATTGCGGATGTGAATATGGATATCGCTCAGCAAGTGATTGAAAAATTCCCAACCGATGGTAATCAGTTCCGTGTATGGTCTAATAACACGGTTACGAATAGCTCTGCTTATCGTAATGCACAGCAACATTATGAAACAGATAGCTTCCGTTCTCAGCTTGGTGTAAGCGGTTTAGTAAATGCCAATACACAAGTTGGTGCTATCTTAACCGATGTGCGTAATAGCAATGATTTTGCTTATAACAACGGTAAACATCATTTGCAAATTGCTTCCGCATTTGTGAAATATCAAACAAATAATGGTACATTTGCTGCATTGGATCTAGGTGCGGGACGAATTAAAAATAAGCTAAAATCGGCAAACCAAACCGATAGCTTTAGCCGTAAACTTGTACAAACCGGCTTAACTTTAGGACAGGAACTAACTTGGAATCAGCTTGAAGCCACCGCGAAAACAGGTATTCGCTATAATCATTTAGGCCATGCTAATTACCAATTGGACGGACTAAATGTGCAAGAACAAGCGGTCGATTTTGTCAGCTATTTTGCAGGACTTGAGCTAGGCTATAAGTTTGCTCTAAACACTCACTTTAATATTAAACCATTAATCTCTGCAGAGTATTGGGTACATAACGGCGATGCGGAAATTAAAGTGGCGGATCGCGAATTCAGCTTAGAAACCGGCAATCGCCAACATTTAGCGGCAGGTGTGGAAATGGGATATCAAAATCTCAAACTCAGACTTTCAGCCGGTGTTACTGACGGTTCAAAAGTGGCGCAGCAAAATGTCGCAAAATTAAATCTGAACTACCAGTTCTAACCATATAAAAAACGGATATTCATCACTGAATATCCGTTTTTTATTGCCTTAAATTAGCTTAGTAGCGAGAACCGATTCGGTGTATATGACGGTTGGTCGCAATTTTTGCCGATAGCCAGCCAATAAAAATACACGCCACAATCAAGAAAAACATTTCACTAAAATCCAAGCCGTTTAACTCAAATTTCACCGTGAACATATCGGTGACATATTTCACTACACCGGTAAAGTAACTGATTAAAACCGCACTAAACAGAATAGCAAGCAAACTGCCGAAAAAGCCGTAAATCATACCGGTATAAAGGAACGGACGAGCAATAAAGTGATCCGTTGCGCCTAATAATTGCTGCACTTCAATTGAAGCTTTGCTATTTGCTACATCAGTACGCACCGCATTTCCCACCACTAAAAACACCGCAATTAGCATCAACACCGTACAAACCATTGCGATTCGAGCAATCAGCCAAGTTAAAGCGGTTAATTTTTCTAACCAACCGTTATCTAGACGAACCTCTTGTACACCTTTAATCGCCTGTAAACCGTTACGCAATTCAAGCATCGCATCATTACCAGTAAACTGTTTTTTCGGTTTGAGGGTAACCACCGCCGGTAGCGGATTATCATCAATAATATCTAAAGCTTCACCAAAGCCAGACCATGAACGAAATTCATCTAAACTCTGCTGACGAGAAATATAGTTCAATGATTCAATTTTATCCGCATCAAAGTGGCGAATACGTTCTACCACGGCATTCACATCATGTTCAGCAAGATTTTTATGCAAATAAATCGTGAGCTCCGGTTCCGGATAAAACTCTGTCGCTGCCTGATGGGTATTTTTCCAAAGTAAATAACTTACGGTCGGAATAGTGAGTGATACCGCAATCACTAATACGGTTAAAAAAGTTCCAAACTTACGTTTTAGAAGATCTTGCCATACAGAACGTAAGGTATAACGTGTTTGCGCACCAAAGCTGGTATTAAATGAACGAGCCATATTGTTTCCTTAATTTCTGAGATGACCTTGCTCTAATACTAAGCATGGTTTCGGACGTTTTGAAATAATATTGGTATCGTGAGTTGCGACCAATACTGTTGTGCCGGATTGATTAAATTCTTCAAATAAACGGAAAATCTCAAACGATAATTTCTCGTCTAAGTTACCGGTCGGTTCATCGGCTAATAATAAAATCGGACGATGTACAATCGCACGGGCAATATCCACACGTTGTTGTTCACCGCCTGAAAGGTGTAACGGTAAATAATTGGCTTTATTTGCCAAGCCGACACGTTCTAAAGCGATACGAGCTTCACGCTCAACCACTTGTTGATTCATACCTTGGATAATCAACGGTAAAGCGACATTATCCAGAATGGTACGATCGGTAAGTAAACGGTAATCTTGGTGAACCATACCGATTTGGCGGCGTAAAAACGGCAATTCATGTGCTTCAAGACGTGTAATATCATGTCCGTTAAACATCACTTGCCCACCATTTGCACGCTCAATGCCCATAATCAGCTTAAGCAAGGTACTTTTACCGGCACCGGAGTGACCGGTTAAATACGCCATACCGCCAACCGGCAAATGGAAATTAATACCTTGTAATGCCGGCTTGCCGCCTTTATAGGCTTTACTTACATTTGTGAATTTAATCATTGTGTTTACCTTTTTCTACCACGATACACTCAAAAATAGCGGTCTAATTTTGCTTATTTTTTGCAAAAATATCTTTCTCCGCCTGCTCGTAATAATTGTTGTTATTCTTCGTGTTCAAATAATGCTTCGATAAATTCTTCCGCATTAAATGGGCGGAGATCTTCTATTTTTTCACCGACCCCGATAAAGCGAATCGGAATGTTAAATTGGTCGGCAATCGCAAAGATCACACCGCCTTTTGCCGTACCGTCTAATTTAGTTAAGGTAATACCGGTTAAACCAACCGCTTCGTTAAATAACTTCGCTTGGCTAATCGCATTTTGTCCTGTACCGGCATCTAAGGTAAGCATAATTTCGTGCGGTGCGCTTTCATCATATTTTTTCATCACACGTACGATTTTTTTCAGCTCATCCATTAAGTTGTTTTTATTCTGCAAACGACCGGCGGTATCTGCGATTAAGATATCAATCCCTTTTGATGCAGCCGATTGCATCGCATCAAAAATCACCGAAGCGGAGTCCGAACCGGTAGATTGTGCGACCACCGGAATATTGTTACGTTCACCCCAAACTTGTAACTGTTCTACTGCTGCGGCACGGAAAGTATCACCGGCTGCAAGCATTACGGATTTACCTTCCGCTTGGAATTTACGCGCTAATTTACCGATAGTTGTGGTTTTACCCACCCCGTTTACCCCAACCATTAAAATTACATAAGGCTTTTTACTTGTATCGATTTCAAGCGGTTGGCTAACCGGTTTTAATACTTCACCTAACTCAACTTTAAGTTGCTGATAAAGTAAATCCGCATCTTTTAACTGCTGTTTAGTTGCGTGCTGCGTGAGGCTGTTAATAATCTTAGTTGTGGTCGGCATACCCAAATCGGCGACCAATAACTGCTCTTCCAGTTCTTCGAATAAATCATCATCGATTTTTTTGCCACTAAAGAAATTACGGAAACCGGAACCGATGCTTTGTTTCGTTTTAACGAGCCCTTTTAACAAGCGGCTGAAAAAACCACCTTCACTTGGTTTTTCTTGGTAATCATCCGCTTTCTGCTCAGCTTGCGCGTGTTCTGCTTTTTCTGCCTCAAGCTCAACTAATTCTTCCAACTCTTCAAAGTTTTCTTCCGCATCCGATTTTGTTTTCACTTCACCCGCAAGCTCCGCTTCCACAACTTTTTCAACACGTTCTTCGATTTGTTGATGATGATTTACCGGCTCAGTTGTCGTTTCATTTGCAAGATTCTCGCTAAATTCGACCGCTTGTACTGTAACTTCCTCAACGTCTTGTGTTACTTCAGCCTTAGCCGTATCAATAATTGAAACGGATTGTTCTTTCTCTTGCTCAAAAGATTGCTCTATCTTGTCCGCGGTCTCATGCAAAAAGCTTTTGGCTTCTTCGACTTTATCCTCAACAAATTGCTCAATTTGCTCTGATTTTTGTTCAACGAATTCTTCGATTTGTTCAAACTTTTGCTCAATCGCATCTTCAATGCGCTCAACAAAATCCTCAACCTGTTCCGCTTTTTGCTCAACTGAATCAACAAATTCTTTGATTTCCGGCTGCGAGGTAATTTGCTCAAACTTATCTTCAATTTTATCTTCAAGATCTTCTAATTTTTGTTCTACTGTCTCTTGTAGCTGCTCGGCTTTTTGTTCTGCTTGCTCGACTTTTTGTTCTAGCGTTTCTGCTGTAGATTCAACATTTTGTTCCGCCGGAACATCGTCTTGTTTCGGCTCATCTTTTTTACCAAAACCTAGCCAAGACCAAAAACCTTTTTTCTTTTCTGCCATATTTTTCTCACTTTTCCTTTAAAATGGACTAAACTTGTGTAGTTTATCAAATAATCCTTATTTTTCCTTTAGTTAGTATGAAAAAAAATCGTAATTCCACTTTACAAAATAAGCCGACCGGCGAAGTGCGTGTCATTGCCGGGCTTTGGCGAGGGCGAAAGCTGCCGGTGTTAAATGCGGAAGGTTTACGCCCGACCACCGACCGAGTGAAAGAAACTCTGTTTAATTGGCTAATGAATGATGTGGCAGGCAGTCGCTGTTTAGATTGTTTTGCAGGCAGTGGCTCACTTGGTATCGAAGCGCTCTCTCGCCAAGCACAAGCGGTTGTTTTTCTTGAAAAATTTGCAAATGCGGCAAATCTGCTGAAAAATAATTTAACCTCACTTAAAACCACCAATGGTACAGTGATTAATACCGATACGCTGCAATATTTAGCCCAAAAAAATCCTGATCAGGGGTTTGAAGTGGTATTTGTCGATCCGCCTTTTAATCACGGCTTTGTACCGAAGGTACTAAAACTCTTAGCCGATAACCAATGGCTTGCCGACAATGCGCTGATTTATGTGGAAACGGAAAAGAATCATCCGCCGCTTGAATTACCGAGCAATTGGCAAATTATTAAAGAAAAAACCGCCGGACAAGTAATAAGTCGCTTGATCCAATGTCTATAAATTTGACTTTTTTAACCTTTATTGGCAAATTAGGTCGCTATTTTTTACATAAAAGAAACAAATTATGAACAAATTAACTCCAGATGAAGCGATTGATCTCGCTTATGATATTTTCCTTGAAATGGCAGGTGAGAATTTAGATCCTGCGGATATTTTATTATTCAATTTACAATTTGAAGAGCGTGGCGCCGTTGAAATGGTTGAAACCTCAGAAAATTGGGATCAAGAAATAGGCACATTAATCGATCCTGACGCTTTTGCTGAAGTATGGGTCGGTTTAGTAAACGATAAAGATGAAATGGACGATGTATTCGCACGTTTCTTGATTTCTCACGATGCGGATAACCGAGAATATCACGTTATCTGGAAAGAATAATTTAAAAGGAGATTTATGTCTTGTATTCCAAAACCTCAAGAGGTACCTGAATTTTCACAACAATTTCGTAATGCGATGGCGCATTTATCTGCTGCGGTAAGCATTGTTACCACCAATGGCGCCGCCGGCAAAATCGGGATCACTGTATCATCAGTTTGCTCGGTTACCGATACGCCACCGACATTACTTTTCTGTATTAATCAAAACAGCTCCGTACACGATATCATCAAACAAAACGGTAAAGTGTGTATTAACGTATTAAGTCATGAACAAGAAGACATGGCGAAGCATTTTGCTTGTATGCTGAATAGCAGTATGGAAGAGCGTTTCGCTTGGGATATTTGGGATGAAGGGATTAACGGACAACCGGTGTTACGCGGTTCAATCTCGTCTTTACAAGGTGATATTGTTGATACGCATTCGGTGGGTACGCATACGATTTTTATGGTTGAACTGAAACATATTGATGTCACCCCAAATACCGGTTTAGTCTATTTCGGTCGCCAATTTAAAAGCTTAGAGATCTAATAAATCTTAGGTATTTTTGATATAACCGACTATTTTAGTCGGTTTTTTTATTGCCTAGAGAAATCAGAGGAGTAAAATTCAGCATTATCTTATTTTGTTAGAGAGGATCAATTATGCAAAACTTAATTTGCTACAAACAAATGCCGGTTTGGACGAAAGAAAGCCTGCCACAAATGTTTCAAGAAAAACACAACACTAAACAAGGGACTTGGGCAAAGCTGACTATTCTTAAAGGCGAATTAAAATTTTATGAATTGACCGAACAAGGTGAAGAAATCAGCAGTGTGATTTTTACCTCTGAAAATCAGCCTCCGTTTGTTGAACCCCAACTTTGGCATAAAGTTGAAGCGCTTTCCGATGATTTGGAATGTCAGCTCGCATTTTATTGTGAAGCAAAAGATTACTATGCGAAAAAATATAATCTCACGACGACACACTCCGAAGTGTTAAATGCAGTTAATTATGTAAAAGCCGGTAAAGCGTTGGATTTAGGTTGCGGACGCGGCCGCAATTCACTCTATCTGAATTTATTAGGTTTTGATGTGACAGCGGTTGATCATAATGCCGAGAGTATCGAATTCTTAAATTATATGATTGAGAAAGAGAATCTGAGCAATATCGAAACGGGTATTTATGATATTAACCAAGCGACAATTGGTAATCAAAACGGTGAATATGATCTGATTGTTTCGACAGTTGTGATGATGTTCTTAAATCGTGAACGCATTCCGGCAATTATTGAAAATATGCAGAAAAACACCAAAGTCGGCGGCTATAACTTAATTGTGTGTGCGATGAGTACCGAAGAATATCCGTGCCCGATGCCATTCTCATTTACCTTCGGCGAGCGAGAATTAGCGAACTATTATCAAGGTTGGGAATTAGTGAAGTACAACGAAGATTTGGGTGAATTGCATAAAACCGATGCGAACGGTAACCGCATTAAAATGCGTTTCGCGACCATGTTAGCTAAGAAAGTTGCGTAATTTATCCATTTTATCCTAAAAACAAGCGGTCTGATTTAACGGGAAATTTGCAAATTTCTCTCAAAATCAGACCGCTTGTTCGTATATAAAAATAAAGGTACTCGTCAAAGACGAGTATCATCGCAAAAATTTACGCTTTATCCGTTGCCGGACGTTCAAATGCCAGCACTTTCGCCTCTACTCTACGTAACAGAATCGTCATAATACCGGTAATTACTAAGTAAATCGCTCCGGCAATACCGTAAATAGTAATCGCATCGTATTCCGTACCGTATAACTGGCGGGCATAGCCCATAATATCCAATAGCGTGATAGTCGAAGCTAACGATGTACCTTTAAACACTAAGATAATCTCATTGCTATACGACGGTAACGCACGGCGTAATGCGTATGGAATTAAGATTTTCAAGGTGTCTAAACGACTTAAACCAAGTGCCGCACAAGTTTCCCATTGTCCTTTCGGAATTGCTTTTACCGCCCCGTGGAATAATTGGGTTGAGTATGCCGCACTATTTAATGCCAACGCTAACGCCGCACAAAACCACGCATCCGATAAAAATTGCCATGCAAAGCTATCGACAATCCATTGGAACTGCCCCGGCCCGTGATAAATCAAAAAGAACTGGACTAATAAAGGCGTACCGGTAAATAACATTAAATAACCGTTTACCATCACTTTAATCAGCTTGTTTTCCATTGATAGCAAGAAAGTAAAAACCACTGCTAACACAAAGGCAATCAGCAACGATACGGCGGTTAAACTTAAACTGGTCGGAATTCCTTGCGCTATGACGGCTAAATAATCTTGAAACATTATTTACCCCCTCTTTCAAAGCGTGTGAAACGTTTTTCAAGTCTGGCAATAATTACTTGGCTGATTAAAGTAATCGCTAAATAAATTAATGCCGCCAAGCCGTACCATGTGAAAGGCTGATGTTCATTGGTATTAATTAAATCCGTTTGGCGCATTAAATCGTCCACGCCAATTAATGAGATTAAAGCGGTATCTTTTAATAGTACTAACCATTGATTACTTAAACCCGGTAAAGCATGACGCCAAACCTGCGGCATAATAATTCTTAAAAACGTATGCGCACGACTTAATCCTAACGCAGCACCACTTTCCCATTGTCCGTTTGGCACAGCTTGAATCGCACCACGCAACGATTGCGAAGCATAGGCAGCAAAAATTAAGGAAAGCGCCAATACCCCGCAGCTAAATGCACTAAATTCAACATATTCACCGGTAATTTTTTCTACCAATTCGGTAGAACCGAAGAAAATCAGTAAAACAACTAAGATCTCCGGTAAGCCACGTAATAAGGCTAAAAAAACAGAAGTCGGTTTACTCATACAAGGCTGTTTACTGGTCTCTAGTACCACAAACAACATTGAAAGCAATAAGCCGACTACTAAAGAGGCGAGTGCCAACCCTAAGGTCATTAGGGTTGCACTATAAATAAGCGGAAGATATTCTGAAAACATAAAAATTATTTAGTCATCCATTTATCGTAAATTTTTTGGTATTCGCCGTTCGCTTTAATTGCCGCTAAACCTTTGTTTAACTCTGCAACTAATTCGCTATTTGATTTATTTACTGCAATACCTAAGCCGTTACCGAAATATTTTTGATTGGTTACTTTTTCACCCACAAATGAAAGTTCCGCTTCTTTTGATAGCATATCCGCTAATACCGCGGTATCACCGAAGATAATATCAATACGACCATTTTTTAAATCAAGCACCGCATCTTGTAATGAGGCGTATGATTTCGGTGCATATTGTTTTGCTTCCGCAACAACATATTGTTGGAAGGTCGAGCCGTTTTGTACGCCGACATTTTTAGCCGTATTTAAATCCGCTTTACCTTTCACCGCAATAAAACTTGCTGAACTATCGTAATACGTATCAGTAAATGCCACTTGTTTTGCACGCGCTTCGGTAATATCAATTGCTGAGATTGCCGCATCAATACGTTTTTGTTTTACTGCTTGTACCAAACCGTCAAACGCTTGACCTTTAAATGAGCAATTCGCTTGGATTTCTTTACAGATTGCATTGGCAATATCGACATCAAAACCGATGATTTCACCTTTTTCATTGGTTAATTCAAACGGCGGATAGCTAGGTTCCATAGCAAAGGTTAAATCTTTTGCTTGTACTGAAAATGCACTAAGTGCGATGGCTGATGCTAATAATAATTTTTTCATAATGTGTCCTTGCATATAATTATTCTGAGTGAGAAAGATAATTTTCAAATTGAGCAGTTTTCGGATGTTCAAAGCAGTCCGCTCCGCCTTGTTCGATAATTTTGCCTTTTTCCATATACACCACTTTGGTAGCCACTTTACGAGCTACACCGACCTCGTGGGTAACGATAACTTGGGTAATACCGGTTCCTTGCAGTTCTTTAATAATATCAACCACTTGTGCGGTAATTTCCGGGTCAAGTGCGGCAGTCGGCTCGTCAAATAATAACACCTGTGGCTGCATCATTAATGCACGGGCAATTGCTACACGTTGTTGCTGCCCACCGGATAACTGTAACGGAAAACGATCGGCAAACTCGCCTAAACGTAAACGTTCTAAATGCGCCTTGGCGCGTTGAATCGCTTCTTCTTTAGCTAAACCTAAAACCTTCATCGGCGCTTCGATCAGGTTTTGCATCACGCTTAGATGCGGCCATAAATGGTATTGCTGAAACACCATACCGACTTCACGGCGTAATAATGCGATTTCTTTTGCATCGGTTTTTGCAGAAAGATTGAATTTATGTTGTGCGATTTCAAGCGTACCCGATTGTGGAATTTCCATTAAGTTCAGCGTACGAATCAGGGTACTTTTACCCGCACCGCTAGGGCCTAACAGCACCACCGTATCGCCTTTTTCGATATCTAAATTAATATCGAATAACGCTTGGCTTGAACCGTAAAAAAAGTTGACGTTGTGAATGCGAATTGCCATTCGTTTAAAATCCTGTACATTTCAAATAACTGAATTAATATTAGAATTTATTGCATAATTATGCAAGATGTTTTTCTTATGATTTTGTAAAATTTTTATAAAAAACGACCGCTTGCTCTCAAATATAACAAGCGGTCGTTGTTCTCAAAAGTTTTACCATGCCGGCGCGAGTGTCCTCACTCGTGCCGTCTGTCCAATGCTCGCACCAGCAATTAGCTTAACGCTTAAACGTCGTAAGTTCCCATAACACTTGCGCTGGCTAAGATATGTCCTTGCATTGCAAAATGCAGATCATTAAAACGGAAACCGGAAGTTAAATTCAGTTTAGTATCCAACGCATAAACAATAAGTTCATAGCGGTGTTTGCAATTCGGTGGTGCCATACCGCCATAATTTGAAGCTTCTTCGATCGAGAAATTACCTAATTTACTTGCCCATGAGTTTGCACCTTGTACAAAATCGGTTGCCGTTAGACTTTCGTTTTCGGCAATTTTTGTGCGCTCTAAATCGGCAATTAACCAATGAATCCAGACAAAACCGCTTGCGGTAATCGCATCTTTATCTTCTAAGACGACAGCAAAAGATTTCGTACCTTGCGGCGCATCGCTAATTTCAAACGGAATGGAATAACTCGGCATTCCATTTGGACTAAATTGGCTACCACGTTTACCGTATTGGTCTTCAAACGCCCCATTTTTGATTGCTGAACTAATCACTTTCATCGCTGGTTCCTTATAGTCAATAGTTAAAAATTAACCTATACTATACGCCCATTTTTACTCGTAGGAAACATAATGTTATACGCTTCTCTTGCCATTGTAATCGGCTTAATTTTACTCGTTTGGAGTGCTGATAAATTTGTAGAAGGCGCGGCTTCATCCGCTCGCCATTTTGGTATGTCACCGTTGTTAATCGGTATTGTGATTGTCGGTTTCGGTACATCCGCTCCGGAAATGATTGTTTCGGCGTCTTCAGCACTAAAAGGCGCATCGGGCATTGCACTTGGTAATGCTTATGGCTCCAATATTACTAATATCGCCCTTATCTTAGGGGTTACCGCTCTGATTAAGCCCATTATGGTGGCTTCGGAAGTGATTAAACGTGAATTGCCAATCCTGATTTTGGTAACACTCGTCTCAGCTTATATGTTGTTTGATGCGCAAGTCACCCAGTTAGAAGCTGTCATTTTATTAGTGATTTTCACTTTATATATGGGCTGGACAATTTGGGTTGGTGTACGCAATAAAGATGATGCGTTAGCACAAACCGAATCGCTTCAAACCGAACAATTACCGCTAAAAAAAGCACTCTTTTGGGTTGTGATCGGTTTAGCATTTTTAATGGCGAGTTCACAGCTTCTCGTATGGGGTGCGGTTGAAGTAGCAAAATACTTTGGAGTAAGTGATTTGGTGATTGGTTTAACCATCGTAGCGGTTGGTACATCATTACCGGAGCTAGCATCTTCAATCATCGCTGCTCGTAAGGGTGAATCGGATTTAGCGGTAGGAAATATCGTTGGTTCAAACCTATTTAATTCACTTGCGGTTGTCGGTATTGCCGGCGCAATTGAACCGATGCAAGTAGAAGCGGCGGTATTCTCTCGTGATATGTTAGTAATGTTTGCCTTAACACTACTGCTGTTCTTCTTTGCTTACAGCTTTAAGAAAAAACAAGCTAAGATTACACGTTTAGAAGGTGGTATTTTCCTATTATGTTATATCGGTTATACCCTCTACTTACTCAAAACAGCGCTGTAATTATATTGAAATAGAACAAGCGGTCGGATTTGCAAAATTTTTTACAAATCCGACCGCTTGTTTGCCTTTATTTAGAATGAGTTTCGTCTAAAGAGACAATTTGTAATGTTTTCCCCAAAGGCACCAGTAACTTCAGTAACGTACCAAGAGAAGGATTGGAACTTCCCTTTTCAATGCGAGCAATCATAGATTGTTTAACGCCGCTTAGTTTTTCTAATTTACGCTGTGAAATGCCTAGTGCTTGTCGGGTTTCAATGATTTCAAGAATTAATTTAACGCGGAAATGGTTTTCTTCCATTTCCAACTCATTAAACACCTCTCGTTCAAATGATGTCCAACTAGAACCAATGGGGCTCATCTTTTATCCTCTCCTGTAGATCTGCCAAACGACTTTTTGCTCGCTCAAGCTCACGCTTAGGAAGCCGACTACTGCTTTTGGCAAAATGATGCAACAATACAAACTGACCTCGCACAATACCGGCGAAGAGCAAACAATCGCTAATTGGACGTAACTGCCAAATACGATCTTCTAAATGCTTAATATAGCTTTCGCCTGCTCGAGTGCCGTGCAAATGTAAAATTGTCAAATGATGACTAATTTTGTGCAAACGCTCTCGATTTTCGTCTTGTTGTTCATTAATAAATTCCTGCAGGAATTCCTTGACGGGTTCTCGCCCACGTCGGTCTCGATAAAAGACTATTTCATACATCGTTTTTTCTCCTCTGAATTAAAACGCGTAAATTTATTATGGCTTTATCGAACAACTTTCTCAACATTTAAGGTAATTTTTTGTCAATCTTTACCATTATCAATCAAAGACTATATTTGGGTAAGAAATCACAACTTTTCCCGACTTTACCTATTTGCATTACAATATCGCACCTTTTAGGTAAAATATCGCATCTTTATTATTTGTATTAACTCGTATGTTGAAACGTTTCATTCTCTTATTTGTTAGCTTGGCGCTAACACTTCCAGTACAAGCCGGCTTGTTTGGCAATAATCAGCCAAAATATTTAAGCGGCGCAGAGGCTTTTGCTTTCTCGGCGACACCGAAATCTAATAATCAAATTGAGCTGAATTGGCAAATTGCGGACGGCTATTATCTATATAAAAAAGAAATACAGGTCGCGCCGCAAAACGCCGAAATCCAACCGTTAGCTTTCCCTGCTGCGGAAAGTTATCATGATGAATTTTTTGGTAATGTGGAAATTTTCCGTGATCAGCTTACGCTGCCGGTAACATTCTCTGCAGCACAAGCGAACGGCAGTCTTTCGGTTCGTTATCAAGGTTGTACCAAAGGTTTCTGCTATCCGCCTGAAACAGTCACCATTGCATTAGGCGAACAACAAGCGGTCGATTCCGCACAAAATTTTGCAAAAAATAGTGAAAATTCAACCGCTTCTCAGCCGTTAGCGAATGCACCGAAAGCAGAACAGGATCAGCTTGCCGAGAACTTGGCGAATAATCGCTTATCGATTTTTTGGTTCTTTGTGCTGGGCATCGGTTTAGCCTTTACCCCATGCGTATTACCGATGTTGCCGTTACTGTCTGCGATTGTAATTGGTAATAAGCAACGCCCTAATACGTTCAAAGCGTTATTACTCAGCTTTGCTTATGTACAAGGTATGGCGCTTACTTATACGCTATTAGGCTTAGTGGTGGCGGCGATCGGCTTACCGTTCCAAGTAGCGTTACAAAGCCCGCCGGTGCTGATTTCACTTGCGATTTTATTCACCATTTTAGCCGCTTCGATGTTCGGCTTATTTGAAATCCGTTTGCCGAATTCATGGCAACAAAAACTGAATGCAATGAGCCAAAAACAGCAAGGTGGTGCATTTGGTAGCGTTTTTGTAATGGGAATGATTGCTGGCTTAGTGGCTTCGCCTTGTACTTCCGCGCCGTTATCCGGCGCATTACTGTATGTTGCTCAAAGTGGGGACTTGCTCACCGGCGGATTAGCACTCTATTTATTAGCATTAGGAATGGGGATTCCGTTAATTCTGATTACCTTATTCGGCAACCGTATTTTACCGAAATCGGGCGATTGGTTATTAAAAGTAAAAACCGCATTCGGTTTTGTGATGTTAGCATTACCGGTCTTTTTACTTAGCCGTATTTTACCGAGCCATTACGAGTCGTTTATGTGGTCGGCACTGGCGATGGTATTTGTCGGTTGGTTGATTAGCGTGATTCCTACACAAGGCTTAATCAAACAAGCGGTCAGAATTGCATTGTTTTTTACATTTGCGCTTGCTTCTTACCCTTGGGCGAACTTAGTCTGGAATCAAGGTAACGCTCATTCGGTGCAAGTAAGCAATCACTTAGCGTTTGAACGCGTGCAATCACTTGCAGAATTACAAGCAAAATTGACCGCTTCACAAGGCAAAAAAGTGATGTTGGATCTATATGCCGATTGGTGTGTGGCGTGTAAGGAGTTTGATAAATACACCTTTACCGATCAAGCCGTACAGCAAAAATTGGCGGAAATGGTGGTGCTGCAAGTGGATATGACCAATAACTCGACACAAAACGATGAGTTAATGAAACACTTTAATGTATTAGGGTTACCGACCATTTTATTCTTTGATGAGAACGGTAATGAGCTGACGCAATCAAGAGTTACCGGCTTCTTAGAAGCAAATCAATTTTTAAGTTGGCTAAATCAGTTATAATCTTATGGCACAAGTTGATCGCTTGTGCCATTTTTTTCTTAATCACAGATAAGTTTGCTATGAACCAAGACAATCATAAAATTGAAGACATTATTCGTATTTTCGATGAATGTTTCGCCGAAGAATACAATACCCGCTTAGAAAAGGGCGAAGACTATCCGATTTACTTACCCGCATTTTTAGATGAAGACGGCGTGAAATCCGATCGTCCATATAACGTGATTTTATTTGCACACGGCTATTACAGCAGTGCATTACATGAGATAGCCCATTGGCTTGTGGCAGGAACCGAACGCCGTAGATTAGAAGATTTCGGTTATTGGTACGAACCGGACGGACGCTCGGCGGAACGTCAGCGTGAATTTGAATCGGTGGAAGTTAAACCGCAAGCGATTGAATGGGTGTTGGCAACTGCTGCGGGCTTCCGCTATTTTGCCAGTGCGGATAATCTTTCCGGCAATCCGGGCGATAATTCTGCGTTTAAACAAGCGGTTTTTGATCAAGTAAAAATTTATGCGGAACGAGGTTATTTACCGAAACGTGCCGAAACGCTACGTAAAGCGTTAGCCAAATTCTACGGCACAGAGGATAAAATTGATTTAGCAAATTTTGATTTGGCGAGAATCTAACAAACAAGCGGTTAAATTTTTAGGAAATTTAACCGCTTGTATTTTAGTTATCGGAAAGATGTTCTAATCCGTATTGGTAAAGTGCATTCTTTTTATAGCCGAAAGTCTCCGCCACAATTGCCGCCGCTTTTTTCAGCGGTAATTCTTGGCAAAGTAAACCGAGTAATTTAACCGCTTGGGTGGAAAATTCTTCATCTGCCTGTTCCGGTTTTCCTTCCACGACTAACACAATCTCACCTTTAATGCGGTTGCTATCTTCATTTAACCACGCAATTAAATTGGTTAACGTATCGCCATAAATGGTTTCCCACGTTTTGGTAATTTCACGAGCCATCACCACATAACGATCCTTGCCTAGCATTTTTTGCATATCTTCAAGCGTATCTAAAATACGGTGGGTAGATTCGTAAAAAATCAGTGTACGTGGTTCATCAGCCACTTCCGCTAATTTATCGCAGCGTGATTTTGTCTTAGCCGGTAAGAACCCTTCAAAACAAAAGCGGTCTGAAGCAATACCGGATGCGCAAAGTGCGGTAATCGCTGCACAAGCGCCGGGTAACGGCACGACTTTAACCCCGGCTTGGCGGCAATGGCGCACCAAGTGAAAGCCCGGGTCACTAATTAATGGCGTGCCGGCATCGGAAATCAGGGCAATATTCAGCCCTTGTTGTAATTTTTCGACTAATACGGCAGCTTTTTGTTGTTCATTATGATCATGTAAGGCAAAAAACGGTTTTTTGATACCGTAATGGCTAAGTAATAAACCGCTATGACGGGTATCTTCCGCAGCAATTAAATCGACTTGGGCAAAAGTGTCTAATGCTCGTTGAGTTATATCTCCAAGGTTACCGATTGGCGTTGCGACAATATACAAAGTACCGTTTTGTTCGTTTTTCATTTGCTTTTCACTCGTTTGGTAAGTAAGATTTCAACATTATTCTGCCTATTATAGTCTATTAGGAGCAATACAATGGCGACTATTTTAAAACAGAAACTAAAAACTGTCTTTGTCCCAACGGCAATGGCACTTTTTCTTTCTGCTTGTACCGGTACAAGTTTTTTTGAAAACCCGTTAACAAAAACGGTAAAAAATGAAGCGTACGCAACTTCTGAGTTTTATATCAATAAAGCGGAGCAAGCGACGGATAAAGAAGATAAAATCACTTATCGCTTACTCGCAATTCGTAAATTGATTGATGAAAATAAAGCGTTCGAAGCACAAAATATGTTTGATGAATTAAATGCTTCGCTTGCTGAAATTCAAAAAAATGAAATTCAAAAAGTCGAATATAACTTAGTTGCGGCGCAGCTTTCCGCTTTACAAGCCAACAACGCCCAGGCGGCAGCACAACTTAAACTTGTGCCAATGGCATTGTTAAGCAAGTCACAATTATTACGTTATCACCAAACTCAAGCGCGTATTGCCGAAAATAAAAAAGATGTTATCGAAGCGGTACGTGCCCGTTCTTTGATGAGCGCACAATTCTCTGAAAATCGTTTACGCCAAGAAAATAATGACCAAATTTGGGCATTATTACGTAATGCCAATAAAGGTGTGCTTTCAGTCGCAAGCGCAGGCCCGGGTGAAACGGAATTTGCAGGTTGGCTAGCACTTATTGCGGTATATAACCAAAATGTTTCAACACCGGCACAAATGCCACAAGGTATCAATAACTGGAAGCAACTGTATCCTAATCACAGTGCGGTTTCTTTTATGCCGGCTGAACTACAAAATGTATCAAACTTCCAACAAACTCAATTAAATGGTGTGGCGTTACTTTTACCATTAAGCGGTGATGCTAAAATTTTGGGTGATATCATTAAAAAAGGGTTTAATGACGCCAAAGGAAGCGACTCAATTGCAGTGCAAACCTACGATACTGACAGCGGCTCTGTTGAAAGCATTTTAGCGCAAGCAAAACAACAAGGCGCACAAACGATTATCGGGCCGTTACTTAAATCTCGTGTTGATGAAATGCTCATTAGCCCTGAAATTAAAGGTGTTAACGTGTTAGCGCTAAACTCAACCCCAAATGTTAAAGCGATTCCGGGCGTATGTTACTACGGTTTATCACCGGAAGCTGAGGCAAGAGCCGGAGCGGATCGTTTATATCGTGACGGTTACTCTCGTGCGATTGTTGCGGCACCACAAGACGATTTCGGACAACGTTCTGCGGATGCGTTCGCTCAACGCTGGAGACAATTAACCAATACGGATGCAGATGTTCGTTATTACAACATCCCGCAAGATTCTGTTGTAGCTATTCAAAACTCAGGCGGTACTCAAGGCGCGGCATTATACGCATTAGGGACGGCTGAACAATTACTTGAATTAAAACAAGGCGTTGATAACTCTGTACTCGCCGGACAGCTTGCAATTTATACTTCTTCGCGTAGTAACTCACCAAATAACGGTATTGAGTTCCGTACTTCAATGGAAGGCGTAAAATTCAGCGAAATTCCATTATTATCTGACACCGATTCGGATGAGTACAAAAAAGCAGATAGCCTAGCGGCAAGCGATTTCTCCATGATGCGCTTATATGCAATGGGTTCCGATGCTTGGGCGCTTGCAAATAAATTTAATGAGTTCCGCCAAATTCCGGGTTATAGCGTATCCGGTTTAACCGGAAACTTAACTGCAGGCCCGAACTGTAATATCGAACGTGAAATGACTTGGTTGCAATATCGTAATGGTGCTGTTCAAAGCGCTAACTAAGCGTTCCCAAGGAGCTTGTTTTGAAGATAAAGCCCGCGCCTTTTTAGAAGGGCAAGGGCTTAAATTCATTGCGGCTAATCAGACTTTTAAATGCGGTGAACTTGATCTTATTATGCAACAAGGTGAAACCTTGGTTTTTGTAGAAGTTCGCCAACGCAAAAGTAAGCGCTTCGGCTCTGCAGTCGAAAGTATTGATTATCGAAAACAACAAAAATGGTTGGATGCCGCAAATATGTGGCTGTTTACGCAACGTAAACAGAGCTTAGACACTGCGAATTGTCGTTTTGATGTTGTTGCCTTTGAAGGAAATGATCCGCCTCTTTGGATCCCCAATTTTTTAGGATAGTTCTTTTCATGCTAGAAAAAATTCAAGATCGTTTTACCGAAAGCATCCAGATCCAAATTGCAGCGGCGGAATTACTGCCTAAAACGCTTAGCGAGGCCGCTAATCGCATTGTTGCCTGTTTATTGAGAGGTAATAAAATTATCGTATGCGGACATGGGCGTTCGTACGCGAACGCACAGCTTTTAGTCAGCCACTTATTGCATAAATACGATCTTGCTCGACCAAGCTTTGCAGCTCAATTATTGCAATTTGACGGTGTATTGGCTGGCGTGATTGCACAAGATAATGACCTTGCGCAAATCTACCGTAAACAGTTACAAGCAATTGCAAAAGAGGGAGACTTATTTATTAGTTTTTCGCCTCTAGGTGACGAAGAAGCGGTCTTAAATGCGCTACATTCTGCAAAAAATGAAGGTTTAGAAGTTTTAGCATTTACCAGTAGTCGTAATGACCATACGCAAGGTTTGCTTGATGATCACGACCTTGAAATTTCAATGCCTTCCAGTAATGAATTACGAATTATCGAAGGCCACCAATTCTGTGTAAACTTACTCTGTGAATTAGTTGACCAGTTACTCTTTTCTTAACATTTAGAAGGATATTGTTATGCTTACTTTAGCCAAACGAATCAGTGTAGCGAGTTTATTCGCTGTAAGCCTCCTATCATTACAAGGTTGTATTGCTACAACCGTCGTAACCTCGGCAGCCATTGCGACCAAAGTAGCAACCGATCCTCGTTCTACCGGCACACAAGTGGATGATGAGATCTTAGAAGAACGTGTTGCTTACAACATCAATAAAGACGAGCAACTGAAACAAGAAGCTCGAATTAACGTGGTCGCTTACAATGGTAAAGTATTGCTAGTTGGCCAAGCACCTAGTTTTGACGCGGTTGAAAACGCTAAGAATCTTGCCGCCGGCGCAGAAGGTGTTACTGAGGTATATAACGAAATCCGTACTGGTTCAAAAATTGGTGTCACTCAAATCTCTATCGATAGTTGGATTACTACCGCAGTGAAATCAAAATTACTGATTAATTCGGAAGTAAAATCAACGGAAGTGAAAGTCATTACTGAAAACGGAGAAGTATTCTTAGTCGGAAAACTTTCGCCTACCCAAGCAGATGCGGCGGCTGAGGCGGCTCGTACAGTAAGCGGAGTGAACAAAGTTATTAAAGTGATTAGCTATGCGCAATAACTTATAAAAAAAACCGTCCTTACCGGACGGTTTTTTACGATTTAAATTATTAAACTTCATTCTGCAACATCATAAAAGCTAAACTATGACGAGCTGCAATCCGACGTTTTCTCTTTAGAATTTGCAAAATTCGACGAGATTTATTGTTACGCGCTAAGGTCTTTTTGCTTTTCAGTTTACGTTTTCTCATAAAACTATTCCTTAATGACTTCGTTGGATTATTCCGGTTGAGTAAGCATTTTATCCGTAAAAGGCGCTATTGGAGAAGCTTCCAATAACTGACTTTCTTGGGCTTGTTGCTTCGAAAGCTGTAACGCCTGTACTTTCTGCTCCTCAACACGTTGGTGATTCATTATACTACTATGATAACGGCGAATATTTTCAACATACTGAAAGGCCTCAAAACCTCTTGCATATCCGTATTTTAAGCCACTATAGTGGCGTTTCTCCGCTAAAAGCGGTAGATTTTTCTTCACATCCAACCAATTATCCGGATCTCCTCCCAGTTGTTTGGTCAAGCGTCTAACATCGAGAAGATGTCCAAGCCCCATATTATAAGCAGCTAAACCAAACCAAATTCTGTCTTCCTTGGCTACTGTTTCTGGAATTTGTCCCATTAATAGATGTAAATATTCCGAACCGGCGCGAATACTTTGTTCCGCATTCGTTCGATCGGTAATTTTCATTCTATCAGCCGTATCTCGTGTCAACATCATCATGCCACGCACACCGGTCGGTGAAGTTGCATTCGGATCCCAATGCGATTCTTGATAAGCAATTGCCGCTAACATTTGCCATTCCAAATCACCTCGATACTTTTCGAATAACGGTTGATATTTAGGTAATACCGATTTAATTGCATTTAAATAACTTTGAGTATCGACATAATCAAAGCGAGATAAATGATTAAAATATTTTTCCTCAATACGTGAAATCAACCCCGTTTCATTCGCATTATCCATAAAATCCAGCACTGCAGCCTGTAATTCGCTGTATGAACTGCTTGGTAAATACCAAAGTACCGGCATTTCATCCGTTAAATCAAAGCCAACCGCAATATTCGGACTAATATGTTGAGCGGCAGAAATATCGACAGAAACGGCAACGGTATAAGGAATTTTTCCTTCCGCCACTTGCAATAGCAGCTCCTCTTGAGTGAATTGATCGGTCGTATGCCAACGTAACTTAGGATGTTCCTCTTTTAGTTTCTGTAAAATAGGCAACACTGCGGAACCGGACGGCACCACTAACTCATCTTGCAGATCCGCTAATTTATACGGTCTTGTTTTACCTTTTTTATATGCTACTTGCCATGAAGCCGAATAATAGGTCGCACCAATTTGAAATTGTTCACCTAGCTCAGGCTGATACAATAAACCGGCAGCGGCAATATCAATTTTATTCTCTTTTAATGCCTTAAAAAGCTGTTCACTGTGTTCAAATGATTTAACTTCTAAGCCTACACCTAAGTACTCAGAAAACGATTTTGCCAATTCATACTCAATGCCGGCTGTACCATCCGCACCGACAAAATAAGAAAGCGGATGATTGATCATTCCTACTTTTAATACTTGTCGCTGTTGAATCTGCCCATAACGATTCTCTTCCGCTTGCATGAGTTGTTGCCAAGGGTAAACCATATCCCATGCCCATAACAACAATGCCATACCAACAAATAATCGTGCTAGTAATCCTTTCAATATGAAATCCTCATTATTTCCCTTTGGTTCGCAAGTCTAGCTGAATTTTATACATTGCGAAATAACCCGCCTCGAGATTTATGCGGCGTAAAAATTAAAAAAGACGTAAGTTAACACTTACGTCCTTGATTTTATTAGTATTATTTATATTTGTCTAAAAAACGATAATAAGGAATACCAACCTTCAATGCCATTCTTTTTACCCATTTACCGCCATAAAGACTAGGTACTTTCAAACTCTCAAAAAGCGCTAACCGTTCGTCATTGCCTAAAATCGCCTCTTGAATAATACGCCCGGCTAATCCGGTTAAGGCGACGCCATGCCCTGAAAAACCTTGAGCGAAATAGATATTCGGTTTGATCCGCCCAAAATGTGGAGTTGAGTTCAGCGTCATATCAATCGGCCCGCCCCAACCATAATCAATTTTAGCATCTTCTAACTGTGGAAACACTGCTAACATTTCCGAACGCATTTTTGCCACCATATCCACATTGGTACTAGAATCCGATCCAAACAACAAACGGTTATCCGCCGATAGACGGTAATAATCCAGCAATAAATTATTGTCGCAAACCGACATCCCATTATTGATTAGGCTATCCGCCATTGCTTGAGACAGTGGCTCCGTGGCAATAATAAAGCTTTCGACCGGTAGAATTTTTTTCTCAATACCAAACGTAAGCTTTTTAGAAAGCGCATCAATATAGGCATTAGTTGCTAAAACCACCGATTCACACGAAATGGTAAATTTTTCGGAAAAAACGACCGCTTTACTCTCACTCACACTTCGAATTTCAGTCGCTGGCGAATGTTCATAAATGACCACGCCTGCGTTAACACAGGCTTGTGCTAGACCTAAGCAATAATTTAACGGATGCAAGTGACCAGAATTACTATCAAATAAAGCACCGACATAAATATCACTGCCTAAATACTGCTTAAGCTGTGTTTTATCCCAAAGCTGCATTTGTTGGTACCCAAAAGTCTCTCGGCTTGCTTGTTCCATAGCAATCAGGTCATCCATGCGGCGATGATTAAGGGCAAGCGTCGCATAGCCTTTTTTCCAATCACATTGGATATGATGTTTTTTTACACGCTCATCAATGATATCGATCGCTTCCAATGACATTTGCCATAATTTGTGCGCTTTCTCTAAACCTACCTGTTCAATATATTCATCAATCCCGTCTTCAAAACCGTTAATCGCTTGGCCACCGGAACGACCAGACGCACCGAAGCCAACTCGTGCACCCTCTAAGATAATAACTTTTTTACCTTTTTCCGCTAACTCAAGCGCTGTGGATAAGCCAAGAAAACCGGCACCGATAATACAAACATCAGCATCTTGATTTGCGCTAATAGAAGGAAATTGAAGCGATAAGTTACGAGAATCGTAATAGTAAGATTTAAAATGTTCTTGATAAGCAAATTTAAGCATAAAATCATCAATAAAATGCATCTAATCCGTAAAGGATAAATTTTAAAATTATTGGAAAATTTGCTGAATTACGAAAAAGATTTGAATATTTGAAATGGCGCACCCGAGAGGATTCGAACCTCTGACCGCTCGGTTCGTAGCCGAGTACTCTATCCAGCTGAGCTACGGGTGCGTTGTATTTTGAATGGTGAGTTATTTAGTTTTATCAGCGACCATTTTAATTTGAATAGAGTAAAAATTAACATGGCGCACCCGAGAGGATTCGAACCTCTGACCGCTCGGTTCGTAGCCGAGTACTCTATCCAGCTGAGCTACGGGTGCGTGATAAAGTAAATGGCGGTGAGAGAGGGATTCGAACCCTCGATAGAGCTTTTGAACCCTATACTCCCTTAGCAGGGGAGCGCCTTCAGCCTGCTCGGCCATCTCACCACTCACTGTGTCTGTGGCGCACATATTACTAGAATTTAGAAATATGTCAAACCCTTTTTCTTAAAAATTCGAAAAAATTAGACGTTTGCCTACATTACAAACAAAAAGAGTGATTTTCAGCAATTTTGTGAATAATTCTCAACCTTTTCATAGAGTTATAAAACAAGCGGTCGAATTTTTCGAAAATTTGCAAAAAAATTCGAAAATTCGACCGCTTACCTAAGTGTAACTAAGAACTCAACCCAATTTAGGCATGAATACGAACGCGATAGCGTTTATCCATCATACACAATAGACCGCCTAATGCCATAAATAATCCGCCAATCCAGATCCAGCGAATAAACGGTTTGTAATATAAACGAACGCCCCATGAGCCGTCTTCGAGTTTTTCACCTAAAGCAGCATAAAGATCCCGGCTAAAGCCCCAATCAATCGCTGCTTCGGTCATACCCATTTTACTCACGTTATAAAAACGCTTTTCTGCATTTAAGGTTGCTTCATATTCGCCGTTTTTAGTAATCGCAATTTCTGCTGTGCCACCTTGGTAGTTCGCTCCGTCAGTAATCTTGATCCCTTTAAATTCAAAATTGTAATCAAGAATTTGTACCTGATCGCCAACGTTCATACGAACGTCTTTCTCAATACTGAAATTCTGACTAAATGCGATACCAAATACAGTCATCGCCACCCCAACGTGCGCTAACACCATTCCCCAATGCGAACGAGATAGTTTGAAAATACCGCTAAAGAAGGTATGGCGATGTGTCGCACGTTGATGTAATTCATATAAGCTCAAAATAATGATAATTGCCGCCATCATTACCCCTAACACCGAAGTTGCGGTAATACGATCAGCAAATAAATATGGTAACGCAAAACCAAGCACCGTCATTAACACTAATGAGATAAGTACCGGCGTACGAATCGCTGAAATTTGATCTCTGCGCCATTTCACTAATGGGCCGATACCCAAAATAAAGGCAAACGGTACCATCAATATGACAAACATTTGATCAAAGAACGGCGCACCAATAGAGATTGAGCCTAAACCGATCTGCTTATGAATTAGCGGTAAAATCGTACCTAAAAATACCACGGATAAAAATGCCATTAATAAAATATTATTAATTAATAACATTGATTCACGTGAATATCTTTCATAATTATCTAAGCTTTTAATTTTTGAACCTTGGAAAGCATAAAGTAATAATGAGCCGCCAATAACCAGCACTAAATAAGCCAAGATATATAAACCACGCGTTGGATCCGAAGCAAACGCATGCACCGAAACTAATATGCCTGAACGCACCAAAAACGTACCTAGCAAGCAAAGCGAAAATGCTAATATCGCAAGCAACACCGTCCAAGCTTTAAAGGTACTGCGTTTTTCCGTTACCGCTAATGAATGAATCAGCGCTGTGCCTGCAATCCAAGGCATTAAAGAAGCATTCTCGACCGGGTCCCAGAACCACCAACCGCCCCAACCCAATTCATAATAAGCCCACCAAGAGCCTAACACGATACCTAGCGTTAAAAATACCCAGGCTGCCATGGTCCAAGGACGAGACCAGCGTGCCCAAGCGGTATCCAATCTGCCGGTCATTAGGGAAGCAATCGCAAAGGCGAATGCCACCGAAAAACCAACGTATCCCATGTATAGTAATGGTGGATGGAAAATTAAGCCGACATCTTGCAACATCGGGTTTAATTCTCGACCATCAGCGGGGAAATTAGGGAAAGTACGCGCAAACGGATTCGAACTAAAAAGAATAAATAGTAGGAATCCAATACTAATCAAGCCCATGATACTCAATACGCGCGCCACTGCTTCTTCCGGCATCTGACGACTAAAGGCAGCTACAGCAACTGCCCAAAGTGCTAGCAACCAAATCCAAAGCAATAAAGAGCCTTCATGAGAACCCCATACCGCAGATAAACGGTATTGTAGCGGTAAGGTTGAATTCGAGTTATTCACCACATACTGCACACTAAAATCATTTACGGCAAATAAATAGAAAAGCGAGCCGAATGAAATCGTGAGTGCCAGAAACATTCCCCATGTCATCGGGCGAGCTAACGACATTAAGGTGATATTACCTTTCTGTGCACCGATAAGCGGTAAGATTGCCAAGAAAATTGACAATCCTAGCGCAAGTGCTAAGCCATAATTGCCTAATTCCGCAATCATTATTTAGACTCCCCTTGCAAAGTCTTCAGGGTCTCTTCTATTTCCGCTCTATCACGCTCTGATTCACCTTTTAAATCAGATTCTGAAACACCCATCTTATTGTGTTTTTGTTTTAATTTGTCACCTAACTCCGGCGGCATATAGTTCTCATCATGCTTCGCCAAGACTTCCGTTGCTCTTAAACGAGTCGGCTCAATTAATACGCCTTGCGCCACAATGCCTTGCCCTTCACGGAATAAATCCGGCAAAATACCTTCGTATTCAATCGTAATCGAGGGTCCAACATCATTCACATCAAATTCAACTTTTAAGGTTTTCTCATCACGCTTTACCGTGTCTTCCACAACCATTCCGCCAACACGAATACGTTGACCCACTTCCGGTTTTTGATTCGGGTCATCATTCTTACCATTTACAATTTCCGATGGCGTATAAAATAAATCGATATTCTGACTTAGCGCATAAAGCGTCAGACCGGCGGCAACCGCCACACCGAATAAAATTGAAACCACCACTTTCAATCGCGATTTACGTCTTGGATTCATAGTAATCACCTTTCAAAATGTGCCGATTGCACAAAAAAATTTAAATAAAAAACTCTGCGTAGAATAACAAAAAATCATTTAAGATTCCGCTATTACTTTAATCTCTAGAAAGAATCTTTGCTTTTTCTCAAACCCTATACCTCAAAATAAGTAAGCGGTCATTTTTTCTAACTAACTTGCAAAAAGTTATATAAAAATGACCGCTTAATTCCATAGCTATAACTACTTCTTATTGAGTTGTGCTTCTCGTGCTAACTCTTTTTTGACTTGTTGCACAATTTGTTTTTCTTCTCGACGAGAGAACCAAATCAAGCCGCCCATCGCAATAATAGAAACCGCATAAGAAAGCCAAACATAGAAACCGTAATTTCCCATTGAAAGGAAATCACTTAATGATTCAAATTGAAATTGCATCTTTTTCTCCTAATTTAACCGCTTATTTTGTCACAAGTGCTTTTACCCAAGGGCGCTTACGCTCATCATTTAAGAGCGCAATACGATAACGCCAAATACTAAACCAAGCGGTAAAAATTAAGCTGCCGAAAATCGCCAATAATAACGGAATCAACATTTCTACAGCCATAGACGGCTTATCTAATTTCGTAATGGTTGCGCCTTGATGTAAGGTGTTCCACCACTCCACTGAAAAGTGAATAATCGGAAGATTAATCACACCAACTACCGCTAACACACCGGCTGCTTTCGCACCGGTTTGCTTGTCTTGGAAAGCGGAATAAAGTGCCATTACCCCAATATATAGGAAGAATAAAACTAAAGCAGACGTCAAGCGAGCGTCCCAAACCCACCAAGTTCCCCACATCGGTTTACCCCAAATAGCACCGGTTGCAAGCGAAATAAAGGCAAACACTAACCCGATTGGCGCCATTGAAATCATCGCAAGGCTTGCTTGACGAATCTGCCACACTAATGCCACCAATGCGGCAACCGCCATTGAACCATATACCCCCATCGACCAAATTGCTGCCGGCACATGGATAAAGATAATACGATAACTATCGCCCTGCTGATAATCCTTAGGTGCGAAACCAAGTCCCCACACAAACGCAACCGCTAACATCATAAAACTTAACCAACCTAATACCGGTTGAACTTTCCCAAGCAATCGATATTGTGTTTCCGATTTAGCGTAGGGGTGAAGCCATTTCCACATAACATCTCCAAATTACAAAAAATAATAAAAATTTAACCGCTTACTTACTATGCGATCTTCAAAAGTATTTGCTATTGAATACTTATTCTTAACGCCCCAGCAATTGCAAAAGGTGAGAAAGTTAAGGTTAGAGCCAAAATAGCACCGATGATCGCAAGCTGACCACTATATCCCATATTCAAAGTTGCAGCTTCTAATACTGCGGCGGCAAAAATCAATACCGGTAAAAATAATGGCAAAATAAGTAAACTGAGTAATGTCCCGCCTTTACGTAAACCGACCGTAAGCGCAACACCTATCGCCCCTAAACAGCTAAGAATCGGCGTTCCCAGTAATAAAGTAAGAACGAGTGCCCACCAAACTTGTGTTTCTAACGAAAGCAAAATCGCCGCAACCGGTGACAATAAAATCAGGGGCAATCCGGTTAATAACCAGTGTGCAATCACTTTTGCTAACGCAACTTGTGGCAAACCAATCGGCAAAAGCATAAGCTGTTCCAAAGAGCCGTCCAAATAGTCATCCCGAAATAACCGCTCAAACGATAATAATGCCGATAATAATGCGGCAACCCATGCCACTCCCGGTGCAATTTTGCCTAATAATTCAGGATTTGGCCCCATTAATAACGGGAAAAGGGTAATCACAATCAGAAAGAACCATAAGGGATTTAAAATCTCCGCCGGCTTGCGAAAAGCAATAGTCAGTTCTCGCTGAATAATATTAAATAAAATCATATCAATATTTATATCTTAAATTTATCTAATGAAAGAATCTGTACTTGGCTACTTTCTGCTGCCTGATGGCTAGTGAATATCACTATCCCACCTTCCTCACAGTGGCGTTCGATATGAGAGATCAAATCAGCCACACCTTTTTTATCAATTGCGGTAAAAGGTTCATCTAAGATCCAAAGTTTCTGCTTAGTCAGCCACAATTTTGCTAAAGCGACACGACGCTGCTGGCCTGCTGAGAGGTGTGAACAAGGTAAATCCTCTCGCCCAACTAATCCCACTTTATCCAAAGCATTCCAAAGCACATCATCACTTAACGGCAACTTTTGCATTTTTTGGAAAAAACGTAGATTTTCCCACGGACTAAGTTCCGGTTTCACTCCGGCATGATGCCCCAAATAAAATAGCTCTGTATAATATTCTTCACGGCATTTCTGAATAGGCTCATCATTCCAAAGGACATCGCCTTCGGCGGGTGTCGATAATCCGGCAAGAATTCTTAATAAACTTGTTTTACCAATACCGTTATGTCCTTCAATTTGTAGCCAATCTCCGCTTTTCACAGAAAACTGACAACCTTCAAAAAGACGGTTCTCGCCCCGCTCACAAGCTAAATTAATCACTGAAAGTTGATGCATATAAGACATAATTATTTATTGGTAGTAAAGTTAACAAAGTTTAACATAAGCCTACATTTTAGCGTAGCAAAGCCGTTACCTCTTTAGAGGTAACAAGCGGTTAAATTTGGCGATTTTTTTGCAAATATTGATAGGAATCAAATCGCATCAAAGCCCTAAAATTTCTTTCACAAAAGGCACGGTTAATTTCCGCTGTGCCTGTAAAGAGGCTCTATCGAGACGATCCAATTCAGTGGAAAGTGTTTGTAAATCTCTATCCAAACGTTTTAGTAAGAAATTAGCAACCTCATCGGAAAGCTCCATTCCTTTTTGGTATGCATTACGCTGTAAAATGATTCTCTTTTGATCATCAGTTAAATCATTTAACTGATAAACCTCTCCCCAAGTAAGGCGAGAACGAAGATCAGGTAAATTGATCTTTAATTGATGCGGAGGACAATCAGCACTTATCAGCAGCAATGTCTTATGACCGCTACCAAATAAACCTTGTTGCTCCCGGATCTGGTTAAAGAGATTAAAAATAGCGAGTTCCCAAGCTTCATCACCGGCAACTACTTGGAGATCATCCAAACAGATAACATCTAATTGTTCGGCATTATCCAAAACCATTGGCGAAAAGTATTGTGATTTTTCTAAAGGAATATAGCTAGACGTTTGCTGATTCAGTAAATAATGATTACTTACCGCTTTTAGGAGATGGCTCTTACCACTACTTTTCCCGCCCCAAATATAAAAAAATGGCTGCTGCACATCGACAAAATTTTGGCGCAAAGAATCCAACAGCACAAGGCTGTTTTCTGCGTAAAAATTATCGAAAGTCTCATCATCAACTTGATGAATGGGTAATGGTAATTGCAAAGAAATGTTTAAATCCTATAGATATAATCAATAGTAGAAGAATAACGGAAAAGAGTGATTTTGAGAAGTAGTCAAACCAGAAAATACTTTCCTTCGCATTAAAAGAAAACAAAAGTGTAAGCTCACTTTTACTTCGCTTGTAGACTACTTTGATTTTTCGGATTGTTTTATTTGGATTTTCAGCCTTTCGAGTGAACTATGCCCTTTAGCTCTCAAATCCTCAAAAAAGCAAAAACCCCGTGGTTATCTCTAACCACAGGGTCCCTAAATGCAATCTGGCGATGCCCTACTCTCACATGGGGAAACCCCACACTACCATCGGCGTTACTGCGTTTTACTTCTGAGTTCGGAATGGAATCAGGTAGAGCCACAGCACTCTGGTCGCCAGAATATTCTGTCGATGACTTCGGCTATCGCCTTCGTCTTTATCTGTCTTTTTCTTTGTTCTTTATCTGCTTTTTATTCGCACTTTAAATTCGAAACAAGCTGTTACTGATTTTCTAGTCTTTAGTCTTCATGCCCAAAAACACTTGAGCGTTGTATAGTTAAGCCTCTCGGGCAATTAGTATCCGTTAGCTCAATGGCTCACACCACTTACACACCAGACCTATCTACGTCGTAGTCTCCAACAACCCTTACAGTCTTATAGACTGGGAGAACTCATCTTGAGGCAAGTTTCGTGCTTAGATGCTTTCAGCACTTATCTCTTCCGCATGTAGCTACCCAGCAATGCCTCTGGCGAGACAACTGGAACACCAGTGATGCGTCCACTCCGGTCCTCTCGTACTAGGAGCAGCCCCTCTCAATTCTCCAACGCCCACGGCAGATAGGGACCGAACTGTCTCACGACGTTCTAAACCCAGCTCGCGTACCACTTTAAATGGCGAACAGCCATACCCTTGGGACCTACTTCAGCCCCAGGATGTGATGAGCCGACATCGAGGTGCCAAACACCGCCGTCGATATGAACTCTTGGGCGGTATCAGCCTGTTATCCCCGGAGTACCTTTTATCCGTTGAGCGATGGCCCTTCCATTCAGAACCACCGGATCACTATGACCTGCTTTCGCACCTGCTCGACTTGTCTGTCTCGCAGTTAAGCTTGCTTATACCATTGCACTAACCTCACGATGTCCGACCGTGATTAGCAAACCTTCGTGCTCCTCCGTTACTCTTTGGGAGGAGACCGCCCCAGTCAAACTACCCACCAGACACTGTCCGAGACCGCGTTCCGCAATCTTCGTTAGAACATCAAACGTTAAAGGGTGGTATTTCAAGGACGCCTCCACAATCACTGGCGTGACTGCTTCAAAGGCTCCCACCTATCCTACACATCAAAATTCAATGTTCAGTGTCAAGCTATAGTAAAGGTTCACGGGGTCTTTCCGTCTAGCCGCGGGTACACCGCATCTTCACGGCGATTTCAATTTCACTGAGTCTCGGGTGGAGACAGCCTGGCCATCATTATGCCATTCGTGCAGGTCGGAACTTACCCGACAAGGAATTTCGCTACCTTAGGACCGTTATAGTTACGGCCGCCGTTTACTGGGGCTTCGATCAGGAGCTTCTCTTTCGATAACACCATCAATTAACCTTCCAGCACCGGGCAGGCATCACACCCTATACGTCCACTTTCGTGTTTGCAGAGTGCTGTGTTTTTAATAAACAGTTGCAGCCAGCTGGTATCTTCGACCGGTTCAACCTTCGAGAGTAAATCTCTACAATCTACGCCGGCGCACCTTCTCCCGAAGTTACGGTGCTATTTTGCCTAGTTCCTTCACCCGAGTTCTCTCAAGCGCCTGAGTATTCTCTACCTGACCACCTGTGTCGGTTTATAGTACGGTTTAGTATAACCTGAAGCTTAGTGGCTTTTCCTGGAAGCGTGGTATCGGTTACTTCGTCTCCGTAGAGACTCGTCATCACTTCTCGGTGTTAACGGAATTCCGGATTTGCCTAAAATTCCCACCTACCGGCTTAAACAGACATCCAACAGTCTGATAACCTAACCTTCTCCGTCCCCACATCGCAGTTATACCAAGTACGGGAATATTAACCCGTTTCCCATCGACTACGCTTTTCAGCCTCGCCTTAGGGGCCGACTCACCCTGCCCCGATTAACGTTGGACAGGAACCCTTGGTCTTCCGGCGAACGAGTTTTTCACTCGTTTTGTCGTTACTTATGTCAGCATTCGCACTTCTGATACGTCCACCAAACTTCTCAATTCAGCTTCATCCGCTTACAGAACGCTCCCCTACCCAACAGTATTTCTACTGATGCCGCAGCTTCGGTGACTAGTTTTAGCCCCGTTACATCTTCCGCGCAGGCCGACTCGACTAGTGAGCTATTACGCTTTCTTTAAATGGTGGCTGCTTCTAAGCCAACATCCTAGCTGTCTAAGCCTTCCCACTTCGTTTCCCACTTAACTAGTACTTTGGGACCTTAGCTGGCGGTCTGGGTTGTTTCCCTCTCCACGATGGACGTTAGCACCCACCGTGTGTCTCCTGAGTATCACTCTTCGGTATTCGCAGTTTGCATCGGGTTGGTAATCCGGGATGGACCCCTAGCCGAAACAGTGCTCTACCCCCGAAGGTGTCCGCTCAAGGCTCTACCTAAATAGATTTCGGGGAGAACCAGCTATCTCCCGGTTTGATTGGCCTTTCACCCCCAGCCACAAGTCATCCGCTAATTTTTCAACATTAGTCGGTTCGGTCCTCCAATTAGTGTTACCCAATCTTCAACCTGCCCATGGCTAGATCACCGGGTTTCGGGTCTATACCTTGCAACTCAAACGCCCAGTTAAGACTCGGTTTCCCTTCGGCTCCCTTATTCAGTTAACCTCGCTACAAAATATAAGTCGCTGACCCATTATACAAAAGGTACGCAGTCACCCCATTAAGAGGCTCCCACTGCTTGTACGTACACGGTTTCAGGTTCTATTTCACTCCCCTCACTGGGGTTCTTTTCGCCTTTCCTTCACAGTACTGGTTCACTATCGGTCAATCAGGAGTATTTAGCCTTGGAGGATGGTCCCCCCATCTTCAAACAGGATTTCTCGTGTCCCGCCCTACTTATCGTTAGCTTAGTACCACAATTGAAACTTCGAATACGGGACTATCACCCTTTATAGTCGAGCTTCCCAGCTCGTTCTTCTGTGTCTACTGCTATCACTAACAGGCTCTTCCGCTTTCGCTCGCCGCTACTTACAGAATCTCGGTTGATTTCTTTTCCTCGGGGTACTTAGATGTTTCAGTTCTCCCGGTTTGCCTTTACTACCTATGTATTCAGTAGTAAATACTAGATTCTTCATCTAGTGGGTTTCCCCATTCGGATATCTTGGATTAAACGCTTCTTATCAACTCATCCAAGCTTTTCGCAGATTAGCACGTCCTTCTTCGCCTCTGATTGCCAAGGCATCCACCGTGTACGCTTAGTCACTTAACTATACAACCTCAAATGTTCTTATTCTTTCAAACTTCGCATTTGACGTTAGTTTTTAAACTAAACACTTAGCTGCTTTTGTTCAGCTAAGATTTTTTAACTACTCAGACTTTCAATGTATTCGTTATCACTTCCGCTTTAACGAACTTGAAAAATCTCTCAGTTTTTCAGCTTGTTTCCAATTTTTTAAAGAACAATTTAAGACAATAATTTGACTTATCATCATGACTAAATAAACAAACATTCTATTTATTCACTTAGTCATGATGATTGGTGGAGATAAGCGGGATCGAACCGCTGACCTCCTGCGTGCAAGGCAGGCGCTCTCCCAGCTGAGCTATATCCCCATACATCATGACTGAACATAATCTCACCTTTCAGTTTTCACTCGTTTAGAGTGGTGGGTCTGAGTGGACTTGAACCACCGACCTCACCCTTATCAGGGGTGCGCTCTAACCACCTGAGCTACAGACCCAAAAGGATGCCGGATTATATCCGTTTTCGTCTTCTTTCTATCAAACAATCTGTGTGAACACTTGCAGTCGCTTAATCTTGGTAAGGAGGTGATCCAACCGCAGGTTCCCCTACGGTTACCTTGTTACGACTTCACCCCAGTCATGAATCATACCGTGGTAAACGCCCCCCTTGCGGTTAAGCTATCTACTTCTGGTACAACCCACTCCCATGGTGTGACGGGCGGTGTGTACAAGGCCCGGGAACGTATTCACCGCAACATTCTGATTTGCGATTACTAGCGATTCCGACTTCATGGAGTCGAGTTGCAGACTCCAATCCGGACTTAGACGTACTTTGTGAGATTTGCTCCATGTCGCCATATTGCTTCCCTCTGTATACGCCATTGTAGCACGTGTGTAGCCCTACTCGTAAGGGCCATGATGACTTGACGTCATCCCCACCTTCCTCCAGTTTATCACTGGCAGTCTCCTTTGAGTTCCCGGCCGAACCGCTGGCAACAAAGGATAAGGGTTGCGCTCGTTGCGGGACTTAACCCAACATTTCACAACACGAGCTGACGACAGCCATGCAGCACCTGTCTCATGGTTCCCGAAGGCACTCTCGTATCTCTACAAGATTCCATGGATGTCAAGAGTAGGTAAGGTTCTTCGCGTTGCATCGAATTAAACCACATGCTCCACCGCTTGTGCGGGCCCCCGTCAATTCATTTGAGTTTTAACCTTGCGGCCGTACTCCCCAGGCGGTCGATTTATCACGTTAGCTTCGGGCACCAGACTTAAAGTCCAATCCCCAAATCGACAGCGTTTACAGCGTGGACTACCAGGGTATCTAATCCTGTTTGCTCCCCACGCTTTCGCACATGAGCGTCAGTACATTCCCAAGGGGCTGCCTTCGCCTTCGGTATTCCTCCACATCTCTACGCATTTCACCGCTACACGTGGAATTCTACCCCTCCCTAAAGTACTCTAGTTGACCAGTATGAAATGCAATTCCCAGGTTAAGCCCGGGGCTTTCACATCTCACTTAATCAACCGCCTGCGTGCCCTTTACGCCCAGTTATTCCGATTAACGCTCGCACCCTCCGTATTACCGCGGCTGCTGGCACGGAGTTAGCCGGTGCTTCTTCTGTAGTTAACGTCAATTGATTGTTCTATTAAAACAACCACCTTCCTCGCTACCGAAAGAACTTTACAACCCGAAGGCCTTCTTCATTCACGCGGCATGGCTGCATCAGGGTTCCCCCCATTGTGCAATATTCCCCACTGCTGCCTCCCGTAGGAGTCTGGACCGTGTCTCAGTTCCAGTGTGGCTGGTCATCCTCTCAGACCAGCTAGAGATCGTCGGCTTGGTAGGCCTTTACCCCACCAACTACCTAATCCCACTTGGGCTCATCTCATGGCATGTGGCCTTGCGGTCCCACACTTTAATCCGAAGATATTACGCGGTATTAGCTACAGTTTCCCGTAGTTATCCCCCTCCATAAGCCAGATTCCCAAGCATTACTCACCCGTCCGCCACTCGTCACCCAAGGAGCAAGCTCCTTCGTGCTACCGTTCGACTTGCATGTGTTAAGCCTGCCGCCAGCGTTCAATCTGAGCCATGATCAAACTCTTCAATTCAAAAAGTTTAATCGCTCAATAAACTGCTTAGCTAAGTTTACATATTACTTTAAAAGTAAAAATGAATTTCTAGTTTAAGCACCTATTAAGACTTCAAAATCAAAAATATTTTTTAATTAAGTCAATCAACAAGTGCCCACACAGATTGTCTGATAAATTGTTAAAGAACAAAAAGAAACGACGCACTGGCAATCAATTTTAAATCGTTCACAACAGTGCGTCGTTGTGTGAGGTGCATTATAGAGAAATCTAAAATCCTTGCAAGCACTTTTTGCAAAAAAATCTTGAAAAAATGATTAAAAGAACACATTTAGTACAATTCGAATGTTTTTTATTATTTTTCTGTTAAAAAAGTAACAGACCCCATCTTTAAACGGCAAATAGCGCATCCTTACTTTTCCTAAAAATTCACTTTCTTTTTCTAAAATTAATCGCTACATTCCGTATAACTTATTTATATAGAGGTAGATATTATGCAAAAAGAACATTTTATTGGTTTAGGCGTAGCTGGAAATTTTGCCGGTCATTTAGAACAAGCGGGTGAAGCGGCTGATTTCTTGCAAGTAAAGACGGAAGAAGCGATTCAACCGAAAGCGATTTTTCCTTTCTACGTGCCAAGCCAAACCTTAAACCCAACGGAACAATTCCTCGCAACTTATCCCTTATCTCACGATACGATTACTTTTCCAAATGATGCTGACAATCTGCAAATTGAACCGGAAGTTGCATTGATTTGCGAAATTGAATATCAAAACAATCAAGTCATCGCCCTCAAGCCTACTCATTTTGCCGCTTATAACGACTGCTCTATTCGCCGTCCGAATGCACGTAAAATTTGTGAAAAGAAAAACTGGGGCAATGCGTCAAAAGGGATCTCTGAAACACTGATTCCTTTAGATCATTTTGCTCAAGGTGGTATTTTAGATAATTACAATATTGCTTGTTTCCATAAACGTGACGGTAAACTTAATGTATATGGTGAAGATAGCCCTGCAGTAAGCTATAGTTATTTTCATCAAAAACTGCTGAACTGGATTGTAGATAAGATGAATAACCAACCGGATCAAGGGCCAATGAATCATATTGCCGAATTGCTTAAACAAGCGAATTATCCGACAAAAGCAGTGATCAGTATCGGTGCTACCCGCTATACTGAATTTGGTGAAAGCAACTTCCTTCAAGTTGGCGATACAAGTATTGTGGTGGTTTACAATGCTAAACAATACTCACATAAGCAAATTGTAGAAATGGCTAGCACGGAACAATTCCCTGTAGACATCTCGGCATTAGTTCAAACCGTACGCTAATCAATCCCACACTATACAAGCGGTCTAGTTTGATAAAAATTTTGCGATCCTGATCGGAAAAATTTTCTTAGAATCAGACCGCTTGTTCGATCCTCTATATATTGGTTTACCTCTTCACTTAATAGGTAACGAATATGAAAACTCTCCTTCTTATACTTTTATGCTTCAGTACGTCATTATTTTCCAAAACACCGGACTTGATGTTACTAGGTCAATATCGAGATCAAGATATAAACGGCTGGGTAATGAGCGAAAAACTGGATGGTGTACGGGGCTATTGGGACGGCAAGCAACTTATCAGCCGCCAAGGTAATCCGCTTGCACCTCCAGACTATTTTATTAAAGATTTCCCACCTTTTGCGGTTGACGGAGAACTTTTTAGCGAAAGAGGAAAATTTGAAGAAATCTCAAGTACCGTCAGAGCCAGTGAGCCTAAAGGCTGGTATAAGTTGAAACTTTATGTTTTTGATGTACCGAATGCCGATGGCAATTTGTTTGAAAGATTAACTAAATTGAAAAATTATCTTTCACAGCATCCTACCCCTTATATTCAAATCATTGAACAGATTCCGATTCAAGACAAAGCCCATTTAATGCAATTCTATCAGCAAGTACTTGACCAACACGGCGAAGGCGTTGTGGTACGTAATCCGAATACTGCTTACATAAAAGGACGTTCTGCACAAATTCTCAAATTAAAACCTGTATTAGATGAAGAATGTACCGTCATTGCTCACCATAACGGCAAAGGGAAATATCGCGATAAACTGGGCGCAATCACTTGTGAAAACCAGCGTGGACGTTTCCGTATCGGATCCGGTTTTAAAGATAAAGATCGTGAAAATCCGCCACCCATTGGGAGTTTGATTACTTATAAATATCGAGGCATTACTGAAAAAGGTAAACCTCGCTTTGCCACGTTCTTCCGCCAAAGAATGGATGTAACGCCAAATACCTTACCACTCCAATAACATCATACAAGCGGTTATATTTAATGTGAAATTTGCAAAAAATTTGTTAAATCTGACCGCTTGTTAGCAACAAAATCAAAAAAATTGTGAAGCACTTGGCATTTCTTAGGGAAACCGTTTGCAGAGTAAAAATGATTTGATTATCTTGCTCTATGCAGCACAATAGATTCAAAGGTATATTTATGACAGACGCAGAACTTTTTAGTGAAGGCATAAATTTAATGATTTCAGGAATGGGCTTTGTGCTTACTTTTCTGATCGTACTCATTTATGCAATTAGTTTTATCTCTAAGATAATCAATAAATTCTTTCCTGAACCACTTCCAGCTCCGCTAGCTAAACCAACGCCAAGCGCTGTTCCAACTGATAATTTAGACCATTTACGCCCCGTGATTGTGGCTGCTATTGCCCATCATCGTCGTCAACAAGGATTAAAATAATAGAGGATTTTTATCATGACTATTCAAAACAAAAAAATTGCGATTACTGATGTTGTTTTACGTGATGCACACCAATCTTTGTTTGCGACACGACTACGTTTAGACGATATGTTACCGATTGCGGCTGAATTAGATAAAATCGGCTATTGGTCTTTAGAAGCATGGGGCGGTGCGACTTTTGATAGCTGTATCCGTTTTTTAGGTGAAGATCCTTGGGTACGTTTGCGTGAGTTGAAAAAAGCGATTCCAAATACACCACTGCAAATGTTATTACGCGGACAAAATTTATTAGGCTACCGTCATTATGCGGATGATGTGGTAGATCGCTTTGTGGAACGTTGTGTTACCAATGGGATGGATGTGTTCCGTGTGTTTGATGCGTTAAATGACCCTCGCAATATGCAAGCGGCACTACAAGCGGTCAAAAAACACGGTGGGCATGCACAAGGTACGTTAAGTTATACCACCAGTCCGGTACACACGTTACAAACGTGGTTAGACGTAACCGAACAATTATTGGAAATCGGGGTAGACTCTCTCGTTATCAAAGATATGTCAGGTATCTTAACCCCAATGGCTGCGTACGAGTTAGTCAGTGAAATTAAAAAACGTTATGACGTAGAACTTCACTTACACTGCCACTCAACCACCGGTATGGCGGAAATGGCATTATTAAAAGCGATTGAAGCGGGTGTTGATGGTGTAGATACCTCTATTTCTTCAATGTCCGGCACTTATGGTCATCCGGCAACCGAATCTATTGTCGCAACACTTCAAGGCACGCCTTACGACACCGGCTTGAACATTCCTCAACTTGAAAAAATCTCAGCTTACTTCCGTGACGTTCGTAAAAAATATGCGAAGTTTGAAGGGCAATTACGTGGTGTAGACAGCCGTATTTTAGTTGCACAAGTGCCGGGCGGTATGTTAACCAACCTTGAAAGCCAGTTAAAACAACAAAATGCAAGTGACAAACTTGATCTTGTATTACAAGAAATCCCTCGCGTACGTGAAGATCTCGGTAATATTCCGCTTGTTACGCCAACATCTCAAATCGTCGGCACCCAAGCAGTAATGAACGTGTTAATGGGCGAGCGCTACAAAACCATCGCCAAAGAAACCGCCGGTATTTTAAAAGGCGAATACGGTCGCACACCTGCACCAGTCAATAAAGCGTTACAAGAACGTGTGCTTGAAGGTGCTGCACCGATTACCGATCGTCCGGCAAACCATATCGCACCGGAAATCGATAAATTAGTGGCGGAAGTAACTGCACAGGCTAAAGAGAAAAGTATTACTCTTTCAGAAAATACGATTGATGACGTGTTAATCGTGGCGTTATTCCAACAAGTCGGTTGGAAATTCTTAGAAAACCGTAATAATCCGGCAGCATTCGAACCGGCTCCGACCGCAGAAGTTGCAAAAGAAGCGGCAAAACCGACCGCTTCTCACACAGCAAAAGCAGGTGAACCAGCCGTTTATACGGTTGAACTTGAAGGCAAAGCCTTTGTAGTGAAAGTCAGTGAAGGTGGTGATATTACAAATATTGCACCGACAGCACCAACCGCAGCACTACAAGTTGCAGCTCCTGCAGCAACCAGTGCAAATGCTGAACCAGTCAAAGCACCGATGGCAGGTAACATTCTTAAAGTTGAAGTTAGCGAAGGTCAGCAAGTTGCAGAAGGCGATGTGTTATTAATTCTTGAAGCAATGAAAATGGAAACTCAAATTTGCGCACCAAAAGCCGGTAAAGTCCAAGGCATTGCGGCAAAACAAGGTGATGTCGTTGCAGTTGATCAAGTATTAATGAATCTTGCTTAAACGATAAGGAGTTGATATGGAAAGTATTATCGCTCTGTTTCAGGGCATGGGCATTATGCATATGGAGCTAGGACAAGCCATTATGATTGCGGTAAGTCTGCTATTGCTCTGGCTTGCAATTGCCCGTGGCTTTGAACCGCTCCTTCTCCTGCCAATCGGCTTTGGCGGTTTGTTATCCAATATTCCGGAAGCCGGTTTGGCAATGACCGCTTTAGATAATCTGTTACATCACGGCACAACCGAACAGCTAGCGATTATTGCGGCGAAAGTAAATAGTGCAAGTTTGGATGTACACAGCATTAAAGAAGCGATTGCACTAGTTGCGCCTTCGGTACAAAACGAGCTAGAAGTGATTGCCGGAGATATGGGCTATACCGCCGGTGTGCTAGCGCTATTCTATAAAGTTGCAATTGGTTATGGTGTTGCACCACTCATCATCTTTATGGGCGTGGGCGCAATGACGGACTTTGGCCCGTTACTCGCGAACCCTCGTACACTTTTATTAGGTGCAGCAGCACAATTCGGTATTTTCGCAACCGTACTCGGCGCTTTAGGTTTGAACTGGTTAGGTATTATTGACTTTACTCTACCGCAAGCGGCAGCGATTGGTATTATCGGTGGTGCGGACGGCCCGACCGCAATCTATCTGGCAAGTAAACTTGCGCCTGAATTACTCGGTGCGATTGCAGTAGCGGCTTACTCTTATATGGCGTTAGTGCCGTTGATTCAGCCGCCGATTATGAAAGCGTTAACCACAGATGCCGAACGCAAAATTCGTATGGTGCAATTACGCACGGTAAGCAATCGAGAAAAAATTCTGTTCCCGATTATCTTACTCTTATTAGTAGCATTATTACTACCGGATGCAGCACCGTTGCTCGGTATGTTCTGTTTCGGTAACTTAATGCGTGTCAGTGGTGTGGTGGAACGTTTAAATGATACGGCACAAAATGCGCTAATCAATATTGTGACAATTTTCCTTGGCTTATCGGTCGGGGCAAAACTAGTTGCAGATAAATTCCTTCAACCACAAACTTTAGGCATTTTAGTATTAGGCGTAATTGCATTTTGTATCGGTACCGCAAGCGGTGTATTAATGGCGAAATTGATGAATAAATTCAGCAAAAACAAAATTAACCCGCTTATCGGTTCTGCCGGTGTCTCTGCCGTACCAATGGCAGCTCGTGTATCAAATAAAGTCGGTTTGGAATATGACAAACAAAACTTCTTATTAATGCACGCAATGGGGCCAAACGTAGCCGGTGTAATCGGCTCTGCTATCGCGGCCGGTGTAATGTTAAAATACATTGCGGCGATGATGTAAAGCCTTTCATATTGCCCGCACGTCAAGTTTCTACCTTGAAGTGCGGGTTTCTTATTTTTAGCGACTACGCTCTTACTTCTCTGAACCGACTAAAACAAACTCCCTTGCTCTCCACTACGTTCATTCACCTCGGTTTTCACCTCAAATCCTAACTCGGCTAAATAGCCTTTAAGTGTTGCGATATTATAGAAAGAATGGCTTTTCGTCGTGTTTTGGAAGTAAAGATAAAGCACATCAAATGTATTGCGTTGTTGAAAAAGTAAATTTGCCAGTTGTTTTAACTCGTCATCGCGATAGCGATAATCATGTCGTTCTGCGGCTGAATCCGCTTTCCACCAGTTGGGATTGTGTCCGTGTAAACGTAAATAAGCCGTGCGTTGAAAACTCTGAAAATGAAAAGCCGGTAAGCCGATATTCGGCGGGTAATCGACATTACACCAAATAAGATTAGGCTGTTTGGCAAAGGTTTGAAACACGGGCGGAATATGCCAACTGGCGTGGCGAAATTCCACCGCCAGCGGAAAATCAGCAAACCAGTGACAAAGTTGAGCAAGATAAAGGCGGTTTGCCGGAGTACGGTCAAAAGTATGCGGAAATTGCACAAACAAATTAGCCAAACAATTTTGCTCGATAAGCGGCTGCAAAGCATCCCAAAAATAACGAGCTTGTTCAGCGGTAGCGGTGCGGTTATGGCTAAAGTCTTGATGCAATTTTACTGAAAATTTTAACCGCTTCTCAGCCTTTTCCACCATGCCTTGTAATGCCTTTTCACCAATAGGCGCATGAAAAGAGCTATTGATCTCAATCGTATCGTAATGACAACTATAAATCGTCAAAAAATCACTTTTTGCCGTACCATGCGGATATAGCGTCCCAACCAAATCCGTGTCGCTATAACCGCCGGTACCGATGTAGATTTTAGGCATGGTGTCGTGCAATCTTGGTTCTCCTTTAATACCAAATTCGGCTATTATTGTAGGGGCGCCACGTGGCATCCTGTTTTTTCGCCCTACGCCACCTCAACCTGCCCATTCATTAACATTGGCAAAAGAAAATCTCGAAGTTGGATGAGTTTTTTATTTTCTTTTTCAACTATACTTTGTTTTTCAAAAAGTGCGGTTATTTTTGACACAAAATTTTCAATAATTTCTTTTTGTGGTAAAAGGCAAGGAATATTTTTTAAACCTGTTGCTGAAATTTCTTTAAATGTTGAACCAGATGCATTTTGTTCAATCACAGGAATTAAATTTTTAACTGCATAATAGATAAAAATTTCAGAATAACCCTTATTAGGAATAAATGATTTAAATCCTTGATTTGTGGTTAATTCATTTTGAGCAATCGCCATATAACCAACTGGTGCTCGTGAGCTTAATAAAACCGTTCCTTTGGGGTAAATCTTCAATGATGCTGATTTTATTCCTTGTTCTGAAACATCTATTGCTCCGTGAGATATAAATTTATTGCCTTGATTGTTTGAAAGATCATTTGGTGTAATCCAAGCGATCGCATTTTCAGAAAAGTTTGCATTTTCTGTTGTTGAAGGTGTGCTTCCACCTACAATTTGTCCTAAATCATCAAGCATTCCACACACCCACCCCTTCGGTACTTCTCGTTTTAGTTCGGGGTGGTAAAACATCTCGCCGCCTGATGATTTATAGGGGTTGCCGTTTTCATCGGGGAAGTCGAATTGCACAAACCAGTAGTCGTAGAGTGTTTTCGCCATTTTTTCTAGTTCGGCGTTAATTTGTTGGTTTAGGGCAATTTTGCGATCCAATGTGGACAGCACTTGGGCGATTTTTTGTTGGTTTTTTTTATTAGGCAACTTAACAGGAATGGAATAATAAGCCGTTGAGGTCATACTTGGTAAAGTTGAACCAGAATCTAACGCACTTAAATTTAGTTGACTTAAATAAGCATAAAGATAATACGGATCTGCTTTTTCATTTACCAAAGCATAATACATTGTATCCACAGTCCATAATTTTCCTTTGGAATACATAATATTATTTAGCGTACCTTTACGTGGCAAAAGTACAGCTTCGCCATCATAAAGATAATCATCAACATAAGTCATTATCCCACCTGAGCCATAAACAGGAATATTGCCTTTATTCAAATGGTCATATTTCTTGCCATTTTTAATGCTGATTAAATCTTGTAATTTATATTCTTCCATCTCGCAAACTTCCCCTAATTTTCCACCGCTTGTGCGTTAAATTTTAACGTTGCCATTTGTTGCTGAATTTGGCTTTCTAACGCCTTGCTTTCGGCAAAAAGTGCGGTCAGATTTTGCTGAAAATCTGCCATTTTCTGCTCAAACTCGGCAGCGGTGATGTCGATGTGGTCGATTTTCACGTCAAAATACTGCCCTGCGGATAGGCTATGATTTTTGGCTGCGATGTCGGCATAAGAGACCACCACCGAGAAATCGTCTTCCGCTTTTTTCTGGTTGAATACGTCAATAATGCGTTGCTCTTCTTCGGCGGAAAGCACGGTTTTTTGGTTTTTGCCCTCTTTGATTTTTTCGCCCAAGTTGCTGGCATCAATCAGCACCACGTTCTCTTTGTTGGCTCGGTCGAGAAAGAGAATAGAGACGTTCGTGCCTGTGGTGGCGAAAATGTTAGACGGCATCGACACCACGCCCGCTAACATTTTTTCGCTCACCAGAAATTCTCGGATTTTCTTATCAATGCCAGATTGAGCGGTAATAAAGCCCGTTGGCAACACCACAGCTGCTTTGCCGTCTGCTTTAAGCGAGTGAATGATGTGCTGAACAAAAAGTTGATAAATCGCCATTCCCTCTTTTTTGGCTTTTGGCACGTTTGGTACGCCCGCAAAAAAGCGATCCTTATGGGCGGGCGTGGCTAATTCTTCTCGCACTTCGCTAAAATCCATTTTGAACGGTGGGTTAGACACGATGTAATCAAACTGGCGGAGTTGATCGCCCGATTTATGGTAAGGGTGTGTCATCGTGTTGCCTTGCACCACGTTAGGAATGCTGGCGACAAGATTGTTTAAGATCAGATTTAATCGCAACAAGTTTGACGATTTTTGCGAAATATCCTGTGTGTAAATGGTACATTTTTTTTCGCCGATGGCGTGGGCGATGTTCATCAACAATGTGCCAGAGCCTGCGGACGGATCGTAACAGCTGACATTTTGCAACTGCCCGCGCACGTTTTCAGGCACGAGAATTGCCGCCATAATACGAGCCACCGCGTGTGGCGTGTAGTATTCGGCATATTTTCCGCCCGAGTTGGTGTTGTAATCTTTGATGAGATACTCAAAAATCGTGGCGTAAAAATCAAATTTTTGGTTGAAAATATGCTCGAAACTAAATTCCACCAATTTGTTAATTACCGCACGGCAGAATGCGTCTCGCTTGCTGGGGTCGGCAATATATTGGCTGACACGGTCAAACAAGTTGATTTTCGCCCCACCTTCGGTTTTTACCGAGAAAATATCCGCATTTTGAGCGGCGATGTCCATTAGGGTTTCATCGAACAGATTAGCAAAATTGGCGATATTCGATTGGTTGAACAAATGGCTGATAAATTGATTTGGTCGCAAAATGGCGGTGTCGCCGTTCATATTCATTGTTAAAAAGTCAAAATCTTCAGCGGACATTTCACCCAACGCTTGCTCCCAGCTATCATGCTCCGCCAAAGACGGTTTAATCTGCTTGATTTCAAAGGCAAATTTGTCATTAAGAAATTTATACAAAAACACTTGGGTAATGATTTTAAATTCATTGCCATCATTCCCTAGCCCATAGTTCGCACAAATGGCTTTTAAGCTGTCGATCAATTCTTTGGTTTTTTGTTGAAAAAGTTGTTCGGTCATTTTTATTGCTCTAGTTTATTTTTTGTTCAGCAGTGACACGTTGTGTCCCTATATTTATATTTGTAATGGGCTATGCCCCTATATACTCACTCACAATCAATTTATTTAAGTTCATTAAGGCTTTGTTATCGAGCGGCAATTGGAACTCGCTTTTGAGTTTCGTCACCGTACGTAAACTCTCTTTTTCAAAATAGCTCGAAGAGCTTTGGAGTAAGTCACCCTGATTTAGCACAAATTGGTCGTTGCTAAATTTAATCTGCTGTAAGCCTTCCATAAAATGGCTACGGTTTTGTTGCAAGCCAAAATCTTGTACGCCACGTTTGAAAATGCGGACAAATTTAGCATCGCCTGCAAATTTAAGCGACAAGCGGTCGTTTTCGGCATTTAATTTACCAATTTGGCGTTCTAGTTTGGCGAATTCATCAATGTGCATTTGCATTTCCGCTTGGCTTACAGATTGCACGTTACGTTTTTCAAACAGATGTTTCAATTCATCTAGTAAACGGACAAATTCAGGATCTTTTTGGTCTATGTTGCGAGCGAAGGCTTCACGAGTTTTCCGCATTTGGTCTTGCAAACTGTCGGCTAATTTTAATTCTGCCTCACTTTTTTTGTGGAATGTGAAGTAGATATTTTCCAATGCCTCGTTTAACACGCCTTGCAAATCGCCTGAATCCACTCGTTCCATAGTATTTACTTGGAACAGACGGTCTAGCACTTGGCGGTAAAGCACGTTGTATTGCTCAAAATCAAGGCGTTCTAAGCCTGATTTTTCGTCCACTTTGAGCTGGTTATACAGGCTTCTTGCCAATTCCAACGTGCGTTTTAATTCGAGTAATTTTTGTTTGTCGTCAATTTCATCAAGCTGTTGGCGGAAAATTTCGGCATTTTCAGTTTCAAAATCAAAAAGTACCTCTTTGATTTGAGCGATGTCTTGATCGATTTCCGCTTGCGATTTGAAAAGTTGGGAATAATGTTCCGCTTCATCGCCTAATTCAAGTTGTAATTCCGCTTGGTAGGCGGCATTGGTTTTATCAAATTCTGCCTGAATATCGGCAAAATCTACCACATAGCCAAACTCGTAATCTTTGTAGGTACGATTTACCCTTGTGAGAGCTTGCAATAAGTTATGTTCTTTGATTACTCGCCCTAAATAGAGTTTTTTCAGACGTTTTGCGTCAAAACCTGTGAGCAACATATTGTAAACAAACAACAAATCGGTTTTGCCGGCTTTGTAATCATCCACAAGGTCTTTACGGTAAGTTTTATCGCCTTCGTCCGATAAAATCAAACTTGCTGATGTTACCGTACGTTTAGCTAGGTTATAGGTTGCAGTTGACTCGGCAACTTTCGGTAATTCATCAAAAAAGTGCGGATCATTTTCAGCCAGTTTTTCACGGTAAGCGGTCAAATCTTGCGGATTTTCTGCATATTTTTGGTTGAATAGAAAATGCATCATTCGGGCTTGATCGCTACTGTCGCAAATCACCATCGCCCCGAGCGAATTGTCGGCTTTTTGTCGTCTGAATTTTTCAAAATCCTGCACGATGTAGTCTAGCATTGGCTCAACAAAACGGCGGCGACTGGTAATGGTTCGGCTTTTAATACTGCCTTGTTGAATTTGCAAATCCGCCAAAATTTGGCTAAGTTCCGCTTTGTAATTACTTTCGATTTCTTCACGAATCAGGCGGAGCGTGTAACCGTCCGCAATGGATTGATTGTAGTAATACTTATGAATGTAATCACCAAAAATTGCCGTTGAGCCAACTCGGTTTTTACCGCCTCCGAGCAATGGTGTGCCCGTCAAGCCAATATGTACTGCACTTGGATCGGCTTGGATTAGGCTGGCTAAAAATTGGCTCACGGTTTGTGCTTGATTACCAAAACTGCGGTGTGCTTCATCAATAAAAAAGATACGCTGCACACTGATGTCGTAATCAGGAATAAATTCCGCTACATTACTATTTTGGAATTTTTGGATATTGACCACCGTAATTTCAGGATCACCGCTATAGTTACTCAATGCAGCGGCTTTTCGCATTTCTTGAGCAAACTCTTCACGGCTGTTAATACTGTTTACTTGTAATCCACGATGACTAAATTCCGACATTGCCTGATTGCGTAAATCGAGTCTGTCCACAATGAAATAGAATTTAGGAATCACATTTTGGCGTTGATAAAAATCGGTTAGCACTCGTACGTTGTAATACGCCAACGCCGTTTTACCACTGCCTTGCGTATGCCAAATAATGCCTTTCTTTTTACCTGCTGCTAAATGGCGGCTGATCGCCTTAGTCGCAAACAGTTGTGGATAACGCATTACATGTTTTTCCATGCCACCTTGTTCTTCTACATAGGCAATGCCGTATTTCAACAAAAATAACAAACGTTCTTTGTGCAATAGTGCAGTACAAAGACGATTAGTCGGCGAATTTGGATCAAGATTGGTACGAAATTCCGCATCGTTTTTCAACATCGGCTCATTAAAGTCTAGCAAAATACGGTTTAATTCCGCCTCTGGTAAAATTGCAAGATTTTCGTTTAATTTGACCGCTTGTTCTTCGGCAATTTCGCCTTCATCACGGAAATAATTGAACTGTACACCGTGAAAACCTGTTGTCGCATAAAACGCCCCCTGAGTTTTATGGCGATCAGCAGTTTGATATTCCTGATTATTAGAAAAAACCATCAGTTGTGTAGCGTTGATGTAAGGACGGAAAGCCGGCTTTTTACAGCGATATTGCATACGCTCAAATTCCGACTGCAATCCATTTTGGGCATTCGGCTTTTTCACTTCTAAAAACACTAACGGTAAACCGTTAATCAGTAGGGTAATATCCGGACGGAAATTGTCACCGTCTTTGTCACCACAAGTTAGTTCGGCAACAACGTGAAATTGGTTGTTCTCAATACAGTCAAAATCAATCAGGCGAGCTGTGCCAACTTGCAGTAAACGCTTATAAAACGCTTGCCCTAAATCTTCATTTTTGAGCAACATCGCCACATTTTTCAGCTCTCGTTCGAGATCAAAAGTAGTCAAATTTGGGTTAATTTTTGCAATCGCCGACTTAAAAACCTCACCAAAAATGTTATTGCTAACATCCCATTGCGCTGTTTTTAGCGAAAGATATTGATATCCCAAACGCCCTAAATGTGCTACTGCGGGAATTTGAACTCTGGTTTTTTCATTATAGCGAGCCGTCATTGCTGTTTTCCTGTATTTATTGAGATAAGTATATATTACACTAATTTCAGCTTTCTTCAGAATATAAAAAACGCCGTCAGGCTTTGTCTGACAGCGTTTCTTTTCAAATAAGGAGGACTATTTCGCCAACTGCAAATAGATGCCTGAAACGTCCTGTTGACCAAGATCTGCAGTAACAGCATTGCGATATTGTTCGGCGACGGTTTTTACTGCAGGTAGATCTAGATTTGCTTTTTCCAGCTCGCCACAAGCGAGATTGAGATCTTTACTTGCGTGTTTGAGCATAAATGCTGCTGGGAATTCTTTCGCGAGTAACAATGGCTTTTTGGTTTGGAACATCGGTGAGTTCATTGCCGAGCCGCCAATCGCTTCAGCTAATTCGTTTAAGTCAATGCCGAATTGTTCGCCCATTAACATTGCTTCCGCATAAGCTTCGCCGAAAATACCGAGCAATGAATTTAACACTAATTTTGCACCGGAGCCTTTACCCACATCACCAAAATGGAAAGTGCGTTGCCCTAAGATGCTGAAAACATTACGTAACGGATTAAGTACCGCCTCATCACCACCAAATAAAATTAATAACGTACCGTTGGTCGCAGGCACAACAGAACCTGAAACCGGTGCTTCGGCAAAACGTCCGCCGTGTTGTTCAACAATTGCTTTTAACTGATTATTTTCAGTAGGTGAAACGGTACTCATATTCACAATAATTTTGCCGTTTAAATTGGCGCAAACTTCCTCATTGAGAATATCTTTTGCCGCAGCAAAATCAGACACCATCAAAATAACCGCTTCGTAAGCACGTACAAGTTCAACGGTAGAACCATACACTTTTGCACCTTTTTCAGCAAATTCGCTGCATTTAGCGATATTTCGATTAAACACACCGACTTCAATATCGTGCGCTAATAAACGATTTACCATTGGTACACCCATTTGACCTAAGCCAATCCAACCTACTTGTTTAAATTCTGTTGTCATCATATTTTCCTTCTGTGAATGGGTAAAAACTGTCCGGATTGTATGCCATTTTTTCTCAGGCGAAAAGGGGGGTTTTCAGTACCAGATACACAGGTTAAGACATCAATTCTATTTATATCTCTTATTACGAAAAGTGATTGGCATTTATATTAAAACAAGCGGTAAAATTTATAGAATTTTTTACTGCAATCTATAAAAAGAAGGAAAGCAATGGAATTTATCAAAACCCGCGCGGCGGTCGCTTGGGCGCCGAATGAACCGCTAAAAATTGAAGAATTGGATTTAATGCCACCGCAAAAAGGCGAAGTATTAGTCCGTTTAGTGGCAACCGGTGTGTGTCATACCGATGCTTATACCCTTTCCGGTCAAGATAGCGAAGGGGTGTTCCCGTGTGTACTTGGTCACGAAGGTGCAGGGATTGTGGAAGCAGTCGGCGAAGGCGTAACCGATTTTAAAGTGGGTGATCACGTTATCCCGCTTTACACCGCAGAATGTCGTAAATGTAAATTCTGTTTATCAGGCAAAACCAACCTTTGTTCGGCAGTACGTGAAACCCAAGGTAAAGGCTTAATGCCGGACGGAACGGTACGTTTCTTTAAAGATGGTCAGCCGATTTTCCACTATATGGGGACTTCAACTTTCTCTGAATATACAGTTGTTTCCGAATACTCATTAGCAAAAATTCAGGAAAATGCACCGCTTGACGAAGTGTGTTTACTTGGTTGCGGCGTAACTACCGGTATCGGTGCGGTAACCCGTACTGCAAAAGTGAAAAAAGGCGATACGGTCGCGATTTTCGGTTTAGGCGGTATCGGCTTAGCGGCAATTATCGGTGCAAGAATGGCTGGCGCAGGTCGTATTATTGCGATCGACATTAATCCGGCTAAATTTGAGAAAGCTAAAGAGCTTGGTGCAACGGATTGTATCAACCCGAAAGATTACGATAAGCCAATCCAAAATGTAATTATCGAGATGACTGACGGCGGTGTGGATTTCTCATTTGAATGTGTGGGTAATGTGGATTTAATGCGTTCGGCATTAGAATGTTGCCACAAAGGTTGGGGTGAAAGTATCATTATCGGTGTCGCACCGGCAGGTGCGGAAATCCGTACTCGTCCGTTCCAATTAGTTACCGGCCGTGTGTGGCGTGGTTCGGCATTCGGCGGCGTGAAAGGACGTACCGAATTACCAGGCATTATCGACCAATTTATGAAAGGCGAATTTAAATTGCGTGATTTCATCACTCACACTATGCCGTTAGAAGACATCAACAAAGCCTTCGATTTAATGCACGAAGGTAAATCAATCCGCACGGTGATTCATTTCTAATTTCATTAAATAAGGGGCGTAAGTCCCTTTTGTTTTTCTTATCAAATTTCTCGCAATCAAAATCTTCCTTTATCTTCGATCTATATAACCAGACATCAATCCGTTTTATATTAAACATCAGAAAAAGTGATTAGCCTTTATAACTTAACAAGCGGTAAAATTTATACAATTTTTTGCAAATTCAATGGAGAAAAGCAATGACAACCGAATATCAACCGCCAAAAGTATGGCAATGGGAAGCGCCAAACGGCGGACAGTTTGCCAATATCAATCGCCCGACTTCTGGTGCGTTATTTGAACAGCATTTACCGAAAGGTGAACACGATTTACAGCTTTATTCTCTCGGTACACCAAACGGTGTAAAAGTTACCGTTATGCTTGAGGAATTATTGGAACTTGGTATCTCAAAAGCCGCTTATGATCTGTTTCTGATCGATATTAGGCAGGGCGATCAATTCGGTTCGGATTTTGTAAAGATTAATCCGAATTCAAAAATTCCGGCGTTACTCGATTACAGCCGTGAAAAACCGCAGCCGGTATTTGAAAGCGGTGCGATTTTGCTTTATTTAGCTGAAAAATTTAATGCGTTCTTACCGAGTGATTTCAACGAACGAACCGAATGTTTGTCTTGGCTATTTTGGCAAATGGCAAGTGCGCCTTACGTAGGCGGTGGTTTCGGACATTTCTACAAATATGCACCGACCAAACAAGAATATCCGATTAACCGTTTTACTCTTGAAACGAAACGACAGTTAGACTTGTTAAATAAACAGCTTGCCGACAAAAACTATATTTGTGGTGAACATTACAGCATTGCCGATATTGCAATTTGGGGCTGGTATGGACAAATCGTGTTAAATCGTGTGTATGACGCTGCTGAATTTTTAGCGGTACACGAATATCCGCACTTGATGCGTTGGGCAGAACAGATTGCTAACCGTCCGGCTGTGATTCGTGCCTTAGCAAAAGAATATCATCCAATTAAATCGTAAAAAAAGGGAGAAAAATGACCGCACTTACACAAATTGCCCGCTATAAAATGTTTGGCGGCTATCACGAACGTTATACGCATTATTCAAACAGCACCCACTGTGAAATGACTTTTGCTATCTACTTGCCACCGCAAGCGGAACAAGGGCAAAAAGTACCGGTGCTTTATTGGCTTTCAGGGCTGACTTGTACCGATGAAAACTTTGCGACCAAAGCCGGCGCACAACAATTTGCCGCACAGCACGGTATTGCGATTGTGATGCCGGATACCTCACCACGTGGCGAAACTGTTGCAAATGATGAAGGCTATGATTTAGGTCAAGGTGCCGGTTTCTACCTCAATGCCACCCAACAACCGTGGGCTGCGCATTTCAGAATGTACGATTACATTGTGCAAGAACTACCGGCGCTTATTGAAGCGAACTTCCCGGTCAGCGATAAACGTTCGATTTCCGGGCACAGTATGGGCGGACACGGTGCAATCCAAATCGGTCTAAAGAATCCGGAACGTTACTGTGCGATCTCGGCTTTCTCGCCGATCGTTACCCCAAGCCAAGTGCCGTGGGGACAAAAAGCCTTCACCGCTTATTTGGGTGAAAATCAGACCGCTTGGGCGGAATATGACAGCTTTGCATTATTAGATAACGTATCACCTGCTCGCCCTATTTTGATTGAGCAAGGACTTGCCGATAGCTTCTATCCAACGCAATTACAGCCGGAAATATTTACCGAAAAAGCGCAAAAGCTAGGCTTTGATGTTACGCTCAATTTGCATGAAGGCTATGATCACAGCTATTTCTTTATCGCGAGTTTTATCGAAAAACATATCGCATTTCATGCAAAAGCTTTAACGGAAGGCAAGCAAAAGAATCGATAAGATAATCACTTCAAAGCTAATTTTATACTACTTACAAGCGGTCGGATTTTGTAAAATGTTGCAAAAATCTGACCGCTTGTCGTTTTTAATGAGGGAACTAGAAATATATAAAAAAATAGACCGCCTAGCTCTCCAGGCGGTATTTTTACATAGGCGGGAAAACTAGCTTTTTAGTGCATTTAAGAGTTTATTGTGAATACCGCCAAATGCACCGTTACTCATCACTAAAATATGATCGTTCGGCTTCGCTTCTTTTACCACTAACGCCACCAATTCATCAAGATTTGCTGACCATGCCGCTGGTTGTGAGAGTGACTCGGTAATCACCGAAACTGACCACGGAATCGTGTCCGGTTGGTAAACAAATACCGCATTCGCATCGGCTAAACTTGGTGCGATTTCTTCTTTATGCACGCCCATTTTCATCGTATTGGATCGAGGCTCAAGCACCGCTAAAATGCGCTGTTCTTTTCCCACTTTGCCACGTAAAGCATCAATGGTTGCCGCAATTGCGGTTGGGTGGTGGGCAAAGTCATCATAGACGGTAATGCCATTCACTTCGCCTTTCACTTCTAAACGGCGGTTCGCATTAATAAATGAACCGAGTGCTTCACAAGCGCCAGTTACTGATACGCCTGCATGATGTGCCGCTGCAATCGCCATCAGAGCATTGTGCATATTATGTGCACCGATAATATTCCATTTTACCTCGCCGGCTTTTTCACCTTTGTGGAATACTTCAAAATGCGAACAATCTGCTGAAATCGGTTTTGCAAACCACTGTTTATCTTCACCGATAAATTGCAGCTCGCTATAACTACCCATTTTTAGTGTATTTTGTACATTTTCATCCGCTGCCGCCGAAAGAATACAACCGCTACTCGGCATAGTACGTACTAAGTGATGGAACTGGCGTTGAATCGCTTTTAAATCGTCAAAAATATCCGCATGGTCAAATTCAATATTGTTGATAATTAGCGTTTTTGGCGTGTAATGCACAAACTTAGAACGTTTATCAAAAAATGCCGAATCGTACTCGTCCGCTTCAATCACAAAGAATTTGCTGGAACCGGCACGCGCCGAAATGCCGAAATTACCGGCAACCCCACCGATTAAAAAGCCGGTATCAATCTGATTTTGATCTAAAATCCACGCTAACATACCGGTAGTAGTAGTTTTACCGTGCGTGCCAGATACTGCCAGAACCCAACGATCTTTTAACAGATGATCATGCAACCATTGTGGGCCTGAAGTGTAATTTAGCTGATTATCCAATACATATTCTACGCAAGGATTACCACGGCTCATTGCGTTACCGATAACCACTAAATCCGGTGCCGGCTGAAGCTGTGCCACATCATAATTAGGAATAATTTCGATGCCGTGATTTTCTAAAAATGTACTCATCGGCGGATAAACATTGGTATCCGAGCCTGTCACTTTATAGCCCAGTTCTCGTGCGATCATCGCCACACCGCCCATAAAAGTGCCACAAATACCAAGAATGTGAATGTGTTTTTGCGTCATAAATTAGCCTTTAATGTAAAAATTTTGTGATCAATGTCACAAACTTGTTATACCCCGTTAGGGGGAGCTTTAATTTCTTTCTATAATACCGCTGCTATTTTAGCATACCCCAAGGAGAAATTATGAAAACACTCGGCGAATTTATTATTGAAAAACAAGCAGAGTACCCGGAAGCGAAAGGTGAATTAAGCGGTATTTTATCGTCTATTCGCCTTGCGGCTAAAATTATTCATCGTGAAATTAACCGTGCCGGTTTAAGCCAAGATATTTTAGGCGTTGCCGGATCTGAAAACATTCAAGGCGAAGCACAAATGAAATTAGATGTGTTTGCCAATGAAACGATGAAAAAAGCATTAATTGCACGTGAAGATGTGGCAGGTTTTGCCTCTGAAGAAGACGATAACTTCGTTGCTTTTGACAACGAAAGAGGCAGAAATGCAAAATATATTTTAATGACCGACCCTTTAGACGGTTCTTCAAATATTGATGTAAACGTTTCGGTCGGCACGATTTTCTCGATTTATAAACGTGTTTCACCGATTGGTACGCCGGTTACGATTGAAGATTTCTTACAAGAAGGGCGTAAACAAGTGGCGTCGGGTTATGTCACTTACGGTTCATCTACAATGTTAGTTTATACGACCGGTAATGGCGTCAACGGCTTTACTTATGACCCGTCCCTCGGTTTATTTATTCTGTCTCATCCGGATATGAAAATGCCGTTTGCAGGAAAATATTACTCAATTAACGAAGGACAATATGTCACTTTCCCGATGGGTGTGAAAAAATTCATCAAATATTGCCAAGAAAGTGACGAAGCGACTAAACGTCCGTATTCATCGCGTTATATCGGTTCATTAGTATCGGATTTCCACCGCAATCTGTTAAAAGGTGGTATCTATATCTACCCAACCTCAACTGTATATCCGAAAGGTAAGCTACGTTTATTATATGAAGGCAATCCAATGGCGTTCTTAGCTGAGCAAGCAGGCGGTATGGCAACAGACGGTTTTAATCCGATTTTAGATATTAAACCGACCGAACTGCATCAGCGTGTACCGTTCTTTGTCGGCTCAACCTCAATGGTGCAACAAGCGGTCAAATTTATGCAAGAGTTTGCAGAATAGTCCTAATAAAAACAAAAAACCGAACGCTTTTAAACGTTCGGTTTTTTTATAAGCGGTTAAATTTGCCTATTATTTTGCAAAATACGCTTCTAAAGCATCGCTACCGCCGATTAATTTACCGCCGATAAAGATTTGTGGAACAGTTTGGCTACCTGCCACCGCACGTACCACTTTACCGCGTTGTGAATCGTTGTCTAACACGATTTCTTCAAAGCGTAAGCCTTTTTCAGCTAATAACGCTTTCGCTTTTGCACAGAATGGGCAATCTGTTTTGCTGAATACCACGATTGGATCTTGGTCTTTCCATTCTGGGTTTAAGAATTTGATCATGGTTTCCGCATCAGATACTTCAAACGGGTCGCCATCTTTTTCCGGCTCATCAAACATTTTAACTACTTCGCCGTTTTTCACGAGCATAGAATAACGCCAAGAACGTTTACCAAAGCCTAAGTTCGCTTTATCAACTAAACGACCCATACCTTCAGTGAATTCACCGTTACCGTCTGCTAATAAGATCACATTTTCCGCATCTTGGTCTTTCGCCCATGCGTTCATTACGAAAGTATCATTTACAGAGATACAGATGATTGAATCTACACCTAATTTTTTGAACTCACCCGCTAATTCATTGTAGCGCGGTAAGTGAGTTGATGAACAAGTTGGCGTGAATGCACCCGGTAAAGAGAAAACTACAACAGTTTTGTTATCGAATAAATCTGCAGTAGTTACATTAACCCATTCGCCACCTTTACGAGTTGGGAAGGTTACGTTAGGCACTTTTTGCCCAGTCATATCTTTAAATGACATAAAAATTCTCCTGTTTTACATAATGTTTTCAAAAACCGCACGCATTCTACACCTAAATATGCCATAATTCAGCCTATTTGATTAATAGGAAAAATGGTCATTCTTCGATCTAACTGGGAGTTCCTGTGAATATTAGAGATTTAGAATATTTAATTGCCTTAGCAGATTATAAACACTTCCGCCGTGCGGCAGACGCGTGTAATGTGAGTCAGCCGACACTCAGCGGTCAAATTCGCAAATTAGAAGACGAATTAGGTACGGTTTTACTTGAGCGTACCAGCCGTAAAGTATTATTTACGCAAGCCGGTTTAACTCTGGTTGAACAAGCTAAAGCCGTATTACGCGAAGTAAAAGTGCTAAAAGAGATGGCAAGTAACCAAGGCAAAGAAATGTCCGGCCCACTTCATGTCGGCATTATCCCAACGCTTGGTCCGTATCTTTTACCACTTGTATTGCCTGCATTAAAATCGGCATTTCCCGAACTAGAACTTTATATTTACGAGCTACAAACTTCACAATTAGTCGATCAGCTGGAATCCGGTCAATTAGATTGCGGTATCTTAGCTTTTGTAAAAGAAAGCGAGCCATTTATCGAAGTACCTATTTTCAACGAGCAAATGTTATTAGCCGTTTCACAACAACACGACTGGGCTGCTCAAAAAGGCTTAGATATCAGTGCATTAAAAGATAAAGAATTGCTCTTTTTAGATGACGGTCATTGTTTACGTACACAAACATTAGATTACTGTTTATCGGTCGGCGCAAAAGAAAGCACGCATTTTAAAGCGACTAACCTTGAAACATTACGTAATATGGTAGCGGCAAATGCCGGCATTTCACTGATTCCGGAACTGGCAGCTAAACCTTGTGACGGCTTAAAATACCTCACATTTAACGATCCAAAACCATATCGTTCCGTAGGTTTAATTTATCGCCCGGGCTCACCATTACGCCTTCGCTATGAACGTCTTGCAAAAGAAGTTTCAAATATCATGAAGCAAGAGAACATCAATGAGTAACATCGGTATTCGCGCACAGCAAAAAGAAAAAACACGCCGCGCATTGGTAGATGCCGCGTTTAATCAATTAAGTGCAGAAAAAAGTTTTTCTAACCTCAGTTTACGAGAAGTCGCAAGAGAAGCCGGTATTGCACCGACCTCGTTCTATCGTCATTTTAAAGATATGGACGAATTAGGCTTAGCCATGGTGGATGAGTCCGGCTTATTGCTTCGTCAGCTCATGCGCCAAGCTCGTAAACGTATTGAAAACGGCGGCAGCGTGGTTGCGGTTTCAACCGAAACGTTCTTTGAATTTATTACAGACAGACCAAACGTTTTCCGTTTGTTACTCCGTGAAAGTTCCGGTACATCACAGGCATTCCGTACGGCAGCATCAAGAGAAATTCAGCATTTTATTGCGGAATTGACCGACTATATTATGAGTAAAGATGTAAACAGTAGCCGTGAAATCGCCCATATCCAAGCGGAAGGACTGATGACGATTGTGTTTACTGCCGGTGCTTATGCACTCGATATGAATACGCAAGAACGTGAAAAGCTCAAAAAACGAGTCATTATGCAACTAAGAATGCTTGCTCGTGGTGCTGCGTCTTACACTTATAGCCATAAGAAGGATCAATAATGCAGAACAAAAACGCTATGCTTTTCCGCTTCGGTAAGAATCTGTTCGTTTACGGACTGATGTTTATCGTGTTAAGCATAGCGGTTGATTGGTATCGCAAACCCAATGCGCCAAATGAATTTGCTCAACAGGTTTTATACGATTTACAACAACAGCCGAAAGTGATTGCACAACTCAGTCATCAAAAGCCTATGCTGCTCTATTTCTGGGGGAGCTGGTGTAACTACTGCAAATTCACCTCACCGGCAGTTCAACAATTGATGGACGATAACGTAGTGGTGTTAAGTGTTGCACTTAAATCCGGTACTCCACAACAAGTTGCAGATTATCTTAACCAAGAAAATTACCACTTCCCTGCCATCAATGATCCTGATGGCGAAATATCAAAAAGCTGGAACATCCAAGCCACACCAACGATTTTAATCATTAAAGACGGTAAGGTTGTACAGCACACAACAGGGCTGACAAGCTATTGGGGACTAAAAGTCCGCCTATGGCTCAGTAACTTAACTTAATTCAAGCGGTCTGATTTGTAAATTTTTCTGCAAATCAGACCGCTTTAGCGTATAGAGAACATTATGATAGTAGATCCTAATTACCAACAAGAACTCGAGAAATACGAGAATCCCGTCCCGAGTCGGGAATTTATTTTAAACACTATTCGAGAATTTGATGCGCCGATGAGCCGTGAAGAATTGCTTGAAGCATTTCATATTTATGACGAAGAGCGTATTGAAGGCGTCCGCCGCCGCTTACGAGCGATGGAAAATGACGGGCAATTAATTTTTACCAAACGCAAACGTTATGCCCTGCCGGAAAAAATGGATTTGATTAAAGGTACGGTTGTCGGTCACCGTGACGGTTACGGCTTTCTTCAAGTAGAAGGTGGTGAAAAAGGCGATGACTGGTTTATTCCGAATAACCAAATGACACGTGTAATGCACGGTGATTTTATACTTGCTCAACCAAACGGAACTGATCGCCGAGGTCGTCGTGAAGTGCGCATTGTTCGTGTTTTAGAAGCGCGTAAAAAACAAATTGTCGGTCGCTTCTTCCTTGAAAGCGGCATCGGTTTTGTCGTACCGGACGACAGCCGTCTCACCCAAGATATTTTGATTCCTGACGATCAGCGTATGGGCGCAAGAATGGGGCAAGTGGTTGTAGTGGAACTGCAAGAACGTAAGGCTAGCTTCAATCGTCCGGTGGGTTTTATTACCGAAATCTTAGGCGATAACCTCGCACCGGGGATGGAAATCGAAATTGCTCTGCGTAATCACGATATTCCGCACGTTTGGCCGGAAGGTGTAGAAAAACAGATTCGCCAATTTAATGAAGAAGTACCGGAAGAAGCTAAACTCGGTCGAGTGGATCTACGTGATTTACCATTAGTAACGATTGACGGTGAAAGTGCGCGAGATTTTGACGATGCCGTTTTTGCTAAGAAAGAAGGTGACGGTTGGCGTTTATGGGTAGCGATTGCCGATGTAAGCTATTACGTTCGCCCGAAAACCGCGCTTGATTTAGAAGCGGCAAACCGTGGTAACTCGGTTTATTTCCCGAATCGAGTGATCCCGATGTTACCGGAGATTTTATCAAATGGTTTATGTTCACTGAATCCACAAGTTGACCGCTTATGTTTGGTGGCGGAAATGACCGTATCCAAAAAAGGCGAACTGACCGGCTATAAATTTTATGAAGCGGTAATGAACTCACACGCCCGTTTAACCTATACCAAAGTCTGGAAAATGTTAGAAGGCGATGAAGCATTACGTGAGCGTTACGCACCGCTTGTACCACATTTGGAAACCTTGAACGAAATGTTCCAAGTGCTGGTAAAAGCTCGTCAAAACCGTGGCGCAATCGAATTTGAAACCGTTGAAAACCAATTTATTTTCAATCCGCAAGGTAGAATCGAACGAATCGAACCGCTGATTCGTAACGATGCACACAAAATTATCGAAGAATGTATGATTTTGGCAAATATCGCTTCGGCTCGTTTTGTCGAAAAAGCAAATGAGCCGGCATTATTCCGTATTCACGATAAACCAAGCGAAGAAAAACTGACCAGTTTTAAATCCTTTATCAAAGAATGTGGACTAACGTGGAATGTAGGTTTAGATCCCGAACCAAAAGATTATGCCGAGCTAATTGAACAGCTTGCCAATCGTCCGGATCGTGAGTTAATTCAGACCATGTTGCTTCGCTCGCTTAAACAGGCAGTGTATGCGGCGGATAACGTGGGGCATTTCGGCTTAGCGTTAACCGAATATGCTCACTTTACCTCACCAATTCGCCGTTATCCGGATTTGCTGTTGCACCGTGCAATTAAATACTTAATTGAAAAAGAAAAAGGTAACACTCGCAATTATACGGACGGTGGCGGTTACCACTATAAACTGGATGACATCGATCAATTTGGTGATAAATGCTCGGCAACCGAGCGCCGTGCGGATGAAGCAACCCGTGAAGTAGCGGATTGGCTGAAATGTGAATTTATGCAAGATCATCTCGGTGAAACGTTCGAAGGGGTGATTTCAAGCGTTACCGGTTTCGGTTTATTCGTTAAAATCAATGAGTTACTGATTGACGGTTTAGTGCATATTTCAACATTAGACAACGATTACTATCATTATGATGCTGATCGTCAGCGTTTAGTCGGCGGTAGTGGCATGATTTATCGTTTAGGTGATCCGGTCAAAGTGAAAGTCATCAATGTGAGCTTAGATGATAAGAAAATCGACTTTGCGTTAATTGATAACCTCCGTAAAGGCATTGCTGTGGGTAAAACAGCGAAGCAGAAAGCGAAGAAAAATGCAGGCGACAAACCGATTTTCAAAGAACCTAAAACAATCAAAGCAACGAAGTCGAAGCCGAAAAAAGAAAAAGCTGCTCGTAAAACCACAAAAAAAGCTAAGAAGTCAGCAGCAACTAAACGTAAGAAATAGCGAATAAGCGGCCAATTTCGCAAAATTTTTTACAAATTCTACCGCTTGTCAGTGCTAAAATTTGAACTATCATAGCCTAGCCAAAACTAGGCTATTTTTATCGGAACTTATTTATATGAAAAAACTTAAACTTATCTTCTTAATCTCAACACTGACAACCTTATTTGCTTGTACCTCTTCATCACCAACCAAAAAAGCGAAAACAGGTTATTTAAAGGATAATATTAGTCAAACCGAATTAGCAAACCGAGCTAACTATAAGCGCTATCATTATCTTTGCAGCAATTTTGAAACCGGTACAAGTTCTTACTTATCCAGCTACTTTCCGCTTTCAAGAGAAAGTCGTATGAAAGATAACTTTGGTTTCTACTTCCAATTGGACGGAGGAAAAATCGAGCCGTTTGATCATATTGAAAATAAAACGCTCAATGCACGAGGCTCTCGTTTTGAAGTAACTTATCGCTCATACAATCCGATTCAAGGCAGCTATGTTGAGTTAATCGCTCGTGAGCAAAGTTCCGCTTATTACAAAAATATCAATGGCATACGTGTACCTTGGCTAAATTGCCGAGAAAGTTAAGTCTCTGTAAAACTTCATTCAGGACGGACTTGTAACTTTTGGCTATATATTAAGCTTTTTTAGGCTTGAATAAGATGCTAAAAAAATCTATTATTTCGCAAATAAATGATAAGGATTCTCATTTGTAAGAGTTTGTAAAGTCTCTTGCTTATTATATGAGAATCATTATCATTAACTCACTTCAAAAATAATAGGTAATCACTCCAACTCTTACGCCTCATTCCCCCACAAAATGAGGCGTTTTTTTTCGTCTATTGCTGATTAAGCCTTATCAATCACAACGTATCTCGTTATAATAGATTCCATTTTCATATTTAAAACAAGATATAAGGAATCAAGCAAATGGCTCAATCTATTGAAGCAACATTAGCCGAACTGAAACGCGGTGTTGAAAATATTTATTCTGAAGAAGATTTAATTGAAAAGTTAAAAGAAAATCGTCCGTTACGCGTTAAATTAGGCGCAGACCCGACAGCACCCGATATTCACTTAGGTCATACCGTTGTTTTAAATAAACTCCGCCAATTCCAACAGCTTGGTCATGAAGTGATTTTCTTAATCGGTGATTTTACCGGTATGGTAGGCGATCCGTCAGGTAAAAACTCAACTCGCCCACCGTTAACGCGCGAAGACGTACTACGTAATGCGGAAACTTACAAACAACAATTATTTAAGATCTTAGATCCGAATAAAACGCGCGTGGTATTCAACTCTGAATGGTTAGGTGAATTAGGTACCGAAGGTATGATCCGCCTTGCATCTAATTACACGGTTGCACGTATGCTTGAGCGTGACGATTTCAAAAAACGTTTTACCAATAACCAATCTATCGCAATTCACGAATTTATTTACCCGTTACTACAAGGTCATGATTCTGTTGCGTTAGAAGCGGATGTTGAATTGGGCGGTACAGACCAAACCTTTAACTTATTAGTAGGTCGTGAGTTACAAAAATCAGCGGGGCAAAAACCACAGGTGGCAATGACATTACCACTACTTGTCGGCTTAGACGGTGAGAAAAAAATGTCAAAATCACTCGGTAATTACATCGGTGTTACAGACGCACCAAGCGATATGTTCGGTAAAGTGATGTCGATTTCAGACGAATTAATGTGGGATTGGTATAATCTACTTTCATTCCGCCCATTAGATGAAATCGCACAATTAAAAGCAGATGTTGCAGCTGGCAAAAACCCACGCGATGTGAAAATTTTATTAGCGAAAGAGTTAATTGCACGTTTCCACGATCAAGCGGCGGCAGATGCAGCAGAACAAGAATTCATCAATCGCTTCCAAAAAGGCGCAATTCCAGATGAAATGCCGGAATTTACTTTTGAAGGTGAAATCGGTTTAGCAACCTTGTTAAAAGAAGCCGGTTTAGTCGCATCAACCTCAGAAGCTATCCGTTCCGCACAACAAGGTGGCGTAAAAATTGATGGTGAGAAAATCGAAGATGTTCGTCAAAATGCTCAGCAAGGTACCTTTGTTTACCAAGTCGGTAAACGTAAATTTGCCCGCGTAACAGTTAAATAAGTTCATTGAAAAGAAAAAAAGGAAGCTTAAGCTTCCTTTTTTATTACATATTCTTAATTAAATGGGTTAAGTAAGTTATTAAACTATGCTCACTTTATGAAAGCTATCAATAATATTAAAAAATAGTATGTGCATCCGTGCTTTAAATAAATGCCTTTATTATTATTTTATTGGCATCTAGCTGTAAAAAATTCGTTATATCGACTAGGTAAGAATAATTAATTTTCAAAAATATGATTTTTATATTAAGTAACACAAACGTAAGCCACATTATCATCGATGAAAATAATATTGAGCCTATCGCCTTTCTTCTCAATAAATTTAAAAGTTGTTTCTAAATCGTAACTAAAAACCGTTTCTTGAGTAACACTATCCAATTGAACAGGACTTAACTCACGAAAAAATAAACTTTCTTTCAGATTTTTAGCAAGTTTAAGCATATAGTATTCAAATTCGTCTGGAAGTAGCATATCTCGCTCATAAACGAGAAACTTACTGTTTAAGTTATATTCCTCTTTTATTCTCACGTACCGTATTAATTGTGGCTGACACTCAAGTAGCTGATAGAAATTCTCTAATCCGTACTTTTGTAAGTAAATCTCACTATTTAGAATATCAGCTAAAATTAACCGATCTTCATACGTCTGTTTGGTACGGAATAGCCATTTGTTAAAGCGATGTGCGTTATTCTTTATCAACTCGAGTGCAGGCAATGTAATTTGTTTGAACATAGCGCCCTCTTATGAATGAAAATCGCATTTTACCATAACTTACATTATCAGAATGGCCTTATGTAAAGAAAATATAACTTTATGCGACATTTTTTCAAAAATTTACAAATAAAACGCTACATTATGTAATATATAAATACCTATAAATAGGTATACAAATATAAAAATAAGCGGTCATTTTTGCAAAAAATTTAGCAAAAATGACCGCTTACTATTTTCTATAGCTTATTCTTTTTTAAGTAAAAAAATACCTTGCTCGGTGAAATGGATAAATGCCTCTCTTAATTCGGGTTCAAATTGATCCGGATTCGCATTCACTAAAACTTCTTTACCGTTCCACTCTGTAACAATTTCCCAATGGTTACCCATATAAACCGCACTCTTAATTTGGCAACGCTGGCAAGCCTCACCTACGGCGGTAAGTCGGATAGCTTCAGGACGCACACCCACTAAGCACTCACCATCAGCAATACCGAAATCAGCGGCGTTGTGAAGTGGAAAGCGGTAATCACCAATTGATACTATGCCTTGATTTAATCTACCGTCAAAAATAGTCGATTCGCCCATAAAATTCGCAAGGAATAAAGAATTCGGGCGTAAATACAAATCTTTTGCCGGTGCTTTTTGCATAATTTTACCTTTATTCATCACGATCACCTCATCGGACACGGCAAAGGCTTCAGTTTGGTCGTGCGTAACATAAAGCGAGGTAATACCTAAACGCTGTTGCAGTTCACGAATTTTTTCACGCATTGAACGGCGTAAGTTGGCATCCAAGTTACTTAATGGCTCATCGAATAGTAACACTTTTGGTTTTAATACTAAGGCTCGCGCTAATGCGACACGTTGTTGCTGACCACCTGAAATTTGATCGACAAATCGGTCTTCAAAACCGGCTAAATCAACCAGTTCTAACGCCTCTTTTACACGCTGTTTACGTTCTTCATTACTCACGCCCTGCATACGCAAACCATAACCGACGTTATCGCCAATCGACATATGTGGGAAAAGTGCATACGACTGGAACACAATACAAATATCTCGATTTTGAATTGAAGATTTGGTTACATCTTCGCCATCAATAAAAATTTGACCGCTTGTCGGGTTCTCAAGCCCTGCCACTAAACGTAACACCGTGGTTTTACCGCAGCCGGAAGGCCCTAATAAGGTTACCATCGTGCCACGCTTAATGACTAAATCTAAATTATCAATTACCGTTGCTTTACCGAAAGATTTGGTAATATTTTTCAGTACTAAGAAATCGTTGTTCATAATATTTTGCCTTTTATATGCGGGCGGCGCACATACCGCCCGTTGACTAATTAATCTGCTTTTTTCGCTTTTGATTTCGCGATACGTGTATCTCCGACAATCCAGTCGAAGAATAAAATAATCGCCATCATCACAACAATTAAGATGGAACCGTATGCGATCGCCACTCCGTATTCACCGTCTTCAACGCGATTTAAAATATAAGCGGTTGCAACACGGGTATCTGCGGTCACAAGGAACACAATCGCACTCACGGTTGTCATCGCACGTACGAAACTGGTAACTAATGCGGATAACAATGCCGGTTTGAGTAGCGGGAAGACGATAAACCAAATGGTTTTTAACGAACTGCCTTTCAATGATAATGAAGCTTCATCCAACGATTTATCCAACTGACCAAGTCCGGCAATCGCCGCGCGCATACCAATCGGCAAATCTCGCATCACCATTGAAATAATAATGATGATACCGGTGCCGGTAATATACATTGGCGCATCATTAAAGGCGAGAATATAAGACACACCGGCAACCGTACCCGGTACGGCAAAGCAAAGCATAGTTAAGAACTCAAGGGTTTTCTTACCTTGGAAATCTTTACGCACCACAATATAAGCGATGAGTAAGCCGAATAACGCTGTTAACGGTGCGGCAATACCCGCGTAGATCATAGTATTGATTAAAGACGGCCACGCCCCGTCACTTAAACCTTGTCCGAATAACATTGCATAGTTATTTAGCGTTAAGGTGTAATCTACCCCCCAGTTTACCGTGAAGCTGCCGTAGAAAATACTGCCGTATAAAGCAAGGTTGAATATCACCCAGAAGCCTAACATCGCAATAATTGTAGCTTTCAAACCGCTTGGTAAATCTTGTACATCGCCACGATAAGATTTACCTGAAACGGTTACATACGAGCGGTTACCAATCCACATATATTGAATGATAAAGATCAGCAATGAGAAAATCAGCAACATCGAGCCTAAGGTACTTGCCGAAGCATAATCTAATTGTGAGCCGGCAATATAGAAATAAATTTGAGTAGCGATTACGTCAAAGCTACCGCCTAAAACCAACGGGTTACTGAAATCGGCGAGCGATTGGATAAACACGATTAAAAATGAATTCGCCAATGCCGGACGTAATAACGGGAAAATAATGTTATAGAACGTTTGATAACGGTTCGCCCGTAACGTATAAGACGCTTCTTCAATCGAAGGATGAATCGATTTTAACGCACCGTCTAAAATCATAAATGAAATCGGTGCAAAAGCGAGAATCTGAGCGATCGCAATCCCGTTAAAACCATACAGCCAGTTATGATCTTTAAAGCCGAAGTAAGTATCTAAAAATTCGGTCACATAACCTGACCGACCAAGCATTAAGGTCACGCCAAGCCCCACCACAAACGGCGGTGTCACAATCGGTAGGATTGAGAAAATTTTCCCGATAAAGGCGGTACGGCGAGCGATACGAGTAGTATAAAGCGCAAAGGCTAAACCGAAAACGGTTGAAACAATACCGACAAAGCCGGAAAGGAACAACGAGTTACTGATTACTCGAACGATATAACCCTGCCCTAAGATTCTGACAACTTGTTCCGGTGCGAACGTTTCACCGTCATAAAACATCGAAATAAAAATCGCAACAGTCGGATAAACGATAAAGAAAAAAATCAGCAAGATAATACTAAGCAATGCCGCAATAATAAATTTATCGCCTTGCATCATTTTTAACTTAGCAAAGGCAAAGGTGGCAAGTGCGGTTAGACTTGCGATCAGCACCATCACTGAATAGCCCATGCTGACTTGATAAATCGTTGCCGAAATAAACGCAAACAGCAAAATAAAACTCACCAATGCCAGTTCTAGTTTTGCCTGTGCTTCGTTTGACAGTTTAAAGAAAGGAAGTAACCAAAAACCTACTAAAGGTAAAAACCACAGAATAGTTAGATTAACTGAAGACCAACCCATCGCATCTAAAAATTCATCTGAGGTACTTTCCAATAAGCCGTAATCAAGCGCTTTTGAAGGCAGAACTATAAATGCAATAAGTGAGAGCAGAATCCAAAAGTGGCTAGATTCAAACAGCGATCTTTTATTTGTAATAGAATCCATATAGCCTCACAACAATTAATAAAAAATATCGAAAAACAAGCGGTCGTTTTTCGTAGATTTTTTTGCAAAATTTTTACGAAAAACGACCGCTTATAACAGGCAATTATTTCGCTAATTTCACTTCATCAACCCATTTATTGATTAAGCGTTTACGTTCATCACTTGCACCGTATTTTTCAAAATTGTAATCAATCAATTTCAGTTTGGTGAGATCAAACGCAAGTGGCGATTGCTCAGCCGTGGTATTGGTTAACGTTTGTAACGCTTGACCTTTTTTCCATGCGGTTTCCTGACCTTCTTTTGAAAGAGCGAAATCTACAAATAACTTAGCGTTATCTAAGTTTCTCGCACCTTTTAAGATACTTACGCCGCCTAATTCATAGCCGGTGCCTTCACACGGCACAACCATTTCAAGCGGTGCACCCTGCTCTTTTTCTAACGCATAGTCATGTAAGAAGCCGATACCGACTGTGGTCTCGCCACGAGCGGCATTACGTGCCGGTGTGATACCTGATTTGGTATATTGAGAAATATTCGGATGGAGATGTTTGAAGTAATCGAACGCTTTATCTTCGCCCCAAAGTTGAGCGAAAGTTGCGATAGCGGTATAGGCTGTACCTGAACTTTGCGGATCAGCGATTTGAATTTCACCTTTCAATTTAGGATCAGTTAAATCATTCCAGCATTGCGGAATCTTCTCAATGCCTAATTTTTTCAAACGTTCGGTATTTACCGCAAAACCTAAAATACCGATATACACCGCAGAACTTAGGTTTCCTTTTACTTTCGCCGGATCTTGGAATTTCGGCATAATTTGGTCGATATTCGGCGAACGATATGCTTCTAATAAACCTAATTCACCCGCTTGAGATTGCGGATCTAAAGTCCCGCCGTACCAAACATCCGCTTGCGGATTATTTTTTTCCGCTTCAATTTTCGCAAATGTACTGCCGGAACCATTACGAATAAAAGAGGTTTTTACATCATATTTTTCTTCAAATGTTTTTGCCGCATTCTCGCACATCACATTAGTTGCGCTACAGTAAATCACTAAACGCCCTTTTGCTTGAGCTGCCGAACTAAACATTAAGCCGGCACCAAGTAATGCGGTTGAAATCGCTAAAGAAAGTTTTCCAAATTTCATAATCAAAACCTTATTTGAGTGTAAACCAACAAAACATCACGAACTGTGCTTATCACATTCGCTTTTCAATATTAATTTACAATAAATGAGCGAAAAATACCGTGAAGCAGCTCACAAAACATAAGATTTGATTGAAATTTAAAAACGTCCTCTTCCTCTATCAAACATAGAAGTAAAATAGAAAAACAAGCGGTCGGATTTCACTGATTTTTTTACAAAATTTTAGTGAAATCCGACCGCTTTTTTAGATAAAAATTATTTAGCTACAATAATTTTAGCACCGTTTGAGAAGACAATTTGGCGAGCGTCAAATTGCGCATTTAATTTCGCCTGTGGGTTTTGGAATACCGCTTGTGCTTCTGCCGGCAATTCCGCTACCGGTACAGAAAACACCAATTCAGCCGTTGTTCTACGTTTTAAATTATCTTTAAATGTGACCGGCGTATCCTGTGTCAGAATGATTTTACCGTCATGGATATAGTTTACCGCCCATTGCACAATACGAATGTTACGTTTTGTTTTATTCTCAATACTATATTTGAAACTGAGCATTGGTTGGCCCTGTGGATCTTGCGTAAGCTCATAACCGAAAAAACGTAACGCAACACTGTCGTTAAAACGTTGTTGATTGATCTCTTTTGCTGAAAGCGGTGCATTTTTTGTCACGGTTTTATGTTCGACAGTCGGCTTAATTTGATTACCTTCCGCATAAGCATTCATCGCCAAAAACATAGACATTGCTGCACTTGTAAGTAATGTTGAGTATTTCATAATTTACCTCAATAGTTAAAGCCAAAAACATTACGCCATATATTAATCACAATATATATTGTCAGATTTACGGCAAGGTTGCAATCACTGCATAGCCGTCTGTTTCCGCAATAATATCCACTTGGCTTTCCGCCGCGATAAAAATTGACTCGCCTTGCTGTAGATGAATCGCCTCTTTGCCTAAATCAATGTATAGGCTACCTTTCATAACTAACAGAATACTTGCGCAATCTGCGGTAAAGTTTTCTTCATCAAAAGGTTTAAATTCGAGATGCTGTAAGGCAAAATCTTTGGCTTCCGGTGTTGGGTAAAGATGAATAAAGCCATCGGTTTCCCGATAAGCCGGAATAATTTTAGGTGTAACCGGACGATAGTCAATCGAATGCAGTAAAGCGGGAATATCAATGTGTTTAGGTGTTAATCCGCCCCGAATAACGTTATCCGAATTTGCCATTAATTCAATATTTTGTCCGCGTAAATAAGCGTGCGGCAAGCCCGCACCTTGATATAAGCCTTCACCTTTTTTGAGATAAACGATATTAAAGAAATAAAAACAAATAATACCACCGTCTAAACTGTGTAATGGTGAATTCATCGCATCAGAAATGTAGCATATCCAATAATCCGGATTATCCGGTTTCAGTTTCCCGGCTTGGTATTCTTCAAATTTTTCTTCAATAATCGGTAACAACCACTCAGCAATTTGTTGCTTGTCCGCCTGCATAATATCGGCATAAACCAAAGGTAAACCCTTTTCATCTAAAGCTTTAGCAATCGGTTTAAGTGAATCATGCTGTTCTAAACTCGCTTTAATATCAGTAATCGGTTTGAAGCCATGTAATCCCCAAAAGTCAGAAAGAGCGATCATCATCTCCGGCTTATGGTTGCGATCTTTATAAACGCGCTGGGGGGCAGTAAGAGGAACACCTTGCTGATTTTCTAAGGCAAAACCATGTTCAGCTTCGGCTTTAGTAGGATGAATTTGAATAGAAAGCGGTTGTTTTATATCTAAAATTTTCAATAAATAAGGAAGATTATCACCAAATAGGCTTCGGCTTTTCTCACCTAATAATTCGGGAGCAACTTGAAGAACTTGATCCAAGGGGAGCCATTTTTGTTCAAATAAAATATCCGAGGGTGCCGAGGGATGGGCTCCTAACCAATATTCCGCGTACGTTTTTTGTTCGGGCGCATCCAACTTCAAAAAATGAGGAATAAAAGTTGAACCACCCCAATCATAATGTTGAAATTTGCCTTTTAATTTAAAAATCATTTTTTGTATCCTCCAAAGAAGTTTACAACTTTCTCTATATCTTCAGGCGTTTGAATACGTACTAGTAAACGTCGTCCGCTTTTTAAATCAATCACAATAATTTGTGATTGAGCTAAGTTAATTTGATGAATATTAGCATACTCAAAAAAGACATTGGCAAAAAAGAATCCTTGTTCTTTTAATAACAAACGTGGCGAACGTAAAAAAGTGACATAAACACAAAGTATAATTGAAAACGCCAATAAATAAATGGTTAACGATTCGATTCCATTTTGTACTCCATAAACCATCGTAAGCGTAATCAAACCAATTAAGATCCACGCATCTCCTTTTACTTGGCGTTGTAATTGCACGGTCAATTTCGTTTCACCTTTCAGGTTAGGCATAATCACTTGATCGTAAATTGCAAAAGCAAGCACTGCTGCGATACCAATAAGAAGAATAATGTTTGTCATTGAAATTTACCACTTAGCAATAAGGAGTTCACAAAAAAACAAGCGGTCAAAATTTATTGAATTTTTGTAAAAAAATCCGCAAATTTTACCGCTTGTAAAATAAAACCACGGAAACACAAATTATATCTATATTATTAGAGTAAGTCGGTTTCCGTGGAAAAGCAATATTAAGCTAATGCACCTGTTGCTGCACCTAAGATACCGATAACAAAGAAGCCTACGATAATCCAAAGTGCATTGACACGGTTACGTAGTAACCACATACAAGCAAATGTTAATAATAACGGTAATAAACCTGGCATTAAACTATCAAGAATCTGTTGTACGGTTGTTGTTTGTTCCGTACCGTCTTGCATTTGAATCGTAGAAACTACAAGTGGTACATTGATGCTTGTCCATTTCTGAACTAACGCCCCCATGATAAATAAACCAAGGATTGATGCACCTTCCGTTAATTTTTGTAACAAGCCGCCACTCATATCTTGTACTACGTCTAAACCTTTTTTATAACCGTAAGTTACACCGTAGTAACGGGTCGCTAAACGAACAAGGTTAAATAATACGAAGAATAAAATCGGACCAAGGATTGAACCGTTTAATGCGATACCCGCACCAAGCGCTGCAAATACCGGACGAACCGTACCCCAGAAGATTGGGTCACCCACACCGGCAAGCGGTCCCATTAAACCAACTTTAATACCGTTGATTGCCGCATTGTCGATCTCTTTACCGTTTGCACGCTCTTCTTCCATCGCAATCGTCACACCTAATACCGGTGCAGCAACGAATGGTTGAGTATTGAAGAATTCTAAGTGACGTTTAATCGCATCTTTACGTTCTTGTGAGTTTTGATCCGGATATAAACGTTTGATAACCGGTACCATTGAGTAAGCAAAACCTAAGCCTTGCATACGTTCAAAGTTCCATGAACCTTGGAATAAGTTTGAACGACGAACAACCGCATTCAAATCACTTTTTGTTACTTTTTTGATTTCAGTAGTCATAGTAAATTCCTTCTTAGTCTAAGCGGTTGTCTAAGCCGTTATCAGCTGCTTGTGCTACCACAACTTGTTGGCTTTTGTTGTATTTAGGATGTAATTGGATGTAAAGCAATGCCATGATTGCACCTAATGCACCTAGTGCAACAAGGTTGAAATCAGTAAAGCCTGCAATAACGAAACCTGCGAAGAAGAAAGGCATTAAGTGACCCGCACGCATCATATTGATAACCATTGCGTAACCTACTACCGCAATAAAGCCACCTGCAATTTTAAGACCTGTTGTCACAACCGGCGGAATTGCATTTAACATTGTTTGTACAACGTCAGTACCTGCTGTTAACGCAACAACAAGCGCCGGGATTGCAATACGCATTACTTGAAGCATTAACGCACCACGGTGTAACCAGTCTAAGCGAGTTAAGCTACCGTCTTCGATTGATTTATCTGCCGCGTGTTGGAAACCAACGGTAATTGCACGTACTACATAAGTTAATACTTGACCTGCCGCTGCAAGTGGAATTGCAACTGCGATACCTGTTGCGATTTCTTGACCGCCAACAATAACAAGGATAGTTGAAACAACAGAAGCTAATGCCGCATCCGGTGCAACTGCCGCACCGATGTTCATCCAACCTAATGCCATTAATTCAAGCGTACCACCGATAATGATTGCATTTTTAATCACTTCCGCAGAATCCGGCGCACCTACTGATAACGCTAAACCGACTAATGTACACGCCACGATTGGACGCTGGGTTTGCCATTCATCAAGGATTGAACCTGCGCCTGAAATACAAGCGGCAAGGAACACTAAAAGAATTTGTAAGAATGAGAGTTCCATAATAATTTCCCTTAAATTAAGTTATTCTTTTTCAATAGATCCATCATTGCTTGACGGCTATCGCTTGATACTTTACGCACTTCTAATTCAACGCCTTTTGCGTCAATCGCTTTAAATGCATCAATATCTTTTTGATCCACGGCTACCGCATGGCTAACCATTTGTTTACCCTCTTTATGAGAGATACCACCTACGTTGATTGAAGTTAACGGAACACCGCCTTCAATTAACGTTAATACATCACTCGGGTTAGTAAATAATAGCATTACACGATCATCGGCATATTCAGGGTTGTTATATACACGAATCATTTTCGCAACATCAACTACGTGAGCCGTTACACCTAGTGGAGCCACACTTTTCAGCATCGTAGAACGTACTTTATCTTTAGCCACATCATCATTTACTACGATGATACGTTTTACTTTACTTTCTTTTGTCCATACGGTTGCAACCTGACCGTGAATTAAACGGTCATCAATACGAGCTAACGCAATCGTCATACGGCGACCGTCATCCACAATTTGTTGTTGTGGTGCAGGCGCTGCCTGTTGCGGTTGTGCCGCAGGTGCTGCCGGTTCTGCTGCAGCCGGTTGGTGATTTAATGAACGTACGCCTGTTGAACCAGCTTCTAACGCGACCTCAACTAATTCTTCTAGCGATTCAACATCATCACGAGCCATACACGCATTTACCAGCATTGGAATATTCACGCCGGTTACTACGTCCATATTGGTTTTGCCTTCTTGGAAACGGTTTGCCGCATTAAACGGACTACCGCCCCACATATCAACAAGGAAAAGCACTTGATCACAATGTGATAATTCGCCTTCCACCAATGCTTGATATTTACCCATAATGGTTTCTGCATTTTCGCCAGGCACGAAGTCGATATAGGCAACGTCTGACTGCTCGCCGATCAACATCTCAGTCGTTTTGAGAAGCTGCTCTGCTGCAACACCGTGGGTCGCTATGATAATAGCAATGCTCATTATTTACTCCTTAATGGGATTCTTATGAAATTTCTTTTCAAATAGAGTGAAAATCGGAGTAAATTGTAGATAAATCTTTACATAACACAAATGACATTTATTAGATTTGTGATCTAAGTCTCATTTATCTGATTTGGCTGATTAATTATTAATCATTATCATTTAAATTAATTTATTTATTAATGAAATTAATTTTCACAGATAGAACATTTTTTGAAATTTTACTGTAAAAAAAGACCGCTTATTAAGACAACAAGCGGCCAATTATTTACTTATTTTTGTGAATTTTTATTCTTTTGGTAAGCGTTTAACCGCAAAAGCTAATCCGCCCCAAATAATCACGAGCGCAATGCTCATCATAATAATTGCTGGAGTACTCATACTCTTCTCCTATTCGTTTTCCGGATTAAATTCCGTTTCGTTATGCCATTTTAAGCGAGACAGAATAAACGCTACGATAACCAACGCAACTGCCATGCCCCAACCGAAGCTATTCACAAACCAACTCGGATAACCTTCGTATCCTTCGTTAAACACTTTGATCGCTTCACTGAATAACATAAAGGCTAATACCCCAGTGGTAACTACTACAGATAAACGCCAGAACGTGCCAACCTTAATTGATGAAGTTTTATTGATATGGTGACCAAGCGTACTGAGCTTACCTTTTGCCACAATCGCCACTAACGAAGCAAAGGCTACCGCAACAATACCGAAGTTATTAACAAATTTATCCATCACATCCAACATCGGTAAGCCAGTTGTGGTACCGAATAACACCACAGATACCACCATCATTGGTAAACCAACAATAAATGTTGAAGCCACACGACCAAGTTTTAATTTGTCTTGAACTGCGGCAATAATTACTTCAATTACTGAAATGAAAGAAGTTAACGCCGCAAAGGTTAATGAACCGAAGAACAACACGCCAAGTAATGTCCCCATTGGTGCTTCATTGATAATCGTCGGGAAAGCAAAGAACGCTAGACCGATACCGCCTTTCGCCACTTCACTCACTTCCTGACCGGCAGCGGTTGCCATAAAACCTAATGCTGCGAATACCCCGATACCGGCTAATACTTCAAAACTTGAGTTGGCAAAGCCTACCACCATACCCGTACCGGTAAGATCCGCATCTTTCTTCAGATATGAAGAATAGGTAATCATGATACCGAAGCAAATTGAAAGCGAGAAAAAGATTTGGCCATACGCTGCAATCCATACGCTCGGATCGGCTAATTTCGTCCAATCCGGTGTAAATAACGCATTTAAACCTTTCGCTGCACCCGGTAAAAATAACGATGAGATTACCAACACAATAAACATGATAACCAATACCGGCATCAAAATGCTTGATGATTTTGCGATACCTTTCTCTACCCCTAATGCCAATACGATTAAAGCAATAATCCATACGGCAATAAGCGGGCCAACTACCATACCCACAAATTCAAAGCTGATACCATTTGCGATATCACCCATTTTTAAGAATTCGCCGACAAAAAAATCAACCGGTTTATCTCCCCACGCTTTAGTCAGAGAAAAATAGGTATAAACGGCCGCCCAACCAAGCACCACAGCATAATAAATACCGATAATCACATTTACTAATACTTGCCACCAACCAAATACTTCAAAATGACGGTTTAAACGGCGGAATGACAATGGCGCCGCACCACGGTGGCGATGACCGATTGCAAAATCTAAAAACAATAACGGAATACCTGCGGTTAAAAGCGCTACGATATAAGGAATAATAAATGCACCACCGCCATTTTCATAAGTGGTATAAGGGAAACGCCAAATGTTTCCTAAACCAACGGCAGAGCCGATGGCTGCGATAATAAAAGCATTACGGCCGGAAAACGTGGCTCGTTTTGCTGAAGTTGCGTTGCTAGAAGACACGAGAGACACCTCAAATGTTAAATTTTAAATACATTAGTTTTATTTAGAATCAAAGAAAATCGGTTGCGAATAGAGATCGCAAGGACGAGAAATATGCCGAAGAATTGTTAAGATGTAAAGAGAATAAAATAAAATTTAGACGTGATTTTTTAGAGTTTATCAGTGATTTAAACTAGAATGATATTATAAATTTAGCATATTCATCTAACATCAATATAGATTCAGATATTTATATAAATTCATTGTTAAATTTGTAGCACAACTGTTTGAATTTTATTAGCTTAAAAAACAAACTAAAATAGGACAGCTATACAAAATAAACAAGCGGTCGATTTCGCAAAAAATTTTACCAAATCGACCGCTTACTGGTTTAGTTTTCTTCTGATGTGGATATTGGCTCAACTTTCGCTTGTTTTACCATATTGTCTGCCACTTCCAACACCGTCACTTTTAAATTATTCAGTTCAAATTGAGTGTCTTCATCCGGAATCTTTTCAAGATGTTCCAAAATTAAGCCATTGAAAGTTCGCACTTCATCAACTGGCAAATTCCAACCGAACAGCTTATTCAGATCGCGTAAATTTGCCGAGCCTTCAATAATGACCGAACCATCCGATTGTTGCTTCACTTCTTCTGCCAAACTTGGAGCAGTTGAGGTGGTAAATTCACCGACAATCTCTTCCAAAATATCTTCTAAAGTGACTAAACCTTTAATATCACCATATTCATCTACCACTAAACCAATACGTTCTTTATTGGTTTTAAAATTCATTAGCTGAGTCGTCAAAGGCGTACCTTCCGGAATAAAGTAAACCTCATCCACTGCTCGAATCAGTGTTTCTTTACTTGGTTCGTCTTTTTCCAACAGTAAGCGGAAAGCTTCCCTTACACGCAACATACCGAGTACATTTTTATCCATATTGCCTTTATAAAGCACCACTCGGGCGTGTGCCGCATGGTTTAATTGACGCATAATTGATTTCCAATCGTCATCAATATCAATACCGCCAATGTCGTTGCGGGGCACCATAATGTCTTCGACCGTCACTTTTTCCATATCTAAAATGGAAATTAACATCTCTTGGTGCTCGGTCGGAATAAATTTTCCGGCTTCTAAAACCACACCGCGTAATTCTTCCGCACTCAATCCTTTATTTTCATCTTTTTTAACGCGTAATAATTTCATTAAAGCACTAATGATTAAATTCATTAAAAATACTAACGGCATTAATAATTTTTTTAACGGTGTTAAGATATAACTAGCAAAAAATCCGATTTTTTCCGGGTAAATCGCCGCAATGGTTTTCGGTAAAATTTCTGAGAAAACCAGCATTACAAAGGTCAATGCACCGGTTGCAATCGCCACACCGGCATCACCGGCTAAACGCATACCAATCACCGTAGCAATCGCAGAAGCGGCAATATTGACTAAGTTATTACAAATAAGGATAAGACTGAGTAATACATCCGTCTTGTTGAGAAGTTTTTCCGCAAGTTTCGCCCCCTTGTGACCGCTTTCGGCAAGGTGACGCATTTTATAGCGGTTGAGCGACATTAGCCCTGTTTCAGAACTTGAGAAAAATGCAGAAAGGAATAAAAGAATTGCGAGTGAAATAAAAAGAGTACTCAGGGGAATACTGTCCAAAATAAAAGTCCTATATAAATGAATAATTAAGCGGTCAAATTTGAAAAATAATTTGCAAAAAATGCCGAAAATCCGACCGCTTCCGCTCGTGATTAAGAAATCACATGACTACCGAAATAACCGATAGTCAATAATATTGTACCTAAAATCGAATAAATTAGCACCCGATTTCCACGCCAACGGAATTTCCATTGTCCGAGTAATAAAATCGTATAAACGATCCAAGCGATAAAAGAAAAAATCGCTTTATGAATTTGCTCTGGCGCAAAGAAATTATGCAGATAAATCATGCCGGAAATTAATGTTACCGTCAGCATCGCCTGTGCCGCTAACGTCAAAGTGAAGAAATGACGTTCAACGGTCATTAACGGTGGCAACATACTGCAAAATACCGGTTTTTTGCTTTTCAGTTTTTTATCTAACCATTTTAGCTGTAATGCATAAAGCAACGCTAAAAAGAATAAAGCATACGAAAATAGCGCAATACCTAAGTGGAATACTAAACCCGGATTATCCGCTAAGTTTTTAATAAAATTCCCTGTCGCAAAACTTGACACCGCCACGCTGCAAATACCAAAGGTATAAACGACCATAAGCGGAAACCAAATCGTTCTCCAACGAGGTAACGCCAGTGTCGCAAATGCACTGAGCAAGAAGCTCATCAACGAATTGACATTAGAAAGCGAAAAGTTTTGTCCGTTCTCAGTTGAAATAAACGCTTGAGACAAGCTAATCGCATGAAATAACACAGCAAGCAAACCGATGCCAAAGACCGCTTTAATATTCGGCTTTTGGTTATTGGCTTGGTTTTCTAAATTGGCTACGGTCGGAGCCACCCATAATAAAGCGCCTAAATAAGCAAGGATCGCCAGAATAGCAGATAACATTATTGTCCCGTGTTTAACGTAAAATAAGAATAATTTTCAGCTAGATGATAAAAGTACCAGTTTTATGTCTTTTTTGCTATGGTTAGTGGTCAAATTACCTAGAAAAAATTAGCATAATTTACCTTATGTCAAACCCGAGTGAGAGATTCATTATCAATCCGGACATATTTTAGAAAAATCCGATTTTCTCTTTGACTATTTTGCTTTCTATCTGTAATATGCACACCCTATGCAAAAGGTAAAACTACCCCTCACCATTGACCCATATAAAGACGCACAGCGTCGAATGGATTACGAAGGCTACATTTCAAGTAGTCTCCTTAGTCGTTTGGGTGAATCTGTGAGCAATGTGCTAAGCGATGCACAAGTTACTCTCTCGTTATATATCGATCCACAACGCTTAACCGTCATTAAAGGTATGGCTAAAGTTGAGGTGGAATTTGATTGCCAACGATGCGGTAACCCGTTTACACAAACACTCGACTGTTCATTTTGTTTCAGTCCAGTGTCTAATATGGATCAGGCGGACAATTTGCCCGAAATTTATGAACCTATCGAAGTAAACGAGTTTGGTGAAGTAAATTTACTAGATATGATTGAAGATGAGTTTATCATCGAATTACCTCTAGTCCCGATGCATAGTGAAGAACACTGTGAAGTGTCCGTGAGTGAACAGGTGTTTGGCGAATTGCCTGAAGAATTGGCGAAGAAACCTAACCCGTTCGCTGTATTAGCTAATTTAAAGAAAAACTAGATCTAGGAGTATAGCCAATGGCTGTTCAACAAAATAAGAAATCTCGTTCACGTCGTGATATGCGTCGTTCACACGATGCATTAACAACAGCAGCAGTTTCAGTAGATAAAACAACTGGTGAAACTCACTTACGTCACCACGTAACTGCTGACGGTTACTACCGTGGTCGTAAAGTAATCAACAAATAATCTCGGTTAGTTTCGAGGTATCAGTTGAATCGTCTAACCCTTGCGTTAGATGTGATGGGCGGGGACTTTGGTCCCCGTGTTACTATCCCTGCATTATCTCTAGCATTGGCAAAAAATCCGATGCTATCTTTTATACTATTTGGCGATCAACGCCAAGCAAGTCCTTTTCTGAATGTTCTCCCTAACGATCAGCTAAAACGTATTCAATTTGTCCATACGCCGCATACTATTGATGCAAATCTTCCTTTTATGCAAGCATTGCGAAAAAGTAAAGGAAGTTCTATGCGTTTGGCATTAGAAGCGGTCGCCAATGGTGAAGCACAAGGGTGCATTAGCGGTGGAAATACTGCTGCATTAATGGGCTTAGCTAAAATATTAATAGAACCGCTACCGAATATTGAACGTCCGGCTCTTGCAACGCTCATTCCGAGTATGGACGGAAAATCTAGCGTGATGCTTGATTTAGGTGCTAACGTTGAAGCGGATGGTGATTTACTTATCCAGTTTGCCGAAATGGGAAATATTTTTGCCGAAGCGATGTTAGACTTAGTCTATCCACGTTTGGCACTATTGAATATCGGTGTAGAAAATAGTAAAGGTACTCAGACCATTCGTGACACGGATAAACGTTTACAGCAACGAAATGATTTAAATTATATCGGTTTTCTAGAAAGCGATAAGCTGATGAATCATATGGCGGATGTCATTGTGTGTGACGGTTTTACCGGAAATATAGCCCTAAAAGCGGTGGAAGGTGCGGCAAAAAATATTCTTTCACTACTCAAGCGCTCCTCTGAAGGTTCTTTTATTTGCCAAAGTGCTAAACGTTATTTATTACGAGTTATTTTTTATCGTTCTTATCGGAAATTGCAACAAATCAATCCGGATCGCCACAATGGGGCAACCTTACTAGGATTATCTTCTGTGGTTGTAAAAAGCCATGGAGGAGCAAGCGCTAATGCATATTTTTATGCAATTGATCATGCAATTGGGCAGATCCAAAAGCAAATTCCTGATAAAATTTCGCAAGGTTTAAACAAATTACATCAAAATTTATAGAGAACAAAATATGTACAGCAAAATTTTAGCAACAGGTAGCTATTTACCTGCTCAAATTCGTACTAATGCTGATTTAGAAAAGATGGTTGATACTACCGATGAATGGATCTTCACCCGTTCTGGTATGAAAGAACGCCGTATTGCTGCTGCAGATGAAACTGTTGCAACGATGGGTGCGCAAGCAGCTAAAAAAGCACTAGAAATGGCGAAAATTGATCACAATGAAATTGATCTCATTGTAGTTGGTACCACAACTAATTCACACGCTTATCCAAGTGCAGCCTGCCAAATTCAAGGTATGTTAGATATCCAAGATGCGATTGCATTTGATGTTGCTGCCGCTTGTACGGGTTTTGTTTATGCATTAAGTGTTGCTGATCAATTTGTACGTACCGGAAAAGTAAAAAAAGCGCTGGTAATCGGCTCTGATTTAAATTCTCGCGTATTAGATGAAACTGATCGTAGTACCGTGGTGCTATTCAGTGATGGTGCGGGAGCAGTCATCCTTGAAGCAAGTGAAGAGCCGGGCGTCATTTCCACTCACTTACATTCTTCTTCTGATACTGAGTATATGCTGACATTACCGGCACAACAGCGTGGTAATGAGAAATCCGGCTTTATTCAAATGCAAGGGAACGCAACCTTTAAATTAGCGGTCGGTCAACTTTCAAGCGTGGTAGAAGAAACACTCGAAGTCAATAACTTACAAAAATCGGATTTAGACTGGTTAGTGCCGCATCAAGCGAATATTCGTATTATTGCCGCAACCGCTAAAAAACTCGAAATGGATATGTCGCAAGTGGTATTAACTGTTGAGAAATATGGTAACAATAGTGCGGCAACCGTTCCTATTGCGTTAGATGAAGCGGTTCGTGACGGACGTATTCAACGCGGTCAATTATTATTACTTGAAGCATTTGGTGGCGGTTGGACTTGGGGTTCTGCCCTTGTTCGTTTTTAACCAAAATCGTCTCTAACAAGCGGTCAAAAAAGATAGAATTTTTACAAATGTCAGAAAAACAAACTTTTGCAGATAAAAAACGTAAAACCGTAGAACAAGCCGAATTCACTGAAGACGGTCGCTATCTCCGTAAAGTGCGTAGTTTCGTATTACGTACCGGGCGTTTGAGCGATTACCAACGTGACATGATGAATAACAACTGGGCGAATCTCGGTTTGGATTATCAAAACACGCCTTTCAATTTTGAACAGATTTTCGGTAACAACAATCCGGTTGTGTTAGAAATCGGCTTCGGTATGGGACGTTCATTGGTTGAAATGGCGGAACAAAATCCGGATCGTAACTACATCGGTATTGAAGTGCATACACCGGGTGTTGGCGCTTGTATCGCTTATGCATTAGAAAAAGGTGTAAAAAACTTGCGTGTGATTTGCCATGACGCAACAGAAATTTTACGTGATGCGATTGCTGACGGAGCATTAGGCGGTTTACAACTCTATTTCCCAGATCCGTGGCAAAAAGCGAAACACCATAAACGCCGTATCGTACAGCCGGAATTTATCACTCGAGTGCTAACTAAATTAGGTGATAATGGTTTTATCCATTTCGCAACCGACTGGGAAAACTACGCAGAACATATGTTGGAAGTATTACGTCAATTCGAGAAAGAATTACGCAATACTTCGGCAACCAATGACTTTATTCCACGCCCGGATTTCCGTCCTTTAACCAAGTTTGAAGAACGCGGCCATCGTCTTGGACACGGTGTGTGGGACTTATATTTCGTTAAACAAGCACAATCGGTTTAACGATTGATTTTAACTATCCATTCTCATTAAATAAGGGGAGATACAAATGGCTATTCAGCGTAACGCGCGTCAGCGTAAAAAAATGCACTTAGCAGAATTCCAAGAATTAGGCTTCTTAGTAAAATTCCAATTTGCGGAAAACACAGGTATTGATCAAATTGATTTAACCGTAGATCGTTTTATCTCAGAAGTAATCAAACCAAACGGTTTAGCTTATGAAGGTAGCGGTTATTTACATTGGGAAGGTTTAGTTTGCTTAGAAAAATTAGGCAAATGTGATGAATCTCACCAACAATTAGTAAAAACTTGGTTAGAAAACAATGGTTTAACTCAAGTTGAAGTAAGCGATTTATTCGACATCTGGTGGGATTATCCGGTTCAAGGCTAATGTTTTAGCAACAAGCGGTTAAATTTTGCAAAAAAATTGCAAATTCCGACCGCTTTCTATCATGAGGGCGGGTGTATTCCCGCCCGAATAGTTTATAGAGATATTTTTTATAAGAGGAAGATAGATGGAATTTCTAGCCCCGGTTCTTTCAATCATTATTGGCTTTTTTAGCTTTGTATTAATTTTGCGTACTTGGCTTCAATTTTGCCGTGTTGATCCCTATATGCCGTTATCCCAATCCCTTTTACGCCTTACTTCACCCTTAGTGAATCCGGTAAGTAAAGTGATCCCGACCGTAAAACACATCAATTTTGCCGCATTACTGATTGCGTTGCTATTGCTTGCATTCGAGAAATTTGTGTTAGGCGTACCCGTTGCAATGGCAGTATTAGCTGGCTTACTCGGCGTGGTTAAAACCTTCGGTCAAATTCTGTTTTTCACCACTTTAATTCGTGCCTTAATGAGTTGGGTCACACGTGGCGATCACCCGTTAGATTATATGGTGGCACAAATTACCGAGCCGGTATTAGGCTTTATCCGTAAATTATTACCGCGTACCGGTATGTTAGATTTTTCGGTGATGGTACTCGGGTTCGGCTTAATTCTGCTCAATAACCTTTTCTATCGCGTATTTGGCGTACTTTGGGCGATCGCTTAATATGAAAGCGGTAGAACGTATTGAAAATCCGCGTGGCATCCGCCTGCGGATTTTTTTACAACCAAAGGCAAGTCGCGATCAAATTGTCGGTTTACACGATAACGAACTCAAAATTGCGATTACCGCACCACCGGTCGACGGTGCGGCTAACGCGCATTTGCTGAAATATTTGAGCAAGTTATTCAAAGTGCCTAAAAGTAGTATTGTGTTGGAAAAAGGCGAGCTACAGCGGCACAAACAATTGTTCGTACCGGAACCCAAATTGCTTCCGAAGGAAATCGAAGCATTGCTGAATAAATAAAAAAACGGTGGGATGTTTGCAAAGTTTTGCAGAAATCCCACCGCTTGTTTATGTGAAATTATTTCACTTTTTCATTAGTTAGCAATTTGCCTTTATATTCACCGGTTAGTGATTCTAAGAAAGCAACTAACTCATTAAGCTCCGTATCAGAGAACTGTTTATTGCTTTGGTAAATACCCATAATGCGAACCGCTTCTTTTAAGTCTTTCGCACTTGCATCGTGCATATATGGTGCAGTTAACGCCACGTTACGTAAAGTCGGCACTTTGAAACGGTGCATATCACTTGGATCCTTAGTTACCGCATAACGACCGTGATCCGCTTCCGTTAATTCCGTACCGCGATCTTTGAAGTAATCGCCGTATAAGCCCATATATTCAAATGATTGTCCGCCCATTGCCGTACCGGTATGACAGGTATCACATTTCGCATTTTTGAAATGCTCATAACCACGTTTTTGTACGTCAGTTAACGCATTTTGTTCACCTTTTAAGAAACGGTCGAATGCACTATTTGGTGTGATAAGCGTTTTCTCGAATTCACCAATCGCATCGGTCACATTTGCTTGATCAAGATGTGGATAAACCGCAAGGAAACGTTGCATAAAGTCTTCATCTTTGCTCAACTTAGCCAAAATCTCATCCCAAGTTTTTGACCCCATCTCAACCGGATTGGTTGGAGGACCACCCGCTTGATCTGCTAATGTTTTCGCACGGCCGTCCCAGAATTGCCATTTATTAAACGCCGCATTAAATACAGTTGGTGCATTAATACCGCCTTTTAAGCCATGAATTCCTTCCGATACCGGTAAGTTATCCACCCCACCCTGCGTTAATTGGTGACAAGTATGACACTGGATTGAGCCGTCATCAGATAAACGTCCGTCAAAATAAAGTCCTTCACCTAACGCCACTTTATGCGGATCAGTGGCAAGTTGCTCAGGAATCGGTTGGACTAAACGTGTTGCATCTGCCCCTTCCGCTTTTGGTAAAAAGTGTGCTTGGCGCTGTGCGGTAATCCAATCCAAAATCACTTTCTTCTGTTCCGCATCCGGACGAGCGCCCCAGTGAACATGAATATATTTCGCAATCGGCATTTCATCATTGCGAATAACTTGCTCCAACTTAGCCAAATCAGCTTCTGAAAGTTTGCTTGGATCTTTCATTCCTTCAATTAAACGGTCAAAACGGAAAAAGCGAGTCCCTTTTTCAATATCTGCTGCCATCATTTGGCTTGCGATAGGTAATTTTGAATAAGCAGGTAATTCTGCATTTGGTGTATGACAGTATTGACAGCCATTTTCAAACATCACACCCGCAACGGCTTGATGTGATTCAGGTAATTCGGCTGCAGCAAGTAATTTAGGCGCTTGTTCTTTATCGAACCAATACGCATATCCCACAAGTGAAAAATAGCCAATGCCAGCTACGGCTAAGGCTGAAAGTAAATATTTTTTCATATTAGTCCCCCATCAGAAATATGAAATCTTATTATCCCTAAAAAAGACAGAATATTATTTGAGTTTAATCAATAGTTTTAATCTATAAAATCTATATCAATAATATGTATAAACTATAAAATAAAAAAACGCCCACCAAAGTGAGCGTTTAAAATAAGCAAAATTTAATAAGCAATTAAGCTTTTTTCAAGAATTCCGATTTCAACATAATTTTGCCACAATCAACATTGTGGTCACCGTTTACTAAGCGGATATTTTTGAATTTAGTTCCTTTCTTCAGTACTTCTGACGAACCTTTTAATTTTAAATCTTTGATTAAAAGAACATCATCACCATCAGCTAATAAATTACCGTTACTATCTTTAACGATTAACTGATCTTCATCATGCTCTTCAACTTCCTCACCCGTCCATTCATGTGCACAATCAGGGCAAACGAATTGAATTGAGTCATGGTAAGTATTTTCGCCTTTACATTGTGGGCAAGCTGGATATGTCATAAAAGTAAATCCTTAATCTGATAAAAAACCGTTATTTTATAATGAAATGCTATAAAAAGTAAGCCTGTGCCTTGTAGCCTAGGCGGGCAGCAATTAAAACCGATAAAAGAAAAATGCCCAAACTTCTTATAGTTGGGCATTTTCTAGTTAATTTATTAGTCGTCTAAGAAACTACGTAAAGTTTCTGAACGGCTTGGATGACGAAGTTTGCGTAACGCTTTCGCTTCAATCTGACGAATACGTTCACGTGTTACATCAAATTGTTTACCAACTTCCTCAAGAGTGTGGTCAGTATTCATATCGATACCAAAACGCATACGTAATACTTTCGCTTCACGTGGTGTTAAGCCTTCTAACACTTCATTGGTTGCGATACGTAAGCTTTCCGCCGTTGCAGAATCTAACGGTAATTCAAGACTTTCATCTTGAATAAAATCACCTAAATGTGAATCGTCATCATCACCAATCGGGGTTTCCATTGAGATTGGCTCTTTCGCAATCTTCAATACTTTACGAATCTTATCTTCCGGCATTCCCATACGTTCCGCTAACTCTTCCGGAGTCGCCTCACGTCCCATTTCTTGTAAACATTGACGAGAAATACGGTTAAGTTTATTAATCGTTTCGATCATATGCACCGGAATACGGATTGTACGCGCTTGGTCTGCGATTGAACGAGTGATCGCCTGACGAATCCACCATGTTGCATAAGTCGAGAATTTGTAACCACGACGGTATTCAAACTTATCTACCGCTTTCATCAAACCGATGTTACCTTCCTGAATTAAATCTAAGAATTGTAAACCACGGTTGGTATATTTCTTCGCAATAGAGATTACTAAACGTAAGTTAGCTTCCACCATCTCTTTTTTCGCACGGCGAGCTTTTAACTCACCATTTGCGATACGACCGCCGATTTCACGAATTTGCGCCACAGTCAAACCGGTGTTTTGCTCCATACGCTGTAAGTTGGCGATATTGACACGAATTTGATCAACATAGTTAGCCAGTTTCGGCGCTGCGCCTTTTTTCGCATTAATCGCTTTTTCAATCCATTCTTCCGAAGTTTCGTTACCTTGGAATAATTTCAAGAAATCCGCCTTCTTCATTTGCGCATATTCAACCGCATAACGTTGAATCTGACGTTCTTCCGCACGCACTTGCTTCATCATTTTTTGCATTGACTCAACAAGTAGATCAAATTGCTTCGGCACTAAACGGAACTCACGGAAAATATCTGAAAGTGCTTGAATATGTTCTCTGGATTTTTTATGGCCACGACCGTGCTTTTGAATCGCTTGTAGCGCTTTTTCATGCTGTTCACGTAGCGCATAGAATTTTTCACGAGCTAACTCAGGATCAATCGAGTTATCATCACCCGTATCTGCGCTGCTATCGCTTTCTTCGTCTTCACTCTCATCATCCACATCGGCAACTGCTTCCGCATCTTCATCATCAAGCACAGCTTCTAGATCTTCTACCGTTGCTTCTTCTTGCGCATTCGGATCAACAAACGCCGTCACTAAGTCGGACAAACGCATTGTGCCTTCTTCAACTTGCGCATAAAAGCCAATTAATTCAGTTAACGCTTCCGGATATTCTGCAACCGCACATTGCACTTCATTGATACCTTCTTCGATACGTTTTGCGATATCAATTTCGCCTTCTCGAGTAAGTAATTCCACCGTACCCATTTCACGCATATACATACGTACCGGATCAGTCGTTCTGCCTAATTCCGATTCTACGGTTGAAAGTACTTTAGTCGCTTCTTCCACGACATCTTCATCAGCGATATTCTCTGCGAGCATTAACTCGTCAGTATCCGGGGCGGTTTCTAATACCTTGATCCCCATATCGTTGATCATTTGAATAATATCTTCGATCTGCTCCGCATCAACCAACTCTTCTGGTAAGTGGTCGTGCACTTCTGAAATGGTTAAATAACCTTGTTCACGCCCTTGGGCAATCAGAAGTTCTAATTGAGATTGCTGTTCTAATTGTTGTTCCATAATTGTATCCGTTTTGTGTGCGAGCAAAAATAGTGTTGGATTATACCATTAATTGCGATTTTCTTGATAGTTTTGCAAAAAATTTCTTAAAAATGACCGCTTAATTACTGTGCAATTAACATCACCAACTCTTGCTTTTCTTCTGCATTTAAACCTACTGTACGATCTTTAGCAATCAATACTTCGATCCGTTTTTCCACTAATTTCGCATAAAGAAAATCAAGCGTTTCAATAAAGGTACTTTCAATATTTTCCGGTGTTACCAGATGATCCCAATTCGCTAACAGCTCAAGAGTGCGATAATTCGGTTTATCTCGCCAATGTTCAAGTAATGCGCCCATTGAGACTCCGACTTTTTGTTGGCAAACATCAACCAGTTCCAGTAATAACTCAAATCCCGGCTCATCCAACGTTTTGAGAGCAGAAATATCCGGTACAAATTTAACCAATTCAGGGTTTTGCAATAATAAAGCAACGAGTAGACGCATTGGTGTTCGCTTAATTTGCAATGTTTGTGCCGCCGGTTTCTGTACGGATTGTGCTCGACTTGGCAACATTGCCTCTAATTGTGCCGGATCTAAAATGCCTAATTTTTGCCCGAGAATATTACGTAAATAAACACGCAACATTTCCCCCGGAATACGGTTAATCAGTGGCACTGCCAGCGCTGCCAATTTCGATTTACCTTCTTTGCTAGAGAGATCAACCTGCGCAATCAACGAATCAAACAAAAAATCACTAAGCGACATTGCATTTTGCAAATATGCCTCAAAGCCTTGCTTACCATGCACTCGTACAAAACTGTCCGGATCTTCGCCATCCGGCAAGAAAATAAATTTCAGCTGACGCCCGTCATGCAAATACGGCAGCGCATTTTCAAACGCTCGCCATGCTGCTTCTCTTCCGGCTCTATCACCGTCGTAACAACAGATCACTTGTTCTGTAACACGGAACATTTGCTGTATTTGTTCGCCGGTAGTTGCCGTACCAAGTGAGGCCACCACGTTATCTACCCCGAATTGCGCCAATGCGACCACATCCATATACCCTTCGACCACAACCAGTGAGGTAGGGTTTTCATTCTGTTGTAAAGCTTGGAATAAGCCGTATAGTTCATTACCTTTATGGTAAGTTGCCGATTCCGGCGAATTCAGATATTTAGGTCGCTCATCTCCCATCACTCGCCCACCAAAGGCTATCACACGTCCGCGTTTATCACGAATCGGGAACATCACTCGATTGCGAAATTTATCATAAATTCGACCGCTATCATTTTGCGTAATCATGCCCGTATCAAACAATTTTTGTACTTCATCACGATTCGTGCCGAATTTGCGTAATACGGAATCCATTGAATTATGCGCAAAGCCAATCTCAAAACGAGCAATGATTTCTGGTGACAATCCACGGCTTTGTAAGTAGCTTTGGCTAGGAATATCTTGAGTTAAGTTTTGTTGATAAAACTGACTAATCGCTTCTAACAGCTCATATAAATTACGTTTAGTTTTATAACTCGCCTGAGGCTTGCCGTCACGAGCGATCACATTTTCACGTGGTACTTCCAAGCCCTGCATCGCAGCAAGTTCTTCAACCGCCTCCGGAAATTCCAGTTTATCGTAATCCATCAAAAAGCTAATCGCATTACCATGCACACCACAACCAAAGCAGTGATAAAACTGTTTAGATTGACTTACGGTAAACGAAGGACTTTTTTCGTGATGAAACGGACAACAGGCTTGATAATCTCGCCCTGCTTTCTTGAGTTTGACTCGGCTATTGATCAGCTCAACGATGTCGGTACGTGCAACAAGATCATCAATAAACGAACGAGGAATTGTGCCTTTCATTGATTCTCCTTGTCATAATGGCAAGCGGTCAAATTTGCGTTAAATTTTGCAAAAAATTATGAAAATTTGACCGCTTATTTACTAATAGGTTACATAGGTGGGTTCACTAAAAACACTAAAACCGTGATTCCAAAAGGTTTCACGGTTTTAGTTAATTTAAGCTAAATAGCAAACTGCTAATTAGTATAAACGAGTGTTACGTGCATTTTCACGTGCATTACGTTTAGCATGACGTTTAGCTAAAGATGCTTTTTCACGTTTACGAATTGTTGTTGGTTTTTCGTAGAATTCACGAGCGCGAACTTCTGCTAATAAACCTGCTTTTTCGCAAGAGCGTTTGAAACGACGTAATGCAACGTCAAATGATTCATTTTCACGAACTTTAATTACTGGCATATGCCATCACCTCAGGAAATATATGTTTAAATAAAGTCGCACATCAATTTTTGGCGACATAGAACTAAAAAAGGTAGCGTATTTTACCGCAGCCAGCCTTTAAAGTAAAGGGTAATTTCACCTAGAAAATGGTTCAAAACTTACTATTTTTTCAACTATTTTTGTTCATTAACTCGATCATAAGGCTTTTAGGATCTCTAAATGATCCTAAAATCACCTGCCTGTCTGAACTAATCGCAATAAATATTGCCCATAGCTATTTTTCGCCATCGGTTTGGCTAACGCTTCAACTTGCTCGGAGCTCAACCAATTATTACGCCAAGCAATCTCTTCCAAACAGGCAACTTGTAGGTTTTGCACATGCTCAATCGTTTTCACAAACGAAGCCGCCTCATGCAAACTATCGTGCGTACCGGTATCCAACCAAGCAAAACCTCGTCCAAGTAGCTGGATATTTAAAGATCCGTCCTGTAAATACATTTGATTAATCGAGGTTATTTCAAGTTCACCACGCTCTGACGGCGTGACTTTTTTGGCGAAATCGATTACTCGATTATCATAAAAATATAAACCGGTGACCGCCCAATCTGATTTTGGTTGAAACGGTTTTTCCTCAATCGAGAGTACACTGTAGGCTTGATCAAATTCTACCACCCCGAATCGTTCAGGATCTTTAACTTGATAACCGAAAATTGTCGCACCATGTTCACGCCCAGCAATTTTACGTAATGTCGGCGTAAAGCCCTGGCCATAGAAAATATTATCTCCCAAGATCAAACAAACGTTGTCCGTACCGATAAAGTCTTCACCGATTAAAAATGCCTGCGCTAAACCGTCCGGGCTTGGCTGGATAGCATAAGAAAGTTGAATACCGAAATCAGATCCATCTCCTAATAAGCGTTTAAAACTCTCATTATCTTCTGGTGTGGTAATCACCAAAATTTCTTGGATCCCGGCTAACATTAACACCGATAACGGATAATAGATCATCGGCTTATTATATACCGGCAGTAATTGCTTAGAGACGCCTCGTGTAATCGGATACAAACGCGTACCGGATCCGCCGGCTAAAACGATCCCTTTCATGATTCCTCCCTCAGCCCTAAACGCTCACGGTTATATGTACCATCTAAAATCGCTTGCCACCAATCTCGATGCGTTAAATACCATTGCACCGTTTTACGTAACCCCGATTCAAATGTTTCTTGCGGCTGCCAGCCTAATTCATTGGCAATTTTACTCGCATCAATCGCATAGCGAACATCATGCCCCGGTCTATCGGCGACATAAGTAATTAAATCTTCATATTTTTCTATGGTGTTTGGTTTAGTGGGGACAAATTCTTCTAATAACTGACAAATCGTACGCACAACTTCAATATTTGTCTTTTCGTTATGACCGCCAATATTATAGGTTTCGCCCACTTTACCTTCGCACACTACTTTATAAAGCGCACGCGCATGATCTTCCACAAATAACCAATCTCGAATTTGTAAACCATCGCCATAAACCGGCAACGGTTTACCTTCTAACGCATTTAGAATCATCAGTGGAATTAGCTTTTCCGGAAAATGATAAGGACCATAATTATTCGAACAATTCGTGACGAGTGTCGGTAAGCCATAAGTACGAAACCAAGCTCGAACTAAGTGATCGCTTGCTGCCTTCGAAGCTGAATACGGACTACTTGGTGCATAAGGAGTTTGCTCGGTAAATAGCTCTTTCACACCATGTAAATCACCATAAACCTCATCTGTTGAAATATGATGAAAACGAAAAGCGACCTTTTTAGCTGCACTTAAACCGTTCCAATAACTACGAGCCGCCTCAAGTAAAGTGTAAGTACCAATAACATTAGTTTTTATAAAAGCCGACGGCCCGTCAATCGAGCGATCAACGTGACTTTCCGCCGCAAGGTGCATAACTGCATCCGGCTGATATTTGCAAAAAAGTTGCGAAATTCGACCGCTATCACAAATATCAACTTGCTCAAAATGGTAACGTGAACTCTTACTCACACTTTCCAATGAAGCAAGATTACCGGCGTAAGTCAACTTATCCACATTCACAACACTATCTTGCGTATTTTGGATAATATAACGAATAACGGCGGAACCGATAAAACCGGCCCCGCCTGTGATGAAATATTGTTTAGACATAATTAATCATCATAAGATCATTTTCTTTATCCCAATATTTTATGAAGTATACTTTACTCGTAGTGACATAAATGGCTTCTCAATAAGAGTAAACGTTAACCATGCAATCATTGCAACAATCGTGACTTTCCATGAAAATGCCATAATAGAATCAATTAATGTCGTTGGAGAAGCAAGCCCAAACATTCTATTTAACATATCAACAATAGGTAGATGCAATAAATAAATAGAAAAACTTAATTCTCCTAACTTAGCCAATAATTTATCCATAAATGAAGAATTAAACAAATTCATTGATAAATAAGAAAGAATCACCCCTCCCCAGCAAATTGCTTCTATAGTAAAAGATAACGTATTCTTTTTACCGAAATAAGCCATTAGAACCAGTAAAGAAACCATCATTAAACATAATGAAAAGATATTCTTATTCTTAAATTTTTCTATAAAGCAACTCTTATAAATAACCGCAAAAATCATTCCAATAATAAACTGGTCTAAACGGCCAATAATTGAATGATATAAGTTATAATAAACGCCACTACCTTTCAAAATAAATAAATTATATTTAATCAGCACTATTAAAACCACTAACCCAACTAAATATTTAACTCCATATTTTGATAAAAATAATGCTAAAAACGGAAATAACAAATAAAACTGAAACTCAACACCAATGGTCCAAATTGGACCACTAGGATAAAACTCGTGCCCCCAACCGGTATATTTATGACCTGTATTAAGTTGTAATGTAAGAATTCTAAATATATCCATTGGTGTTGAAGTTTGCCTACTTACAGTAATTACTATAAAAGTAAGTAGAATCATCATCGGAAAAATTCTCAGAATACGATTATATATAAATCCCGAATATTTAATCTTTTTATGACCATTATCACTAATAATACAAAATAAAAATCCTGTTAATACAAGAAATAAGCTCACTCCTGTAGAACCATTAAAAATCCAATTCTTTATAAAATGACTAACTGATAGAAAAGCCCCCGGAAATCCAAAATCCTCAGGAGCTAATGTGATTTTTCCTTTGATATGGGTAAATACAACAAGTAAAGCTGCGAAAAACCTTAAATGATCTAACCTAGTCATATAATTAATATTCAATGATTTCATAATGTAATTAAATTCCTTTCCTAGTAAGCTCCATTACGGTTTAAAACAACATTTACCGTTTTAAATAAAATAGCAATATCATTCCATAACGACCAATTTTTGACATACCAAGAATCAAAATAGACACGAGTATCATAATCTACATCATTACGTCCGCTTACTTGCCATAAGCCTGTCATGCCAGGTTTAGCCATAAGATAATAATCCACATCTTGATCATAACGTTCTAACTCATCTTTGATAATTGGTCTAGGTCCGACTAAACTCATTTCTCCTTTTAATACATTAAAGAGCTGAGGCAATTCATCCAGGCTTGTTTTACGAATAAATGCACCAACTTTAGTAATTCGAGGATCATTTTTTAGCTTAAAATCTTTTTCCCACTCTGCCCTTGCTTCAGGGTTTGTAGCTAGTAACTCTTCTAATACCTCTTTAGAATTTACAACCATAGAACGGAATTTTAAACAATCAAAAGGCTTACCATTCTGACCAATTCGACGATGACCATAAATCGCATTCCCGCCATCTTTCTTAATCAAGAAGTAAAGTGTGAGTAGAACAGGTGAAAGTAAAATAATAATTGAAATAGAGCCGACAAGATCCATCATTCTTTTTAAAATACGAGAAGAACGCTTTGCAAGATTGTTATTTATACGTAGCAATAACATCTCATGGCTAAATAAAAATGACATATCTGTACCATATAATGGGATACCTCTCATATTTGGAATAACAGACACCGAACGACATTTATTTTTGGCTAAGTATCTCAACCAAAAATCTAATGTAGATTCATTATCCAAAGCTAAAATAAATTGTATATTTTCTTTATCGATATCCAACAATTTTAATAAATCTTGCCCTTGTACATTAATAATAGAAACACCATTTATCTCATCTTCTTTAATACTATCCGAAGAAACAAAATATCTTAGATTAAACCCTAAATAAGTTTCATCACTTAAGGCTTTATATACTTCTTTTGCATTTGCTCCTGTCCCAATAATAACTGTATCTTTCTTATACCCACCAAACTTAATTAAAGATTTCTTTAAAAATATTCTTATAATCGGTGTTAGAAAAAAAATAATGGACCAAGTTAAGATCCAAAATGTTCTTGAAACATAAAGTTTTGATAATGCAATAATAGATAATTCTATTACAAAGAAAATTACTAATGTTCTAAGTATTTCTTTCAATTCAAACCAAAACGGTTTTCGATAAGTATAATGACGTAATCTAACCCAAAACCATCCTACACATACCAAAGCTGTAGATAAATGAACCATCACATAATTATCTACATCTTCAATAGGAAAGTAAGTCTGCCCCTCGCCAAAGAAAAAAAGTAGATATAGCGCAATAAAAAGCGAACAGAAAAATGATATAAAATCACCACATAAAAGTAAAAACTTACTTAATGTCACTTTATTCATAAGAAACCTTTATTTATTTTTAGAATAAACTCTCTTGATTAAAATATATTTATATAATAATGAACATCTTTTACGACTCTTCAATTAACTCTTTAATGAATAAAGCCATTCGGGGATATGTAACCAAATCAAATTTTCTTGAAAATAAGTGACCGCGTTTTTTGGCATAGCGTAACTGCTCAAAATCCTGTTCAGAATCTCGCCACGTATGTGGAGAACCATCCCACCAGTTGATATAGCGAAGATTTCCTTGAAAATCCTCAGGTTTATCATTAATTCGCTCGCAAGAATAAATCTTATCTGTTAAGCCTAGCTTTGATAGCATTGTTGGAATAAAAATTTCATCACTAAATACAGAATATTTAAAAACTTGTCGTACAAATGCCTCATTTTTCAGCAACATTACTACTGTAGCATTATCTAAACTTACCCAATTTGATGCATATCCAACTGTTAAATCATGCTTTTTAATCAGATCTATACCTAGCAAAGACTGTACTTCTCTTTCCATTCTACGATAAAGTGATAGCGCTTTCTTTAAGACTCTATTATTGAAAGTACGAGAACTCACATTTGAAAAAAGGTGATAATATTTCAACCTATTTTGAACTTGATTTTTTATTGCTATTTGTTCATTTACTAATGAAAGAAAAACTTTATTTGGGTTTGCTTCAAAAAAATCATAGATATGCTTATTACTTGCTAATGGTAAATCAACACCAGAAAGTAAATGGTAATAACTATACTCACCTTTATTGTACGCTGTATTAAATAGTACTAATTCAGCCGAAATTTGAGATGTTCCCCCCCAATAAATAGGAAGACGCTTAGTAAAGAAAATAGAAGAATACTTAACCTTACTTTTTATTTTAAATATCCACTCATCTGAAAAATCAGATTTTTCATCAACTAAAATAAATATATCATGATATTTATAATCTAATAGTGAAGATAAAAATACTAATTGCTCAAAATTATTATGTGCAATAATTAAATAAGCATGTTTATTCATTTTCATTATATATCCCACTTAAAAATAGTTTTAAATGATGTAGATAAGTCCACTTCAAATACCCGATGAATATCTGTTATACTCTTAACTGGTCTCTCCTCATAGAGGATATTTTTTAGTCGGTTCTGAATACGTTTATTTTCTAACATTTTAATTGTATTCTGGAAATCCACACGTCCTGAACGAGATGAGCCGACCAATATCAATCCTTTTTCAAGAATATCTCTTGTATTAATAGCAACTTTCATATCACTTACGCCCATCAATACAACCGTCCCTTGTGGATTGATATATTTAATAATATCATTTACTGCTTGCTCACTTCCCATCCCTCCACAGCATTCAAAGGCATGATCGAAACTTATATTTTCTGGAACCTCATTAGTAAGGTAAGTATGTTCTACAAAATTAAACATTCTTAATTTTTCATGGTTACGCCCAACAACGGTTACCTTAATTTCAGGATATAAATAAGTTAAGGATGTTGCTAATACATAAGATAAACTACCATCACCAAGTATCACTACTGACTTTCTCATTGAATGTGCAATTTTTTCAAAACGATCTATTGCATGCATTGTTACACTCACAAACTCAGAAATAACAGCAATATGATCATCTATATCATCATATTTCACTAACCGATCTTGCGGTAAAGCCACTATTTCCTGCATAAATCCATCAAAACCACTTGAAAGAAACTTAGTACCCTTCATATAGTTCTCATAAAATTCTGCATCACTTTCCCTTGGTGGCGAATTTGGTATCATCACCACCTTTTGCCCAACTTTAAAAGTATTAGTTGGATCAGAAACAACAACGCCACAAGCCTCGTGAATCAATGCCATTGGCAATTTTTTTGCTAAAATATGTGGTTCTCGTTTTCCTTGGTAATATCTCTGATCAGCGTGACAAAGTGCCATATAAATTGGTTTAACCAATACCTTTGCATCATCGATATTTAACTCTTCATGTTTAACTAAAAAGTTCCTTGGACTAACAAGCTGGAATACTTGATTTAACATCTAAATATCCTCAATCATACTTTTTGCAATTTTCAAATCAGTAATGGTAGTAATTTTAATATTTGAATATTCACCTTTCACTAAGGCAACTTTTTTCCCACTAATAACGAAAATTTTACAAGCATCTGTTAATATTTCCTTTTGTTCTGCTGATAGCGCATAATACAAATCTAAGAAATCTTTCATTCTAAATGTTTGTGGTGTTTGTCCTTGATATAAGTATTGACGTTCTGGAATATCTGTAATTATTTCATTATTTTTACTTTCTACAATCGTATCTGTTGCCTCTACAACTGTATCTGCTGCATCATATTTTGATAATAATTCAATATTATCTTTAATTGTGCGTACACTAACAAACGGACGAACAGAATCATGTGTTACAATGATATCTTCAGAATTAACCGATTGTATTGAATCAATCTTTTTAATGATATTTTCAATGGTAGAATTCCTATCGTCCCCCCCTTCAGTCAGAACGATTCTCTCTGCATAGTTACTAAGATGTTTATCAATCAAATCTTCAGTATAACCAATCCAATCAGGGTGTACACCAATAATAATTCGGTCAAACTGAGGAATTAATAAAAACTTCTCTACTGTATGTATTAAAATTGGCTTTGAGCCTAATTCTAAAAATTGTTTTGGAATATCTAATCCCATACGAGATCCAGTTCCACCCGCTAAAATACCTGCGTAAATCATATACTACCCTTTATTTTTTTGAATAAAATTTCTATTTAGAAAACTCATTAAACTAAAACTAATATAATTAGTTTTCCTTAAAATAGTCAATTTTTTCCCAAAACTATTCTCAAAAAATAATTTATTTAAGTAAGCCAGCTCACCCTCAAATTCTAATAAATCATTTTTAGCTTTTTTAACATCATTCCGAGAAAGATGAATATTTGCATGGATAGCAATAATTTCACTAATTAACTGCTTTAATAATCTTTTTTCTATTAAAGATGCCATATTATAATTATTAAAAAACTTGACTAATGCAAAAATTACTGTTTTATGCATTCTTACATTTTTAATGTAACTCCCAATACTCACGCTTTGTGTAGGTGAGCCAAGTCGATAACGGTACACAGGCTTCTCAAAATAAGAAATCGTCTTAATATATGGCATTGGAAAAGTGTTATATTCTAAATCTACATAGAAACAATTTTCATCAATTTGAATATTATTATCTCGAAGGATATTTGTTTTTATTGTAATTGAATGCATTACCGGTAGCTCATTAATCTCCGATAAAAAATCCCTATAATCATAAGTTTCTCTTATTTTTCCTACTTGATAACTATAAATTCTTTCAGTTTTAGTATTCATATATACCTTAGCGAACGGAGAGATAACTTGATCATCTGATATATTCTCTAAATAACTAATTAGCTCAGATAAATTATCCGTATCAACCCAATCATCTGCATCAACTACTTTAAAATATTTACCTGTTGCTACTTTGATACCAGCATTAATAGTCGAACCATGTCCACCATTTTCTTTATCAATTACCACTACTGTCTCCGGATAATCAGACTTTAATTGATGAGCAACAGCTAACGTATTATCTTTCGAACCATCATTCACAATAATAAGCTCTAATTTATGGACATTGCTAATAGATAATATAGTAGGCATTGTTTCCAACAAATAACTTTCCGCATTATATGATGGAACTACAATACTCAATATTTTATGAAATATACCCATACTATAAATCCTCTATTAATTCTAACCATTTAGCCACAACGACATCCTTAGCAAATTTTTCAACATCTAACTTAGCATTATCGGAAAAAGATTTTCGCAAATCTTGATTTTCAATTAAGCAAGAAATTTTTTCCGCCATTTCATTAATATCATAATTCTTTACTAAAAAACCATTTATACCATCTCTAATAATCTCTGATGGTCCTGTGGGACAATCAAAGCTTACTATAGGTAATCCAAATTTCTTTGCCTCTAATAAAACTAGTGGTAATCCTTCAAAATATGAAGTCATAACATAAATAGAGTGCCCAGGATAAATTCTCTCTACCCCCTTAACTAATCCCTTTAGATTTATATTGCTTAAGGCCTTCAAATCATTAGTTATTTCCTCTTTCCCTTCACCATAAATATCCCAAGTCCAATTAGGATGTTTCTGATAAATTTTTTGAGAAACTAATTTTAACAAGTCATATCCTTTTACTTTTTCTAGACGACCAACTGTAATTATCTTATTAGACTTAATATCAATAGATTCCTGAATTCCAATATTATCAATCCAATTATAAATAACTTCTACTTTACTAGAAGGTATATTATATTTATCAATATAGCCTTTTTTGTTTTCTTCAGTTAAAACAACAGACTTATCAGAAAAATTAGCACCTAAGAATCTTTGCAAAGCATAAAATTTATTTCCATAATCATGGTGGATTGTCATATGATCACAATTAATAGTTTTTACATCTGTAAATAAAGTACTTAATAACATTATAGCATTAGAATGTACACCTATCGAAAAGACTATATCAATAGAATTATTCAATACATATTCTCTAAGTCTTTTAGAACCTGAGACTATAGCATTTCTTACTCTTATCTTCTTATCAAAAATATTATAAAACGGTATATTATCTAAATCATAGATATTATCTTGAATTGATGTTGCAATACTCACAACATGCACGTTATGGTAATTAGAAAGCTCTTTTGCTAGTTTTATGGCAACAACTTCTGTACCACCTAAAATATCAAAACTATATTTTAAAATAACAATATTTTTTTTATTCATTATTATCTCCTAGGGAAATAACATCATATTGATGTGGAACTCTAGAATTTTCTGGAGGTAATTGCATATAATTTCTTCCATAGATAGCTTCAAGATATTCTTTATATTTACTAGGTACCTTGACCTGAATCGTTTCAAAGGGTAATAATACACCATGACCAAAATAGTCTGCAGGTACTAATTCTTTTAGTTTGTAAGCACCTGTATAATTTCCAGCATAATATTCACTCATATCATATTTAGAAATCACAGATACATAATATTTTTGGCAAGTCTCATATCTCAAGAGTTTCTCAGTATTCAAAATAGAAGCTAATTTAATAATTAGCTTCTCAATAAAAGGTCTATCTGATTTATTCTGGTTAACAATTTTATTAAATTGGGATAATTGAACTAGCATACGAGAAAATAAATAGTTTTTCTCATGCAACCATTTTTTTATTGGATTTTTAGGTAAACCATCGATAGGGAAAATATCAATCCATAAGCTTTCTTCATGTGGAATATTACTATATTTCATCAAGATCTTTGTTGAAGAATCTTGTAAATTCATAAATGCCTTAGTAAAGTTAGGTGTATTTCTCTCATTTACTAACTTATAAGGAGAATTAAATTCGCTTGGTTTTAATTCCATTAACTTATTATAGTCTTTTCTAGGCATTCCAATATCAATATCATCATCCCAAGGAATAAACCCCTTATGTCTTACTGCACCTAATAATGTTCCACCTAGTACATAATAAGTAAGATTATATTTTTCACATATACGAATAAACTCTCTAAGAATATTTAATTCCTTATATTGAATTAATTTTATAGTTTCAGTTGTCATACTTGTCCTTCCAAACCAAATTTAGAAGCTATCTTTATATTTCTTCCCAAGTAGTTTAGCCATTAAAAAAGATTTCCCTTTTTTAAATAAATCCACCTTTTCCATATACATAAAAGGTACACTTATACTATTCAGTTGTTCATAAGACAACCAAACATTGAAGAGCCGCTCACTTACTCGACCAAATAATCTTGCTTCAAAGGGTGTATATTTACGAAGATCAATTTTTCTATACATTTCATCTAGGATAGGAAATAACCATTGGCAATATTTATCAACCAATGGTTTTTTCATAATAAACATATTGAACATATAACCACTTCGCTGTTTCATTACCCTATCGAAAGATGCAAGATACTCAGGACAATTCCTTTTAATAATATCTCTTGCTAAATCTAAATGAGAACTTTCGAAAGTATGTGCATAATGTGAATATAAGGTTTCAATATAATATCTACGCTTTTGGGGTAAAATTACATCTACCTTGTCTAATAAATCCTCAATATCAGACTGAGATAAAACTACATTATCAATGTTAATCCCAGAATGATACGACTGTTTTTTCGCTGTCAAATAACGGCGATAATGCACTAACCCAAGATAATCACAATCCAAATTTTTCCAAGCCCAATATAATCCTGTTAATTCACAATAATAAGGGTTTAATTGTGAAATATGCTCCCCAGAATTATCTTTTAAATAGCCAATATCAGTTTTCCCTTCTGCACCAACATGAATTGGTATATACAGCAAATTATCTTTTGGCATATGAAATTGCTTATGGGTTGCAACAATAATCTTAACGTTTTTCAATTAAGCATTCCCTTTAGTTAATTAACTCTGCTCTCGCAACCTTCAATGCAATTGCAATCACTTGGTGCATATCAAAATAACGATACATACCTAAACGTCCACCAAAAATTACATTTTTTTGCTCATCAGCAAGTTTAGTATATTGAGCATACAATCGGTTATTTTCCTCATTATTTACTGGATAGTAAGGTTCGTCGCCTTTTTGCCACGTTTTTGAATGCTCTTTAGTAATAATTGTTTTTGGTTGAGTACCAAATTCAAAATGCTTATGCTCAATAATACGAGTATATGGCGTTTCTGAATCAGTATAATTTACTACCGCATTACCTTGGTAGTTATCCATATCAAGTAATTCTGTTTCGAAACGCAAACTTCTATATTCTAACTCACCTAACTGATAATCAAAAAATTCATCAATCATACCAGTGAAGACAATTTTAGGGTAAGCGGTCAAATATTCCTGTTTTTTTGCAAAAAAATCTACATTTGTTTCAACATCAATATTTTCATGATCAAGCATTTTTTCCACAATTTGGGTATAGCCACCAATCGGTATGCCTTGGTAGATATCATTAAAGTAGTTATTGTCATAAGTTAAACGTACAGGCAAACGTTTAATGATAAATGCAGGTAATTCTTTACATGCTTTTCCCCATTGTTTTTCAGTGTAATCTTTAATAAGTTTTTGATAAATATCTATTCCCACTAAAGAAATCGCTTGTTCTTCCAAGTTTTCTGGCTCTTTGCCATTTAATACTTGGCGTTGTTCGTCAATTTTTGCCAAGGCTTCCGCTGGCGTTACAACGCCCCAAAGTTTATTAAAAGTGTTCATATTAAAGGGTAAGTTATAAATTTCGCCCTTATAATTAGCAATAGGCGTATTAGTATAACGATTGAATTCGGCAAATTGATTTACATAATCCCAAATTTCTTTATCACTAGTATGGAAAATATGTGCACCATATTCATGAACTTGAATACCTTCCACTTCTTTGGTGTAGATATTGCCCGCAATGTGATTACGCTTTTCAATCACTTTTACCTTTTTGCCTGCAAGAGCTGCTTCTCGTGCAAATACTGCACCAAATAAACCAGCGCCTACTACTAAATAATCGTATGCCATAGAAACCCTTATTTTTAATTAAAAACTCAATTTATGTTTTACTATTACCAAAATATTTTCAGACAAGAATTTCTCTTTTAATAGTACTAATAAAATGAGATATACACTAAAGAAAATAATCGCAGCTAATACCAACATAAAAAATATCGAGAAGTTAGCCACATCCAATATCAATTTAGTAGTTATCGCACTAACTAAAATTGCACCAAAAATTTTGCAATACTGAATATCTCTAAATAGAATATTCCAATACTCTTTTACAAAAATAAATTGCAAAATTAAAACCACAAGTTCTGCAATTGTGGTTGAAATAGCCGCACCTGTTGCCCCTAACTTAGGAATAAAGTATAAGTTTAATCCAATATTAGCTATAGCTCCTCCTACAACTGAAATGAGTAGTATCCCATCTTTTTTAAGTGGAAGTAAAATTTGAATACCTAAGATATTTGTAATTCCCACCAATACTACTGTGAACATTATTATTTTTAAGGGAATAATTGATTCTAAATAAGCATTACCCGCTAAAACTAAGATTGTTTCTTTTGAAAATACGGCAAAAAATACTGCAACAGGTAAAGAAATCAACATAATAAAATTAACTGATTTCTTTAATGCTAAATTAAACTCTATCGTCATATTATGTTGTATATAATACGATAACCTTGGCAATAAAACTACTCCAAGTGAGGTCACAATACTTAGTAAAATTGCTTTAATTCTTACTGCTGCATTATAGTAACCAACATCTGTATCTGTTCTTAAAAAACCCAGCATTGTTGCATCAGTATTCGTATAAACAGAAATTGCGAAACTCGTTAAAAAAAGCAAAAACATTGGCTTTAAATGCTTTTTCAACTCATAACTTGAATACCATTTAAAAGAAATATACTTTCTGACATTGATAATATTTAGAATGCTGGAACCAACAGCGGCAATCATACTAATCAATGCAAAAGTAATATAATCTGATTTTGAATTAATAAAGATGAAAGTTGCAACTAAAGCAATCAACCTAAATAAAATAGTTCTAACCGTGATATATTGATATTGCTCAATACCCTTATAAAACCACTCAATGCCAATAATTGTGAATAAGATAAGTAATGATGTGATGTTTAATAAAGCCTTCTCTTGCCCTAATTTATCAGAGAAAAATAATAAGGTGAAGAAAACCAAATATGTAAAAAACATCATTACCAAATTAATAAACAGAATCTCTTGCGTAACTTTACTTAATTGATATTTATTATCTCTAACTTGAGCAACAGCCCTTACTCCATAATTTGCAACGCCAAACGACGATAACATAATAAAATAGGTAACAAAAGATGTAGCAAAAGCTACTTTACCCGTTCCTTCTGGTTCTAATATTCTAGAAACATAAGGAAAAGTAAGTAGCGGAAATAAAAAATTAGAACCTGTTAAAATCAAGTTCATAAAAAAATTAAACTTGACGGATTTTATTTTTTGCATTTTTAATAGGTAATGATGAATTATGATAATAGGCTAACATAAGAATCCAATATACATTTATTGATATGTCTAATAAACGGTCTTCAATCATACTATTAAATGAAAGTATAATAATTACAGGTATAAACTTATAATCATTAAGCTTTAAACGTTTTGATGTCAACCACATAAAACTAAAAGTCGATAAAATAGTGAAAACAACACCGTATTTCATCATAAATTGTAAGTAGGAAGAATCAACATAGTTATAGTCTTCTCCCATTTCTTGAACAGAGCCACCAAGCCCTATAAACTCTATTTTCTGACCTAATAGAGGAATAGAATATTCTTGAAATGCTTTATACCCTAGGTACAAACGCCCACTTAATGCTTTATTTATAAGTTCAAAAATTTCATCCTGTGGCGTATAGTTATATGACAAATAATAAATAATTAAAAAACCAATCGGGTAACAAAATATAATGCATAACTTTAAAAAGTTATGCCTATAAATATTGTTAAATAAAAACAAGCTTAAATAGTATAAGCATAGAAATAAAATAATGCTATAAGCTGCCATTCGAGCATCTGAAAATTCCAATGATAAATATGCTGCTACAGCAGATAACATCCATAAAACTATATTATTAATTATTCTTTTGGGGTTCATTAAATATGCAAAAGCAATAACTAAACTTTGTAAATATGCAGCAAAAACCGTTGGATAACTAGTACCAAATGAATTCCTAATTTTAACTTCACCTTCCCTAATTCTTACATATTGTAGATTTGATATGATATCCAATAATGTAGATATATATGTAAAAAGTAATAATATTATTATAGAAATCAGAAAAGCAGAAAGAATATACTTAAAATTAACATTCTTAGCACTAAGTATAAGGGCTATTAAAGTAATTAATTGCCTATCTCCTGTATTTAAACTAATAACACACATTAATAAAAATAAAAAAGCATAAACAACTATTTCTTTTAAGAAGAAAGTATCAACTAAAATTAGTTTCAACAATAAAAATAAAATTACTATTGAAAAGAAAATTACTTTCACCAAACCATACGAAGTTATAGAATTATACATTGTATGGTTCAGAAAAGTATTAATTAGATAAAATACAAAACTTATCAAATAGAACAGATTAGCATAGTATTTACTACCTTTTATACTTATTCTATGACCCATAAATAATCTCTAATTCTTTCTCATCAAGACCACTTGGGCAAAAACCACCAAGCATCCTAAAATCCCACCAAGCACAGCACCAACAATCAATAAAATAAAACGCTTTGGCCAATCTCGTTTTACAGGAAGTTCCGGGCTTGAAACATAGCTATAAGCTTGACCTGTTACTTTTTCTGCTTTAGGAAGTAAAATATTTAATTTAGAAAGCTGTTCTTGAATCTGATAGTATCTTGGGGAATAAACAATTTCTCTTGCTTTTATAACATCTAACTGAGCTTGTAGATTTTTTTCACCAAGCATAAATAAATATACTCCATCAGCTAATTTAGAATCTGATAATGGAATTTTTGTATCACTCACCGCAAAATTAGCTACAGAACCAGTCGATGAAAATGCCGAACTGTATTCTTTAATTCCGGCTTTTTTTGCCATTTCAAGTGCTTTTTCTAGGTTTTGAACTTGAACTTTGCGTTGAATCTCTTGGTTTTGTTCAATCAATTCCTTTTCATAATTAAGATTAAAGATACGTTCTTTTACCCAATAAATAAATTCATTTTTACTAAACTTAAAAGATGTATCGCTTACATGCTGAATAAAATCATTCAACATTTTTTGTGACGATACTGCTGTGTCATATGAAACAGTTATTTTGCTGCCTAATGCATTAGGATCTTTCTTAACATCTGGCTTTGTCACTTTGAGCAATCCTGTTGCAAACCCAGTAACTGAGTTCTGCAAACTTGCCTCATTTTCTGCTTCCGCAAGCTTCTTATAAGCCTCTGTTGTCTTAAAAAAAGATTCGGCTTCATCATAAGAAAGTACATAACGCGAAAACAGCTCATATAACTCATTACGAACATCATTCGCATTAAATTCAGAACCAACAATTAAATTATATTCTTTTCTTAATGATAAATATTCAGATATGTCTGTAACTCGAGGCGATACAACTTCAGCCTGAGATGTCCATTTTTCTTTCGCAGTAAAAGCATAAACTGCAGATAACGCAGTAAAAAGAAGTGTTACAAAAATGATAGTAAATTTTCTTGCCCAAAGGATACGAATAAGTTCAATAAGATCAACTTCATCATCTCGCTCTAATTTTGTTTGTTCAAGTATTTTCATAATAAAATGTCCCTATATATCGGCAACCAACGAACAATTATATATAAGACTTACTCAATTAACAAATAAAGCATCATGCATAGCGTGTAAACTTCTGTAAGACGCTTATGCATTGACTATTTATAGTACTCATTAGCTCATCAGAGTATTGTGGCATATAGCCAAAGGAAAAGAATATTATTGAAGAACTTCAAATATTGATAGATAATATTAGGAATTTTTCCATTCAATTTGAGCATAAAAAATGAGCGATATTCAAATCCCTCTTATCTTTACCGATGCTGCGGCGAAGAAAGTTAAGAGTTTAATTGAGGGCGAAGATAACCCGAATCTTCGTTTACGAGTGTATATTACGGGTGGTGGTTGTAGTGGTTTCCAATATGGTTTTACCTTTGACGACCAAATTAATGAAGGTGATTTAACTATCGAAAACCAAAATGTTGGTTTGGTGGTTGACCCAATGAGTCTGCAATATTTAATTGGCGGAACGGTAGATTATACCGAAGGTTTGGACGGTTCTCGCTTTGTGGTACAAAATCCAAATGCGAGTTCAACTTGTGGCTGCGGTTCGTCATTTAGCATTTAAAATTGACCGCTTGTCATACGACTTTCTACAGTATTAAACCAAAATTAAGGGCTGAATCGGTAATACTTCGGATTCAGCCCTTTCAATTGGCTTAAATAGCGCTATGTAAGGTTAGATACCGTCACCATAAGTCCCTTCGATATCCTCAAAATATTGGTTCATATCAAACGCTGGTTTTTGTGCGGAAGATTGTCCGATAATACGAGCCGGGACACCCGCCGCAGTAGCGTGATCCGGCACCGGTTGTAATACAACTGAATTTGCGCCAATTTTCGAATAACGTCCAATTTCAATATTACCTAGGATTTTTGCACCCGCCCCTATCATCACACCTTCACGAATTTTCGGGTGACGATCGCCGTGTTCTTTACCCGTACCACCTAGGGTTACGCCCTGTAAAATTGACACATCATTTTCAATTACTGCCGTTTCACCCACTACAATGCCTGTCGCATGGTCAAACATAATGCCGCAGCCTAATCTCGCTGCCGGATGAATATCAACATCAAATGCCACAGAGATTTCATTTTGTAGATAAATTGCTAGCGCTTTGCGACCTTGTTGCCAAAGGTAATGTGTCACACGATAACTTTGAATCGCATGATAGCCTTTTAAATACAACAGTGGTGTTGTCCATTTATCTACAGCAGGGTCTCGAGTACGAACCGCATCAATATCGCAAGCGGCACTGGCAATAATTTGAGGATTTGCCTGATAGGCTTCTTCAATAATTTCTTTTAACGCAATCGCCGGCATAATTGGGTTAGCCAGTTTATTGGCTAAGATATAACTCAGTGAGCCACCTAAATTACTATGCTTTAAAATGGTTGCATGGAAAAAGCTGGCAAGCATCGGCTCATTCTCGACCAATTCCTGCGCTTCTTCTCGGATATTCTGCCAAATTTGATTAAGTTCGCTTTCGTTCATGTAAAACCTCTTTATTCGCCTTTGCGTTCACGCCCTAATAAAGTTGCAACAACATCATGTGCATTTTTACCACAGAATAACATCTGGTAGATCTGTTCGACAATCGGCATTTCAACCCCTTGGGTTTGAGCCAGTAAATACGCCTCTTTCGTATTGTAAAAACCTTCTACCACTTGCCCGATTTCCGCCATGGCTTCCTCAGCAGATTTTCCTTGCCCGAGCATTAAACCGAACCGACGGTTACGTGATTGATTATCGGTACAGGTTAGTACTAAATCGCCCAGCCCAGCCATTCCCATAAAAGTATTGGCATTTGCACCCAATGATGCACCTAAACGGCTAATTTCAGCTACACCACGGGTGATAAGTGCCGTTCGTGCATTTGCACCGAAGCCCATTCCATCAGAAATACCAGCTCCAATGGCAATTACATTCTTAATCGCACCGCCTAATTGTACGCCAATCATATCGCTATTCAAATAAACACGGAAAGCCTTAGAACAATGGATACGCTGCTGCATTTCATCAGAAAATTGGTGGTCATTTGAAGCTAAAGTGATTGCTGTCGGTAAACCTTGTGCTAACTCTTTTGCAAAAGTCGGGCCGGAAAGCACCGCTAGCGGATATTGAGTACCAAGAATTTCTTCAGCGACAGTTTGTAATAAGCGCCCGGTATTACGTTCCAGCCCCTTCGTTGCCCACATAATACGATGATGAGCATTCAATAATGGACGAATTTGCATCAATACATCAGCAAACACATGGCTTGGCACAACAATTAAGATATCCTTTGCTTTTGCCAGAGCCTGTGCTAAATCACTTTCAATTTCCAAAGCATCAGGAAAAGTAATACCCGGTAAAAAAGCATTATTCATTCGTTCTGCAGCCAAAATCGCCATTTTTTCCGGCCGGTGTCCCCATAAATAAGTTTTATGGCCATTACGAGCCAGCGCAATAGCTAGTGCCGTACCATAAGAACCTGCACCTAAAACCGTGACGGGTGCGGAATACATTTCACTCATTAATATTATCCTTATGCGATGAAGTATTTAGAGATTGGAATCAAAATTGGCTAATTAAAATAGAAAAGCTCAATATATCATTTGATGTGAATCCGTCAATTCCGGCAATTTAAACCTATGCAAAGTTTTACGCTGTTATGAGAAGAATGGGATAAAGAAAAAGGTATGCAAAATTGCATACCTTTAAAAAAGATTAGTTTACTGCCGGCGCTTCTGCGTTTTGCTCTGCTTCTTGGCGTTGTAAGTAATCCATAAACAGTGCATCGAAGTTTACCGGTGATAAATTCAATGCCGGGAATGTACCACGGTTTACTAGGCTAGCAATTAATTCACGTGCATAAGGATAAAGCACGTTAGGACATTGTGATGCTAAACAATGTGCTAATTGAAGACCTTCTAAGCCCTTAATTGTAAATACGCCCGCTTGTTTTACTTCACAAATGAATGCGGTATCACCACTATCTTCTAATGTGGTTGAAACATTAATGTGTAATACTACTTCATAAAGATCTTCATCTAACTGTTTAGTTTCAGTATCAAGCTCAAAGCCTAATTGCGGTTTCCACTCTTGATGAAAAATAGTTGGTAAGTTCGGTGCTTCAAACGAAACGTCTTTGATATAAATACGTTGAATTTGAAGTTCAAATGGGAGCTGTTCTTCTTGAGCAGCAACTTGATTTTCTTCAGCCATAATATTTCCTTAATTAACTAAATTATTTATGTTTTTTAACGGTTGGAAGGTTTGCCGAACGCCAGCCTAAAATACCTTCTTTTAACACATATACTTTGCTAAAGCCTTGTTTTGCAAGTAAATCTGCGCTTGATCCAGCCGAAAAACCATTGCTATCCACTAAAATGACCGGACGATCTTTATATTTTTCAATCGGATGAACGTTATTCGCTTTAATTTCGCTAGGCAGAATATGGTGGCTATCTACGATATGACCCGCACGGAACTCATCTTCTGAACGTAAATCGAGGAATACCCCCTCTTCTTTGTTCACAAGTTGTGTCGCTTGTGCATTTTCGATTGTTTTAAATTTACTAGTAGCGCCTTTATAAAGACTAAATAACACTGCAACAAATACCGCAATCCACGCAAAAACAAGAATTGGGTGAGCGCTAACAAATTGCTGAAGTTGCTGAGTAAAGGTTAAATCCATGACTAAACTCTCTTTCGGTTAAAATAAAAGCGGTTACTTTTAGAGAAATTTTTGCAAATTTTTTCCTAAAATCAACCGCTTATAAAATGCTAATTAAAAGCCCTCCAGAATGGAGAGCTTTGTATTTGAGAATTAGCCCTGAGCTTGTTGAGCCATTACTTCATCAAAAGAGGTTGCTTTTTCAGTTACTTTCGCTTTTGCAAGTACTGCTTCAACCGCTTGTTCTTCTAATACCACGTTACGGATATTTTCTGTTAATTGACGGTTTTTCGCATAGTGAGCAACAACTTCTGCCGGTTGTTCGTAAGCTGAAGCGATTTCTGCAATTGTTTCTTCAACGCGTTTTTCATCAACTTTTAATTCGTTAGTACCGATTACAGTTGAAAGTAATAAACCTACTTGAACACGACGTTTTGCATCCGCTTCGAATAATTCTGCCGGTAATTGTGCAGCCATTTCCGGTTTACCACCGAAACGTTGAACCGCTTGACGACGTAATACATCAACTTCTTCTGCTACTGCTGCAGCTGGCACTTCAATTTCGTTTTGTGCGATTAAACCGTTGATTACTTGGTTTTTAACACGTGCAGTTACTGCATTTTTAAGTTCACGTTGCATATTTTTCTTAATTTCTGCACGTAAATCTTCTACAGTTTTTGCCGAACCGAATTTTTTCACGAATTCTTCTGTTAATTCAGGTAATACGATGTTTTCTACTTTCTTAAGGGTGATTGCGAATTTCGCCGCTTTACCTTTTAAGTTTTCAGCGTGGTATTCTTCAGGGAAAGTTACATCGATATCGAATTGTTCACCAGCTTTGTGACCAACGATACCTTCTTCGAAACCAGGGATCATACGACCTTGACCCATTGCTAAAGCGAAGTCTGTCGCTTTACCGCCTTCAAACTCTTCACCGTCAACAGAACCAACGAAGTCAATTACAACACGGTCTTCCGCTTTTGCAGCTTCTTGTGATTCAACCCAAGTCGCTTGTTGTTTACGTAAAACATCGATCATTTTGTCTAAATCAGCTTCTGTGATTTCTACAACCGGTTTTTCAACTTCGATGTTTTCTAAGCCTTTTAATTCAACTTCCGGGAACACTTCAAAAGTTGCTGTGAAGCTGAATTCTTGACCCGGTTGGTAGTTGTTAGGAGTGAATGTAGGACGACCTGCAAGGTTGATTTTCTCAGCGATTACTGCATCAAAGAACGCACGTTGCATTTCATCAGATAATACATCTTGGCGAGCCGCTAAACCGAAACGTTGTTCGATAATTGCGTGTGGTACTTTACCTTTACGGAAACCGTCTACACGAGCGTTTTTCGCATAGCCTTTTAATTGTTCTTTATAAGCTGCTTCGATTTTGTCTGCAGCTACAGTAATAGTTACACGGCGTTGTAAGCCTTCTAAAGTTTCAATAGAAATTGACATTCTTAAACCTCAAGTTGTGGGTATATAAAAGATACAGAAATAGACATCCATTGTAACGTTATGTCAATGGGCTGTCGAGGAATATTGCGCAGAACATCGCCAAATGATGGCGCAGAAATGAAAAAATCAGCAAAATTTACCGAACAAGCGGTGCGATTTTACTGATTTTTTGCAATAGCGTTAGGTTACGCCTTCTTTCCTAAAAGATTATAAGCTTTTTGGAATACGAATTTTTTGACCCGGGAAGATTTTGTTCTCGTCTTTGATCACTTCTTTATTCGCTTCAACGATCGCTTTATATTTTGCACCGTTGCCGTAAGCTTTGGTTGCAATTTCCCATAAAGTATCGCCTTTTTGAATCACATAGAATTCGTCATCACCTGCAAGCGCTTCGCCATTAGCAATTTGAACACCGTCGATTTTCACTTCTGAAATACCTTCAATGTTACCCGCCATTAATACCGCTTTTTCTACCGCAGCTGCCGTTGCCGCCACACCGCTTAAATTTGCCACACCGTTTTCAACGGTTACTTGTACATTTTCAACGCCCGGATTGTCTTCGTTCAAATGTTCCGTTACGGCTTGTGACGCCTCTTCTTCTTTATTAAAAAGTTTTTTGCCGATATTCGCTGCAAAATCAAATAAACCCATGGTAAAGTCCTCTAAAGTTAGGTTTAAGGGAGGCTATATTTTACACCATTATAAGGTGATTGAAATAGCCAAATCATAGAGTTAGAACCTTAAAAGCAAGATTGGTTCAATAGGCAAAGCATTACAAATTGCGCTCAATACAAACCTCATTTCAGATAGATTTCACTAAATTCAAACAGCAAGCGGTTAAATTTGCAAAAAATATCGCAAAAATGACCGCTTGCATTTCAAATTTTCCGCATTTTCGGCTAAAATTAATCCCTTTTTGTATTTTTGATTATTTTGATTAGGGCAGTCAGGTGAAACAAGTTAAATTTTATTTACTGAGCCAAGCGTCTTCTGAAAACCTCAGCGCCGCCGAAGCAATGGCTTGTGAATTAAGCGCTCAGGCTTGGAAACTCGGTAAACGAGTACTGATCGCCTGCGAAACCGAACAACAAGCTCTAAAAATTGATGAAGCGTTATGGGCGAGAGATCCCGATTCTTTTGTACCGCATAATCTTTCCGGCGAAGTTACTCAATATGCTACGCCGATAGAAATATCGTGGCCAGGCAAACGCAATGCGCAGCGTCGTGATTTACTTATTTCGCTCCAAAAAAATCTACCGGACTTTATTAATAGCTTTAATCAAATTATTGATTTTGTACCAGCGGATGAAACGGAAAAAGCGCAAGCGCGCGAACGTTACAAACAATATCGCCAACTTGGTTGGCAACTTGAAACGGTACAAGCATAGAACGGTACAGACGAATATGAAGTGGCAAACCAAATCGTTCGAACAACTTTCTACAACGGAATTATTTGAAATTTACAAATTACGTACCGCCGTTTTTGTGGTTGAACAAGATTGCCCTTATCAAGAAGTGGATGACAAAGATCTTATCTCTTATCACCATTTCGCAAAAAAACAACAGAATTTGACCGCTTATTGCCGCATATTCCTGCAAGAAGATGGCGTACATATCGGTCGAGTGCTGGTTGCGATTGAAGCTCGAGGCTCCGGCTTAGCTCGTGAATTAATGCAAACGGCAATTGCTTACGCTAAACAAACTTGGCCGCAGCACACTATATATATCCAAGCACAATCTCACTTGGCCCGGTTTTATCAATCGCTCGGCTTTAGTGCGATTTCCGATGTTTATTTGGAAGATAACATCCCACATCTGGATATGGCGTTAACGCATTAACAAATTGTATGTATGGAAAGCATTGATGATGGACAATCTTTATTACCTTACTCTCATCATTTTATTATTGAGTGCGGCGTATTATGTATATCGTCAAATCGATAGGGAAATGATGTATTTTCGCTTTAGCTGTGAAAATATTTTTGACATAGATTATTACGAATATGTCAATAACTATAAATTCTTCAACTTTTTTAATGAACAACTTAGCGAGCATCTAAGGCTGTATGTACAAGACAACTTCCATGCGCTACGCATCCCTTATAAAGATTTGCAACTCAGCGCACAAGTTGAATTCGATACAGTAACCATCGCCTGTTATTTAGAAGCAAGCCGTAACAAGCATGACAAGATCCAAGAAGAAATCATTCGTACGGTAAACTTGGAAGATGAAATCCGAAAATTCCACGCATTTTACGAGAAAGCTCGAGATCCGGAGTTTCAGCACGTGTTTAAATTAAAAGAATGCCATCAAACACCAGCGAACCAAGAACACGCTAAAAGCTAACCTAACTACAATGCCTAGCTAGAGCTGGAAATTAGAAAAATACAGAGCCACAGTGTGGCTCACTCAGCCGAAGGCTGATCCTAACCACGTACGGTTTGCTGTGCGTGGATTGAAAGTTACCTAAATAAATTTATATCAAAGAGAAAAACATAAATGACCCAAAACCTCCAAATGGCAGATCGTTTCGATGCGTCTGCAGTAGAACAAGCACTTTATAAACACTGGGAAGAACAGGGCTATTTTAAGCCAACTGAAAATCCTGACGTTCCAAGTTACTGTATCGCAATTCCACCGCCGAATGTAACCGGTTCATTGCATATGGGACACGCTTTCCAACAAACGTTAATGGATACATTAATCCGTTTCAACCGTATGGAAGGTAACAATACCCTGTGGCAAACCGGTACAGACCATGCGGGTATCGCAACCCAAATGGTGGTGGAGCGTAAAATCGCAGCGGAAGAAGGCAAAACTCGCCACGATTATGGGCGTGAGGCTTTCATCAACAAAATCTGGGATTGGAAAGCTTATTCAGGCGGCACAATCAGCCAACAAATGCGTCGTTTAGGCAACTCAATCGACTGGGATCGTGAACGTTTCACCATGGACGAAGGCTTATCGAATGCGGTAAAAGAAGTGTTCGTTCGCTTACACGAAGAAGGCTTGATTTACCGTGGTAAACGCCTCGTAAACTGGGATCCGAAACTTCACACCGCAATTTCAGATTTAGAAGTGGAAAACAAAGAGAGCAAAGGTTCACTTTGGCATTTCCGCTATCCGTTAGCAAACGGTGCGAAAACCGCAGACGGTAGAGATTATTTAGTCGTGGCGACCACTCGTCCTGAAACTGTATTAGGCGACACAGCAGTGGCTGTTCACCCAGAAGACGAACGCTATCAATCATTAATCGGTAAAACGGTGGTATTACCGCTTGCAAACCGTGAAATTCCAATTGTGGCGGACGAATACGTTGATCGTGAGTTTGGTACGGGTGTGGTAAAAATTACCCCAGCACACGACTTCAACGACTATGAAGTAGGTAAACGTCATAGCTTACCAATGGTAAACGTGATGACGATGAATGCGGATATTCGTGCGGAAGCGGAAATTATCGGCACAGACGGTAAACCGTTAACGACTTACGAAGCCAAAATTCCTGCGGATTATCAAGGCTTAGAGCGTTTCGCTGCACGTAAAAAAGTAGTGGCGGATTTTGAAGCGTTAGGTTTATTAGATGAAATCAAACCGCATGATTTGAAAGTACCTTACGGCGACCGTGGTGGCGTGCCAATCGAGCCAATGCTCACCGATCAGTGGTATGTGAGTGTGAAACCGCTTGCCGAAGTGGCGACCAAAGCGGTGGAAGACGGCGAAATCCAATTCGTACCGAAACAATACGAAAACCTTTACTTCTCTTGGATGCGTGATATTCAAGACTGGTGTATCTCTCGTCAATTATGGTGGGGACATCGTATTCCTGCATGGTATGACGAAGCAGGTAATGTGTATGTAGCACGCAACGAAGAAGAAGTGCGTCAAAAACACAACTTACCAGCAGATCTTGCATTACGCCAAGACGAAGACGTATTAGACACTTGGTTCTCATCAGGTTTATGGACGTTCTCAACTTTAGGCTGGCCAGAGCAAACCAAAGAACTGAAAATGTTCCACCCGACCGATGTGTTAATTACAGGTTTCGACATCATCTTCTTCTGGGTTGCGCGTATGATTATGTTCACAATGCACTTTGTGAAAGATGAAAACGGCAAACCGCAAGTTCCGTTCAAAACCGTGTATGTAACCGGTTTGATTCGTGACGAGCAAGGTCAAAAAATGTCGAAATCGAAGGGTAACGTACTTGACCCGATCGATATGATTGACGGTATCTCCCTTGAAGATTTACTCGAAAAACGTACCGGCAATATGATGCAACCACAACTTGCGGAAAAAATTGCTAAAGCAACTCGCAAAGAGTTCGAAAACGGTATTGCTGCTCACGGTACGGATGCATTGCGTTTCACGCTTGCAGCATTAGCAAGCAACGGTCGTGATATCAACTGGGATATGAAACGTTTAGAAGGCTACCGTAACTTCTGTAATAAATTATGGAATGCAAGCCGTTTCGTATTAACTAATGATAAATTAGATTTATCATCAGGCGAAGTAGAATACAGCTTGGCAGATCGTTGGATTGAATCTACGTTCAACCGCACAGTTGGTACATTCCGTGACGCATTAAGCCAATATCGTTTCGACTTAGCGGCAAATGCCATTTACGATTTCACTTGGAACGAATTCTGCGACTGGTATTTAGAACTCACTAAACCAGTATTCGCCAACGGCACAGAGGCTCAAAAACGTGGTGCAAGCCAAACGCTTGTGCGTGTGCTTGAAAAATTATTGCGTTTAGCACACCCAATTATGCCGTTCATCACCGAAGAAATTTGGCAGAAAGTGAAAGGCTTTGCAGGCATTGACGCTGATACCATTATGTTACGACCGTTCCCGAAAGTGGTGGAAAGCGAGTTAGACGAAGCAGCGGAAGCGCAAATCGGCTGGATTAAAGAGTTAATCATCGCTGTGCGTAATATCCGTGCGGAAAGCAATATTGCACCAAGCAAAGGCTTAGAATTCCTTGTTCGCAACGTATCTGACGAGCAACGCAAAATTCTTGCGGAAAACGACCGCTTGTTAAAAGCAATGGCGAAATTAGATAGCGTACAAGTGCTAAGTGCGGACGAAACTGCACCACTTTCAGTGGCGAAATTAGTGGGTAACGTGGAAGTGCTAATCCCAATGGCAGGCTTTATCAACAAAGAAGCAGAGCTTGCTCGATTAACCAAAGAAATCGAGAAAATGCGTGGTGAAATCACTCGTATTGAAAACAAACTCAGCAACGAAGCCTTTGTGGCAAAAGCGCCGGAAGCAGTCATTGCTAAAGAGCGTGAAAAAATGCAAGAGTACCAAAACGGTTTAGAGAAACTTCAAACGCAATACCAAGCGATTGAAAATCTTTAATCAAAGTAAGTAGCAAAAAAGCGGTCAAATTTGACCGCTTTTTTATCGGATTACATCCGTTACCTAAAAGAAAAGCCCGCAATTTTGCGGGCTTTTTGCTTTGGTTTGGAGATACCTTAGCAAGAATTATTTAGTTTCAACTGCTTCTTTTACTTCAGTTGCTTTTTCTTTTACAGCTTCAGCGGCTGCTTCAACTTTAGTTGCCGCTGCATCTTTCATTTCAGCTGCTTTATCCGCTACTTCTTGTGTAGCATCTTGAGTTGCCGCTTTTGCTTCTTCAGCTTTCACTGCTGCTGCGTCTTTTACTTCAGCCGCTTTGTCTGCCGCAGCCGCTTTCATTTCAGCTGCTTTATCCGCTACTGCTTGCGCTGCTGCTTTTGCTTCTTCAGCCTTAACTGCTGCTGCGTCTTTCACTTCAGCTGCTTTATCCGCTACCGCTTTTGCAGCCTCTTGAGCTGCTGCTTTTGCTTCTTCAGCTTTAGCTGCTGCCGCATCTTTCACTTCAGCCGCTTTATCTGCTACTGCTTGTGCTGCTTCTTGAGTTGCTACTTTTGCTTCTTCAACTTTCGCTGCTGCCGCATCTTTCGCTTGGTTTGCTTGATCACAAGCGCTTAATGTAAACGCTGCACCTAATACTAATGCTAAAAGAGATTTTTTCATTTGCTTTTCCTTATGTAAAAAAGATTGTTTGCGACTTATTAAATTAAGTCGCATTCGGAATCTTTAGACTGAGCTTATTCTCAGAAGTTGCACTATAACAGCTTTATTGCACAAAAAAAAGCCAATTGACTAAACAATTGGCTTTTTAAACACGATTAGTTAGCGATTATTCTACATCTGCACCGGCAATACGTGGTGCTGAATGTACATGGCTTACCGCACTAGAATGACCGCCAAAACCTTTACCATGGAAGTAATATTTTGATTGTGTCCACTCCGTTACATTTGCTTCAGCAGGCATTTCTGCTGGTGCTGATGCCACTGTCATCGCCGCTTTAGTATGTTGTACACGAGAGAATGTACCTAAATGACCGGAGAAACTATAGCTACTTTCATAACTTGATACCGGAACAACTATCTCTTCCGTGCTTACATTTTCAAGCGCCGGCGCAGACGTTGCTTGTGCTTGGTGTTTCTGTACACGCTCATTCTTCTCTTTTACTAAATCACGATCAGTATGTTGAGAAACAAAGCCTCCGAGTGGTGCAACGTGTTTTGCCATTGCTTTTTCAACTAACTGAGCATCTTCTTTCGGCTCATCAGACACAATATGCTGTGCACGTTCTTTGTTTTCTTTCACTAAATCACGATCAGAATGTTGAGTCACAAAGGCGCCAAAAGGTGCTGCAGAGTTCACACTTTTCTCAACGATTAACTCTGTTGATACGACTTCCGGTTCTTGTTGCTGCTCTAACATTTCATCTACGGATAAGAAGCGCGGTTTCTCTTCCGCTTTTGGCGCTGCTTTAGTAGCTGCTGGTGCTTGATTGCTAAATTTCACCCAAATCTTACCGCTTGCCATTTCCGGAGAAGCAACTGCTGCCGCTAAAGGCATTGCTGCAACCACAGAATGTTCACGGCGATTATTTTCACGGCGACGCTGATTACCTACACGTAAATGGCGAGGTAAACGACGTTGACGATTATTTTCACGCTGTTCAGCACGTTCTTCCGCAATCACTTCCGCTACGCTGTCTTGCGCTGATGCTTTCACACTTTCGTCTGATGGTTTGCTCTCTGCTACAGCTGGAATCACTTCCGGACTCACAAATGCCTGAGGCTTCGCTTCCGCTACTGCTTTTTCAGGAGCGGCTTTTGCAACAACCGGACTCGTTGCTTGGTTTGCTTCAGTAACATTGTTGTCATTCACTTCAACACGTACCTTCTTACGTAAGTCACGACGCTGGCGGCGTTCCGCTACTTGATTTTCACGTTGCGGACGTTGTACTTGTTCCGTTTGAGTTTCTGGAGCACCTGCAACTTCTTCAACAACTTGACGGCGAGCTTTCTTCGATTCCGCACGCTCTTGGTTACGTTCCTGACGCTGTGCCTTTTGCTCGTCTTGTTGTTGCTGTTTACGCTCTTGGCGTTCTGCACGATTTGGACGCTCACGACGGTTACGGCGCTCACGTTGGTTACGAGCCTTCGGCTTCGGTTTTTCTTCAACTTTTTCTTCCGCTGCAAATAAGCTCTTCACTTTTGCAATTAAGCGACTTAGGAGTGAAGGTTTTGCCGGTGCTACCGGTGTCGGTGCAGGTTGAAGATTTAACTCAGAACTTTGTAACACTGATTCTACGGTAATCACCGGTTCATTACGTGTCACTAACGCTTCTTCCGAAACTGTATGTGTATTCGGTTGAGTATCTTCTTCACGAGCATGATAGTGCTTCGCTAAATCATAGCTAAGAGTTGGCAACACTTCGTTTTCACGTAAACGATATACGCTGAAATGCGGTGTTTCCATGCTTTCTGTCGGCACAACCACCACTTGTACATCATGGCGTTTTTCAATACTTGAGATCGCTTTACGTTTTTCATTGAGTAAGTAAGACGCAATTTGTACCGGCACAATAGTGTGAACTTGGGCGGTATTTTCTTTGATCGCCTCTTCTTCTAATAAACGTAAAATCGAAAGTGCGATAGATTCGTTATCACGTACTTTACCCGTACCTTGACAGCGAGGACATACATGGCTTGATGCTTCACTTAGTGACGGACTTAAACGCTGACGGCTCATTTCTAATAAACCGAAACGTGAAATACGACCGAATTGAATACGCGCGCGGTCTTGGCGTGTCGCTTCACGGATACGATTTTCCACTTCACGTTGGTGACGCACCGGAGTCATATCGATAAAGTCGATGACAATCAAACCACCTAAGTCACGTAAACGTAATTGACGAGCAATTTCATCCGCCGCTTCTAAGTTGGTATTTAACGCAGTCTCTTCGATATCGCCGCCACGGGTTGAGCGTGATGAGTTAATATCAATCGCCGTTAATGCTTCAGTTACGTCAATAACAATTGAACCGCCGGACGGTAAACGCACTTCACGTTGGAATGCCGATTCGATTTGTGATTCGATTTGATAATGGCTGAATAACGGTACTTCACCTTCATATAAACGCACACGATTGATGAAATCTGGACGCACTAAACGAATATGGTTTTTCGCTTTTTCGAAGATTTTTTTGTTATCAATTAAAATTTCGCCGATATCGCGACGGAGATAATCACGGATCGCACGAACAATCACGTCACTTTCTTGATGGATAAGGAACGGAGCCGGGCGAGATTCCGCTGCTTTTTTGATCGCTTCCCAATGGTGTAAAAGCACTTTTAAGTCCCATTGAAGCTCTTCCGGTGATTTGCCTACACCGGCGGTACGTACGATTAAACCAACGTCTTCCGGCACATCTAAGCAATCTAACGCTTCTTTTAATTCTAAACGTTCATCACCTTCAATACGACGAGAAATACCGCCCGCACGCGGGTTATTCGGCATTAATACTAAATAGCTACCGGCAAGTGAGATAAAAGTCGTCAGCGCAGCACCTTTGTTACCACGTTCTTCTTTACTCACTTGGACAATCACTTCTTGTCCTTCTTTGATAATATCTTTGATATTCGGGCGACCGTTGAATACGTAATCCGCTGGGAAGTATTCACGAGAGATTTCTTTTAAAGGAAGGAAACCATGACGTTCTGCACCATAATCAACGAATGCAGCTTCAAGGCTTGGTTCAACACGGGTAATTTTCCCTTTGTAGATATTTGATTTTTTTTGTTCGTGTCCCGGGCTTTCGATATCTAAATCGAATAAACGTTGCCCGTCAACGAGCGCAACGCGCAACTCTTCTTTTTGAGTTGCATTGATTAACATTCTTTTCATTGTGTTTTCTCATTATTTGTTTTTTGTTTTTAAATTGCCGCTCCAATTAAACATACTTTTTAAGCATTAATACGCTGAATTAAATCCTTCTTATATTACGTGAAATACCTTTGTATTCTTATTGGATTTCGGGCAGTCTCCCGACTGTCAAAAAGTAGGTTTTAATTAAGTGGCTCAATTTGTGTTGATTTTGTCTTACGTTTCATTCTTCTTGTCTCGAATTAACCGCAGAATCAATCACTTAGCTTTTCGACTTGCAACCTAGCAAGCGGTGCTTTTTACGTCATTTTTTACTAAATTGCCGTGCAATTTTTATGACAAGAAAAAGCATACCATTATTGCATTTTAAGGGCTTAATAGGCAAGGCAAATATCGCTGGTTTGAGTAGCCTATTTATTTAGAAAATATTGCAATTTGTTGAATTTTTGCTATTTTTGTATGGAATTTAATCTTTATTTTAAAGGAGAATTTAATGAGAAAGTCATTATTAGCAATAGTGGTTGCAATGGGGATGCTAGTCTCCGCTTGCGATGAGAAAAATTCTGCATCCACTACAACACAATTACAACAAGCCGAACAAAAAATTTCTCAATTAAATGAACAACTTGCAAAATCTCAGCAAGAATTGACCGCTTTACAGCAATCGATTGCGGGAAACACCGATTCTTCATTAGCTATTTTTCCGGCGCTAAACGTAGAAATTTATCCGTTTTTTTCTCAAGCGGAGCGTATAAAATTCAAACCGCAAGCCAATCAAGAACAAGCGATTCTTTCTGCGGAACAATACTATTTTGTCAGCCTAGCTAAAACCGGCTTTGAGTGGTTAGATAATTTATTGGCGAAACAGATTTTAATTAGCTATCAACCTGTTCCGGCGGATGCCGACAGTAAAATCGATCGTAATGTGATAACCGGCGATGAGTTAAATCAGTTGAAAACGGTATTAGAAAAAGATTATCAGGAAAGTTTAGAAACTTTAAAAGAAGGAATGACACTCGGCATTTCTCGCACCGCCGAAACCATTTATTTAGGACAACGCCATAATATCGTGACCTTTTTCCAAAACTACGATGAATACAGCGGCGGCGCTCATAACAATTACCACACAAAATACTTTAATATCGATGTAAATAAAAAACGTATCATTTTACTGGATGACCTACTTTCACCGGCAAAACAAGTAGAGTTATCTGCAATGTTATGGAGCCATTACGAACAACGTAACGAACCGGATGCAAACGGCAAATACAGCACCTTTACTCCGAAACAAGACTTTTATGTTTCAGAAGATTTCTTATTTACCGATGATGGGGTGAAATTTATTTATCCGCCGTATGCGTTAGGTCCATTCGCTGAAGGTGAAATCAGCCTTACTGTACCTTGGTATGAAATTAATCAGTTACTCAATACGGAATATCAACGTAAGTCTAAAGATGGCTATGATTTAGCACCAGATCATATCCAAGCTGAAAATGAGTAATTAAGCCATACGAGCAAGCGGTTAAATTTGCAGAAAATTTTGCAAATTTAACCGCTTGTTATTTATTGCTTATTTAACTTGCTCAAATAACGGCTTCATCACTTTTTCTTCTTGATAAATGCGAATACCTAACACAACGAGGTAAACAGGGAATAAGTACATCAATGTGTTCCACGCATGACAAAGTAGTACCACGCCAATTAATTCAGGAATGATATTGAGGAAATAGTTAGGGTGTTTAATCGTTCTGAATAACGTTGAAGTATTAATTTTATGGTTTGGCAAAATATAGAGTTTTACCGTCCAAATTTCTTTTAATTCGTTGATCACCCAAAAGAGTGCAATATAAGCGAAAAATAAGGTAATTGTGCCGATCGTGCTGAGATAATCCCAATGATGTACAAAATAATTCGCTTCAAATAATGCCGAAAAATAGAACAATACATGCACAATAGATAATAGTTTTGAATTCTTACTGCCGTGTTGTGTAGCACCTTTTTGGATAAGCGCTTTCTCATTTCTAATCGAAATGCTCAAACTATACAAACGAACAATAAAAAAGCTAACAAAGGTAAGATTTACCAGTAACATAAGTTCTCCTTTCATAAATGGTAATAGAAAATAAAAATCAAACACTGTGAAAGCTGCTGAAATAAGCTGTCTTTATTTGGTAAATTTTTAAGGAAATTTAACCGCTTGTTCTTGTAATTTTCAGCGAACTTTTCACAGTCTTCTTAAAGTTATAGCCCCAATTGATCCCAAATTTCATCAACACGTTTAACGACATTCGGATCTTTTTTAATCGGTGTACCCCATTCACGGTTGGTTTCGCCCGGCCATTTATTGGTTGCATCAATCCCCATTTTTGAGCCTAAGCCCGCAACCGGCGAAGCGAAATCCAGATAATCAATCGGCGTATGATCGATTAAAGTGGTATCTCGGCTTGGGTCACAACGTGTGGTAATCGCCCAAATTACGTCTTTCCAATCCCTTGCGTTTACATCGTCATCACAGACAATCACAAATTTGGTGTACATAAACTGGCGAAGGAACGACCATACACCCATCATCACCCGTTTGGCGTGACCGGCATATTGTTTTTTAATCGTTACCACCGCAAGACGGTAAGAACAACCTTCAGGTGGTAGATAGAAGTCCACGATTTCCGGAAATTGCTTTTGCAAAATCGGAATAAATACTTCGTTTAACGCTTCGCCAAGAACTGCCGGCTCATCCGGCGGACGACCGGTGTAAGTCGAGTGATAAATCGCATCACGACGCATGGTGATATGCGTAACAGTAAATACCGGAAAATACTCTTGTTCATTGTAATAGCCGGTATGATCGCCGTACGGGCCTTCTAGTGCAGTTTCATTCGGGTCGATATAACCCTCCAACACAATTTCCGCACTTGCCGGCACTTCTAAATCATTACTAATTGACTTAGTTACCTCGGTTTTCTGACCACGTAATAAACCGGCAAACGCATATTCCGATAAGGTATCGGGAATCGGTGTGACCGCGGCTAAAATAGTTGCCGGATCGGCACCGATAGCCACCGAAACCGGAAACGGTTTATCCGGATTAGCTTCCTTCCATTCGTGAAAATCCAGCGCTCCGCCACGATGCGATAACCAACGCATAATCAGCTTGTTTTTGCCGATCAGCTGTTGGCGATAAATCCCAAGATTTTGGCGTTTTTTATAAGGCCCTTGGGTAATGGTTAATCCCCAAGTAACGAGCGGTGCAACATCACCTTCGTGGCAATGCATAATCGGTAATTTATACAAATCAACCTCATCACCGCTCAATACCACTTGTTGACAATCCGCTTTACCCAATACCTTACTTGGCATATTCAACACTTGTTTCCATTGCGGTAATTGTCCGATAAGCTCTTTAAAACCTTTCGGCGGCTCTGGCTCTTTAAGAAACGCTAATAATTTGCCGAGTTCTCGCAAAGCTTGCGTATCTTCTTGCCCCATACCTAACGCAACACGTTTCGGTGTACCGAACAAATTACACAGTACCGGCATTTGATAGCCTTTCGGGTTTTCAAATAAAATCGCCGGCCCACCCTTGCGTAAAGTACGGTCGGAAATTTCCGCCATTTCAAGATAAGGATCGATCTCCTGCTTAACTCGCACTAATTCGCCTTGGCTTTCTAGCAGCGCTAAAAATTCACGTAAATCTTTATATTTCATATTGGTAAAAAATCAGAAAAATCTGACCGCTAGTATATAGAAAACAGCAAATGAAAAATACCCATAAAAAATTTATGCTAAACTATATAGCAATTTTACGAAAGTTTGATAGAATCGCTCAACTTTAATCCAAAAGGAGAATACTATGTTTAAGAAAACAGCTTTAGCATTAGCTATGCTAGGCGCAACCACAGTCGCAAATGCCGATGTGCTTACCACAGTCAAACCGTTAGGCTTTATCGCAAGCGCAATCACAGAAGGAGTTACAGAGAGCAAAGTGTTATTGCCTGTGACCGCATCTCCGCACGATTACAGTTTAAAACCGTCTGATGTAGAACAGTTAAAATCTGCGCAACTTGTAGTTTGGGTGGGTGAAGATTTAGAAACGTTTTTAGAAAAAAGTATCGATAAATTACCGAAAGAGAAAGTGCTTAGTTTAGATGATGTGCCGGCAATTAAAGCGATTGTTGATGCGACAGAAAAACATGATGATCATGATGACGATGAAAAACATGAACATGATCACGACCATAAGCATGAACACGGTCATAAACACGAACACCACGATCACAAACATGAGCATCATGAACACGCTCATAAAGGTCATGATCATCACCATGATCACGAAGGTCACAGCCATGATAAAGACTGGCACATTTGGTTCTCGCCTGAAGCAAGCCTTGCCGCAGCAGAACAGATCGCAGAACGCCTAAGCGCACAATTACCTGAACAAAAAGCGAAAATTGCGGAGAATCTCGCAACATTTAAAGCAAATTTAACCGCTAAGAGTGAACAGATTCGTCAACAATTAGCTGCGGTGAAAGGTAAAGGTTACTATACTTTCCACGACGCCTACGGTTATTTTGAACGTGCTTACGGTTTAAATTCATTAGGTTCGTTTACGATTAACCCGAGCGTAGCACCGGGTGCGAAAACGTTAAGCGTAATTAAGAAAAATATCGCAGAACACAAAGCGCAATGTTTATTTGCCGAACCTCAATTCACACCGAAAGTAATTGAAAGCCTCAGCAAAGGTACACAAGTTAAAGTGGGACAATTAGATCCGCTTGGTGCGAAAATTGAATTAAGCCAAACGGCTTACCCGCAATTCTTACAAGCGATTGCTGATGAATTCAGTCAATGTTTGAAGTAATCAAAAGATAAAAAATAAGCGGTGGGATTTGCAAAATTTTCTGCAAATTCCACCGCTTGTCATTTGATATAAATATTATGAAATCACTCGAGCCTTAATTGTGCCGTCAATTTGCTGTAAGCGTTCAAGCGCTTCGCTCGCATCGTCTAATTCCACATCAATTACCACATAACCGATATTCGGATCAGTTTGTAGATACTGACCGGCAATATTCACGTTACCATCTACGAACACTTGGTTGATCTTATTCAAAATACCCGGACGGTTTTCGTGAATATGTAACAAGCGTTTCGCATCACTATGTAGAATCGGTAACGATACTTCCGGGAAGTTAACCGCTGAAAGGGTTGAGCCGTTATCCGCATATTTCACGAATTTATTCGCTACTTCCGTACCGATATTCGCTTGTGCTTCTGCAGTTGAACCACCGATATGCGGAGTCAAAATCACATTATCGAATTGGCATAGCGGTGATTCAAACGGATCATTAACTGAAGCCGGCTCTTCCGGGAATACGTCAATCGCTGCCCCACGTAACGTACCTTGTGCTAAGCGTGCAGCTAAAGCGTCAATATCAACCACCGTACCGCGAGCGGCGTTAATTAACACCGAATCTTCTTTTAATTGCGCAATACGATCCGCATTCATTAAATTTTTAGTTGAAGCATTTTCCGGTACGTGTAACGAAATTGCATCACAACTACTTAGTAATTCCTCTAAACTGGTGATTTGCTGTGCGTTACCTAATGGTAGCTTGTTTTCAATATCATAGAAATAAACCTGCATACCGATAGATTCCGCCATCACACTGAGTTGTGAACCGATATGACCGTAACCTACAATCCCTAATTTTTTACCACGTACTTCATTTGAGCCGGCTGCCGATTTATTCCATACGCCACGATGTACTTCCGCATTCGCTTTCGGTACTTGGCGCATCAAAAGAATAATTTCGGCTAAGACTAATTCCGCTACCGAACGAGTATTTGAGAACGGCGCATTAAACACCGGAATACCTAAACGCTTCGCTTCATTTAAATCAACTTGGTTGGTACCGATACAGAAACAACCGATTGAAACAAGGTTCTTAGCGTGTGCTAAGATTTCTTTAGTTAAATAAGTGCGAGAACGTAAGCCGACAAAATGCGCATCTTTAATGGCATTAATTAAGTCATCACCGTCTAACGCTTTTTTATGATATTCAATATTGGTATAACCGGCCGCCTGTAATACGTCTAACGCATTTTGATGTACGCCTTCAAGTAAGAGAAATTTAATTTTTGATTTGTCAATTTGAACTGTCATACTGGATTCCTGTTGTGTTTGCTTTTTATTGTTTTACCATTTTATAAAACGAAACACACGAAAAATTTTCGAATTTGATAGAAGTTATCATCATAACAAATCAAGAAAATAGTTCGTGTGTTTTACGAATTTACTCAATAACTTTCGCACCTTCAGGAGTCCCGACAATGGTTACGTTTGCATAGCGCTGTGCAAAGATTCCGTTTGTCACGACACCGGCAATATTATTGATGGTATGTTCCATTTTTAATGGTTCAAGAATTTGGAAATTATGTACATCTAAAATAACGTTACCGTTATCGGTCACTACGCCCTCACGATATTCCGGTGAACCGCCTAACGCCACTAATTGGCGAGCCACGTAAGAACGTGCCATTGGGATCACTTCTACCGGTAACGGGAAAGTTGAACCTAATACGTTCACTTGTTTTGAGCTATCCACGATACAAACAAATTTTTTCGCCAGCGAGCTGACGATTTTCTCACGGGTTAAGGCTGCACCGCCGCCTTTAATCATTGCACCTTGAGGAGTAATTTCATCCGCACCGTCAATATACACGTCTAATTCAGTCACTTCATTGGCGTTAAAAACTTCAATACCGATCGCACGTAAGCGCTCTTCAGAAGCTTTTGAGGCAGCTACTGCACCTTTAATTTGATCTTTCATTGACGCTAATGCATCAATAAAACAGTTTACGGTAGAACCACTGCCCACGCCTACAATAGTGTCCGGTTTTACAAATTGAAGCGCAGCTTGAGCGGCAATTTTTTTCATTTCTTGTTGGGTCATAATTAATCCTTTATTAGTCTTCTTTTAAAAATATGAGGCTGCTTTTCATCGGCAAGACAACAAATTTGCCATAAATCAAAGCGGTCGAATTTCCGCAAATTTTTGCAAAAATTCGACCGCTTGTCATTAGTTAGTTATTTTTAACCGCTTCAACGATTTCTTCGGCACAGCTTTGCGCTAATGCACCGTCTTCACATTCCACCATAACACGAATGAGTGGCTCTGTACCAGACTTACGTAAAAGAATACGTCCTTTGCCGGCTAAACGTTTTTCCACGTCTGCCGCAACCGCTTTTACCGCATCGCTCTCTAATGGGTTGTTACCGCCTTCAAAACGAACATTAAGCAATACTTGTGGGAACAATGGAACTGCACGCGCAAGATCATTTAAGCTCATTTTATGCGCTTCCATCGCTGCAAGTACTTCAAGAGAAGCAATGATACCGTCACCGGTGGTGTTTTTATCTAACACGATAATGTGACCTGAGTTTTCGCCACCCAATTTCCAGCCTTTTTCTTTTAATTGTTCGAGTACGTAACGGTCGCCTACATTCGCACGAGTAAATGGAATTGCTAAGTGTTTTAACGCCACTTCTAAGCCCATATTACTCATTAACGTACCGACAACACCACCGTGTAATTTGCCTGAACGTAATGCTTCACGAGCAATAATAAATAGGATTTGGTCACCATCTACTTTATTACCTAAATGGTCAACCATCATGATACGGTCACCGTCACCGTCATAAGCAAGACCTACGTCCGCACCTGATTCAACGACAACTTTTTGTAAAGCAGTAATATCAGTTGCACCACATTTTTCATTGATATTTAAACCGTCCGGTTTAGTACCGATTTCAATGACTTCCGCACCCAGTTCACGCATGACGTTAGGTGCGATGTGGTAAGTTGCACCGTGCGCACAGTCCACTACAATTTTATAGCCTTTCAAGCTTGAGTTTGCCGGGAATGTTCCTTTACAGAATTCGATATAACGACCCGCTGCATCATTGATTCGCGTTGCACGACCTAATTGTGCCGATTCAACACAATCCATCGGTTGATCTAACAGTGCTTCAATCGCTTCTTCTACTTCATCCGGTAATTTTTCACCGACATTCGAGAAAAACTTAATACCGTTATCGTAATATGGGTTATGCGATGCCGAAATCACTATACCCGCTTCGGCACGGAAAGTACGAGTAAGATAAGCAATCGCCGGTGTTGGCATTGGGCCTACAAATGCAGCCGAAAGACCTGCCGCCGCAAGACCTGCTTCTAATGCTGATTCCAACATATAACCGGAAATACGCGTATCTTTACCGATTAAAACAGTTTTAGTTCCTTGGGTTGCAAGAATTTTACCTGCTGCCCAACCCAGTTTTAACGCAAAATCCGGAGTGATAGGAAATTGACCTACTTTGCCACGTACACCGTCCGTACCAAAATATTTACGTTCTGCCATATTTAAATCCTCGAAAGAGAGTAGAAAAAGTTAATAAGAAAAAAGCCAAAAATTGCATAGGCTTCGACAACAAATTAATCAAATAATTCGCACCCACCGTTTATTTTAAAAAATAACGATATGCGGGACTATCTGTCACATTTTGATAACGGTATCCAAGCTGTTCTAAATGTTGTTTAAATTTGGCTTCGTCTTCACTATTTAATGCAAAAGCAGCCAAAATATCACCGTAATCCGCCCCGTGCGCACGGTAATGGAATAAGGAAATATCCCAATCGGTTAAGGTTTGCAAGAATTTTAATAATGCACCTTTTTGCTCCGGAAATTCGAAGCTATAAAGTTGCTCATTTTCAACAGTAGTAGGACGTCCACCCACCATATAACGAATGTGTGTTTTCGCAATATCATCATCCGAAAGGTCAGTTACGTCATAACCGTTTTGCTGTAAATCTCGAATAATCTCTGCCTTTTCCGCACTACCGCTAATACGTACGCCGACAAAAATACAAGCTTGATGATCATCTGCATGGCGGTAATTAAATTCGGTTACCGCACGATTACCTAAAATTTCACAGAATTTTAAGAAACTACCTTTTTGTTCCGGAATGGTTACCGCTAATAAGGCTTCGTGTTTCTCACCGATTTCACAACGTTCCGAAACATAACGTAATGTATGGAAATTCAAATTCGCACCGGAAAGCACGCAAGCTAAGTTTTTACCTTCAAGCTGATGCTCTTTAACATATTTTTTTAATCCGGCTAATGAAGTCGCACCGGAAGGTTCTGCCACCGCACGTACGTTTTCAAAAATATCTTTCATTGCCGCACAAATTTGATCATTATCGACCAACACCACTTCATCAATGTACTGCTGACATAAGCGGAAAGTTTCATCGCCGATACGTCTTACCGCAATCCCGTCTGCAAATAATCCGACACGTTCCAAGTTATCCGGTTTGCCGACTTTCAACGCATGTTGCAAACAAGCTGAATCTTTGGATTCAACACCAATCACTTTCACATTCGGTAAAACCTGTTTAATCAACACCGCAATACCTGCCGCTAAACCGCCACCGCCGACCGGCACAAACACATAGTCTAAATCGGAACGTTGCTGTACTAATTCCATACCGATTGTACCTTGTCCGGCAATCACCATCGGGTGATCAAAAGGCGGTACAAAAGTCATACCGAGTTCTTCGGAAAGTTCTAATGCTTTCGCTTTCGCTTCATCAAAGTTAGCACCGAACAATAATGCCTCACCACCGAATCCTCTTACCGCATCCACTTTAATTGCCGGTGTATTCTGCGGCATCACGATAAGCGCACGAAGCCCTAAATGTTTTGCTGAAAGTGCGACACCTTGAGCATGGTTACCTGCCGAAGCGGTAATAACGCCCGCCGCTTTTTGGCTGGCTGAAAGATTTGAGATCATCGCAAAAGCGCCGCGCAGTTTGAAACTGTGTACAGGTTGGCGATCTTCACGTTTGATGAGAATTTGGTTGCCTAGACGCTCGGAAAGCTTTTCCATTTTCTGGAGTGGCGTCACTTGTGCAAGGTCGTAGATATTGGAACTTAAGATAGCACGTAGATAATCGGTGCCGGATTGAATTGTTGGATTGCTCATAACACTGCTCTGTATTTTTTATATTTTTATACTTTAACTATCGGCGTATTGAGAGGTACGTCAGGTTGATTTGAAAAAACTAAAAAGGCACAAGCGATAACCGCTTGCGCCAATCATAATATCAATCGAAATTAGTGGTGACCGCCGCAGCCACAACCACCGTGGCCGTGGTGATGGTCGTGGTCGTGGTCGTGATCATGGTCATGACCGTGGCCGCCACATCCGCAACCGCCTTCTTCACCATGACCGCCACAGCAACCGCCGTGTTCGTGGCCAGAATGGATGTGACCGTGTGCGATTTCTTCTAATGTCGCTTCACGTGTTGCAACCACTTCAACAGAGAATAATAACTCTTGACCTGCTAACATATGGTTACCGTCAACCACAACTTCATCACCGTCAACTTCAGTGATTACCACCGGTAATGGACCTAAATCCGTATCTGCGATAAAACGCATACCGACTTCTAATTCATCAACGCCCATGAATACATCTTTTGGTACGCGTTGAACCATGTTTTCGTTGTATTCGCCGTAACCTTCTTCCGGTTTAACGCGAACTTCAAAAACATCGCCTACCGCTTTGCCTTCAAGCGCTTTTTCTAAACCTTCAACAAGGTTGTTATGGCCGTGTAAATATTCTAACGGTTGGTTTACCGGTGCTTCATCAACTAACACGCCGTCTTGAGTACGAACTTGATAAGCAATGCTTGGAACAACATTTTTTGCGATTTTCATTAAAGATTCCTTTTTATATATTTAGGTAAAAATACGATTCATTGTAGCGGTTTATCGCAGATTTGCAAAGGTTTGCCAAAATATAGAAATAAAATGACCGCTTCGTTAAAACAAGCGGTCTGATTTTGCACGAAATTTGCAAATTTAATCGGTAATATCCGGTGTAACCGTATCAACCACATCAACAGCAGTACCGACAACACCACTCACAACCGAAGTGACTAAACAGCCGCTTAATAGACCACAGCCTACAGTAAGCGCCAAAAGTTTAAGTAACGATTTCATATTTATCCTATATCTCTTATAAACAAAATGCAGCGCTACCGAAATAGCACTGCATAATTATACGATACTAAAGCTTATTTTTCTTCAGCAATAAAACGGTATACTAATGCACCGATAATCGCGCCTACAATTGGTGCAACCCAGAATAACCATAATTGCTCAATTGCCCAAGAACCTTGGAATAACGCAACACCGGTTGAACGAGCCGGGTTTACCGAAGTATTGGTTACCGGAATTGAAATTAAGTGAATTAACGTTAAACCTAAACCAATCGCAATCGGTGCAAAACCTGCCGGTGCACGTTTGTCGGTTGCACCCATAATGATAATTAAGAAGAATGCGGTTAACACCACTTCAATCACAAGTGCCGCCACCATTGAATAACCATGCGGAGAATGTTCTGCAAAACCGTTACTTGCAAAACCAGCCGTCACATCAAAGCCTGCCATACCTGAAGCTACCGTATATAACACCGCAGCTGCTGCAATTGCTCCGACAACCTGGGCAATAATATAAGGCACTAAATCTTTTGCATTAAAACGACCACCGACTAATAAGCCGATCGAAACTGCTGGGTTAAAGTGACCACCTGAAATATGACCTACTGCATAAGCCATTGTTAATACGGTTAAACCGAATGCAAGTGATACGCCTGCATAACCAATACCTAACTCAGGAATACCCGCTGCTAATACTGCGCTACCACAGCCGCCAAATACTAACCAAAATGTACCGAAAAACTCGGCGAAATATTTTTTCATTATTGTTTCCTTAAAAATAAAATTAAATGACACACACGTGTCTGTGCTTTCCAATACTATCAAATTAAATTCGATAGCCCTTCTAAAAAACGTCTAATGCAAATAACACTACACATTTTCTTAGAAAAAATAACGCTTACTCGAAGGTCACCGTACCGGATGCTCTTGCTGAAATCGTTTCACTACCCGCTTCAAGTGGCAAACTGCTCTCCTCTGCGGCATAACTGCTTTTTGCCATCGCCATCATCGGACGTTGATGCATTCCTTCACCATTCGGCGTTTCTAATTGCACTTGGCTTAAGGTATAACGTTTCGCATTTAAACCTTTCTGTACTACTTCCGCTTTATGCTGAAATTGTTTGATAATATCTAAGGTCATTTCATCTTCCAATGCCGCCATTTTTTCCGGCGAAACACTAAATGAAATATGACTAATCGCCACTTCATCTCCTAAATTATCAAGCACTTTCGCCATCGCCGCAAAATCTTTGGTTTCAAAGAGAACTCGACCTTCTACTACCCAACCATCTACTTTATTTTTTTGATTATAATTAGGGTAACTGCTCACACCTTCCGTCTGAATTTTAATTCCCATATAAGGTTTCGCATCCGCAATCACTTTATTCAGATTTGTCGATACCGTTGATTTGAGTTCTGATAATGACTTGCCGACTTTCTGGCTATAAACCATTGCTCGCATTAAGTCTTTTTCTACCGTACGGCTAACTTCTGTAGAGAAAGAAAATTGAGTTGGCATACTGTTTGTCGTTGTTGCTTTTTCTTCGGCATGACTTACCATACTAGTGAAAGCAAGCGGTAGAATTGCAAGAATTTTTTGTAATTTCATCCTGTCTCCTTGATGATTATGAGTTCAACTCAAAGTTGCTAGCTTAGAGGTTCGTTTTCTCGTTAAGTTCATTTTCGATGCTCAGAACGATAGCTTTATTGGCGTTTTGCCTACAAATTTGCCAACGAATATTATAGCCGGCAAGGTTCATGCCATAAATCCGCTCAGTAATTTTACCTTGTTGATAAGCCGGACGAGGGTCTTGCTCAATCACATTACGAATAAAATCAAGTGGCCGTGTAATACCGAAATTTGCAAAATTTTGGCAAAATTTGACCGCTTGTAGCGCTTGTTCGGAGAACTCAACCGCCAGTTTGGCTTGCGGTTTATCTTGCGCAAAACCGGAACGCGCATCAGGTTCACTGTCGGCATACGCAATATAAGGTTTGAGATCTAGAATCGGTGTGCCGTTAACCAAATCCACACTGCCAAGTTTTAATAACACTTCTCCATTATTTATCTCAATGCCTTCTAACGCTACTTTAGATAAACCAATTGGATTTGGACGATGTGTCGCTCGGCTGGCAAATACTCCAACTCGTTCATTCCCACCTAAACGAGGCGGGCGTACCGTTGCGTGCCATTCACGCTCAGGGATTTGATGAAATTGGAAAATCAGCCACAAATGACTAAATTGCTCGATACCTCGTACCGCATCAGGCGAATTATAAGGCGGTAACAGTTTCAGTATACCTTTGCCTTCTTGAACCAAATTCGGCTGTCGTGGCACTGAAAACTTTTCATCATAAGGGCTATGGATAATTCCAATTGGATTTAGCATTAAAGGTTGTAAAGTCGTCATAAAATTGTACTTTTTCTGTTAAAAATCAAAACCTGCATAGGCATTTTGTATTAATATAAATTATTTTAGTTCTTACTATCTTATTTAAATCTATTTATGAATCAGCATTCAACTTTTTCCATTTGGTTTAGTACCGCACGCCCAAGAACATTACCTTTAGCCCTGGCCTCTATTATCGTCGGTTCAGCATTGGCATATTGGGCAGGACATTTCAATGTAATCACTACGTTACTTGCTTTTATTACCACCATTTTATTACAAGTATTGTCTAATTTTGCCAACGACTATGGTGATCATGTTAAGGGATCCGATACTAAAGAACGCATTGGTCCATTACGCGCCATTCAGCATGGTGCAATCACCGGTGGACAATTAAAAAATGCAGTGATCCTGTTGAGTTTTTTATCATTTATTGCCGGCGTTGGCTTGACGGTCTACGCCTATCAATCCATCCAAGACTTAGTAGTCTTTATTAGCTTAGGGGTGATTTCGATTGTGGCGGCCATTACCTATACGGTCGGCAAAAAAGCCTATGGCTATTTAGGACTGGGAGATTTATTCGTACTGATTTTCTTTGGGTTTGTGGCGGTAATCGGTACATTCTACTTACAAGCACACAGTATTCCGACGATGATTTTTATCCCTGCCTTTGGTTGCGGTTTGCTATCTGTAGCAGTATTAAATATCAATAACTTACGTGATATTAACCAAGACAAACAAGCGGGTAAAAATACCCTGATTGTCCGTATCGGTAGTCAAAACGGGCGAATTTATCACGTTACGTTATTAATACTAGCGGTTGTTTCTTATCTGATTTTTGCAATCAGTGAATTTCAGCATTGGTATAGCTTCCTCTTCCTGCTTGCCGTACCCTTACTTGCAAAACATGGCTTATTTGTTTATCGCCACAAGAATCCGATTGAATTACGTCCCATTTTAGGGCAAATGGCTGGCCTAGCATTGATCACTAACTTACTGTTTAGCCTAGGTATTTTCCTAGGATAATTATCTATATATCATTCAGCACACTCTTTTTAAAAGGCAGAGTATCAACTCTGCTTTTTTATTTTCGGAAACTCCATCCCTATCTATCCCGAATTGATTTAGCGAGTCATTAAGCTTCATTACCCAACAACCAACAAAAAAGGCGTGTCTTTCGACACGCCTTCTCTAGCATTTCGCGCTCAAATATTAAGCTAAAAACTTAATTATTTGATGATTTTCGCTACAACACCTGCACCTACTGTACGGCCACCTTCACGAATCGCAAAACGTAAACCTTCGTCCATCGCGATTGGGTGAATTAAGCTCACAGTCATTTTGATGTTATCGCCCGGCATTACCATCTCTACGCCTTCAGGTAACTCGATTGTACCTGTTACGTCTGTTGTACGGAAGTAGAACTGTGGACGGTAACCTTTGAAGAATGGAGTATGACGACCACCTTCTTCTTTTGATAATACGTATACTTCTGATTCGAAGTCTGTGTGTGGTGTGATTGTACCTGGTTTCGCTAATACTTGACCACGTTCGATTTCTTCACGTTTTGTACCACGTAATAATGCACCAACGTTTTCACCCGCACGACCTTCGTCTAATAATTTACGGAACATCTCAACACCAGTTACTGTTGTTTTCGTAGTCTCTTTGATACCTACGATTTCAACTTCTTCACCTGATTTGATGATACCACGTTCTACACGACCTGTTACTACTGTACCACGACCTGAGATTGAGAATACATCTTCGATTGGTAATAAGAATGGTTTATCAATCGCACGCTCTGGCTCTGGAATGTATGTATCTAAGTGGTTCGCTAACTCAAGAATTTTTTCTTCCCACTCCGCTACGCCGTTTAACGCTTGTAACGCTGAACCACGTACGATTGGTGTATCGTCACCTGGGAAATCGTATTGAGAAAGAAGTTCACGAACTTCCATTTCTACTAATTCTAATAACTCTTCGTCATCTACCATGTCGCATTTGTTTAAGAATACGATGATGTATGGTACACCTACTTGGCGACCTAATAAGATGTGCTCACGAGTTTGTGGCATTGGACCGTCTGTCGCTGCTACTACTAAGATTGCACCGTCCATTTGCGCCGCACCAGTAATCATGTTTTTAACATAGTCCGCGTGTCCCGGGCAGTCAACGTGCGCATAGTGGCGAGTTTCTGTATCGTACTCAACGTGTGAAGTGTTGATGGTGATACCACGCGCTTTTTCTTCCGGCGCGTTATCGATTTGGTCGAATGCACGAGCTGCACCACCGAAGTGTTTCGCTAATACAGTTGTGATCGCTGCTGTTAAAGTTGTTTTACCATGGTCAACGTGACCGATTGTACCCACGTTTACATGGGGTTTTGTACGTTCAAATTTTTCTTTAGACACTTTGATAGCTTCCTAAAAAATGAGCCATAACCCTATTGCTATGGCTCAGGTTAAAAATAAAATTATTTAGCTTTACGAGCTTCAATAATTGCTGCTGCAACGCTTGTAGGCGCTTCAGCGTATTTTAATGGTTCCATTGAGTAAGATGCACGACCTTGAGTTTGTGAACGTAAGTCTGTTGCATAACCAAACATTTCTGATAATGGAACTTCTGCATTGATCTTAACAACGAACTCATTCGCTTCTTGACCGTTAACCATTGCACGACGACGGCTTAAGTCACCGATTACATCACCAACGTAGTCTGGTGGAGTTTCCACTTCAACTTTCATGATTGGCTCAAGTAATACTGGGTTAGCTTTTGCGAACGCTGCTTTAAACGCTAATGACGCTGCAAGTTTGAACGCTAACTCAGATGAGTCAACATCGTGGTATGAACCGAAGTGTAAACGTACACCGATGTCTTCTACTGGGTAACCCGCTAATGGACCAGATTTAAGTTGTTCCTGGATACCTTTATCAACTGCTGGGATAAATTCACCAGGAATCACACCACCTTTGATCTCGTTCACGAACTCGTAACCAGGACCTTCTGGGTCTAATGGGTATAAGTCGATTACAACGTGACCGTATTGACCGCGACCACCAGATTGTTTTGCGTGTTTACCTTCAACATCGTTAACACGTGTACGGATAGTTTCACGGTAAGATACTTGTGGTTTACCGATATTCGCTTCAACTTTGAATTCACGACGCATACGGTCAACGATGATATCTAAGTGTAACTCACCCATACCTGAGATGATAGTTTCACCTGACTCTTCATCTGTGTGAACACGGAATGAAGGGTCTTCTTGTGCAAGACGACCTAATGCTAAGCCCATTTTCTCTTGGTCAGCTTTAGTTTTTGGTTCTACCGCTACAGAGATTACCGGCTCTGGGAATTCCATACGCTCAAGGATGATTGGCGCATCTTGTGCACATAATGTGTCACCAGTACCAACTTCTTTTAAGCCGATTGCCGCTGCGATATCGCCCGCACGAACTTCTTTGATTTCTTCACGTTTGTTAGCGTGCATCTGTACGATACGGCCGAAACGTTCACGTTTTTGTTTAACTGAGTTGTAAACTGTATCACCAGAGTTGATTACACCTGAGTAAACACGGAAGAATGTTAAGTTACCAACGAATGGGTCAGTTGCAATTTTGAATGCAAGAGCTGCAAATGGCTCTTCATCGCTTGCGTGACGCTCACCTTCAGTCTCGTCTTCGTTGATACCTTTGATTGCTGGGATATCTGTAGGTGCTGGTAAGTAGTCGATTACCGCGTCAAGCATTGCTTGAACACCTTTGTTTTTGAATGCAGAACCACAGCAAACTGGGATAATTTCGCTTGCTAATACGCGTTGACGTAATGCCGCTTTGATTTCTTCTTCAGAAAGATCGCCTTCTTCGAAGAATTTTTCCATTAACTCTTCTGATGCTTCAGCTGCAGCTTCTACTAACATTGCACGACGTTCTTCACATTCAGCAACCATGTTTGCCGGAATATCTTCGTATGTGAAAGTCATACCTTGGTCAGCTTCGTTCCAGTTGATTGCTTTCATTTTGATTAAGTCAACCACACCTGTGAAGCTGTCTTCTGCACCGATAGGAAGTTGTAATGCAACTGCGTTACCACCTAAACGAGTTTTGATTTGCTCAACAACACGTAAGAAGTTTGCACCTGTACGGTCCATTTTGTTTACGAATGCGATACGTGGAACACCGTATTTATTCGCTTGACGCCATACAGTTTCTGATTGAGGCTGAACGCCACCAACCGCACAGTAAACCATTACCGCACCGTCAAGAACACGCATAGAACGTTCTACTTCGATTGTGAAGTCTACGTGTCCCGGAGTATCGATAACGTTGATACGGTGTTGTGGATATTGTTGTGACATACCAGACCAGAATGCTGTTGTTGCAGCAGATGTGATCGTGATACCACGTTCTTGTTCTTGTTCCATCCAGTCCATTGTTGCTGCACCATCGTGAACTTCACCGATTTTGTGACTTACGCCTGTATAGAACAAGATACGCTCTGTAGTAGTTGTTTTACCCGCATCGATGTGCGCACTGATACCGATGTTACGGTAAAGTGAAATAGGGGTTGTACGAGCCATTTTTATTTATTACCTTGTTTGGGATTTAAATTAAAATTCTTAATAAGGGTAAGGCTTCACCACACATTTGGATGAAGCCTTTAAGATGTAAAGCTAAGCGATTACCAACGGTAGTGAGCAAACGCTTTGTTCGCTTCAGCCATACGGTGCACGTCTTCACGTTTCTTAACAGCTGAGCCTTTGTTATCTGCCGCATCTGAAAGTTCGTTAGCTAAACGTAATGCCATTGATTTGTCACCACGTTTACGAGCTGCTTCAACGATCCAACGCATAGCTAATGCGTTACGACGAGCTGGACGAACTTCAACTGGTACTTGGTAAGTAGAACCACCAACACGACGAGATTTAACCTCTACTGTTGGACGTACGTTTTCTAACGCTGCTTCGAAAGCTTCTAAAGCTTCTTTACCAGTACGTTGTGCTAAAGTTTCTAAAGCACCGTAAATAATTGATTCTGCAGTAGATTTTTTACCATCTACCATTAAAACATTAATAAATTTTGCAAGTAATTCTGAACCGAACTTCGGATCTGGAAGAATTTTGCGAGGTTCAACACTACGACGACGTGGCATTGCAAATACTCCGTTTATATATTCAGGATAATCCAAAACTCATCTATTGTGTGTGATAGCACATCACGATTGACTGGAGTTTATGGTTTAAATTTTTTGATTAATTTAGACGTTTGGCCTTACTTAACGGAGATCCATTAAGCTTTAGGACGTTTAACGCCGTATTTAGAACGACCTTGTTTACGGTCTTTAACGCCTGCACAGTCAAGTGCACCACGTACAGTGTGATAACGCACACCCGGTAAGTCTTTAACACGACCACCACGGATTAATACAACACTGTGTTCTTGTAAGTTATGACCTTCACCACCGATGTATGAAGTTACTTCAAAGCCATTTGTTAAACGAATACGGCATACTTTACGTAATGCTGAGTTCGGTTTCTTAGGTGTAGTAGTGTATACACGAGTACACACGCCACGTTTCTGCGGGCAAGCCTCTAATGCAGGAACGTTGCTTTTTACAACCTTTTTCACACGCGGTTTGCGTACTAATTGGTTGATAGTTGCCATTTAAAAGCTCCAGTTAAAATTATTAAAAATAAAATTAAAAAAACATCCTTTCAAAGACGAAAGGACGGTAGATTCTAGTGTTATACGGACTAAAAGTCAAGTATTCGCCACGGGATAAATTGATTATTCTGTGATCAGCGTTTCTAAGGTTTGCAAGACACGATAAGGTAAAATATTCGCCATACCGTTTCCGGTCAGATAATGTTGGTTTTTGCCGTAAGCGCCGATTAATTTCGGGTCGGTTGCGCCGTATAAAATTACGTTTTGTTTATCCAATGCCGCAGCTAAATGGCTCAAACCGGTATCCACCGACAACACGGCTTTCGCACCGGCAATTTGTTCCGCTAATTCAGTGAGAGACAATTTCGGTAATACCGTCACATTGGCACTCGCTTCCGCCAAACGCATGGCTCTCTCTTTTTCTTGTTGAGTGCCCCAAGGTAAACGTATCTCAATCCCTTGTATGCTTAGCTCTCGAATCACTTCCCGCCAATAATCTTCTTTCCAATGCTTATCCGCTCTTGTTGTCGCATGAATCGCAAGCAGATAAGCGGTTGAATTTTCAGATTTTTTTGCAAAATGTGTGGCAATGCCATAATCACCTAATCCATCGGGAAGTACATAATTCAGAGAGTTAGCAAATAACTTTCGAATCCGTTCTACGGCGTGTTGTTGGTAAGCGATATTAAAAGTTTGATCATAAAACAGGCTGCTTAACCTTTCTCGAGCAGAATGCTTGTCGTAGCCGTATTTTGTTCCCTTTGCCTGCTTGGTTACCAATACCGCACTTTTAATCAACCCTTGCGCATCAATCACCGCATCATATTCTTCCGAGCGAAGTTGCTTTAGGTAATGTTGCCATTCCAACCAAGTTTGCCGCTTACACAAGTTCTTGCGCCAACGGCGAATCGCTAACGGGATAACCTTATCTACCGCCGAATGCCAATACGGAATTTCACTAAAATTTTCTTCCACCGCCCAATCGAATTGGATATTCGGAATCGCATTTTTAGCATCCGTCAACGCAGGCAAAGTATGAATCACGTCCCCCATCGAGGACGTTTTTACAACTAAAACTTTCATTTCTTTATCTTTCATGATGAACACGAACAAGCGGTCGAAATCTGCAAAATTTTTGCAAAAAATGACCGCTTGCAATTAGCCTAATAGCGTCTCTAATTTCTCAATTACCATTTTCGGCTGAATATCAATCAGGCTCTGATGATAGCCTTCGGCAGCTTCGCCTTTACGAACTTTAATCAAACCGCCTTCGATTAAACGAATAATCACCGCTTTATCGGAAAGCGGTGGCGTATATTGCGGACTGGTTGGCCCGTAAAGCGCTACTAGCGGTTTACCCAATGCAGCAGCAATATGCATTAGTCCGGAATCATTACTGACTACCGCACAACAATCGGCAATTAAATCAACCGCTTGATTTAAATCGGTTTGTCCCGCTAAATTGACGCAATAACGCTGCAAATTTTCCGCTAAACTTGCACGGATTTGTTCGCCGACTTCTTTATCTTTATTTGAGCCGAACAGATGTACCGCATAGCCTTTTTCAATCAGCAATTCCGCTAATTTCGCATAATGATAATGCGGCCAACGTTTTGCCGGCCCGAATTCTGCTCCCGGACAAAAACCAATTGCCGGACGCTGTTCGGCATATTCAAACTGTTTAGCAAATTTCGCTTTGGTCGCAGTGATCTCATCCACTTGCGTTTGTAGATAAGGTACCGGCATCGGCAATGCTTTAGCATCCGGCACGGCATTTTTCTCAAAAGCCAGCGCAACATAACGCTGTACCATCATCGGGTAATCTTGCTTGTTATTACGCAAATCATTTAAAAAGAAATAGCGACTTTCACCTTTCCAACCTCGGCGCACCGCAATTTTAGCAAATAGCGGAATAAATGCCGATTTAAGCGAATTAGGTAACACTATCGCCATATCATATTGATTTCGCAGCGATTTTCCTAATTGATAACGCTCACACAGACGGAACGAACCATGCCCGATCGGCATCGAAATCGCTTTTCGAACTTCCGGCATTCGAGCAAGGAGCGGGCGACACCAATCCGGCGCCATCACATCAATTTGACAATTCGGATATTGAATTTTGAGTTGTTGATACAGTGCGTGCGACATCATCATATCGCCGACCCAAGACGGGCCAATAATTAAGATATTCATTGTCTTCCTTTCATTCAAATGACAAGCGGTCAAATTTAGCCTGTTTTTTGCAAAAAACTAAGCCAAGATGACCGCTTGTTCTCTACGGTTTAAGTTTACACTCGCTGGCAAGGACATTATTACTATTATCCGAGAGAGAAGCTTCGCCATTTCGCCCCTCTCTCCACGTCCAGCGGATATTACTATACTTTTTACCGTCTCTCGTAACTGCCGGTGATAGCGTATGCGTTGTGTGACCGTAAGTGACTAAAATCGCTTGTTGACTACTTACTTTACGTTTCGCTTTATTATTCACTTTTTTCGCTTTCGGGCGCTGAACCTTCACTACCACATCATTTTTACAAATAAACTGCATTGAGGTCTGATTCTTTACTACCGTTACTTTTTCTGTCGGCTTAATTTCCGTTTGAGCCTGTTGTATAACCGATTGAGCTCGCTGAACCTGTTCAATCGGCGCATCTAAAGGCTTACACCCTGCCAGCGCCAACAAACCGGTACATACTGCTAAACAACACGGCTTTTGCAAAAAAACACTCATTTTACAACCACTCTCCTTCTCAAAATTTTGAGAAAAAAAGAGCAACGTTTGTAGCGTTGCTCTTTGATGTTAATTATTTAAAGCTATAGCTACCGTCTGCTTGACGAGTAAACTTACCGCCAGAGCCGATACTCATTTCAACTACGCGGTTATTTTTATCTAAACGCACGCTTACACGCTCGCCTACTTTAAGATTGCTTACCACTTTGTTGACTTTGCTCATTGCATTCACATCCGAGATATTTAAACCGTTATCACGGAATACTTGCATTAATGATGTACCTTTTGGCACTGTCATTGTTTTATTTGCCACTGACGACGCTGCCGCTGCTGGTTTTACCGGTGCTGCTTTAACTGCTGCAGGAGCTGCCGCTTTTGCTACCGGTTTACCCGTTTCTACATTTTTCACAAGCTGATCTAATTGTGCATTCTTCGCTTTTTTCGCATTGAATTCATCTGCAGTAATTGCTTTCACTTTCGGCTGTTTAGGCGTTTCCGACTGATGAATCACGCTACCTTGCGTTTTAGGTTTAACTGGTGCAGGTTGTACAACCGGTTTATTCACAACCGGAGCCGGCTCAACTTTTGGCTCCTCAGTAACGACGTTCGTATTTGCTGTCGTAGCGGCTGGAGTTTCAGTTGTTGGTGCTACACCTGTTGTTGCCGGTGCCATATCAGTCGTTGCCGGCTGTGTGGTCGCAACATTCATATCTTGCTGAATTTGTTGTGCCTGTTGTGCTTGTTGCTGAGCAATTGCCTCTTGCTCGGCTTTTGCTTGCGCTTCCGCACGTTTCGCTTCTTCTTCATCTACCGGGCGGAATTCAATTGGTAATGAACTGCCTTGTTGAGACTGTAACTCTTCAACGGTTTCCGGCGCACTTGGTTTTAACCAAAAGAAGATTGCCGCTAAAATTGCAGCTAAAATCGCTACTAAACCTAAACGACGGAATTTAGACGGATTAGCTACCGCAACAGATTCGGCTGCCGCTGTTGTCGGATTCACGGCAGGAATCACACGATCTTCATTACTTGTATTCATCGTTGGCTTTTCCTCTGTAACTAATTTTTCAACTTGTTCCGGTTCTGCTTTTTTAGACTCTTCCGCAGCTTCGTCCGCTACAGGAGAGAAAGCAAAACCTGAATTTTGTGCAACTTTCGGTTCTTCTGCTTCCGAAATTGCCTCTGAAGCTTCTGTATTCACCTGTTGAGTTTCTTCAATAGATTTTAATGGTGTAGTATCATCAACGGGGCGTTTCATTATCGGCGTAAAGGTATAGCTTGGCGCTTTACTTGAATGTAATGATACGGTTGCATTCGTTGCAACGACTTTTGCCGCCTCAGCAGCTTTGGCGTTCTCTGAATTAATTATTGCTTCTGCTACTTGTTCCGCTGACTGTGCAACGGTCGGCTCGCCAAAAGTTGGCTCTTTACGAAAATGATTTTGTGACATTTAACTTTCCAATTTTAGGTGAAAAATAATAATGGGAAATTCCCCGCTGAATAAATTATCCCCATTTTAAAGTATTTCTCTTTAATCAGCACACGATTTTTCAGAAAATTTATGTCTGGAAGCGGTAATATTTGTTAAATATTTTGCAAAATCACGAAATCTTCATTTTTGGCTACACATTTGTCTCTTTGCCTTATTATTTTTGACCATAAGATAAACAATTTTCTCGATCTTGATCGCAAAAATAATGTCAGCTAATTGCTCGCCTATTTCTTTAACTTGTAAAGTAGTTCAAAGCAAAGCTACCTAAAAAGAAAAGGAGACATTTATGAAAACACGTTCAAAATTTGGTCTAAGTTTATTAATCGGTATGTTATCTACCGGTACGTTTGCAGCTGAAAAAGTAAAGCCTACCGACACAGAACCTACTCCTGTAGTTCAAAACGCACAAGCAGTCACAGGGCATAACCATGCCGAAATGATGACCAATGCAAACTTAGTGAACATTAACACAGCGACCGCCGCTGAAATCCAAGATAAATTGGTTGGTATTGGCACTAAAAAAGCACAAGCGATAGTTGAATATCGTACGAAAAACGGCGCGTTTAGCAGTTTGGAACAACTTACCGATGTATCTGGCATAGGTAAAGCTACGCTTGATAAAAATCGTGATCGCATTGCATTACAATAATCCTTCCCTTGTATAACATTTGCTGAGTTAAGGTAATATGTAGTTCACATCCTCTATCTTTATGCTACATCTTAACTCAGCGCCTAGTTACTTTTTGATAACATTAGGTAATTCACTTTTCTTTCTGTTATACTTCGCGCTTATTTCTATAATTGAATAAAAAGGATACAACTTAATGTCTCTTAAACCCTATTCAATGCCGACTTATTGGCAGCGTGCGAAAGTCGCATTTCAATATATATTCCCACAATTACCTGTCACGCGTTTAGCAGGTTGGCTGGCAGAACAAAAATGGGGTGCCGTGACCCACTTTATTATTCGTGCATTTGCTAAACAATATAATGTGAACCTATCGGAAGCACAAAAAAGCAATGCGTCTGATTACGCAACGTTTAATGAATTCTTTATTCGTCCGTTAAAAGAAAATGCTCGTCCGATTAACCAAGATGCACAAGCGCTTTGCTTACCGGCAGACGGTAAAGTCAGTGAATCAGGTAAGATTGAAGACGATCGTTTACTACAAGCAAAGGGGCATTTCTTCACACTTGAAACCTTATTAGCGAATGATCAAGAAATGGCGAATAAATTTAAAGACGGCCATTTTATTACTACTTATTTATCACCGCGCGATTACCACCGTGTACATATGCCGTGTGATGCTACATTAACCAAAATGATTTATGTGCCGGGCGAATTATTCTCAGTAAATCCGTTCTTAGCTGAGCATGTGCCGAATTTATTTGCGCGTAACGAACGTGTAATCTGTGAATTTGAAACTGAATTCGGACCGATGGTGCAAATCCTTGTCGGTGCAACAATTACGGCAAGTATGAGTACCGTTTGGGCTGGCGTGATTAATCCACCTCGTGCGAAAGATGTTGTGGTATATCACTATGAGACCACCGGCGAAACTGCCGTGCACCTGAAAAAAGGTCAGGAAATGGGTGCTTTCCGCTTAGGTTCAACCGTAATTAATCTCTTCCCGAAAGATTGTGTTGAATTCGAAGCACACCTACAAGCCGGCGTAGAAACTCGAATGGGTGAACGTTTGGCGAAAGTGATTAAATAACCTCCTTTTAATTAAGCACGATTATAACAATCGTGCTTTTTTATAACAAAATCATCTACTATCTTACCAATCAGCTATAAACCCAATCAAAAAAGTATGTTATTTTAAGAGCAAAACTTCGTCTAACGCATTTGTCGCGAAAGGGAAAGCTATGAAATTACAACAACTAATTAAAACTCATCAACTTGGTTTACTGTTTCAACAAGGCAAATTTGGCATTGAGAAAGAAAGCCAACGTATTGATAATAAAGGGAATATTGTTACTACTGCTCATCCTAGCGTTTTTGGTAACCGCAGTTATCACCCATATATTCAAACCGATTTTGCAGAAAGCCAACTTGAGCTAATCACACCGCCAAACGATAAATTGGAAGACACATATCGTTGGCTATCGGCTATTCACGAGGTAACGTTACGTTCATTACCTGATGATGAATATATTTTCCCATTCAGTATGCCTGCCGGTTTACCACCGGAATCCGAGATCAAAGAAGCACAATTAGATAACGAATGGGACGTGAAATATCGTGAACACCTTTCTGCCATTTATGGCAAATACAAACAGATGGTGAGCGGTATTCACTACAATTTTCAGATTTCTGACGAGTTTGTCGAGAGCGCTTTTGCGTTACAAACGGAATACAGTGATAAAATTGCGTTCCGCAATGCGTTATATATGAAATTAGCCAATAACTTTTTACGTTATCAATGGATTCTTGTCTATTTGCTTGCTGCAACACCAACCGTAGAAGCGCAATATTTTGGCGAAAATCGACCGCTTGCAGAAGGACAATTAGTGCGTAGTTTACGCTCTAGCCCGTATGGCTATGTAAATGCGCCTCATGTAGTAATCAATCACGATAGCTTGCAAGAATATGTTGAATCATTAGAACATTTTGTGGCAAACGGTGATTTATTAGCGGAAAAAGAATTCTATTCAAACGTACGTTTACGTGGCGCGAAAAAAGCACGTGAATTACTTGAAAAAGGGGTTAAATATGCGGAATTCCGTTTATTTGATCTCAACCCGTTCTCGCCTTACGGTATCGAGCTCGCCGATGCCAAATTTATTCATCTGTTCTTACTTGCTATGCTATGGATAGATGAAACAAGCGGTCAAAAAGAAGTCGAACTTGGTAAACAAAAACTATACCAAGTTGCACTTGAAGATCCTCGTTCGCACACTGCATTCCAAGCAGAGGGTGAAGCTATCCTTAACCTAATGCTGGCAATGTTAGAAGATCTTTCAGCGCCACAAAGCGAGAAAGATTTATTACAACAAAAACTAGCTCAATTTGCTGATCCAAGCCAAACGGTAAACGGTCGTTTATTAGCAGCAATTGAACAAGCCGGCAGCTATAAAGCACTCGGTGCACAACTTGCTCAACAATATAAAGCGCAAGCGTTCGAGCGTTTTTATGCGATTTCCGCTTTCGATAATATGGAGCTTTCTACACAGGCTTTATTATTTGATGCGATCCAACAAGGCTTACAGATCGAATTGCTGGATGAAAACGATCAGTTCCTTGCACTCAAATTCGGTGATCATCTCGAATATGTAAAAAACGGCAATATGACCAGTCACGATCAGTACATTTCGCCATTAATTATGGAAAATAAAGTCGTGACCAAAAAAGTGTTGGCGAAAGCCGGTTTTAATGTGCCGAAAAGCGTTGAATTTACCTCGGTAGAACAAGCGGTGGCGCACTATCCGTTATTTGAAGGTAAAGCGGTGGTGATTAAGCCGAAATCGACCAATTACGGTTTGGGCATTACGATTTTCCAACAAGGCGTAACGGATAAAGCCGATTTTGCGAAAGCGATTGAAATTGCGTTCCGTGAAGATAAAGAAGTGATGGTGGAAGACTATTTAGTCGGTACCGAATATCGTTTCTTTGTGCTAGGTGATGAAACACTGGCGGTATTGTTACGTGTACCGGCGAATGTAAAAGGTGACGGCATACATACGGTGCGTGAATTGGTGGAAGCAAAAAACAGTGATCCGCTACGAGGCGACGGCTCTCGTTCGCCATTGAAAAAAATCGCCCTAGGTGACATTGAATTGCTTCAGCTCAAAGAACAAGGTTTAACACCTGATTCAATTCCGGCTGAAGGACAAATCGTACAATTACGTGCCAACTCTAATATCAGTACCGGTGGCGATTCAATTGATATGACCGATCAAATGCACGACAGCTATAAACAATTAGCAGTCGGTATTGCCAAAGCGATGGGGGCAAAAGTCTGCGGCGTGGATTTAATCATTCCGGATTTAACCAAAGCAGCCGAGCCGTCTCTGCGTTCATGGGGCGTGATTGAAGCAAATTTTAATCCGATGATGATGATGCATATTTTCCCTTACCAAGGAAAATCTCGCCGCTTAACCAAGGCCGTGTTAAAAATGCTGTTCCCAGAACTGCCTTAATCAAAAATCAAGCGGTCAAATTTGCAGAAAATTTTGCAAATTTGACCGTTTGTAACATGATAGATATCGCTAAAATAGTGAAAAGTAAGAGTTAATACTTAACTAATTGTGAATTTAGGATATACGGCTTTAATAGTAATAAAATATTAAAAAAGTGTTTCAAACGCTCTTCTTGACCTTTTTCTTGCATCAAGATTTCCCCGCCGATTGCCATTTCTTGACGCGCTAAATTTTTCGCCACTTCCGCATAACTTTCTAATAATTGGAATTCCTGCGCATCACATTGGCTAAGAATAGCCAACATATCACGATCTTTCGCACTAAAGTCGCCATGGGTCGGATTAATTAAACCCATTTCCACAAATTCATTCAATTCAACTTCGGTAATACCAAATTCCGAACAGATCTCACTCACTAATAAGCGTTCACCTTCCGTACCGTTTAGAATGTCCAACGAGCCCATTAAGCTTTTATAAGGATTATTCAGATCAAAATCCGGCTGAGCAAATACCGTTTTAATCTGTGAAATGGTTGCATTAAAGTTTGCTTGAAGATATTTAATAAATTCAATTAATTGGATATTGCTTTCATCATATAAGTGAAAGTTCGGTTTATCTTTCAAAGGTTCCGGTAACAATCCCTCTTTAATGTAATAAAGAATGGTTGATTTAGGCGTATTAGTTAATTTAGAAAGATCGTTCATCTTCAGCATAATAAGTTCCTTTGGATCTAATTTTGGATCTATTTTAGATAATCTATACAAAAGCGTAAAGTTTTAGTATTCACTATTTGGCTAAAAATAGCGTTTTACGATGATAAAAATACACTTTTTCTCTATAAGACTATTTTTTAATAAGTTAGTTTATGGCACAATACTATTACTTTAATGTACTACTTCAATAGGATATTTTATGAAAAAACAGCCAACACTTTTTGGTGGCGCTTGTATCATCGCAGGTGTCTGCGTAGGAGCAGGTATGCTTGGACTCCCAACTTCTGGTGCGGGAGCTTGGACAATGTGGTCTATTCTTGCACTTGCTTTCACCATGATTGTGATGACATTTTCAGGCTGGTTACTCCTTGATGTTTATAAAGGCTATGACCTACGCGCGTCTTTCAATACCGTTACCAAAGACTTATTAGGTAATAAGATTAATGCATTAAATAACCTTGCGGTTTATTTTGTCGGCGGGATTTTACTTTATGCTTATACCACCGCTTCCGGTGGAATTTTAGAGAACCTAACCAAGTCAGTGATTGATTTCGGTGAATTCGGATCTCGTATCTGGTCTGTGCTATTCGTGCTGATTTTCTCGTTCTTTGTATGGCACTCTACTCGATTAGTTGATCGCATTTCTGTGTTATTAATTATTTTTATGGCATTGTCGTTTACATTCAGTATCTCGGGCTTAGTCAGCAATATTGATAGCAATATCTTATTCGATCAGCAAAACGATAGCGGTGAATACGCCAAATATGCGTTAGCGATGTTACCGGTTGCATTAACCTCTTTCGGTTACCATCATTCTGTCTCTTCAATGCGTGCTTATTATGGTGAAGTGAAGAAAGCGAAATACGCAATTGCCGGCGGTACACTTATTGCTTTAGTGCTTTATTTACTTTGGGTAATCAGCATTTTCGGCAATTTACCACGCGCGCAATTTGCGCCGGTTATCGCAAGTAACGGTGATTTAGACGTATTATTAAATACGATTGGTGAAGTAGTGCAATCGCCGTATGTGAAACAAGCGATTAATGCGTTTTCTATGGCGGCAATTCTGTCTTCTTTTATCGGGGTTGGGCTAGGTACATTTGATTTCTTGGCAGATTTCTTTAAATTTGATGAGAGTAAATCAGGCAGAACAAAAGCATGGGCGGTGACTTTCTTACCTCCACTAGTATTCTCATTACTTTCGCCGCTCGGTTTCTTAAAAGCAATTGGTTATGCAGGTGCGGTGGCAACCCTTTGGACTTGTATGATTCCGGCGTTATTAGCCTATAAAGCGAAAAAAGGTAATCTATTTATGATTGGACTGGTATTCTTATTCGGTGTGTGTACCGCGGTATTCCATTTCCTTTCAATGTACGAAATGTTACCAATGTTTAAAGGCTAAACCATTTATTTCTAACCACAGAAAACAAAAAAATAAGGGGCAACAAATGTTGCCCCTTTGTTTTATCTAACTGCCATTTGGAATAACACCACTTCCGCCTGACAACTAAATTCAATCTGCATTTGCATTAAAAAACCGTCTTCAACTTGGCTAATATTATGTTGAATAACACAAGCTTCGGTTTCTACCGATTTTGCTTTTTCTGTGAAAAATTCAACCGCTTGCTGCGCTTGTTCTTCACTATCATACACCGCTTCAAAGGCGATTTGGCGATCGCTATTATCCAACATTGAATCGCCTTTCAGCTTACACATATTATGTGCTTCCGCCGCTTTCTGTTGCATGGTTTTGTGCATAATGTTTCCTATCTATATTTCTACCAAAATTTTGTGAAAAACTAACCGCTTATCCGAAAATACTCAATTTGAGTCAGCACGCAATGACATCTCACCAATGCCGAACGGGGTAATAACACTGTTTTGCTCAAGCAGTAATTCACCGTGTTGATTGATACCACGTGAAATACCGTGAATTTCACTACCTTCCGTGACCAGCTTTACCGGCCGATCACGAAAAATATCAAATGCTTGCCAACGCTCGGCATAATGTTCAAAGCCAACAAGCGGGTAAATTTTGAGATTTTTTTGCAATTCATAAGCGAGGCGACACACCAGTGCATTACGATCAAACTGATAACGTGATAAATCAGACCATGCTTGGGTCACGATATTTTCATCCACTTTGGTCATTCCCAAATTCAAACCGATGCCGATCACTAAATGGATACCATTGCGATCCGCTTTGGTTTCAATCAGAATCCCGCCCATTTTTTTGCCGCAATAATAAATATCATTCGGCCATTTGATTTGGATATTTTCAACCTGTTGCGCTTGCAAACTTTCAGCAATAATCAGTGAAACCACCAAACTCAGCGAAGAAATATGCGCAGCGTCTTCAGTCGGGTAATGCCATAAAATCGAAAAATAGACATTTTCACTTTGCGGTGAATACCAAGTGCGCCCACGTCTGCCTCTGCCGGCGGTTTGTTGCTCCGCCAAACAAACCGATCCTTGCGGCAAGGTTTGATAATGTTTGAGTAGATATTCGTTGGTCGAATCAATTTCATCAAACACCAACGCTTGCCCGCACAATAACGCCGTTTGGATCTGAGATTGGTTTAATTTGCTCATAACTTTAGTTATCTCGTGACTTCTTCGCTATTCACTTCGCCATTTTTGCCCATAAAACGCACTTCCGGATGCAATTCAACCCCGAATTTTTCACGTACACGGCGGCGTACTTCTTTCGCTAATGCCACTACATCTGAACCAGCTGCCGCTTGCTTATTAATCAATACCAACGCTTGTTTTTCATGTACCGCCGCGCCACCTACTTGAAAGCCTTTCAATTCGCATTGGTCAATCAACCAACCTGCCGCCAATTTTACTGTGCCGTTTGCTTGCGGATAGTTTGGAATATTCGGGTAGGCGGTCTGAATTTGCGCAAATTTTGCATCATCAATCACTGGATTTTTAAAGAAACTACCGGCATTACCGAACTCGTCCGGATTCGGTAATTTTGCCGAACGTACCGCACACACTTCGTCAAACACTTGTTGAGGCGTTACGCTTTGCGGATCAAACTGAGTTAATGAGCCATAACTTAATACCGGCTGCCATGCTTTTGTCAATTTGATTCCGACCGAGAGAATCGCAAACTCGTCTTTGTATTGGTGTTTAAACACACTTTCACGATAACCGAATTGGCACTCTTGTTTGGTCAAACGGAAAATTTCACCGGTGCGCAAATTCAGCACTTCGACAAAATCACACACACGTTCAAATTCCACCCCGTAAGCACCGATATTTTGAATCGGTGCAGAACCTGCCACACCCGGAATGAGTGCGAGATTCTCAAGACCTGCAATATTGTTTGCTAGCGTCCATTTCACCAGCTCATGCCAACTTTCACCGCCTTGCACGTGCAGATAGTGGAATTGTTCATCTTCGTGATGCGTAATACCTTTTAATTTGTTGATGAATACGCAACCGTCAAAATCATCTAAGAAAATCACATTTGAGCCTTGTCCTAAAATCAGTACCGGCTGATGATTGTTTACGGCGGTTTGCCATTCGTTAAGTAATTGTTCGGCACTGCTGAATTCAACGATTTTGCTTGCATTTGCCGGTAAATGGAAAGTATGGAAAGGAGTTAAACTGTGTTTCATAAAGGATTGATCCGTAACAAAAATTGCACAAAGTATAGCATAATTCGCAAAAAAATCCCCAAGTACACCGTACTTGGGGATCGTAAAATCGAATAAAAATCCGACCGCTTGTTATTTGCCTTCCGCTGGTTGTTCTTTTTTCAACATATCTTCAGGAATGAAGCTCTTTTGAATTTTTTCCATATGTGGAAGGTTGTGTGCAATACCTTTGTGACAGTCGATACAAGTTTTGCCTTGATCTTGTGCCATTGCGTGCATTTGTTGCGCCACGGTTTTCTGTTGAGTAAAGTCCATATCTTCAAAGTTATGGCAGTTACGGCACTCTTGCGAATCGTTAGCTTTCATACGCGCCCATTCACGTTCCGCCATTTCTAAGCGGTGTGCTTCAAATTTTTCTTTGGTATCCACTTTACCGGTAAAGTGTGCATACACTTCTTTTGAAGCGATGATTTTACGTTTCCACTTATCAAGGAATTCGTGTGGCACGTGACAATCTGAACAGATAGCTTTCACACCGCTACGGTTTGAGTAGTGAGCCGAAGCACGATATTCAGGCACTACGTCATTCATATGACAGTCTGAACAGAATTGTTCGGTATTGGTATGTTCTAAACCTTGGTTAAAACCGCCCCACGCTAAAATACCGCCAATCGCAGAAATGATAATGAGTGTACCGGCAGCCATTTTGCTCGGCGTACGGAACCAGTTCCAAAATTTCTTAATCATCACCTTTCTCCTTATTTACTTTGTGTTTGACGAATCGTGTCAAATTTATTTTGAATAATCGGATTTACGTCCGTTTGTTGTACGTGGCACTGTAGGCAGAAGTAACGACGTGGCGAAGTTCCTTCAGTCGGTTTACCGTCACGATCCATAAAATGGCTTGCCGGTACACGTGTCGCACCGGTTGTTGGCGCAACTTCAGGGCTATGACAACCTAAGCATTGGTTGGTATTTTTCGTTACTTGTAAACCACGAATACTGTGCGGAACAAGCGGTGGTTGGTGAGGGAAAGTCACAGGAATGTTGCCTGCATCTTTCTGGGCATTGGTATAAGCAGGGGCAACACTTTCCACTGTGCTATCAATACTTTTTGCCACTTGCGTTTCCGCCACGGCAAAGCCCGCCAATGCGGTCAATAAGAGGGTGAGATATTTTCTCATGTTAAATCACTCCGTTTTAAAAATTAAAAAGGGTTATAAATCCCCCTCTTTAGTAAAGAGGGGTTAGGGGAGATTTGCCTGCGGTCATTTTTGCAAAATTTTAGCGAATTTAAACCGCTTTCCCCTTCTATACCAGAAATTGCCTAACGCAATTTCTGCCTATCTTTCTCCTGTAAACGGACGAAAGGAATGTCCCTTTACTGGGCTTTATTAAACATTTTTCACTTCAATACTGCCTTGAAAGCGTGTACCGAATGCAAAGACTTTCTCTGCACATACATCGATACAACGTCCGCAGCTAATACAGTCTTTCGAAAGTACAACGGTACTGTCTTCCGGTTTACCGTGTAACGGAACTCTTAATACTTGAGGTTCCGGACATACGTTGTAGCAGTCCATACAGCGGTCACAACGGTTACGATCCACTACATTCACTTTTATGACACTTTTTGCACCAATCAATGCATAAGTTGCACCGATTGGGCATAAATGTCCGCACCAGCCGTGTTCCACAACCAGCAAGTCAAACAGGAAAATGATCGCAACCAGCCATACGGTTGCGCCTAAACCAAAGACAAAGGCTCGTCCTAATGCAGCAACTGGGTTAATCCACTCCCACAATAGAGTTCCCGAGATTGCACTGCCGACTAAAATCATCACTAAAATTACATAGCGTAAATTACGCGAGATTTTCGCACTTTGGCGAATACCTAACTTACGTCTCAGCCATGCGGCAGCATCGGTCACCATATTCATTGGGCAAACCCAACTACAAAAGGCTTTACTTGCCACAATCGCATAAAATGCCACGATAATCAGAGCGCCTAAAATCGTTGTCCATTCCGGTAGATAACCGGTCGCTAGGCTTTCTGCCGTCATCAGCGGATCGCTCATTGGCACGCTATCAAACAGCATACTGCCGCTATAATTGCCTTTTAGAATCCAAACATTCCAGAAGGGCCCGCTTAAAAACATTAAGATAATGCTTAATTGGCTCAAACGGCGCAGAATGAGGAAACGATAAGCTCGCCACCAACCTAATTTTTGTCGGGCCTCAAGTCCCGCATCTTTAGGTTTATTCGGTACGTATTTCACTTCAGCCATTATTTCACCCCCTTAATGTTTAAATCTAAGTTAGGGAAATGTTCCGCTTCCGGCACCGTGGTTGATTTCGGTACGTAATCGTAAGTAGCACGATTTGGCGTTGCTACTTTCTGATTCGGCTGAACCTGCATAAATTGGTAAGTCGGTTCGCTCATTCCTTCCGGCATACGGGCGTCTAACGCTGGACGTAAACCGTCCGGATGTTGATCTTCCAATAACGCCTTACCGGCATTTTGTTTTTCTTTCCAACCTAAGCGGTAATGTCTGCCAAGTAAACCTTTAGCAAGATCCATCGGTAATACTTTGATTGCCGCTTCTTCTAATACACAAGCCTGTTCACACTTCCCGCAACCGGTACAAACATCGGAATGTACGGTTGGAATCAACTTAGCATGAATATGAGTTCGGTTATTATGTACTTCTTCTAATGTGATAGCTTTATCAATCAGAGGGCAAACACGATAACAAACATCACAACGTAAGCCTTGCCAGTTCAAACAAGTCTCATGATCCAGTAACACGGCTAATCCCATGCGAGCATCATTGATATCGGTGAGTTCCTCACTCAATGCACCGCTTGGACAAGCATTCATACAAGGAATATCCACACACATCTCGCAAGGCTTATCACGGGCTACAAAGTAAGGCGTACCGGCTTCCATTGGCGAAATCAGGCTAGCCAAATGCAACATATCGTACGGACAAGCCTGTACGCACTGCCCACAGCGGGTACAAGCCGCTAAAAAGTCTTTTTCAGGTAATGCACCCGGTGGACGAAGCGCTACACCTTCTTTTGCATTCGCTTGTTGTTGCTGTAATCCGAGAATCACACCAACACCGCAAATACCGGCAGCCGTTCTGGTCGCATTTTTCAAAAATTGACGGCGATTTGGGTCAAGTTTCATAGTAGTATCCTTATCTTACCCTCGCCCCTTACGAGAGAGGGACAGATAAAAATTGCGTAAGGCAATTTTTATCAGGGAGAGGGAAAATTCAGATTAAATGTAACCGCTTACCCTCTCTCTGGCTAACTCACTAAACGTTTCGTTAGCCTGTCTCTCTCCCATAAAGGGAGAGAGTAAAATGTCTCATTAAGCCTTAACCACTTTAACCGCACATTTCTTGAAGTCTGTCTCACCTGAAATCGGGTCTGTCGCATCTAACACTAATTTATTGGCCAACTGACCGGCATCGAAGAAGGTCGTGTAAATTAAGCCTTCCGGACACTTGTTACGACCACGTGTATCTAAGTGGGTAATCATTTCACCACGACGGGTAATTAATTTCACCTTGTCACCATGACGTAAACCACGTTTTTTCGCATCTGTCGGGTGCATCCAACATAAGTTGTTCGGGAACGAACGGTGTAACTCCGGCACACGACGTGTCATCGTGCCGGTATGCCAATGTTCAAGTACACGACCGGTACATAGCCATAAATCGTATTCTTCATCCGGGCTCTCTGCTGGTGCTTCGTAAGGTACGCCTAAGATGATCGCTTTCTTATCCGGATAACCGTAGAACGATACACCTTCGCCAGCTTTCACATACGGGTCAAAGCCTTCACGGTAACGCCATAAGGTTTCTTTACCGTCAACCACCGGCCAACGTAAACCGCGTACTTGGTGGTAAGTATCGAAATCCGCTAAATCGTGACCGTGACCACGACCGAATTGTGCATACTCTTCAAATAAACCTTTTTGTAAGTAGAAACCGAAGTGCTCCGCCTCATCATTGATATAACCCGGCACGTTAGTCGGCACTTTATATTTGTTTACTTCGCCGTTGAGATAAAGCACTTCATAAAGGGTTTTACCACGGTATTCCGGCATTTGCGCTAACAGTTCTTCGCCCCATACTTCATCCGTTTTGAAGTATTTTGAGAACTCAACAATTTGCCATAAATCTGAACGAGATTCGCCCGGGCCTTTCACTTGCTGACGCCAGAATTGGGTACGGCGTTCCGCATTACCGTAAGCACCTTCTTTTTCTACCCACATACAAGTTGGAAGAATTAAGTCTGCCGCCACTGCTGATACTGAAGGATATGGATCTGAAACGACGATAAAGTTTTCAGGATTACGCCATCCAGGGAAAATTTCTTCATTAATGTTCGGACCACCTTGCATATTGTTAGTACAAAGCTGCCATAAGAAATTTAATTTACCGTCTTTCAACATACGGCTTTGCATTACCGCAGGGTAACCCGGTTTAGTCGGGATTGTGCCTTTTGGTAATTTCCACGCTTTTTCTACGATCTCAACGTGTTTCGGATTGGTTACCACCATGTCCGCCGGTAAACGATGTACGAAAGTACCCACTTCACGTGCCGTACCACAAGCTGACGGCTGACCGGTTAATGAGAATGGACCACAACCCGGAATTGAAATCTTACCGGTAAGTAAATGTACGTTGTACATCATATGGTTTACCCACACACCACGTGTATGTTGGTTAAAGCCCATTGTCCAGTAAGAAACCAGTTTTTGTTCCGGATCCGCATACATTTTCGCTAAAGTTTCTAGCTGATCTTTCGGCACACCGGAAATTTCATGTGCTTTTTCTAATGTGTAAGGCTCAACGATTTTCTTGAATTCTTCAAAATCAGAATCGTACATTTTGCCCGCAGTTTTCGCATTTTTAGCCGCTTGTTGGAGCGGATGTTCCGGACGTAAACCGTAACCGATGTCGGTTTCACCACGTTTGAACTTGGTGTGTTTATTCACGAAATCCCAGTTCACTTTATCGTTTTGGATAATGTAGTTTGCGATATAGTTAAGAATCGCTAAATCCGAATGCGGTTTGAAGATAATCGGTGTATCCGCAAGTTCAAACGAACGATGTTCAAAAGTGGACATTACTACGACTTTTACTTTATCGTCAGATAAACGGCGATCAGAAATACGGCTCCATAAAATCGGGTGCATTTCCGCCATATTTGAACCCCAAAGCACGAATGCATCGGTTTTCTCAATGTCGTTATAACAACCCATCGGTTCATCCATACCAAAGGTACGCATAAACGCAACTGCCGCAGACGCCATACAGTGACGTGCATTCGGGTCGATTGTGTTAGAACGTAAGCCGGCTTTCCAAAGTTTTACTTTCGCGACACCTTCAAAAATGGTGGTTTGGCCTGATGAGAACATACCTACCGCATTACCGCCTTTCGCTTTTAAAGTCGCTTTAACTTTTTCCGCCATAATGCTGAAAGCTTGATCCCAAGAAACCGGTGTGAAATCACCTTCTTTATGGAATTTACCGTCTTTCATACGTAACAAAGGCGTTTGTACACGGTCTGCACCGTACATAATTTTTGAAAGGAAGTAACCTTTGATACAGTTTAAACCACGGTTTACTTCTGCATCCGGGTCACCTTGCGTTGCAACAACACGACCGTCTTTAGTACCGACAAGTACACTACAACCCGTACCGCAGAAACGGCATGGCGCTTTGTCCCATTTAATACCGTCATCAGCAGCATAAACATTTTTGACAGGAATCGTCATTCCTGCCGCAGCAGCCGCAGCAATTGCCGCGTTTGCTTTCATAAAATCTCTACGATTGAGTTCCATAATGTTTCCCACGTTTATTAAAATGATTAAAAATTATTGCTCATCAATATAATTTGAAATAAGTGATACTACGATAACACCACTAATATCTTTCACTTGTTCAATTAAATCGGCAAGCGCAAGCTGTCTGTCACTTTCTAGCGTGACCACTAATTTACCTTCTTCGGCTTTCTCGCCATGAATCTCTGCATAAGGAATCGTTAAGATATCCGCTTTCACTTGCTCAAGTTTAGCTGGCTTCGCTTGTACCACAAGGCTGCAGACATACCAGTTCTGGCTTTCTAAATTACTCATTATTTTCCCTATTAATTCTAATTGCTTTGGTCGGGCAAACACTCAAACAAGCGCCACAACCATTACAAGCGGTCAAATCTAGCACTAAATTTGCAATTCCGCCCAATGCCGGACGAAAACGAATGGCTCGGCTTTCACAACTATCACCGCAAGAGCGACACTCAACACGTTGTTTTAGCAAACAACTGTCTTGCACTTCCACTTTATGCGTCCAAGGCTGTTCCGTTATCGCTAAGAAAACATTCGCCTCACAACTTTTCACACAAGCTTGGCAAAAGGTACATTCACCACGGTTAAAATCTATTTCCGGATAACCGCCGGCACCTTTGATGATAATTTGGGTTTCGCAAGCAGATATGCAGTTATTACAAGCGGTGCATTTTTGATAAAAATCTGCAAGATTTGTCCAAGGCGGGCGAATCGCATTATGTCCTTGTTGCTTTACCTGCTCCGTTTGTAACGCGTTTAAAAAATGTCCACATAAAAAACTGCGCCGAGGTAATGATTGTTGGCTAAAATCGGACAAAGCATCCCCATTACAAGTCTAATTAAATGGTCGGCATTATCCGATTTTTACTGGTCTGCTTTTATTACTCGAAGGAGGTATTTGCTGAGGAACAACAGGAAAGATTGATAATTATCAAAGAATAATTAGAGGAAGTTTTGTATGTAAAGCAAGATTTTAGCGATAATTAGGAACCGTTATTATTTAGCCGAGAAATACGATGAACCATCTGATTATTTATGCACATCCGAATCCGCAAAGTTTTAACCACGCGATTCTTTCGCAAGTCGTTCAAGCAAGCCAAGATCATCAAGTTATCGTACGGGATTTATATCAACTAAAGTTTGATCCGAACTTAGCTTGGCAAGAATTTCAGTCCAGTCTCACCAGCCAGTACCCGACAGAAATCCAAATCGAACACCGATATTGGCAACAAGCCGATGTCATTACCTTGATTTACCCACTGTGGTGGATGGGCTTTCCGGCAATCTTAAAAGGTTACTTAGACCGAGTGTTAAGCTATGGATTTGCTTATCAAAATGGCGAAATTGAAAGTGTCGGTTTATTGAAAGGTAAAAAAATGCAGCAATTCGTTACCTTAGGTAACCCGAATGAAAAGTATCAACAAAAAGGTTTTTTACAAGCTTTCGAACATACCATGGGCAACGGGCTATTTAACTTTTGTGGTATTGAACAAGTAAAAATGCACTACTTTGGTTGTATAGGACTAAAAGAGACCGATTATGCTGCCATATTACAAGAAGTAACGGCCAAATGCCGTGAAATTTTAAGTTAAACCAATAAACATCGTACATAACAAGCGGTCAAAATTGCTCGATTTTTTGCAAATTTCGGATCAAAAAAGCCATCCTGACGGATGGCTTTATTCACGTTATATTGATTACAGTGCGATTACTGCAAAGAACACAATCACTGAGTAGAGAGCCGATAATCCGTAGAATACCCAGCCACCCGCAGGAAAGTGAATTTTGAGGTCATGTAAACCATGGTGCACACGGTGCATACCTGCCCACATTGGGAAAATAGTTACCGCCAAAATCACTAATTTACCTAACCAAGTGTGAGCAAATGCCACGATATTATCCACCGGCACCAAACCAAGCGGTAATAACACACCTAAAATTAAGATTAAGATAGGAAAGCAAATTGCACTAATTGTACCGCCGGCACTAAACATCAACCATACAGGTGGCTCATTAGAACGTTTAGGATCTTGTTTACTCATTGCCATTCCTCCCCTAAATATAAGTAAATACTAACGCAACTAAGCTTACTACGCCGGTTACCGCCCAAAGTACATTTCTTAAAATGTTTGGGTTAACACGTTCATTATTCACAATGAAAGTAAGCACTTGCGGTGTCATCACATAAAGTGTCGCTGCATGATAAAGCAATGCGGAAATACTGATAACGTTTAAAATAAATACGATTGGGTTTTGTAAGAAACTAATAAAGTTTTCTAAACCTTCCCCACCGAGACTAATTACACCATAAAGCAATACAAGGCAGAACCATACGGTTGCTAAACAGGTTGCTTCACGTACCATGTACATTTTGTAGAAACCGAGTTTTGTCCACCAGTTCGCTTTCATTTCGCGTACATACGCTTTACGTTTAGTTGCTGTTGTCATATTGCCCCCTAGCCTTTTGGTTTAAGCATTGAAATTACGTAATCTTTCGCACTTTCTAATTTACCTTGGTTAATTGCAGAAGCAGGACCTACATGTTTCGGACATACTTCTGAACAATAACCGACGAAAGTACAACTCCACACCCCGTTTTTAGAGCTTAAGAGTTTCATACGTTGCTCACGACCGTTATCACGGTTATCCAAGTTATAACGGTGAGCAAGGGTAATCGCTGCCGGACCGATAAACTCAGGGTTTAAACCAAATTGCGGACAAGCTGCATAGCATAGACCACAGTTAATACACATTGAGAATTGACGATATTTCTCTAATTGTGCCGGTGTTTGTTTAGTACGCTGACCTTCCGGTGCTTTATTATCGATAACATAAGGTTTGATTGCTTCGATGCTATCAATAAAGTGGCTTAAATCTACCACTAAGTCACGCTCAATCGGGAAGTTTGCAAGCGGTTCGATTCGCATAAAGCCGCTGTAATCACGTAAGAATGTTTTACATGCTAATTTCGGTTTACCGTTTACCATCATACCGCACGAGCCGCAGATCGCCATACGGCAAGACCAACGATAAGAAAGCTCAGGCTCAAGTTCGTCTTTAATATAACCGAGTGCATCTAATAATGAAGTTTGGCTGTCGAACGGCACTTCATATTTGTCTAAATGTGGTTCGCTATCTGTTTCCGGATTGTAGCGAAGCACTTCGATGGTCATTTTGTTTAAATTTGCCATATTATCGCTCTCCTATTTTTGTGCCTGTTCTGCTGCTTTTTTCGCTTTTTCTTGCGCTTCTGCTTCCGCACCATATACACGTTTTGCAGGTTGTGATTTAGTAATTTTCACATCTGAATATTTAATGGTTGGCGTGCCGTCTGCGTTGTAGAATGCTTGGGTGTGTTTTAAGTAATTCACATCGTCACGTTCGGTATAGTCTAAACGTTGGTGTGCACCACGAGATTCTTTACGTTCAACAGCCGAGCAAGCGATTGATTGCGCCACATCTAAAATGAAGCCTAATTCGATTTTGTAAAGTAAATCGGTGTTAAACACGCTTGATTTATCTTTTACGCTGATATTTTTGTAACGCTCTCTTAACTCATGGATTTTGTTTACCGCACCTTCCATACTTTCTTGTGTACGGTAGATACCACAACCTTCTTCCATTGCGTCACCCATTTGGTTACGAATATCCGCCCAAGATTCATTACCTTCTTGACGAGCTAAAGCGTGTAAGCGTGCAACGACATCCTGTGCTTGCGCATCAATTTGCGCTTGGTTACGAGGTGTTGCTTCTTGTGCACGGCGAGCCGCATTTTCACCGGCTACTTTACCGAATACCACTAATTCCGCCAGAGAGTTAGAACCTAAACGGTTTGCACCGTGTAAGCCTGAAGACGCACATTCACCTACTGCGAATAAACCTTTAATTGAAGTTTCTGCATTCATATCCACTTCAATACCACCCATGGTGTAGTGAACTACCGGGCGAACTGGGATTGGTGAAGTTACCGGATCTACACCTTCATAAGCACGCGCTAATTCGCAGATAAACGGTAAACGTTCGGTTAAGTGTTTTTCACCTAAATGACGTAAGTCTAAGTGAACAACATCAACACCTTTGTCAGTTTTTAAAGTGTTACCTTTTTTCCATTCTTGCCAGAATGCTTGTGAAACTTTATCACGCGGACCAAGTTCCATATATTTGTTTTCCGGTTTGCCGATTGGTGTTTCAGGACCTAGACCGTAATCTTGTAAGTAACGGTAACCGTCTTTATTCACTAAGATACCGCCTTCACCACGGCAGCCTTCGGTCATTAAGATACCGGTATTCGGTAAACCGGTCGGGTGATATTGAACGAATTCCATATCACGTAATGCCACACCGTGACGATACGCCATTGATAAACCGTCACCGGTTACGATACCACCGTTAGTATTGAAACGATAAGTACGGCAACCACCACCTGTTGCGATAACGACTGCATTTGCATTGATTTGAACAAGCGTACCTTCCATCATATTCATCGCTACACAACCGCGAGCTTCACCGTTGTCGGTCAGAATATCTAAGACGAAATGTTCGTCAAAACGTACGATGTTAGGATATTTGATTGAAGTTTGGAATAGTGTATGTAATAAGTGGAAACCGGTTTTGTCCGCCGCAAACCAAGTACGTTCGATTTTCATACCACCGAAACGACGTACGTTTACTTCACCGTCCGGACGACGAGACCAAGGACAACCCCAACGTTCTAATTGCGTCATTTCAATCGGTGAATGCTCAACAAAATATTCTACGATATCTTGTTCACATAACCAGTCACCGCCGCCAACGGTATCATTAAAGTGGTTATCGAAAGAGTCTGTATCTTTAATTACCGCCGCTGAGCCGCCTTCTGCCGCCACAGTATGGCTACGCATCGGGTAAACTTTTGAAATTAAAGCAATTTTAAGATTTGGATTTGCTTCCGCTGCTGCGATCGCTGCACGTAAACCGCCACCGCCAGCACCGATAATTGCGACATCAAAATTAACACTTTGCATAATGCACTCCAAAATAATAGATAAATTAATCAATATAACTTGCTCGCATTGTGCCACTAATTTTTACACAATATAAGTTTATTTTGCGTTTTCACGGCACAAAAAATATGTTTTGTGATCTACCTCAAAAAAGGTACAAAACCTTTGTGCTGTATTGATAATTACTCGTAATTACAGATAAGAATCTGTCGCATTAAGCGGTTAAATTTAGCTAAAATTTTACCAAGGATATAACAAAATTTTTAGGGAAAAACCCTTGAGAATTCTCCTCTAAACGGAAATTAAACTTCACAAACTGAAATAAATACCGCTACAATCTCTCTTTTTAACGTTCGATAATCCCTGCAATGAATGAATTAATTTTAGAAAATATTGAATGGAAACCGACCGCGTCCATCCAAAACCTAATCAAACGCAGCCAAATAATGGCGGAAATTCGCCAGTTTTTTAAAGATCGCGGCGTATTAGAAGTGGAAACACCCGCACTAAGTGAGTTTTCCGTAACAGATGTGCATCTTTCTACTTTCAGCACTCAATTTCTTTCACCCTTTGCCAGCGAAGCGAAAACGCTGCATCTGATGACAAGCCCCGAATACCATATGAAACGCCTATTGGCGGCGGGTAGCGGTTCAATTTTCCAATTGTGCCGCGTGTTTCGTAATGAAGAAGCCGGCAAGCGTCATAATCCGGAATTTACCATGTTGGAATGGTATCGCCCGCATTTTGATATGTATCGTTTAATCAATGAAGTGGACGATTTACTCCAGCAAATTCTGGATTGTGAACCGGCGGAATCTTATAGCTATCAGTTCGTGTTCCAAACCTATGTCGGTTTAGATCCGCTTTCGGCAACTCGCGCACAATTAGTTGAAAAAGCCCGTAAGCACGGCTTCCCATGTGAAGATGACGAGAATCGAGATACTTTGTTGCAATTTCTATTCAGTGAAATTGTGGAAGCGAATATCGGTAAAGAACGCCCGACTGCGGTCTATCATTTCCCGTCGTCGCAAGCGGCACTGGCTCAAATCAGTTCGGAAGATCACCGTGTTGCGGAACGTTTTGAGGTTTATTACAAAGGCTTAGAATTGGCAAACGGCTTCCATGAGCTAAGTGATGCGAAAGAACAAATGCGCCGCTTCGAACAAGATAACGTACAACGTGCACAAATGGGCTTACCGGCTCAGCAGTTAGACACTCGTTTTCTTGCCGCATTAAAAGCGGGGATTCCAAATTGTTCCGGTGTCGCATTAGGAGTGGATCGTTTGATGATGATTGCAATGAATGCCGAGAAAATTGATGAAGTAATGGCGTTTGGTGTAGAAAACGCTTAGGGACGATTAGCCATAAATAACAAGCGGTCAAATTCTTGCAAAATTTTGCAGAAATTTGACCGCTTACTTTTGGCTAAAAGGCTTAGAGTTTAATAAAGCCGTCATAAATATGGGTAGCATCACCGGTCATATATAACGGATGACCGACACCTTCCCACTCGATTTGGAGTGAACCACCGGGTAAGTCGACTTGTACATTACTATCCAACAAGCCTTGCATAATCCCTACTGCAACCGCACCACAAGCACCGCTACCGCACGCCTGAGTTTCGCCGGCACCACGCTCAAATACTCGTAATTTAATATGATTGCGATTCACTACTTGCATAAAGCCGATATTCGCACGCTCAGGAAAGCGTTCATGATTCTCCAACAAAGGTCCTAATTCATTTACCGGTGCTGTCTTAATATCTTCAACTTGTAACACACAATGCGGATTGCCCATTGAAACCACGCCGCATAACACCGTTTGCAAATCCGTTCTTAGAATATAATTTTTTTCAAATTTATTTGCCGTAAACGGAACCTGTGCCGGTTCCCAAATCGGTTCACCCATATTCACACGAACTTTTTCTTCACCTTTTAAAGTTAATACCATTTTGCCTTTGGCAGTACTCACGTGAATATCTTGTTTATTGGTTAAACCTTTTAGCGTGACAAAACGGGCAAAGCAGCGCGCACCATTACCGCATTGTGCAACTTCACTACCGTCCGCATTAAAAATACGGTAATGGAAATCTAAATCCGGGTCGTAAGGCGGCTCTACAAGCAATAATTGGTCGAAGCCAACGCCGGTATGACGATTAGCTAATTTTCGGATCACATCCTCGGTAAGATAGACATTTTGCGTTACACCATCAATCACCATAAAGTCATTGCCAAGCCCGTGCATTTTTGAAAATTGCATATTATTTCCTATCATAAAAAAATTTAATTATTGATTCTTATAGCGATTAGTTTTATTTATTGCTATATTAAGCACCCTTTTCAAAGAGTTTAATTCTGCTTTGAGAAGGCTTATCTCTAAGGACTATTTCCTCAAGTATGAGGATTTTTTTACTGAATTACAATGGAGTAATCAAATTATGTCTGCAATGTTTCTTTTGCAATTTGCCATAGTTTTACTATGCATTTTGATTGGTGCCCGTGTCGGTGGTATCGGTTTAGGGGTATTTGGCGGGTTAGGCTTAGCGATCCTTTCTTTCGTGTTTGGTTTAAAACCAGCTGGCTTACCGATTGACGTAATGTTTATGATCATGGCGGTAGTTGCAGCCGCAGCGGCAATGCAAGCGGCCGGCGGTTTAGACTATATGATCAAACTGGCGACAAACATTTTACGTCGTAATCCAAAATATATTACTTTTATCGCACCGCTTGTTACTTGGACATTCACCGTGTTAGCGGGTACAGGTCACGTAGCGTATTCAGTATTACCTGTTATCGCTGAAGTTAGCCGCCATAACGGTATTCGTCCGGAGCGCCCTCTCTCAATGGCAGTAATCGCTTCACAATTTGCGATCGTAGCAAGCCCGATTGCGGCGGCAGTCGTTGCAGTAGTAGCATTTTTAGAGCCGCAAGGCATTACTTTAGGTGATGTATTAATGGTAACCGTGCCGGCAACTTTACTTGGCTTAATGCTTGCTTGCGTATTTGTGAATAAAATGGGTAAAGAGTTAAAAGACGACCCTCATTACCAAAAATTATTACAAGATCCTGATTACGTAAAAGAAAATCACACTTCTGTCGATCCTGCCAATATCCAAATCAAATCAACGGCGAAAACTTCTGTAGGTTTATTCTTATTCGGTGCATTATTAGTTGTATTAATGGGTGCGGTACCGTCACTTCGTCCTGTGTTTGACGGCAAACCGATGGGTATGGCGCATACGATTGAAATCGTAATGCTTTCTGTCGGTGCATTAATTATCCTATTCTGCAAACCGGATGGTGATGAAATCACTAAAGGTTCGATTTTCCATGCCGGTATGCGTGCGGTTATCGCAATTTTCGGTATCGCATGGTTAGGTGATACGTTAATGCAAGGTCATATGACTGAAGTAAAAGGCATGGTTCAAGGCTTAGTAGAAACCGCACCATGGGCATTTGCTTTCGCATTATTTGTTTTATCGGTATTAGTAAACAGCCAAGGTGCAACTGTGGCAACACTCTTCCCGCTTGCGATTGCAATCGGCATTCCAGCACCGGTATTAATCGGGGTATTTGTTGCGGTAAACGGTTATTTCTTTATTCCGAACTACGGTCCGATTATCGCCTCAATTGACTTCGATACAACCGGTACAACAAGAATTGGTAAATACATCTTTAACCACAGCTTTATGTTACCAGGCTTATTAAGTATGATTTTTAGCATTGGCTTCGGTCTTTTATTAGCAAATATTTTTCTTTAATTAGCTAACGAAAAATGCCCTCCAACTTTAAGTCGTGAGGGCATTTTTTTGCAAAAAATTTAGTAATTTTGACCGCTTGTAAAAAGGCGTACTAGCAAGATTCCTATCACTGTACACAAAATCCCCCCGACCAAATGCAAACCGATAATACCGAAGGCTTGGTAATATTTCTCCGCCAGTAACTTTTCACTCACTTCTAACGAAAAGCTCGAGAAGGTGGTGAAACTGCCTAGAAAACCGGTAATAAATAATAACTTCTGCCCGTCATTCAAATGCATTCCGATCACGATTCCAATTAAGAAGCAACCGAGCAAATTGGCTAACAATGTCCCAAAGGCAAACTGGCTGAGAAAACCGTTAAACCACACGCCTAATTGCCAGCGAGAAATTGCACCTAATACCGCACCGAGAGAAATCCAAAGAATAGTCATAGCTACACCAAAAACAAATGAGGAATTAAATTCATCACCACTACCGTCGCAATCGAAAGCAGCAGACGTGATGCACCGAAAATGAAGCCTCGATTGGTACCGTTATCAAATTTTACTAACAAATTCGCCATTGCCGTCAGCGCATACACCTCAATCACGGTAAAAATCACCAAATAGACATAAGCGCTAAACAGCGAAATATAATGCAAGGTAATAAACCACGGCACAATGATACCAATCGCTAACAGCGGTGCAACCCAAACGGTTTGCTTCGCAGTGAGATTAATTTTGCGCGAGAAATAACTTTGTAGCGATACCGTCATCAAGCCGTTCACAAATAATGCGATTGGGCTATGTTCCGGCGCAGCTAATTTGTTATCAAATAAAAACGGAAAAATGACAAAAAATGAAGTGGCAATTGATAGCGGAATAAACAACATCAAATGCACAAATAAAAATTCTTTGGTGATAATTTCTCGAATTTGCCCGAAACGGAATTTCACCAAACTTTGTAACGTTTGAATCTGATAAAACGGCTTGACCATCAGCGCAAATAGCACCGCCTCCATCGCAAAACAAACCCAAATTAATAACTCGATTTGCTCAAATTTAATAAACGGAATCACCAGTAACGGCGCAAACATCGAAGACATACTGGTCACTTTCAGATACTTGCCCTGCAAACGGGTTTTCTCGCTATATTCATCGCCCGCCAAAGCCAGTAAACACGCCTTTGCATTGGTACCGAACAAACAGCTCCCCAGCCCGAAGCAAGTAGTGGCTAGCAATAATAGTCCGTAATTATCCGCTGAGAGAAAGAAAATATAAGCCAATACGTCCAGCAAACAGCCTAGTAACATCATTTTAGCCAAGCCGTAACGGTCGCCCCAGATGCCGGCTAAAATCGCCAACGCTTGATTACAAAAGAATAATAAAGACAACGAAAAAGCGATTTCGCTATTGCTTAAGCCTTTTTTCTGTAAATAGATAAAAAACACGGTTTGCATTGAGAAAAATGCAAGAGTGGAGAAAAATCGTCGAATCAATAAAAGTTTTTGAAGGTTCATAAATAGATAAATTTGTAAAAATCAGCCGAGATCTTACCGCTTTTGTGGCGGATATTCGATATAATTCAACAAATTTTCCTTTCCTTTCATTTTTATGACTAAAAACCTCTACCTCGGCGTGATGTCCGGCACCAGCCTTGACGGCGTTGATTTATGCGTGATGGATTTTGCAAAAAATCCGCCAAAATTGACCGCTTGCGGCTTTACTCCTATGCCGGAAGATTTACGTACCGATTTATCGCAATTACTCAAAAACGGCGAAACTTCGTTACAAAAATTAGGTGAAATCGATCACCGTTTAGGCTTGCTGTATGCCAAAAGTATCAACTGCTTTTTAGCCGAGCACCAATTAAGCGCCAGTGATATTCAAGCGATCGGTTGTCATGGACAAACCGTATGGCATTCTCCAAACGGCAAAGTCCCGTTTACCATGCAAATCGGTGATATGAATCTGGTTGCCGCTCATACCGGCATTACCACTATTGCGGATTTTCGCCGTAAAGATATGGCGGTCGGAGGACAAGGCGCACCGCTGGTTCCCGCTTTTCACGAAGGGATTTTTGCCTCGCCGGAACGCTTAACCGTGGTGCTAAATATCGGTGGTATTTCCAATATTTCGGTACTTGCGCCGCAGCAACCGACCATTGGCTATGATGTCAGTGTCGGTAATGCACTGATGGATTCTTGGATAGAATTGCACCAAGCCAAACGCTACGACAAAAATGCCGAATGGGCAAAAACCGGAACACTGATTCCGGAATTACTCGACAGTTTACTTGATGAGCCTTTTTTCAAATTACCTGCCCCGAAAAGCACCGGACGAGAATTATTTAACCTTGAATGGCTTGCAAAAAAATCGGCAAATTTAACCGCTTATCGTCCTGAAGATGTACAACGTACACTGGCGGAATTTACCGCACAAAGTGTAGTAAATGAGTTAAAAAATTTAGAAAGTGAAAAGCAATGCTTATTACTTATATGTGGTGGTGGCGCACGTAACCCATTGTTAATGCAGCGTTTTAGTGAATTACTACCGAAATGGACGGTCACAACCACTAGCGAATATGGATTGGATATTGATTATGTCGAAGCAGCTGCTTTTGCCTGGCTGGCTTATCAACGAGTGCATAATTTAACGAGCAACTTACCAAGTGTAACCGGAGCAAAACAGCCGGTGAGTTTAGGGGTGATTTATCCTAAGTAATCACTTCCTCACTTGTATAAAACACCAAAAGTAAAAGGTGGTTGGAGATAAAAATGTCAGAAAAAAATTTATTAACGGCGTTGTCAAAAATGATTACCGAACAACGCAATCCTCACTCAATGAATATCGATCAGCTCTCTGCACTTGAGCTAGTGAAAGTGATCAATCAAGAGGATAAACAAGTCCCACTTGCGGTGGAAAAATGTTTAGCGCAAATTGCTCAAGCAGTCGAAAAAATCGTACAAGCATTCCAAAATGGCGGACGTTTAGTGTATATCGGTGCCGGCACGAGTGGGCGCTTAGGCGTATTAGACGCTTCGGAATGTCCACCGACTTACGGCGTTCCACCGGAAATGGTGGTCGGCATTATTGCCGGCGGTGAACGGGCGTTACGCCACCCGATTGAAGGAGCGGAAGATAATACGGAACGAGGCAAAGCCGATTTACAAGCGGTCAATTTTTCACAAAAAGATATATTGGTCGGCATTGCAGCAAGCGGACGTACTCCTTATGTGATTGGAGCGTTAGAATATGCCAAATCTTTGGGTGCGACTACCGTTTCGATTGCCAGCAACCCGAATTCAGCGATGGCACAAATTGCAGAGATTACGATTGATACGGTTGTAGGGCCGGAAGTGCTAACCGGTTCAAGCCGTATGAAATCCGGCACGGCACAAAAGCTGGTGTTGAATATGCTGACCACCGCATCAATGGTGATGATCGGCAAATGCTATTCCAATTTAATGGTTGATGTGCAGGCAAGCAACGAAAAACTCAAAGCCCGTGCGATTAAAATCGTAATGGAAGCCACCGAATGTGATCGAACGGTTGCTGAAAATGCGCTAAAAATTGCCGAAAATAACGCAAAATTAGCCATTATGATGATACTGAGTGATTCGGATAAAACTACTGCCGAACAATTACTTTCTGTGCATCACGGAAAGTTGCATCAAGCACTCGCCAAATAAGGCATAAAAAAGCGGTCGGATTTTGCAAATTTTCTACAAAATCCGACCGCTTGGATCGTCAGCTAATTAGCGTTTACCGCCAAACATTCCGCCTAAGCCACCGAGGCCGCCTAAACCGCCTCCGCCCATTAAGCCTTTCATGCCGCGCATCATTTTCGCCATACCGCCTTTACGCATTTTCTTCATCATACGCTGCATTTCATCGAATTGCTTGAGCAATTTGTTCACGTCTTGCACCTGTGTACCGGAACCTAACGCAATACGACGACGACGAGAACCTTTAATAATATCCGGATTCGCACGCTCTTTCAGCGTCATTGAGTTGATGATCGCTTCCATTTTCACGAACATTTTATCATCCACCTGATTTTTTACGTGATCAGGTAAATTCTTTGCACCGGGCAGTTTATCCAGCATCGACATCATACCGCCCATTTTTTTCATCTCGATGAGCTGTTCACGGAAATCTTCAAGGGTGAAGTCATCACCTTTCTTGAATTTCTGTGCCATTTTCTCGGCTTTTTCTTGGTCAACCGAACGCTGTAAATCTTCAATTAACGATAACACATCGCCCATACCAAGAATACGCGAAGCGACACGATCCGGATGGAACGGTTCTAACGCATCGGTTTTCTCACCCACACCGAGGAATTTAATCGGTTTGCCGGTGATTTGACGAATAGATAACGCCGCACCACCACGTGCATCACCATCTACTTTGGTTAAGATTACACCGGTAAGCGGTAATGCTTCATTGAAAGCTTTCGCCGTATTCGCCGCATCTTGACCGGTCATCGCATCCACGGTGAAAAGTGTTTCAATCGGATTTAATACGCTGTGGATTTGCTGGATTTCTTCCATCATCTCACCGTCAACGTGTAAACGACCTGCGGTATCCACAATTAAAACATCAAAGAAATTCAGTTTTGCGTGTTTTAAGGCAAGTTCCGCGATTTCAACCGGTTTTTGGCTTGTCTCTGTCGGGAAGAAATCGACTTTTAACGCTTCCGCTAAGGTTTGAAGCTGTTTAATCGCCGCCGGACGATAAACGTCGGCAGAAACCACTAATACTTTCTTCTTGTGGCGCTCTTTAAGGAATTTTGCTAATTTACCGACCGAAGTGGTTTTACCCGCCCCCTGTAAACCCGCCATTAAAATTACTGCCGGCGGTTGGGTCGCAAGATTTAACTCCTCATTCGCCTCACCCATCGCTTTCTCAAGCTCGCTTTGTACGATCTTAAGAAACTCCTGACCCGGCGTTAAACTTTTATTTACCTCTTCACCAATCGCACGCTCTTTCACTTTATTAATGAATTCACGCACAACCGGTAACGCTACATCGGCTTCTAATAACGCCATACGTACTTCACGCAGCGTATCTTTAATATTATCTTCAGTTAAACGACCTTTACCGGTAATGTTACGCAAGGTTTTCGATAGTCTGTCAGATAGGTTTTCAAACATAATTTTCTCTTTGCAAAATTTTTCTAAAATCAGACCGCTTTTCTTTTTAAGTTTTAAGCCCAAGAGAGCTTCAGCGGAAAATTATTTTCATTATACAAAAAATCCACCTTTATGACAGGATAAAAGGTGGATTTTCAGGTATAAAAAATGCGACACCACTCGTATTAAAAGTGATGTCGCAAAATTGACGATATTCGAGGAATCATTTTTATTGTTTCGCTAATAATACTCTGTCTCACACTTTTTTGCGAAGGGAAATTTCAAGTTTTTTTCAAAAATTGGAGAGAGATCACAAAATTTCAGCAACACACTTCATTTATATACAAATAAGTTTTTAAATGCTGAAAAAAGCGAAACCCTGACAGTTTTAATAACTATCAGGGTTCCTGAATATGGCTCCTCCTGCGGGACTCGAACCTGCGACATATGGATTAACAGTCCACCGTTCTACCGACTGAACTAAGGAGGAATAGATGGTGCCTCGAGGCGGAATCGAACCACCGACACGGGGATTTTCAATCCCCTGCTCTACCGACTGAGCTATCGAGGCATCTCGTTGATTGCGAGGGTCTATTATGCAATTATTTTAACTCAGCGTCAAGCTCTCCAAGATAACTTTTTGAAAAGCTAGCAAAAGCAAATTGCTAATAAAGTGAAGCCCTAATGAAAATCATCAGGGCTTCGAAATATGGCTCCTCCTGCGGGACTCGAACCTGCGACATATGGATTAACAGTCCACCGTTCTACCGACTGAACTAAGGAGGAATAGATGGTGCCTCGAGGCGGAATCGAACCACCGACACGGGGATTTTCAATCCCCTGCTCTACCGACTGAGCTATCGAGGCAACGTCTTGTTGCGGGGTGCATTATGCTGATTTCACCCTGCTTCGTCAAACACTTTTTTTAAAAATTTAAAAAACTCGGTTCAAACGTGCTTTTTTTGTACTTTTTGCTTTAAAAAACAACAGATTATCTAACGTGTAAATACTTTTCTCGCGCTTTTGTTACTTTTTTCAAATAATTTCGTGCTTGGCTTGACGGATGTGCCGTTGTCAAAATACGATAAACCGCATCCGGAGATAAATCATTAATACGATCAATCGCATCATATTTATCATAATCAAATACTTTAAGCACTGCTCCCGCACCGCTGTTATAAGCGGAGATCATTGCATAACGTTTTGCAACCGGGTTTGTAATACCGTCTAAATACTCATCTCGTAAAATGGTTAAGTATAACGTCCCCGAATCAATATTTTGTTCCGGATTATACAAATAAGCGCGATCCGGCTGACCACCAAATCCCTTACGAGCAAAAATATCACGTCCGGCAGTACGAGGCACGACCTGCATCAAACCGATCGCATTCGCATAACTTACCGCATACGGGTTGAATGCCGATTCAACTTCCATAATACCTAAAATAAGGCTTGGTTCGATACCGTAACGCTTCGCCATTTTACGTACCAACGGTAAATATTGACGCGCACGAACTTCAATATGTCCCGCCACCATTTTAATCGCCACGTAAGTTACTGTTCTACCGTTTTGAAGACGGCGAGTTTGTAATTTATTTTGAATTAAATAAGTCGCAAAATCATTAGCGATCGCAATATTATTAATATCACGCCCAAATTGATCGTTCACCTGACCGGCAAGGAACGGATTATTACTAATCGGCGCATCGCCCGAAGCAAATAAGTCAATCCCCTTCGGGTCTGATCCCATTAATAAGGTGTGCACAATACTGTTACGTAAGTGATTTTGGTCACCTAAGGTTTCAATCGTAATCTGACCGTCTTCGAATGAAATATGGCTACGTGTATAGAACTGGTCCGTATATTTTACGTAGTCTTTTTTACTCGCGACTAAAAGTTCATTACTTCCCCAAATATCATCGATATTATGCGAGAATTGTCCGGTTAAAATATCTAAACCGTTAGTGTCTTTGGTGTAATCAACTTTCGTTTTAGTTCTTTTCACTTTTTTGGTACTGCTACCACAAGCGGCTAAGAACGGGATTACCAACAACAACGGTAAATACTTAGTATATTTTTTCATTAAAAATCAATGCCTTATTACTTCTGTTCGACAGGAACATAACCATCAATCTGAACCTCTTTGCCTTCAAACAAGAAATTTACCATTTCTGTTTCCAGCAATTTACGGTGTTCCGGGTTCATCATGCTTAACTTTTTCTCATTCACGAGCATAGTTTGTTTTTTAATCCATTCCGACCACGCTTGTTTACTAATAGAATCAAAAATACGCTTACCCAATTCGCCTGGATATAATTGAAAATCTAAGCCTTCGGCTTCTTGTTTTAAATACTCACAAAATACAATACGAGCCATTTTTTATTCCTTATTAGTGCTAGTTAGCGTTAAACTGAGTTCATCCAAAATACGTTTTACGGGCGTTGCCAAACCTACTTCGCTCGGTAATTGTAAATCATACCAATAATTAGCGGTTGAAGATACTGAAAGGCGATAATTTCCGCAATTTTCTTGTACGACAAGCGGTTGATTTTTAGCATTTTTTTGTAAATCCAGATCTACCAAAATCGGGGTAATATCTAAATGAAAATGGCTGAATGTGTGGCGAAATGCGATTAATTGCTGAGAAATTTGCAAATTCTGTTCAGAAAGCGACCGCTTAAGCTCATCCATATCTTCAAATTGCGGAAATACGTATAATCCGCCCCAAAGCCCTTTTGCTTCACGCTGTTCCAATAAAATCTTGCTGCCCGATTTGATAATCAAAAAATAAGCTTGACGTTCCGGCAAAACTTTTTTCGGTTTTTTCGCCGGAAATTTATCCCATGCTTCAAGCCGATTCGCTTCGCATAAATTCGCTAACGGACATAACGAACATTTCGGTTTGCTGCGGGTACATACCATTGCACCGAGATCCATCATCGCCTGATTAAAATCGGCAACTTGACGATTCGGCGTAACACTTGCAGTTAATTGCCACAATTTATTTTCTACGCATTTTTCACCACTCCAACCTTCCACCGCAAATGCACGAGAAAGCACCCGTTTTACATTACCGTCTAAAATCGGATGCGGTGCATTTAACACGGACGATAAAATCGCACCCGCCGTACTGCGCCCAACACCTGAAAGCGCCAAAACATTATCAAAATCGGTCGGAAATTCACCACCGAATTGATCTCGAATTTGCTGTGCCGCTTTATGCAAATTTCTGGCACGCGCGTAATAACCTAAACCGGTCCACAAATGCAAAACTTCATCAATATGTGCATCAGCTAAGTCCGTTACCGTTGGAAAACGTTCAATAAAACGTTCAAAATACGGAATAACTGTTACAACCTGCGTTTGTTGTAACATCACTTCCGACAACCAAACACCATATAAGGTTTTATTTTGTTGCCAAGGTAAATGTTTACGCCCATACTGTGCGAACCAAGTTAACACTGCTTTGGCAAACGGGTGATTCGGGTCAGATTCTGCTAAAGGGAACTGCAATTTTGTTTTCACTCGAAACCTTTTCATATCGAAATAATACCAAGCCGTGCATCATAACCTAAGCGGTCATATTTAACAGTTTTTTTGCAAAACTTTTACAAGGAAATCTATGCTAACACCCATTCTCGGCTTTCATCATGTGGCGATTATTGCCGGTGATTATGCCAAATCCAAACATTTTTATACGCAAATTCTCGGTGCGGAAATTATTGAAGAAACTTACCGTGCGGCACGTGAAAGCTATAAACTCGATCTTCGTTTTGCCGACGGCTCGCAAATTGAATTATTTAGTTTTCCGAATCCGCCACAACGCCCAAATAGCCCTGAAGCCTGCGGCTTGCGCCATTTAGCGTTTCGTGTGAAAGATGTGCAACAAGCGGTCGAATTTTTAGCAAAAAGTGCGGTGGAATGTGAACCGATTCGAATTGATGACTTGACCGGTAAACGCTTCACTTTCTTTAAAGATCCGGACGGTTTACCGTTAGAATTTTATGAAATTTAAGGGTTGAAAATTTAATCAACTCGACTTATAGTAAGAACACGGCAAGCGAATACCTGCCGTGTAGTTGGTGCTTAAGTTATTATAAAGCTGGTGGGCTAACAAGTAATAACACTAAGCAGATAATTAATATTCAACGGATGTTCATATCTCATTCTCCTTTATCAGATTTTAAACAAAGCTGATCGAGATTAAGTTATTACCTGAGGACCAGTCAGGTAATAACAACCTGACCAACCGTTAATCAGTTTGACACAAAAACCGCTTTGCAAAAAGCGGTTTTTTTCTTTATAAATCAAAGACTATTATGCAATTTCCTTCTCTTTCTTGCGGCATATTAATCAAACGCTATAAACGTTTTTTAGCCGATATTCTGCTGCCCAACGGCGAGCAAATTACCCTACATTGTCCGAATACCGGTGCAATGACCGGCTGTGCCACTACAGGCGATACCGTTTGGTTTTCCACCTCTGATAATCCGAAACGCAAATATGCCCACACTTGGGAACTGACTCAAACCCAAGCGGGCAATTTTATTTGCGTGAATACCCAACGAGCTAATCAACTTGTGCAAGAAGCATTAGAAAAGCGCTGGATTACAGAACTTACCGATTACCAAACCATCTTACCCGAACAAAAATACGGCACGGAAAACAGCCGCATTGATTTTCTGCTAAAAGCGGATAATCGGCCCGACTGTTTTGTAGAAGTAAAATCCACCACCTTACTCACCGAAAACGGTTTGGGTATGTTTCCTGATGCCAAAACAGAACGAGGACAAAAACACTTGCGAGAACTGGCTGCCATTGCCGAATCAGGACAACAAGCGGTCATATTTTTCGCAATTTTGCACACCGGTATCCAACGTTTTTCCGTGGCAAAACAGATTGATCCGCAATATGCCGCCTTATTTGAACAAGCGAAAAATGTTGGGGTAAAAGTATTAGCGTATAAAGCCCAAATAGAATTAGTACTCGGCAAGCCAATATCAATGAATTTGCAATTTTCCTGTGAAATCTGACCGCTTATCCTTGAAAAAGGCAAATTTTCCCCCATTTAACACCCCAGTTTTCCCTAAAATAAAGGACAAGGATTTAATATGACAACAATCGTATGTGTTCGTAAAGATGGCAAAGTCGCTATCGGTGGTGACGGACAAGCAACGCTAGGTAATTGTGTAGAAAAAGGTACGGTGCGCAAAGTGCGCCGTATGTATAAAGATAAAGTGGTAACCGGTTTTGCAGGTTCAACTGCCGATGCGTTTATCTTACGTGATTTATTCGAGAAAAAATTAGAATTACACCAAGGTCACTTAATCAAATCTGCGGTGGAACTGGCAAAAGAATGGCGTACCGAACGTTCACTACGCAAATTAGAAGCGATGATGATTGTGGCAAACGAAAGTGAATTTTTATTGGTGTCAGGCTCTGGTGATGTGATTGAGCCAGAACAAGACGTGTTAGCTATCGGCTCTGGCGGTAACTATGCCAAAGCAGCGGCACTTGCACTACTTCGCACGCAAAATAATTTATCTGCAAAAGAAATCGTGGCGGAAGCATTAAAAATCGCCGGTGATATTGATATTTACAGCAACCATAATCACGTAATCGAAGAAGTTTAAAAAAATGTCCCCCTCTTTAGAAAAGAGGGGTTAGGGGAGATTTGATGACAAGGTCAAATTTTCGTATGAGCGTAATGCTATTCTGCCAAATCTCCCCCTGCCCCTTCTTGCTAAGGAGGGGAGTTATTTAGAAGGAACAAAAAATATGTCAATGACCCCTCGTGAAATTGTGTCGGAATTAGACGCACATATTATCGGACAGAACGAAGCAAAACGTGCGGTGGCAATTGCCCTACGTAACCGTTGGAGAAGAATGCAATTACCGGAAGAACTTCGCCAAGAAGTTACTCCGAAAAACATTCTGATGATCGGCCCGACCGGTGTGGGTAAAACCGAAATCGCACGCCGTTTAGCAAAATTAGCCAATGCACCTTTTATTAAAGTGGAAGCGACTAAATTCACAGAAGTAGGTTATGTTGGTAAAGAAGTCGATTCGATTATCAAAGATCTAACCGATGTAGCTGTGAAATTAGTCAAATCACAAGCGGTTGAGAAAAACCGTATGCGTGCACAAGATGCAGCGGAAGATCGTATTTTAGATGTGTTATTACCACCGGCAAAAGATCAATGGGGTAACGTACAAGAAAACGATAACAGCTCAACCCGCCAAGTGTTCCGCAAAAAATTGCGTGAAGGTCAGCTTGATGACAAAGAAATCGAAATCGATGTAGCGGCACAAGTGAGCGTAGAAATTATGACGCCGCCGGGTATGGAAGAAATGACTTCGCAGCTTCAATCGTTATTTGAAGGTATGTCGCCGAACAAAACCAAAAAACGCAAAATGAAAATCAAAGATGCGTTAAAAGTAATGGTAGACGAAGAAGCGGCAAAACTGGTGAATCCGGAAGAGTTGAAACAACAAGCGATTGAAGCGGTTGAACAGCACGGTATCGTATTTATTGATGAGATCGACAAAATCTGTAAAAAAGGCGAACATTCAGGCGGCGACGTTTCTCGTGAAGGTGTACAACGTGATTTACTGCCGATTATCGAAGGTTCTACGGTCAATACCAAACACGGTATGGTAAAAACCGACCATATTTTATTTATCTGTTCAGGTGCATTCCAAGTGGCTCGTCCGTCAGATTTATTACCGGAATTACAAGGTCGTTTACCGATTCGTGTCGAATTAAAATCACTCACAAAAGAAGATTTCGAACGTATCCTCACCGAACCTAACGCTTCATTAACGCTACAATATCGTGAGTTAATGAAAACCGAAGGCGTGGAAATCGAGTTTACTAAAGGCGGTATCAGCAAAATCGCCGAATCGGCATTCCGTGTAAACGAAAAAACCGAAAACATCGGTGCTCGTCGCTTACACACCGTATTAGAACGCCTTATGGATGGCATCTCATTCGACGCAAGCGAACGCTCAGGCGAGAAAATCGTAATTGATGAGAAATACGTACAAGATGCGTTAAATGACGTAGTAGAGAATGAAGATTTAAGTCGTTTTATTCTTTAGTTTACATAAAGGCACAAATTTTGTGCCTTTATAAAATAAGGCATTTTATCATATGAGTACAATCAGGGCTTATAGTAACTCTAATATAGATATTGAATTAGCAGAACATGAATTATGGATTCTTAGTAATAAACAAAAGGGTAAACAAGCTAATTTTTCTGGTAGAAATTTATCTGGAATGACTATTGAAAAACGTAATCTTAGGGATGCTCAATTTATTAATAGTATTTTGATTGGATGTACCTTTAAAAATTCCGATCTAACTAATGCTAACTTCACAAATGCAAACCTTACAAATACCAACTTTGAAGAAATAAATATACTAAATACAAATTTCACAAATGCGAATCTTACTAAAACTTCCTTTCATAGGATAAATTTATCTGATGCTAACTTTGATAATGCAAAATTTGAATCAGCTAATATTAAAAATATTATTAAAACTAATTACTCACAAAATCATTTAAAAGAAGATATTTCTAAACTAAAAAAAGAAGTATCACAGAAAAATGTAGAACTAGCAAAATTAGATAGTCAATCACAAGAAAAATTCAAGTTAGAAAAAGAGGTCCAAAACCTTAAGATATCTATTCAAGAAAAAGAGGAACAACTAAATAGCAAACAGATAGAAATAGATAATCTAAAAACCTCACTATCTGAAAGAATTATAGATGCAAAAGACTCGTTGGAAACAGCTTTAAAAAATACAGATACACAGATTACAGAAAATACTAATGAGTCAAAATTACTACGGGAAACCGTAAAAAGATTATTTTATTTAGACATTATTCTTTTAATTCTTATTCCATTGTTAATTTGGAATCCTGCTAACTGGAGCTTATTAAGTACAGTACAATATAAATTTATTATATTAAGTGCTTACTTAGGGCATTGGGCAATTCTATTTTATACCTTACCTATCTTAGTTATCTTAATTATGGCAACAACATTACTTCGTCATGATCAAAAATTAATAAATGAGATACGGCATTTTTCTGCTATGAAACATGAAATTGAATTATTCAGTGGGCTACTTGAAGCCTCTCAGCATGCTGCAAACAGCTTTGGAGATCCTGAAAAAGCAGCTAAATATGTAGAAGATACATTTACATTAATTCGGAATAAATTGTTAAAAGTTGAAAAACAGATTATCCAAAATACTGATAATGATGAAATTGATAGCAATAGAACTATTGACTTATTAAATAAAGTTGCTGACTTACTAAATAAGTTATCTAAATAATACTTCAATGACACTTATCAGGATGATTAGCGCAATAGCTTTTACAAAATCTTTCGAGAATTCGACCGCTTGTTGTCCACGCACGGCAAGCTGTACGTGGTTACGATCAGCCTACGGCTGAGTGAGCCACGCTGTGGCTCCAAATCTGTCTATGATGAGGCTTGTAAATCTCCGTGTAAGAGTCTACCTATTTTTGCGTCCCTTATAAGTATCACAATTATTTATAGGGAGATATTATGCAAGGCTTACTTCGCCGTTTTCAAAAATCTGAGATTGATATTCTGATCTTACGTTTATCACTTTTTGTTGTATATGCAACTTTTGGGCTGTTTAAATGGTTTGATTTTGAGGTGGAAGCACTCAAGCCATTGATTTCGAATAGCTGGTTAAGTTTTTTATATGATTGGTTTGGTTTTTATGGCGCAAGCTATGTATTGGGTGTGATTGAAGGGATTACTTATATTAGCTTACTTATGGGAATTTTCTCACCGAGAGCGGGCATTATCGGTGCATTAGGTTTATTAGGTACCGGTGTCGTGACGCTCAGTCTGTTGTTCCAACTCGGCTTTAGTAGCTTTATTTTCAAAGACTTCTTGCTGATCGGTGGGGCAATTGTATTATTAAAACACGAGTTAAACCGTATCAATCCGTAAACATAAAAAAATAGCGAGTAATCTACTCGCTATTTTTTATTCCTTAGATAAGATGAGCTTACGCTCCCTCTTTTTTATCCGCATTATTTTTTCAATAAATCACGGATTTCTGTTAATAATTTTTCTTCTGCTGATGGTTCAGCCGGTGCAGCTTCTGCTGGTTTTTTAAGTTTGTTGATCACTTTAACCATACCGAATACTGCGATTGCAATAATTAAGAAATCAAATACGTTTTGGATGAATGCACCGTATTTTAACATTACCGCTTCAGCACCTTCTTTTGCCGGTGCGATTTCAACTGCAAGATCTTTAAAATCTACGCCGCCGATTAACCAGCCGATAGGTGGCATTACTACATCGCTTACTAATGAAGATACGATTTTACCGAATGCACCACCGATGATCACACCGACAGCCATATCAACTACGTTACCTTTAACGGCGAATTCACGAAACTCTTTTAAGATACTCATTTGCTTTTCCTTTGAAAAATAAAACACTCTATGCCCACTATTAGGCAGTGGCGGGCGATTATAAAGCAAACGTTAAAATCCGATTAACATATTTAACTAAATTTACACTCATCAGAATTTGTTTAACATTTGTCCAAATTGCGCAACCTGTTGCCAATTTGTATATTCATATTCTCGACTTGCATCCGTTTCGCCTTTGGTCAATTTCATAATTAATTGAATACAAAGGCGATCAAATAACGTATAGCGAGGATATAACAACGCACCGGCAATCACTTCCACTTTAGTCGGTTTCCACTTAATTCTAGCGAGAAACTTACGGGTATAAACGTTGGTTTCCGGCGTCTTTCGGTTCTCTTTACGCGCAGTCAAATTCACACTAAAAAATGCGGACGGTTTTTGATTCAGCACTTGATGATACTGCTCAATAAACTTATACACCGTTTGATCAAAATGCCCGTATCGAATCGAAGCACCCATTACAATTTGATCGGCACTTGCAAGTTTTTCGGCAAAATCGACCGCTTGTTGCTTAAGTGAAACTAATTCCACTTCATGTTCAATTTCAGCGGCAATCGCTTGTGCGATGCGCTGAGTTTGCCCGTCCGTCGTAAAATAGAGAATTAGGGTTTTCATTTATTCATTCCGTTTTTATGATTAATCTTTCCAAAATACCGGGCTTAGAATAACCAATAAGGTAAATACTTCTAAACGTCCGCACACCATCGCAATAGTCAGTACCCATTTAGCGCCGTCCGGTACTTGTGTGAAATTGCTACTTACGCTGCCTAGTGCCGGCCCCAGATTATTTAATGAGGCAATCACCGCATTAAACGCATCAAAAGTTTCCATACCAAAGGCGATACTGCCAAGCCAACACATAATAAACACAAACACATAAGCAGAGAAAAACGCCCAAATACCTTCTTCAATGCGCTCTGAAAAAATATGCGTACCTAGCTTAATCGGTTTAACCGAATTTGGGTGTACGAAACGGTGAATTTCTCGATTGGCTTGCAAATACAGTAACATCACACGAATCACTTTCAAGCCGCCACCGGTTGAGCCGGCACAACCGCCAATAAATGACGCCATTACCAATAAGATCGGTAAAAATGACGGCCATTGGCTAAAATCATTGGTGGTAAAACCGGCTGTGGTTGAAATCGAGACCGATTGGAACAACGCTTGCTGGAAAGTCATCTGCGAATCTTCAAAATAGTTATAACCGCTCAAAATTGCCAAACAAACTAGAAATAAGCCAAGCTGAATAAAGGTAAACGAACGGAACTCATAATCCTTCCAATATAAGCGCTTAAACATATTACCGGAACGTTTACTATTTTTATCTTTAAGGCGATCGATTAGGGCAAAATGTAACCCGAAGTTACAAGACGAAATCAATAAAAACACCACAGTGATCAGATTAATTGCACCACTATTAAAGTAGCCCATACTGGCATCATGCGTTGAAAAACCACCGATGGAAATCGTGGCAAAACTATGGCAAATCGCATCAAACCATGTCATCCCCGCCATTTTAAATGCAAGGGTACATAAGACGGTTAAAGTGAAATAAATCTGCCAAAGTAACTTGGAAATTTCCGCAATCCGAGGGCGCATTTTTTGGTCTTTTAGCGGCCCCGGCATTTCGGCTCGGTATAACTTACCCAAACCAATCAGCGGAATAATCGCAATCGCTAATACGATAATCCCCATACCGCCCAACCATTGCAGGAATTGGCGATAGAACAAAATCGCTTTCGGTAGGCTGTCCAAACCGGTAATTACCGTTGCACCGGTGGTGGTAAGCCCCGAAAACGATTCGAAAATCGATTCACTGATATTTAAATTCGGATGCTCTAAAATAATAAAAGGCACTGCCCCTAATGAGCCCAATACCACCCAGAACAAGACCACGATTAAAAAACCTTCTCGTGAACGGAGTTCTTCTTTTCGATCTCGGCAAAACCACCATAAAAGTGCGCCGACCGAAAATGTGAGTAGGAACGATTGTAAAAATTCTCGACCGCCACCATCACCATAAATCAGTGCGACAAACGCCGGTAAAAGCATCGTAACCGAAAAGCTCATTACCAAAATTCCGACAATGCGGATAATAGTTAAAAACTGCACAAAGTCCTCAAAGTGTTTCTATAAGCGGTTAAATAAGGCGGGATTTTAGCAAAAAAGCGCCCATACATAAATTAATCCGGTTTGTTAAGCTGCAACTTGCCAGAAAAACGCTGCGTCAATTGTTCACTTAGCGGCGCAATATCCGCCGGATTAATCGCTAAATTCAGCTCAATTACCTCGGTAAAATGCTGCTCAAGCAGCTCAATATCGTAGCTATTCAGCAAATGTTGCACGGTATTGAATTGATCGTATTCACATACCAAGCGGTAATTTTGGCGCAGCACTTTACGTTGCTTTTCCACCTGCAATAACGCCTGTTGCACACCGCCACCGTATGCTTTAACCAAACCGCCGGTACCTAATTGAATACCGCCGTAATAACGCACCACCACCGCAGTAATTTCACCCAGTCCCGAACCTAACAGATAATTGAGCATCGGCTTACCAGCGGTGCCGGAAGGTTCGCCGTCATCCGAAAAACCATATTGTTGCGAATCATTCGGCATTCCCGCCACTGTTGCCCAACACCAATGGCGAGCTTGAGGATGAAGCATTTTCATTTCCGCCCAAAACGCTTTCGCCTGTTCCATACCTTCCGTATGACGTAAGTATGTGATAAATCGGCTCTTTTTGATCTCTTCTTCAAAAATTACCGGCTGTTGAGGGATAAAGTATTCCATATGTCATCATGCTCAAATAAAAGATTAGATCATACCCTAATTGCAAGAAATTGGCGATTTTTGACCGCTTGCGGTTAAAAAATGGAGAAAAAAGTTGCATATATTGTACAAAAAAGGATATCTTCAACCGGCAAACACCATTCTATTTTGAGGAAATTTCCATGAAAATCCCACCAAAACTCTCATTCTTAGCCACCATGCTACTTGCAGGCTTCGCACAGGCGGAACAAACCCAAATTAAATTAGGCACAGGCAGTGACACCGGACTTTATTTCGTGGCCGGCAACGCGATTTGCCAATTTGTAAATCGCAGTGAAAATCACACCGCTTGTAAACCGCTTGCCAGCGATGCTTCGGTTGATAATTTGAATAAAATTGCGAACGGTCAGTTAGAAATGGGCATTGTGCAGTCGGACTGGCAATATCATGCTTATCACGGTACCAGTTCATTTGAAGGCAAACAGAACGACAAACTACGAGCGATTTTCTCAATTTATCCCGAGCCGTTTACCTTAGTAGTACGCAACGATTCCGCTATTCAATCGGTCGATGATTTACAAGGTAAAAATGTCAATGTCGGCGTGGACGGTTCCGGTACACAAGCAACGATGAATGTATTACTAAAAACCAAAGGCTGGACTGAAGCGAATTTCAAAGAAGCGTTAAAACTCACACCGGCTGAAATGGGCAAAGCGTTGTGCGAGAAAGATGTCGATGCGATTAGCTATAATGTCGGTCATCCGAATGCAGCGTTAAAAGAAACCGCGAATAGTTGCGATATTCGCTTGATTCCGGTTACCGATGAAGTGGTTAGTAAATTAGTCGCTGATCAAAGCTATTACGCTAAAGCAACCATTCCGGCTCACGTTTATAAAGGTGTTGAACAAGCGGTCGATTCTTTCGGGGTTTATGCAACTTTAGTCACGTCAAGCGATGTAAGTGAGCAACAAGTTTACCGAGTAGTGAAAGCGGTATTTGAAAACTTTGATCGCTTCAAAAAATCACATCCGGCATTTGCTCATTTATCCGAAACGGAAATGGTCAAAAATGCGCTATCCGCTCCGCTCCATTCCGGTGCTGTGAAATATTATAAAGAACGCGGTTGGTTGTAATTGCCCACTCTGCGACTTTTCAAATATCTTCCTGATGGCGCTCATCTCTGACGAGTGCCTGTATTTTTCATATATCAATAATTATCAGCACCCGTCGGGAGACGGGCGCTATCTTCCGTGCAATCTGCGCATTCCGTGGTTAAAAATGTTGAGCATGAAACACAGTTGCTGCATTTCTTCTGTTACAATTCCGTTATCCATTCACTTATCAACGAAAAATTATGTCAAAACTTAATATTATTTTTGCCGGCACACCTGATTTTGCCGCACAACACTTACAAGCGTTATTAGATTCAGAACATAATGTGATTGCGGTTTATACCCAACCGGACAAACCTGCCGGCAGAGGTAAAAAACTGCAAGCCAGCCCGGTAAAACAATTAGCCGAACAACATAACATTCCGGTATATCAACCAAAATCATTACGTAAAGAAGAAGCACAAGCGGAATTAAAAGCACTGAATGCCGATGTGATGGTAGTGGTAGCCTACGGTTTAATCTTACCGGAAGCAGTACTGAATGCGCCGAAATACGGTTGTTTAAATGTGCATGGTTCGCTGTTACCACGCTGGCGTGGAGCGGCTCCGATTCAACGCTCGATTTGGGCGGGCGATCAGGAAACCGGCGTGACCATTATGCAAATGGATATCGGCTTAGATACCGGCGATATGTTACACAAAGTTACCACACCGATTGCCGCAGACGAAACCTCCGCTTCGTTATATGCCAAATTAGCCGAACTTGCACCGCCGGCATTATTAGAGGTGTTAAACGGTTTAGAAAGCCAAACATTTAAAGCGGAAAAACAAGATGAAGCGCTTTCCAACTATGCGGAAAAGCTCTCAAAAGAAGAAGCAAAATTAGACTGGAATTTGACCGCTTGTCAGCTGGAACGCAATATTCGAGCGTTTAACCCATGGCCGATTAGTTTCCTCACGTTAGAGGTGGACGGCGTAGAACAAAGCGTGAAAGTGTATCAAGCGAATGTGTTACCACATCAAGCTAAGGTTGCCGGTACAGTATTACAAGCGGATAAAAATGGTATTCAAATTGCAACGCAAGACGGTGTGTTAAATATCACTCAATTACAACCTTCCGGTAAAAAACCAATGTCCGTGCAAGACTTCCTTAACGGACGTGCCGATTGGTTTGCGGTGGGTAAACAACTCTAAAAATCAACGCATTTCTTAATAGAAAACCTCGCATACACTTACCTATCATAATTATTCCGTGTATGCGTTGTTTTCTGCCATCTCAGGAACACAATATGCCAAACATCAACATCCATAACGCCTTATTTTCCCTTGCTCAACACAATAAACTGTCGATTGAATCACTGGAAATCAATACTCACGATTTTTGGGTAATTGTCGGCGGTAACGGCTCGGGCAAAACTGCCTTCGCCCAAGCGCTACATAATTCACTTTCACTATATTCGGGCGAATATCAAAACAGCTTCCACCATATCGCTTTACTTTCCTTCGAGCAGCAACAAAAAATCATCGAGCAAATCTTTAAACACCGTAACAACGATATGGTTTCACCGGATGATTTCGGATTGACTGCCCGTCAAATTATCTTAAACGGTAGCGAAAAAACGCAATTATGCGAGGAATATGCGGCTAAATTACGTATTCAGCTGTTATTAGATCGCCCGTTTATTCAGCTCTCCACCGGCGAAAGCCGCAAAGTGTTATTTTGCCAAATGTTGGTTAGTGAACCGGATTTATTGATTCTAGATGAGCCTTTCGAAGGGTTAGACCAAGCCTCGGTCGCTTATTGGCAAGACGTTATGGCGCAACTCGGCAAGCAAATGGCGGTGGTTCTGATTTCTAACCGCTTTAACGATATTCCCGACTGTGCTACGCATATCGCTTTATTGGATAATCTACAATTAATTTTGCAAGGCGAACGCCAAGAGATTGAACAACAAGCGGTCTATTCTCAGCTAAAATTTGCAGAACAGAATGTGAATGCACCGTTGCCGAACAGTGCTGCACCGCTGATTCAACTCCCACCGAATACTAATCCGTTCGAATTGAAAAACGTAATGATTCGTTACGGCGAAAAAACCATTATTGATGATCTAACTTGGACGGTTGCCCCAAAACAACATTGGTGGATTAAAGGTCCGAACGGAGCAGGGAAATCGACCTTGCTTTCGATTATTACCGGCGATCACCCGCAAGCCTATGCCAATTACGTACATTTATTCGGACGTCAGCGTGGTTCGGGCGAAACGATTTGGGATATTAAGAAAAATATCGGCTATGTGAGCAGCCAATTACATATGGATTATCGGGTGAATTGTTCAGCGCTAGACGTGATTTTATCCGGTTTTTTCGATTCAATTGGCGTTTACCAACAAGTGTCGAGTGCTTTACAGCTCAAAGCAATGGAATGGCTGGAACGCTTGCATTTAGCCAATCTGGCTAAAAAACCGTTCCGTTCACTTTCGTGGGGACAACAACGGTTATTATTGATTACTCGTGCTATGGTAAAACACCCGCCGATTCTAATTTTAGACGAACCGCTGCAAGGCCTAGACGGCGTAAACCGCAAATTGGTTAAACAGTTTATCGAACAGCTTGTGACTAATAGTCAAACCCAGTTGCTATTTGTTTCGCACCAAGATGCGGACGCCCCAAATTGCATCACGCATTTATTTGAATTTGTCCCGCAAGATAACGGCGGTTACCGCTATATGCAAACGGCGTTAAGTTAAAAAATATATTCACTCATTTTGTAAAACTGTGAGCAGCTTCACATCAATTTCCGGTAAGAGATTGCATAATGTTTCGTAAAGTTACAACTTTGTTAAAAGTAGTAATGGGATGTTGTCAGCAGAAGAATTGCCTTTTAAGGAGAACATTATGATTATTGGTTGCCCGAAAGAAGTGAAAATCCAAGAATATCGCGTTGGTTTAACACCTGCGAATGTTCAATCCTATGTAGAAGCCGGTCATACCGTTTATATTGAATATGGTGCCGGTGCTGAAATTGGTTTTAGCGATGAAGCCTATCAAGCTGCAGGTGCTACGCTCACAGACAAAGCGACACTCTTCGCAAACAGTGAGATGATTATCAAGGTAAAAGAACCGATTGAAAGTGAATATCACTATTTCCGTGAAAATCAGATTCTCTATACTTATTTGCATTTGGCTGCGGATAAACCTTTAACGGAAATGTTATTAGCGAAAAAAATTCAGTCCATTGCCTATGAAACAATTAAAACGCCGACAGGCTTACCCTGTTTAGCACCAATGAGTGCGATTGCAGGACGTTTATCCGTGTTAGAAGCGGCTAAATTTAGCCAAAAAACCTTTGGCGGAACCGGTACGTTATTAAGTGGTACTGCCGGTACACCAAAAGCGAAAGTAGTAATTTTAGGTGCCGGTGTAGTCGGGTTAAATGCGGCACAAATTGCGATGGGAATTGGAGCGGATGTCACAATCTTAGATATTAATGCTACTCGTCTGGCTTATATTGATCAGATATTTGGTATGCGCATTACTACGCTTACTAGTTCTAGAGGCAATATTTTAAGTCTTTTGCCTCAAGCGGATGTGATCATCGGAGCGGTATTAATTCCTGGCGCCAAAGCTCCGCATTTATTACGCCGAGAAGATCTAAAACTCATGAAAAAAGGTGCGGTATTGGTGGATGTTGCAATCGATCAAGGCGGTTGTTTTGAAACCTCAAAACCCACTACACACAATGATCCGATTTATGAGGTTGAGGGAATTATCCATTACTGTGTAGCCAATATGCCCGGTTGTGTTGCTCGCACTTCTACTCTTGGGCTAACGGATGCAACTCTTGAATACGGATTAGCCATTGCTCAATATGGTGTACGAGAAGCCTGTTTACATAATGCAGCGCTCTTACAAGGTTTAAATACCTATAATGGTCATTGTACGTTTAAAGGAGTAAGTGACGCTTTTGCTCTGCCGTATGTCGAACCTAAAATTGCACTAGTTTGATAAATGATAGCGCCCAACGCAGTCGGGTGCTGGATCTTGATGAGAATGTAGGTAAAAAGTCACTCAGCAGAGACGAGCGCCAGCGGAGGCTATAAGCGGTCAAATTCTCGAAAAATTTTGCAAAAGCCATTTCTTTAAAAACGGGAGAAACGGCTTTTTTACTTTTTCATTACTGCAATTTGTTTTAGAATCAGCAAACAATTCACTCTCAAGGATTTATGATGAAAAAATTACTTTTAGTGGCTTTGGTTGCCTCATTCGGGTTGGCTGCCTGCGGTGTAAAAGGCCCGCTTTATTTTCCTGAGCAACAACCTGCTCACCAACAAACAAAATAATTTCTAACCACGGCAATTCAAAAACATGCGTATAACAAGCGGTCAAATTTACCCGATTTTTTGCAAATACGAGTGTGGCTACTTTGCCGTGGTTTTATTTTTCAAACACAACGGACAAGTAAATAAATGAATCATTTCAACTATAAAAACCAACAGCTTTTTGCGGAAGACGTTTCCGTCTCAGGCATCATTAATCAATACGGCACACCGGCTTATATCTATTCTCGTGCAACACTTGAGCGCCACTGGCACGCTTTTGATAAAGCGTTTGGCTCACACCCGCACTTAATTTGTTTTGCGGTGAAATCCAATTCAAATATCGCTTTATTAAATGTGATGGCACGCCTTGGTTCGGGCTTTGATATTGTATCGCAAGGCGAGCTTGAACGTGTACTTGCCGCAGGTGGCGAGCCGAGTAAAGTGGTATTTTCCGGTGTGGCAAAATCACACAGCGAAATTCAGCGTGCGTTAGAAGTCGGCATTCGTTGCTTTAATATCGAATCCATCGCCGAGCTACACCGCATTAATGAAGTTGCCGGTCAATTAGGTAAAATCGCACCGATTTCATTGCGTGTAAATCCGGATGTTGATGCACATACTCACCCTTATATTTCCACCGGTTTAAAAGAAAATAAATTTGGGGTAAGCGTGACGCAAGCACGTGAGGTGTATCGTTTAGCGAAAAGCTTACCAAACGTGAAAATTACCGGTATGGATTGCCATATCGGTTCGCAATTAACCGAATTACAACCGTTTTTAGATGCGACTGATCGCCTGATTGTGTTAATGGAACAATTAAAAGAAGACGGTATTGAGTTACATCACTTAGATTTAGGCGGTGGCTTGGGCGTGCCGTATAACGGTGAAGAGCCGCCGCACCCAACCGAATATGCCAAAGCATTACTCGAAAAATTAAAAGGTTATGCAGATCTTGAGATCATTTTAGAGCCGGGGCGTGCGATCACGGCAAATGCAGGGATCTTAGTCACTAAAGTGGAATACCTTAAAGCGAATGAAGATCGTAATTTCGCGATTGTTGATACCGGTATGAACGATATGATCCGCCCGGCGCTTTATGAAGCTTATATGCAGATTACCGAGGTAGATCAATCACTTGTGCGTGAAAAAGCGGTGTATGACGTAGTTGGCCCGATTTGTGAAACCTCAGACTTTTTAGGTAAAAGCAGAGAACTGGCGATTGAACAAGGCGATCTGATTGCAATGCGTTCGGCAGGTGCTTACGGAGCGGCGATGTCTTCAACCTACAATTCACGTCCGCAAGCGGTCGAAATTATGGTTGACGGCGACCAAGCACACCTAATTAAAGCACGTGCAAATTTTGCGGACTTATGGCGTTTAGAGAAATTATTGCCATAAAATGGCTACTTCCTTGGCTAGAAATGGTCGAGGATACTTGATTTGGAGAAAGATATGAAACTTTATTGTTTAAAAGGTGCTTGCTCATTTGTTCCCCACGTTGCGTTAGAATGGACGGGTGCGGAATATCAAGCGGAGCTAGTGAGCCGTGATTTTATTAAATCAGCGGAATTTTTAGCGTTGAATCCACGTGGCGCTGTGCCGTTATTAGTGGACGGCGATTTAGCGCTTTCGCAAAACCAAGCGATTTTGCACTATTTAGATGAGAAATATCCGGAAGCAAAATTATTCGGTAGCAAAACCTTACGTGATAAAGCGAAAGCGGCACGTTGGTTAGCCTTTTTTAATAGTGATGTACATAAATCATTTGTACCGTTATTCCGTTTACCGAGCTATGCGGAGGGTAATGAAGAGTTAACTCGTATTATTCGTCAGCAAGCGGCAGAACAGATTTTAAATCAGCTAGCGACCGCCAATGAGCATTTAGAAAGCCATATTTTCTTCGGTGAAAATATTTCGGTCGCAGATGTGTATCTTTATATCATGTTAAATTGGTGTCGCCTGTTAGGCTTGGATTTCTCACACCTTGAGCAACTCTCGCCGTTTATGCAACGTGTAGAAGCAAATGCCGACGTAGATGCAGTACGTATTGCCGAAGGTTTAAAAGGTTAACCGTTTATCAGTAAGCGAAAAAGCAGAGCAAAATGCTCTGCTTTTTTTATGCGAATAATTCCTGTTAACTTGACAAAAGTTGATAAAAATCAATATCATTTACAACTATATTCGGTATAACTCTTTCCTTATTCTGTTACAGATCGAGAGAGTGATTATGATTACAACAACAAATTGGCAGGCAACCCAAGCTGCTCCAAAAGCATTCCCTGAACGCCAGGCGTTAATGCCGATTTGGGGCGGTGAAGCGGTACCGCAAGAAGAATGGCAGAACGTATGGGGGCAAGCTGCTATTCATGCACTCAAAGAAGACGGTTTGGCGTATTTCCATATTCCTTTTTGTGCCAGTCATTGTATTTTCTGTGGTTTTTACCGCAATGCGTGGAAACAAGACTATAGCAAAATCTATACCGATAAACTGATTGAAGAGTTAGCGTACGAAGCAAGTATCCGCCAAGGTAACGGTAAAATCAAAGCGGTTTATTTCGGTGGCGGAACGCCAACCGCATTGGATACCGAAGATCTAGTACGCTTAATCAAAGCCTGCTACCAATATTTACCGCTGGCTAATGATTGCGAATTTACGATTGAAGGTCGTATTAGTCATTTTGATATTGAAAAGGCTCGTGCTTGCGTAGCCGCCGGCGTGAATCGTATTTCAATCGGTATTCAAACCTTTAACTCAAAAATTCGTAAACGTTTAGGACGTAAACATAGCGGCGAGGAAGCTTACGAATACCTCAAAGCCTTGTGTGAATTGGATGCGGTTGTTGTTGCTGATTTGATTTTCGGTTTACCAAATCAAACGGACGAAGTTTGGGCAAATGATATTCAAGTGGCAAGTAGCCTACCGTTATCGGGTTTGGATATTTATGCGTTTAATAATTATCCGTTTTTACCGATTAATAAAATGATTGAACACGGTTCTCTGCCTGCCGCCGCAAGTTTTGAGGTACAAGCGCAACATTACGCCTATGCGGTAGAGAATTTACAAAAAGCCGGTTGGCAACAAGTAAGTAATAACCACTTTGCTTTCCCGAATCGAGGGGAACGAAACCGTTATAACACGTTAGTTAAATCCAATATGCCGTGCCTTGCTTTCGGCTCCGGTGCAGGCGGTAATTTCGACGGTTATAGCTTCCAAGTGCATTCCACATTACAAACTTATTTAGACACACCGGCAGATAAAAAAGCGCTGTCGTTTTTAAGTAAACACGGCGCAAATAAGCCGTTACTTGGTGTCGTGCAACACGATTTAGAACTGGGTTATCTGGATATTAAGTTATTTAAACATAACCCGAAAGCAATGAAATTGCTGATGCAATGGCAGCAATTATCTTTATTAAACATTGATCAAGAAGGCTTCGCTCGCTTGAATATTAGCGGCCGATATTGGTCACCGACCTTGATCCGCAAATTAATGCTCACGCTACCCACAGAAGATAAAAAGGAGAACAGCATGGTTAAATTAAGTGAAGAACAATTAAGCGAGTTACGCCAATCACTTGCCGAAAATCCGGGACAAATTTTAGAAATGGTTGCCGGTATGAAACAATGCAGCTTAGAAGAAGTGATTAGCTGCTTACCGGCGGAAATGGTCACAAAAACGGACGGCGCACGTTTTGTGGAAATTATGCAAGCGTTAGCAACGCTAGAAGATGCGGTGACCTTTATTGCACACACGCCGGATGCAGTGGTTGAGGTCACCGGCAAGCTACCAAGCGGTCAAATCGGCAGAGGTTTTTACAACTTCGATCACGCTCAGGAAGGCGGCGTACACGGTCACCTACGTTATGAAAACTGTGCGGCGATTTATTTACTTGAACGTCCGTTTATGGGCAAACATACCGTATCACTTAACTTTATTAACCATCAAGGCGGCGCAATGTTTAAAATCTTTGTCGGACGTGATGAGGCTCGCAATTTACGTCAAAACCAAATCGATTTTATGCGTCAATTAATCAAGGGTGAATAATGATTTTATTATTTGGAGCCAACGGCTTAGCCGGACGCGCATTACTGGCGGCGGCTGATCAGCCAATCGTCTCGGTGCTGCGCCAACCTTCGGCAGATCCGTTTTTTGCGGATCGCCAAACAGCGGTTGCCGATGTAATGTCACCAGAAGCCTGTGAAGCGGTGATGCAGCAATATTCGCCAAAAGTGGTGATCAGCTATATCGGTGGCAAAAAAGACGGTGTGCGTAGCGATGCTGTCGGCAATATCAATATTATTCGTGCCATGCTGAAATATGCACCTGCCGCTCGTTTTATTTTTATTACCAGTATGGGTTGCGGTGAACAGTGGTTATTCTTGCCTGAGCCGGTAAAACAAGTGCTGGGTGAAGCGCTACAAGAAAAAACACAGGCGGAAAACTTACTGCGTGAAAGCTCGCTAAATTGGACAATTCTCCGCCCGTGCGGGCTGAATACCACGGAAGGCGAAACCTTCCGTTTAATTGAAAGTGCGGCTGAACTGCCCGGCAGTTATATGAGCCGTAAAGCATTAGCCAATGCGGTGTTGTCCGTGCTTAACAATGAAGACACAAACCATAAAATCTTTTCAGTCTGTGCCTAACTTCACACTCCTCTCACTTTGGCACAAGCCGCCCGCTTGTGCCTATTTCAAAATTTGTTTTAAGAGTTCCAATAAAATCGGTAATTCGGTTATTCCGTCTCGATCAATAAAATGCCCGCCCTGCGCCAAGCGAATATAATCCGCTTGTAAATATTGCGCCAATCTGTCGCTGAATAAATGCGGCACAATCTCATCATCTAAGGCAGAAATCACATAAGATTTTGTCGGCAAACAAGCGGTCTGATTTGCGTAAAAAGTTGCAAATGAATCCAGCTCCGGCAAAGTCGGCAATTTTTCATAAAAGCCGGAAACAAAAATTGCGGTATTCACTTTTTGTTGTGTCGCCGCCAGATAATTCAGTAACGCAATACAGCCCAAGCTATGCCCGATCAACACCGTCTCTTCATTTAATTTCAGTGTATTTTTATGATGTTCCAACCACGCTTGCGGATTCGGGTTATTGGCATCCGGCATTGCCAAACACTCACACTCAACCCCCAATTTTTCCAATGCTTGTTTTAACCACGGAAACCAATTTCGGCTCGGATTCGCCGTATAACCATGAGTTACATATACTTTTTTCATTATTTATCCTTTTTACTTGTCATTGCGAAAACGTTTGCTTTGTACTTAATTTAGCCCAAAAAATTGACTTTGGAAAGTGAGATCTCTGTCACAAATTGACAAAAAATTTTATAACTGATTGATTATAAAGAACTTTTATTTTTCTCATTTAATTGACTTCCTTAGTGGCGAAGCGTAACTTATGAAACACCATTTTACTATTTGAAACGACATAAATTAGAGGTGTCCAATGAGAGTTTCTTATCAAGATTTAAAAGCTGAATTTAAACGTGTTTTATTGGCTCGTAACGTACGTGAAGAAATTGCCGAAGAATGTGCAACCGTATTTGCCGATACCACTCAGGCGGGTGCGTATTCACACGGGGTAAACCGCTTCCCACGTTTTATTCAGCAGTTGGAAAACGGTGATATTGTACCGGAAGCTGTTCCGACTAAAGTGCTTTCATTGGGTGCAATCGAGCAATGGGACGCTCATCAAGCCATCGGTAACCTCACTGCGAAAAAAATGATGGATAGAGCGATGGAACTCGCTTCACAAAACGGTATCGGTGTGGTGGCGTTGCGTAATGCAAACCACTGGATGCGTGGCGGTTCTTATGGCTGGCAAGCAGCGGAAAAAGGCTATATCGGTATCTGCTGGACCAATGCGTTAGCGGTAATGCCGCCTTGGGGGGCAAAAGAATGCCGTGTCGGTACTAACCCGTTAATTGTTGCCGTACCGACCACGCCAATCACAATGGTGGATATGTCTTGCTCAATGTATTCCTACGGAATGTTAGAAGTTCACCGCTTACAAGGTCGCCAAACCTTTGTCGATGCCGGTTTCGATGATGACGGCAACCCAACTCGTGATCCGGCAACCGTTGAGAAAAACCGCCGCTTAATGCCGATGGGATTCTGGAAAGGTTCGGGCCTATCAATCGTGTTAGATATGATCGCTACTCTACTTTCTAACGGTGAATCCACCTGTTCGGTAACCGAAGATAAAGATGATGAATACTGTGTTTCACAGGTGTTTATCGCGATTGAAGTGGATCGTTTAATCGATGGCAAAACCAAAGACGAAAAACTTAACCGCATTATGGATTATGTAAAAACCGCCGAGCCGGCGGATCCGAATGTGCCGGTACGTTTACCGGGACACGAGTTTACCACCATTCTTGCCGATAACATCGCAAACGGTATTCCGGTTGATGAAACCGTATGGGCGAAATTGAAATCGTTGTAAATGACATAACTCTCTCCCCTTGCGGGAGAGAGGAACTAATACAAGCGGTCAAATTCTTTAAACATTTTACGAGGAACAAACGATGTTTTTCGGACACATTTCAAACTACAACCCAAAGCAATATCCGGAAGCGATCCAATACGCATTGCGTTATTTAAAAAACACCGACTTTGATGCGATGGAGACGGGTGTTTACGAACTGAAAGGTAGAGATATTTACGTCCAAGTATTGGATTTGGAAACCAAAGACATTTCAGCATTCCAACCCGAAGTTCACCGTAATTACTTAGATGTGCAATATCTTCACAAAGGTAAAGAGAAAATGGCTTTTGCGGTGGATAACGGTAACAATCCGATTCACACCGCTTACTTGCCGGAACGAGATATTCAGTATTATCAAGCGGTCGAAAATGAGCAAATTTTTACCTGTGAAACCGGTAATTTTGCCGTGTTTTTCCCGGAAGATTGCCATAGAACAGCGATTTTTAATGGCACTGAAACGATTAGGAAAGTGGTCGTTAAGATTGCAATGACAGAAATCTAGCCAAGGGCGTAAGCCTTAGGATCAAATCAAGGAGCAAAAGATGAAACCCATCGCTCAATTTGTTGGAAAAGCGATTGAAGCCTTTGCCGTGATTATTTTATCGGCAATGTCAATTTTGGTTTTTCTCAATGTAGTGCTGCGTTACGGCTTTAACAGCAGTATCAATGTGACCGAAGAAGTTTCTCGCTATATGTTCGTTTGGCTCGCCTTTTTAGGTGCGGTATTGGCATTTAGCGAGAACCAACACGTTAGCGTCACCGTACTCACTGAGAAACTCTCGCCAATCGGTCGTAACGTTTTAAAACTATTTACCGATGCGGCGATGTTATTCTGCTGTTATCTCATCGTGGACGGCAGCTGGATTCAATTCCAACTCAACCTCAACAACCTCGCCCCGATTTCAGGTTTACCGCAAGGGATTACCTTCCTCGCCAGCGTGGTTGCAGGTGTGTTAATCGGTATTTTGATTATTGCAAGAATGGTGGCAAATTTGACCGCTTTAGTTAAGGGAGAAGTGCAATGACCGTCGTAATTTTCCTTGCCGTATTACTTGGCGCAATTATTTTAGGTGTGCCGGTTGCCTTTGCATTACTGATTTGCGGTGTGGCGTTAATGCTTCACTTAGATTTATTTGATGCGCAAATTCTTGCTCAACAACTTGTTAGCGGTGCAGACAGCTTCTCGTTAATGGCGATTCCGTTCTTTATTCTCGCCGGTGAAATTATGAATGAGGGCGGACTTTCCAAACGTATTATCGACTTACCGATGAAATTAGTCGGTCATAAACGCGGCGGCTTAGGCTTTGTGGCAATTCTTGCCGCAATGATTATGGCGAGCCTTTCCGGTTCGGCGGTCGCAGATACTGCAGCAGTAGCAGCGATGTTATTACCGATGATGAAAACCACCGGCTACCCGATTGACCGCTCAGCCGGTTTAATCGGTACCGCAGGTATTATCGCACCGATTATTCCGCCAAGCATTCCGTTTATCGTATTTGGGGTAGCAAGTGGCGTATCTATCACTAAATTATTCTTAGCGGGGATTTTCCCCGGCATTATGATGGGTATCTGTTTAGCCGCACTCTGGTGGTGGCAAGCCAAACGCCTTGATTTAATGACCTTCTCAAAAGCGACTAAACAAGAACTTTGTATTTCATTTAAAAACAGTATTTGGGCGTTAATGTTGCCGGTGATTATTATCGGTGGTTTCCGTTCAGGTATGTTCACCCCAACCGAAGCCGGTGCGGTAGCAACTTTCTATGCGTTAGTGGTTTCACTGTTCGTTTATCGTGAATTGAAATTCAAAGACCTCTACAAAGTGATTTTAGCGGCGGCCAAAACCACTGCAGTGGTAATGTTCTTAGTCGCAGCGGCAAACGTAACCGGCTGGTTAATTACCGTGGCGGAATTACCGACTATGTTAACCGAATTGCTTGAGCCGTTAATCGAAAGCCCGACAACGTTATTATTAGTGGTGATGTTAGCGGTATTCGTGATCGGTATGGTGATGGATTTAACTCCAACCGTTTTAATCTTAACCCCGGTGTTAATGCCGTTAATTGAAGAAGCGGGAATCGACCCGGTTTACTTCGGTGTGTTATTTATTCTTAACACCTCAATCGGCTTAATTACTCCACCGGTCGGTAATGTATTAAACGTAATTACCGGCGTGTCAAAACTGCCGTTTGACCAAGCGGCAAAAGGCATTATGCCGTATCTATTTATGATGATTGGTTTATTATTGCTCTTCGTATTCGTACCGGATTTAATTTTAGTACCGTTAAGCTGGATGCAGTAACAAACATTACTCTCTCCCGTTTACGGGAGAGAGACAGCCAGTGAAGCGTTCAGCGAACTGGCAGAGAGAGGGAATATAAGCGGTAATTTTTCATAAATGTTTGCATTGAATATAGTTTCCCCTCTCCCTGAAAAAATCGCTATACGCTATTTTTTCTGTCCCTCTCCCACAAGGGGAGAGGGTAATAAAGCAACAAATTCCCAACCTACTTAGGAGACCCCTATGAAATTTTTTAATCTAAAAACTTTATCAGCTTTCGTTGCCAGCGCAGTGGCATTTTCAGGTGTAGCAAATGCGGAAATCTCGCTTCGTTTCGGTTATGAAGCACCACGTTCCGACAGCCAACACGTTGCGGCGAAAAAATTTGATGAATTATTAAAAGACAAAACCAAAGGGGAAATTAAACTTAAATTGTTCCCGGACAGCACATTAGGTAATGCACAAACCATGATCAGCGGTGTGCGTGGCGGTACGATTGATATTGAAATGTCAGGTTCACCGAACTTCACCGGTTTAGAACCGAAATTAAACGTGATTGATATCCCGTTTATCTTTAAAGATCGTGAACACGTTTACAAAGTGTTAGACGGGGAAATCGGTCAAGGTTTATTACAAGACCTTGAAAAACAAGGCTTAAAAGGCTTGGCGTTCTGGGATGTCGGCTTCCGTGCCTTCTCTAACTCAAAACATGCCGTCAATAAACCGGAAGATATTAAAGGCTTAAAAGTCCGTACCAACCAAAACCCAATGTACATTAAAGCATTCAGCTTATTGGGCGGCAACCCGGTACCGATGCCGCTTTCCGAACTTTATACCGCACTTGAAACCCGTGCGGTGGATGCACAAGAACATCCAATCGGTATTTTCTGGTCGGCAAAATTATATGAAGTGCAAAAACATTTAAGCTTAACCAACCACGGCTACACACCATTAATCGTCGTGATGAACAAAGCTAAATTTGACGGCTTAACACCGGAATTGCAAAAAGCGGTGTTAGACGCAGCAAAAGAAGCGGGTCAATTCCAGCGTGATCTCAACGTGAAAAACGAAAAAGACATTATCGAAAAACTTCGCAAAGCCGGTGTAGAAGTGATCGAACAAGTAGATAACGCACCGTTTAAAGCGGCAATTGAAGCGGAAGTTCGTAAAGACTTTATCGAAAAACACGGCAAAGAATTAGTCGAAAAAGTAGATGCCCTAGCTAAATAAGCCATGACAAGCGGTTTGATTTGCAAAATTTTTTGTAAATCAGACCGCTTGTTCTTCTCTCCCTCAAGGGGAGAGGGTGTATAGGAAACTGCTTAGTACCTTCTTGGAGAACGTTATGAAATGTTTTAATCTTAAAGCACTTGCGACATTGGTTGCGAGTTTCTCTTTATTTAGCGGCGTTCAGGCGGCGGAGACCACTTTCCGTTTCGGTTATGAAGCGCCACGTTCCGACAGCCAACATATTGCCGCCAAAAAATTTAACGAGTTATTACAACAAAAATCCAATAAAGGATTAAAACTGAGCTTGTTCCCCGACAGCACGCTCGGTAATGCGCAAACGGCAATTAGCGGTGTACGTGGCGGTACGATTGATTTAGCGATGTCCAGCTCATCAAACTTCACAGGGCTTGCCTCCGAATTAAACGTGATTGATATTCCGTTTATTTTTAAAGATCGCAGCCACGCCTACCAAGTGTTAGACGGTGAAATCGGACAAACACTGTTGGCAAAACTCGAAGCACACGGCTTAAAAGGTTTAGCGTTCTGGGAAGTGGGCTTCCGTGGCTTTACCAACTCCAAACATCCGGTGGCCAAACCGGAAGATATTAAAGGTTTGAAAGTTCGCACCAACCAAAACCCGATGTATATCAAAGCGTTTTCTATTTTAGGCGCAAATCCGGTGCCGATGCCGCTTTCCGAGCTTTATACCGCATTAGAAACCAAAGCGGTAGATGCGCAAGAACACCCTATCGGCATTGTATGGTCGGCAAAGCTGTATGAAGTGCAAAAATATTTCAGCCCGACCAATCACGGCTATACACCGTTGATTGTGGTGATAAACAAAGCCAAATTCGATGCACTGCCGGCAGAGCAACAAAAAGCACTTAGTGAAGCTGCACTTGAAGCGGGCAAATATCAACGCCAACTCAATTTAGATAATGAACAAGGCATTATCGAGAAAATGAAAAAAGCCGGCGTAGAATTTGTCGAAACACTAGATACCGCACCATTTAAAGCGGCGGTTGAAGGCGAAACTCGCAAAGCCTTTATTGAAAAAAATGGCGACAGCCTTATCAAACAAATTGATGCGTTAGCGAAATAAGCTATTACAAGCGGTCTGATTTGCAAAATTTTTCGCAAAAATGACCGCTTGTAACAATTAGGATAAAAAACATAGCAATGATGGGAGGCTCTCTTTCACCTCTCGAATAATTGGAGCAAAAAATGAACTACTACCTAGGCATAGACTGTGGCGGTACTTTTGTCAAAGCCGCACTTTTTGACCAAACCGGTGAGTTACACGGTATTCATCGTGAGAATGTGGCGGTTATCAGCGAACAGGCGGGCTATGCCGAGCGAGATATGCAACAACTCTGGCAAGTGTGTGCCGAGGTAGTACGTCAAACTATTGCAAAAAGTGGGATAAATCCGACCGCTATCAAAGGGGTGGGCATTTCGGCACAAGGCAAAGGCGCATTTTTACTTGATCAGCAAAACCAACCGCTTGGCAGAGCGATTTTGTCTTCTGACCAACGTTCTCTATCGATTGTGAAACAGTGGCAGGCGGACGGTATTCCGGAAAAACTTTATCCGCTTACTCGTCAAACATTATGGACCGGACACCCTGTTTCGATTTTGCGTTGGGTACAAGACAATGAGCCGGAACGTTATGCGCAAATCGGCTCGGTACTGATGTCACACGACTATTTACGTTTCTGTCTAACCGGCAAATTATTTGCCGAAGAAACCAATATTTCCGAAAGCAATCTCTACAATATGGCAACCGGCGAATATGACCAAACGCTTGCCGATTTACTCGGTTTGCAAAATATTTTAGAAAAGCTACCGCCTGTGATTAAGCCAAATCAAATTGCCGGCTATGTCACCGAATCAGCAGCCGAACTCACCGGCTTAGCATCGGGAACGCCGGTAGTTGGCGGTTTGTTTGATGTGGTTTCAACTGCACGTTGTGCAGATTTGGACGACGAAACGAAACTGAATGCGGTATTAGGTACGTGGTCTGTTGTTAGCGGTATTACTGATAATCTTGACCCGACTCAAACCTTGCCGTTTGTTTACGGTCGCTATGCGGAAAAAGGCAAATTTATCGTCCACGAAGCCAGCCCGACTTCTGCCGGCAATTTGGAATGGTTTGTGAAACAATGGAAATTGGATTATGCGGAAATTAATCAGCAGGTGGCGAGTTTACCGCCGGCAGCCAGTTCCGTGTTATTTGTGCCGTTTTTATACGGCTCGAATGCCGGCTTAGGTATGCAAGCGGGCTTCTACGGCTTGCAAGCGCACCATAGCCAAGCGCATTTATTACAGGCAATTTATGAAGGCGTGCTGTTTAGTCTTATGCACCACCTCAACCGTATGAAGCAACGTTTCCCAAATGCAAATGTATTACGTGTAACCGGTGGACCGAGCAAATCACCGATTTGGCTGCAAATGCTCGCCGATTTAACCGGTATGCAATTGGAAATTCCGCAGGTGGAAGAAACAGGCTGTTTAGGCGCAGCATTAATGGCAATGCAAGGCACCGGTGCAGAGATTTCACAAGTACAAGCATTGAAAACAGAAATGTTAAAAGTGCAACCGAATCCGGCAAATTTCGTAGCCTATCAACAAAAATATCAGCGTTATCAACAGCTCACCGAAGCGTTAAAAGCAATGCTTTAAGCGTAAAAAAGCAGTCGGAATCTGCAAATTTTTTGCAAATTCCGACCGCTTGTCATTTCAAACTGTTCGTTATAACTGCTCAACAAAACTTGGCAGCCATTCTTCTGCGGTGCCGTCGTGGTCAAAATTATTTGCCACATCAATGCGAACCGATTCGCATACCCGTTTCGCACCTTTTGCGGTCAAGCTGTTTTCAACGATATCCACCGAATGGCAGAATGTGTCGTAATCGGTACTGCCTAAACCGACCACACCGAATTTCATACCGCTGAGATCTAAATCGCTTGCCGTCAGTTCGTCAAATAACGGTTTGATATTATCCGGCAACTCACCTGCGCCATGGGTTGAAGTCACCACAATTAAATGCGCTTGCTGCTGAATATCCGCCAAGGTTGCTTGGTTGAATAATTCCACTTCAAAATCTTGCGCCTTTAAACAGCTTTCAAGATGGTCGGCAACGTATTCCGCACCGCCTAATGTACTACCTGTAATAATGCAAATTGATTTAGTCATAATGTTCTCGAGTAAGAATGAAAATTAAGCCATTGTAACCAATAATGAATGGAGAGCAAGCAGTCATTTTCTTGAAATTTTTTGCAAAATTTTGGTGAAAAGCAACCGCTTGTTTCATGATTACTTACCGATACAGAATGAGCTGAAGATATTACCCAACAGATCATCCGAGGTAAATTGACCGGTAATTTCGCTTAACGCATTTTGTACCATACGCAATTCTTCTGCGAGTAATTCGCCGGCAAAAAATTGGGTTAATTGGATATGACCGCGTTCCAAATGCTCTGCCGCGGTTTCCAATGCTTGTAAGTGACGGCGGCGAGCTAAGAAGCCACCTTCAGTCGAGCTTTGGTAACCCATGGATTTTTTGAGATGTTCACGCAGTAAATCCACACCCACTTTGGTTTGTGCCGATAAACGAATCAAAGTAAAGCCATCCAACTCTTGTAAGCCTTCAGCCTCGCCCGATAAATCTACTTTGTTACGAATCACGGTAACCGGAATGTTTTGCGGTAATTTGGCTAAAAAGTCCGCCCATTCAGTCTTAAATGCTTCGGCCGTTTGTTCGGTGCTGTCGATCATCAATAAAACATGATCCGCCTGTTCGATCTCATCCCAAGCACGTTGGATGCCGATTTTCTCAACCTCATCGCTCGCTTCACGTAAACCGGCGGTATCAATAATATGTAACGGCATACCGTCAATATGAATATGCTCACGCAATACGTCACGGGTGGTACCGGCGATATTGGTCACAATCGCCGCTTCTCTGCCCGCTAAAGCGTTTAACAGGCTTGATTTACCAGCATTCGGGCGACCGGCAATCACCACTTTCATCCCTTCACGTAAAATCGCACCTTGTTTCGCTTCTTTGCGTACGCCGTTAAGTTGGCGAATAATATCGTTTAAATGCCCTTCGATTTTACCGTCAGCTAAAAAGTCAATTTCTTCATCGGGAAAATCAATCGCCGCTTCCACGTAGGTACGCAGATAAATGACCGAATCAACTAGCTGATTAATCTTATTAGAGAACTCGCCTTGTAGCGATTTTAATGCCGAACGTGCCGCCTGTTCGCTGGTCGCATCAATTAAATCGGCAATCGCTTCCGCTTGTGCAAGGTCGAGTTTATCGTTTAAAAACGCTTGTTCGGAAAACTCACCGGCACGGGCAATACGCACGCCTTTAACCGCTAAAATGCGTTTCAGTAAAATATCTAAGATGACTTGGCCGCCATGCCCTTGCAGTTCTAACACGTCTTCACCGGTAAACGAATTCGGCGCTTTAAAGAACAATGCAATGCCTTGGTCTAACACCGTGCCGTCTTGATCTTTAAACGGCAAATAGTTGGCAAGACGGGGGTTTAGCTCTTTGCCCAGCACTTCTTTTGCCACCTCTTGAGCCAATGGCCCCGAGATGCGTAAAATGCCCACGCCCCCACGACCAATCGGGGTTGCCTGGGCGACAATCGTATCTTTCATTTGGTATCCTTTTCTATTAAAGAAGCGGTCGTTTTTGCAAAAAAATTTGCAAATCGGACCGCTTGTCGTTGCTTTATCATACCATAAAAACAAAAAAGCACCGTTGGCGGACAGTGCTTTTTTAGTTAAAACGCTCGTTTATTTTTTACGAGAGTGTAAACCTTTTTTCTCAAGGTTACGGTAAATCAACCATTGTTGTGCAATCGTGATTAAGTTTGAAGTTAACCAGTAAAGCACTAAGCCTGATGGGAACCAGAGGAAGAATACCGTGAATAAAACCGGCATGAAAGTCATCACTTTTTGTTGTACCGGATCTGCCACTGGTGTCGGCGACATTTTTTGTAACAAGAACATCGAACCACCCATTAATAATGGAAGAATGTAGTACGGGTCTTGTGCCGATAAGTCTTGAATCCAGCCGAAGAACGGTGCGTGACGAAGTTCTACCGCTTCCATAAACGTCCAATATAATGCGATGAAAATCGGCATTTGGATAAGAATCGGTAAACAGCCGCCCATTGGATTTACTTTCTCATCTTTATAGAGCTTCATCATTTCTTGGCTCATACGTTGACGATCATCACCGAAACGCTCACGCATTTCTTGGATTTTCGGCTGTAACATACGCATTTTCGCCATAGAAGTGTATTGCGCTTTGGTTAACGGATAAAGAATCGTTTTAACCACAAGCGTTACACCGATAATCGCTAAGCCCCAGTTAGTCACTATGCTTTGAATGAAAGTCAGTAACGCAAATAACGGTTTTGCAATAAACCACGCCCAACCGTAATCTACGGTTAAATCAAGGTTTGCTGCAGTTGCTTCCATCTCTTTTTGATCTTTCGGACCGGTCCATAATTGACTGGTAATCGTCGCTTCGCTGTTTGGCGCCACTTCTGTTACCGGACCACGGTAGCCGATAGTCGCAATACCGTTGCTAGTACGAGAGTAAAGTGAGTTTTGAGCATCTTGATTCGGAACCCAAGCAGAAACGAAGTAGTGTTGTAATACCGCAACCCAACCGGCTTTCGTATCAATGTTTAAATTCGCTTTTGCCATTTCATCGAAACTATATTTTTTATAGTTGGTTTCCGATGAAGAATACGCACCACCGGTATAAGTTGGCATGGTTAAGTTACCAGAGCTTTCTACTAAGGTATGTTTTAACTGACCGTAAGGCTGAACTTCGATTGCTTGCGCAGATTGGTTTTTCACATTGAAGTTCACCGCAACATCATAGCTACCACGTTTTAACACGAAAGTTTTAGTGTAAAGCACACCGTCTTTTTCAAACGTCATCGGCACACTGATTTCATTTTGACCTTCAGCTAATACAAATGCGTCTTGCGCAACTTGGTATTGCGGACGACCTGTATTGGTATCAATACCGTTTTTACCCACTAAACCACTCTGAGCAACATAAGTTGTTGCACCGGTTTGTAATAATTTAAATGGTGTTTCAGAATTTAATTCCGCATTATGCGCTAATAAATCCGAAGCAATCACATCGCCACCTAAAGTGTCGATGGTTAAACGTAATACATCACTTTGGATAGTGATGGTTTTACCTTGGGTTGCATTCTCCGCAATAACGGTATTTGCGTTAGATGCAGCAGGCACATCGCCTGATTGTGATGCAACTTGAGCTTGTTGTTGTGCTTGTTTTTGCGCCTGAATTTCAGGGTTAAAATCTTGTTGCCACTGAGTGAATACAAGGAAAGACACCAATAACAGCCCCAGTACCAGTAAACTACGATTTGAATTCATGTTGAGTTTCTCTTGGGTTAAGGACAGATAAAAAGAAAGGCATTTTATAATAGGTTGGCACTAGATCCAACCGCCTTTTGCGAATAGCGGTCGGATTTATCAAGAATTTTGCAAAAAGTTGATCAAAGTCGACCGCTTATATTTGATAAGAAACTAACGTTTATCTAAGGTTTTGGTTGAAAGACGAGCCACGGCGCAAAGATTGCCTTGTTCGTCTTTAATGTCGATATTCCACACCTGCACTTCACGCCCTAATTTAAGCGGTGTTGCACGTGCAATCGCCTTTGTGCCAGCCGGCACAGATTTTAAATGGCTGATATTCAGTTCCATTCCGACCGCAATTTGATGCGCTTCACACACCATTAACGCACCGGCATTGGCAGTGGTTTCCGCTAAAGCGGCTGACACGCCGCCATGCAATACGCCGAACGGTTGTTGGGTACGCTCATCCACCATAAGCTGCGCTTCAATCCAATCTTCACCGATTGCGGTAAATTCGATACCTAAATGCGCTACCGCCGATTTTTGGCTAAGTGCGTTTAATTGTTCACAAGTTGCAGTTTGCTTCCAAATAGTCATTATGTTTCCTTTATGAAAAATCTTTAGTCTTCTTTATAAAAGAAGATATGAATAAAAAGTCGCGATCTCTATTGCCTTCAATATAGATCCCCCTCTTTAGTAAAGAGGGGTTAGGGGAGATTTACTACACCACCTCAAGCAATGCCTGAATCGGGTGTTTAACCGAATAATGCTCAAAACGTTTTACTTGCGAACGGCAGGAATAGCCGGTAGCGAGGCAACGCTCAAGCGGTTTATTTTTCAATTTAATTTGCCACGATTGCTGATAAATCGCTTTCGACATTTCAAGGTGTTTGGTTTCGTGTCCAAACGTACCCGCCATGCCGCAACAACCGACATTTTCATTCACTAGCTGTTCACCGAAATGAGAGAAAATCGCTTGCCACTCTTTCTGCGCATTCGGCAATTCGGTCGTTTCGGTACAGTGTGCGAATAAATGCCAGCTCAAGCGGTCAAAATTTACTGATTTTTTGCAATGTTCCAGTTCACCGGCTTGAATCACATCTCGTAGCCATTCGTGAGCCAGTTGCACTTTGAAATCACCGCGCGCTGCTTTTAAGATATCACGATATTCGTCACGGTAAACTAAGGTCAGAGCAGGATCTACCGCCACCATCGGTAAGCCGAGTTGAGCGACACGATTGAGAAATTCCGCCTGATTGCGTGCAGTTTTAGCAAACTTACTTAAAAAACCCTTGATATGTTGCGCCTTACCGCTCGGTTTAAACGGTAATACCACCGGACGGAAACCAAGTTTTTGTAATAACTGTACAAAATCCGCCACCACTTTCGCATCATAGAACGAAGTGAACGGGTCTTGTACTACTAACACTGTTTTGCAAAATTCCGCTGATTTTTGACCGCTTGCTTGTGCCTCCAAAGCCTCTAAGGTTACACCCTGATAGCCAATCTCAACTAATTGCTGTTGTAAATTCGGTACGGAAAGTGCCGGTAAATACGTCATTCCGATCGTTTTATTCGCTACACTTTCCGCTAATTTTGAGCTGCTGAAAAAGTTAAAAAACTTCGGTGCTTTCGCCATCATTGGTGCGACAAATTCCAGATTGGAAACCAGATAATCTTTTGCCGGACGCAAATAACGGCTATGGTACAACTCATTAAACTGCGATCTGAAAGTCGGTACGTCAATTTTGATCGGACACTGGCTGGCACAGGCTTTACAGGCAAGGCAAGTGTCCATTGCCGCTTTTACTTCGTGCGAAAAATCGTATTCTTTCTGTTTATTCAGCGTGTTGCGAATTTTTGCAACAAAATCGGTTAATTTGACCGCTTGTTTACGCGATTTAAAGATCAAATCGTCCGGCGATACGTTTTGTTCGGCAAGTAATCTGAGCCATTCTCGAATCAAAGTCGCACGCCCTTTCGGTGAATAAAGGCGGTTACCCGATACTTTCATTGATGGACACATCGTACTATGTACATCAAAGTTAAAGCACAGCCCGTTACCGTTACAGTTCATCGCCCCTTTAAATTCTTCACGCACTTGAATTGGAATTTGGCGATCAAAATCGGCACGCATTGATGAGTCGATCGGGTAAAGTGCCGCATTGTTCTCCAACGGAGTACAGATTTTGCCCGGATTCAAGCGATTTTGCGGGTCAAACAACTGTTTGATATAACGTAATTCTCTCCATAATTTTTCACCAAAGAATTTCTCGCCATACACCGAACGCATACCTTTGCCGTGCTCACCCCAAATCAAACCGCCGTATTTAGCGGTGAGTTCGACCACTTGATCGGAAATCGCTTTAAATTTTTGTACTTGCGCGCGGTCGGTTAAATCTAATGCAGGGCGAACGTGTAGCACACCGGCATCCACGTGACCGAACATACCGTATTCCAAACCGTGATCATCTAATAATTGGCGGAACTCAGCGATGTAATCGGCAAGATGCTCCGGCGGTACGCAAGTGTCTTCCACAAACGCAATCGGCTTCGCCCAGCCTTTAGCATTACCCAATAAACCGACTGCTTTTTTACGCATCGCATAAATTTTTTCGATAGAGGCAATATCGTTGCAAATTTGATAGCCGATAATACCGCTGGTTGAATCCGCCAGTTTTTCATCTAACGCTTTAATTAAGTCAGCCACTTGTTGTTCGATTAACGTCTGATCGCTACCGGCATATTCCACAATATTAATACCGAGAATCGGGTTATTCGGATCTTCGGTCAATAAATCAGACACCGAATGCCAGATAATGTCCTGTTTCGCCAAATTCAGCACTTTAGAATCGACCGTTTCAACCGACAGTGCATTGGCTTTCAGCATAAACGGTGCTGAACGTAATGCCGCATCAAACGAATGATATTTAATATTAATTAGGGTACGGAATTTCGGCAGCGGCAATAAATTGAGTTTCGCTTCGCAAATAAAAGCAAGCGAGCCTTCCGAGCCGGTTAAAATACGAGTCAGATTGAATTCACTCTCGTCTATATTAAACACATTTTTTAAATCGTAACCGGTTAAAAAGCGATTGAGTTGCGGCAACTCGGCAAGAACGGTCGGACGTAACTCACGACAACGCCTAAAAATTTCACGGTGGAGCTGTTTACCGGTAGCAGTTAAGCCCAAGCGGTCGATTTCTGCAAAAAAATCGCAAGATTTAACCGCTTGTGTTTCTAACACTTCGCCGTTCATCAATACCGATTTGATCGCTAAAACATGATCGGAAGTTTTGCCGTATTGCAGTGAGCCCTGCCCGGAAGCGTCGGTGTTAATCATACCGCCTAAGGTCGCGCGGTTACTGGTGGAAAGTTCAGGAGAGAAAAATAAGCCGTGCGGTTTTAAGAATTGATTAAGCTGATCTTTAACCACTCCGGCTTGCACCCGCACCCAACGTTCTTCTACATTTAATTCGAGGATTTGATTCAGATGGCGAGAGAGATCGATAATAATATTGTTATTCAGCGATTGCCCGTTCGTGCCGGTACCACCGCCACGAGGGGTAAAAGTCAGATGTTGAAAATGCGGACGTTGTGCCAATTTCGTTAGAATCACCACATCCGAAACCGATTTAGGAAATAAAATCGCCTGCGGAAGTTGCTGATAAACACTATTATCTGTCGCTAAAGAAAGGCGGTCAGCATAATTAGAAGCAATATCACCGCTAAAATGTTGATATTTGAGCTCGTCTAAAAACTGTATAACCGTTTTATTAAGCTCCGGTATTTTTGATAATTGTGGAAGCATATTGATTATTATAGGAATATAAATTCGAGGTAAACCGATATTAACAAGATTTGTGAATATTGAAAATGAAAGTGAAGAAAACAAGTTGAATGATTGAATTTATTACATATTAACCATTAAATAAACAGTTCTATACATTTTCTTACACTTTTGAGGGGGCTGGGTTATTGATTTTGTGAATTTGAACTCCGATAATAGACACATTCTTGCTCGTTTGATTAGAGAACAAGAATATGTTGTATAGGAATATTGCAACTTTATTTTGGCAAAAAGACAAATTTTTGTTGTACTTTTGTTCAGTATCCTAGAAAATTAACTATCTTTCTTCTCTAATGAGGTGGAAGCATATAAGTTAAACTTTAGTACCGGGCGGTATTGAAGTTATTTATTTTTTTAATCGATGACAATCTAGAGGATCATCAAAATGAAAAAATCATTAGTTGCGTTAGCAGTATTATCTGCTGCAGCAGTAGCTCAAGCAGCTCCACAACAAAACACTTTCTACGCTGGTGCTAAAGCAGGTTGGGCAACACTTCACGAAGGTGTTCGTCAATTCAACCAAAAATATGAAAATGATGCTCGTTACCAAAATGGTACAACAGATGCAGGTATCAACCGCAACTCTGTAACTTACGGTGTATTCGGTGGTTACCAAATCTTAAACCAAAACAACTTTGGTTTAGCAGCTGAATTAGGTTACGATTTCTACGGTCGTGCTCGTGGTAACCAAGATGAAGGTAAACACACTACATACCGTCACTCTGCTCACGGTTTAAACTTAGCATTAAAACCAAGCTACGAAGTATTACCTAACTTAGACGTTTACGGTAAAGTTGGTGTTGCAGTTGTTCGTAACGACTACAAATTCTCAGAAGTAAATACAGGTAAAGACGAAGCTGAAAAATACCACAAATTAAAAGCATCTACAATTTTAGGTGCTGGTGTTGAATACGCAATTACTCCAGAATTAGCAGCTCGTGTTGAATATCAATACTTAAACAAAGCGGGTAACTTAAACAAAGCTATCGAGCGTACAGGTAATGGTGCGAAAAACCCAGTTGACCAATATGCTCCAGATATCCACTCTGTATCTGCAGGTTTAAGCTACCGTTTCGGTCAAGGTGCTGCTCCAGTTGAAGCGGCTCCAGAAGTTGTAACTAAAAACTTCGCGTTCAGCTCTGACGTATTATTCGCTTTCGGTAAATCTAACTTAAAACCAGCGGCAGCAGCAGCTTTAGATGCAGCTAACACTGAAATCGCTAACTTAGGTTTAGCAACTCCTGCTATCCAAGTTAACGGCTACACAGACCGTATCGGTAAAGAAGCTGCAAACTTAAAACTTTCTCAACGTCGTGCTGAAACTGTAGCTAACTACTTAGTTTCTAAAGGTCAAAATGCGGCTAACGTAACTGCTGTAGGTTACGGTGAAGCAAACCCTGTAACTGGCGCTACATGTGACGCCGTTAAAGGTCGTAAAGCGTTAATCGCTTGTTTAGCTCCTGACCGTCGTGTTGAAGTTCAAGTTCAAGGTTCTAAAAACGTAACTATGTAATTTAGTTCGTTCTTTATTACTAAAGAATAGAAAAACGCCCGCAGAAATGTGGGCGTTTTTTATTATCTGATAGAACTAAAAGCTGCAACTCTTTATAGCAAACCTTTATCTATCTGAAGGAAATAGCGGTTTTATTGTATTTTTAGCTCATAATTTGATAAAATGAAATAGTAATAGCAGTTTTCTTTCTTGCACAGTGAGAAAGAAAGTAACAAAACTGATATTCATAATCCCCTTGAAAGGGGATTTTAATAGATGACGATAAAAATTTAGAGGATTATCAAAATGAAAAAATCATTAGTTGCGTTAGCAGTATTATCTGCTACAGCAGTAGCTCAAGCAGCTCCACAACAAAACACTTTCTACGCTGGTGCTAAAGCAGGTTGGGCAACACTTCACGAAGGTGTTCGTCAATTCAACCAAAAATATGAAAATGATGCTCGTTACCAAAATGGTACAACAGATGCAGGTATCAACCGCAACTCTGTAACTTACGGTGTATTCGGTGGTTACCAAATCTTAAACCAAAACAACTTTGGTTTAGCAGCTGAATTAGGTTACGATTTCTACGGTCGTGCTCGTGGTAACCAAGATGAAGGTAAACACACTACATACCGTCACTCTGCTCACGGTTTAAACTTAGCATTAAAACCAAGCTACGAAGTATTACCTAACTTAGACGTTTACGGTAAAGTTGGTGTTGCAGTTGTTCGTAACGACTACAAATTCTCAGAAGTAAATACAGGTAAAGACGAAGCTGAAAAATACCACAAATTAAAAGCATCTACAATTTTAGGTGCTGGTGTTGAATACGCAATTACTCCAGAATTAGCAGCTCGTGTTGAATATCAATACTTAAACAAAGCGGGTAACTTAAACAAAGCTATCGAGCGTACAGGTAATGGTGCGAAAAACCCAGTTGACCAATATGCTCCAGATATCCACTCTGTATCTGCAGGTTTAAGCTACCGTTTCGGTCAAGGTGCTGCTCCAGTTGAAGCGGCTCCAGAAGTTGTAACTAAAAACTTCGCGTTCAGCTCTGACGTATTATTCGCTTTCGGTAAATCTAACTTAAAACCAGCGGCAGCAGCAGCTTTAGATGCAGCTAACACTGAAATCGCTAACTTAGGTTTAGCAACTCCTGCTATCCAAGTTAACGGCTACACAGACCGTATCGGTAAAGAAGCTGCAAACTTAAAACTTTCTCAACGTCGTGCTGAAACTGTAGCTAACTACTTAGTTTCTAAAGGTCAAAATGCGGCTAACGTAACTGCTGTAGGTTACGGTGAAGCAAACCCTGTAACTGGCGCTACATGTGACGCCGTTAAAGGTCGTAAAGCGTTAATCGCTTGTTTAGCTCCTGACCGTCGTGTTGAAGTTCAAGTTCAAGGTTCTAAAAATGTAACTATGTAATAGTTATTTTGCATTAATACTAAAAAAGCCCACGCTTTGATGCGTGGGCTTTTTTGTCGACAAGCGGTCATTTTTGCTAAATTTTTTGCAAATTCTACCGCTTGTTAAGATTACGCTAAAACGGCTAATGCTGCTTCGTAATTCGGTTCATTTTTGATTTCGGAAACTAATTCGCTGTGTAATACACGATTATTTTCATCTAATACAATTACCGAACGAGAAGTTAAACCGGCTAAGGGTGCGCTCTGGATATCAACACCAAGTTGTTGATGAACCTCTTTATTACGGAAAGTAGAAAGCGTTTGCACATTTTCAATACCTTCCGCACCGCAAAAACGCGCTTGCGCAAAAGGTAAATCCGCAGAAATACATAAAACAACCGTATTTGTTAAATCCGCCGCTTTTTGGTTAAACACACGTACTGAAGTCGCACATACACCGGTATCAATACTTGGGAAAATATTTAACACTTTGCGTTTACCGGCAAAATCCGCCAAAGAAACATTCTCTAAACTGTTATTCACTAATGTAAAATTCTCAACGGTTTCGCCCGCTTGTGGAAAGTTACCCGCTACATCAATCGGGTTACCCATTAATGTTACCTTGCTCATATCAAACTCCTATCATTGGTTAAAAGCCAACCTAATATATCGACTTTTAATTGCCGTTTAAACCTTTTAATAAAATAAGTAAATTTTGTTATACTGCGTGCAATAAAATGTTGATTTTTTGAAGGGCTTATTATGCTAAAACTCGCTCGTATTCTTGCAGTCGCGGTGACTGCGATTATTATTTCTATTATTGGTACGGTGTACGCTTTTATCCGTTTCCGTCATCCTAGCACGGTCGGCATCGTAGCTAGAATGTATGCGTCGATGCACAAACTGGTCGGCTTGAAAGTGATTTATCGTCCACGTCCGGAATTTTCTCAACCGGCAATTTATATCGCTAACCATCAAAATAACTACGATATGCTTACTATTGCCGGTATCGTGCCACCACGTACCGTCACGATCGGTAAAAAAAGCCTGATTTGGATTCCGTTTTTCGGTTTAGTGTATTGGGCAACCGGCAATATTTTTATTAATCGAGAAAAACGTAGTAGCGCAATTAGCACGATGAATAAAGTGGGTGAAATTATTCGTGAGCGTCAAATTTCCATTTGGATGTTCCCAGAAGGCACTCGTAGCCGAGGCCGTGGCTTATTACCTTTCAAGACCGGCGCATTTCATACCGCAATCGCAGCGGGCGTGCCGATTGTGCCGATTGTGTGTTCTTCGTTACATAATAAAGTTGATCTCAATCGTTGGAACAACGGTACTGTTATCTGCGAAAGTTTAGAACCGATTGATACGACCGGTTACAATCGTGACAATATCAAAGAATTGATTGAAAAATGCCATAGCATTATGGCAGCTAAAATAGCTGATTTAGATGCTGAAATTGCAGCGTTAGATGCCAAGAAATAAGCACATAATGAAACAAAATCTGACTCGAAGACAACTACTCAAACGCTCCGCATTAGCCGGAGCGATGCTTTCTGCACCCAACACACTTTTTGCCGTAGAACGCCAGCCATTACGCATTCCACCGATTATTGAAGTGGGACGAGGTCGCCCTGTTCGTTTGGATTTACGTCCGGCGCAAACACAATTTAATAAAGGAAAATTGGTGGATGTTTGGGGCGTTAATGGGCAATACCTTGCGCCGACTGTCCGAGTAAAATCGGATAATTTTGTCAAATTAACTTATGTGAATAATCTACCACAGCAGGTTTCCATCAATATTCAGGGGCTATTAGCACCGACTGAAATGATCGGTTCGGCACACCGTAAATTAGCGCCGAAAAGCAGTTGGTCACCGATTCTTTCCATCCATCAACCCGCGTGTACCTGCTGGTATCACGCTGACACTATGCTAAATTCTGCATTTCAGCTGTATAGAGGCTTGGCTGGACTTTGGATTATTGAAGATGCCAATAGTAAAACGGCATCACTACCCAATAAATATGGAGTGAACGATATTCCATTGGTCTTGCAAGACCAGCACATTAATAAAGACGGCATTCAGTTACTCGATCTGAATCAGAAGCAATTCTTTGGCAAACGTTTATTTGTTAACGGACAAGAATCGGCTTATCACAACGTGGCACGAGGCTGGGTACGCCTACGTATTGTTAATGCTTCCTTATCGCGAGCTTATGAGCTACGTTTAGATAATGATAAGCCGTTACACGTGATAGCAACCGGAATGGGAATGCTTGCCGAGCCGGTGGAAATGCCTAGCGTCACGCTTGCTCCTTCCGCTCGTATTGAAGTGTTAGTCGACCTCAATGACGGCAAAACCGTCTCACTAATAAGCGGTCAAAAACGGGATATTTTTTACAAAGCGAAAAGCCTATTCGCCGATAATAACGATTTAGTGGACAATGTCATTTTAGAATTGCGCCCCGAAGGTATGGCATCGGTATTCACCACCAAACCTTCATTACCGGTTTTCGATTTAGATTCGTTCCAACTGAAAATCACTCAGGAACGCCGTATCGCATTACGCCCGTTAGATCGTTTAATTAACCAACAGCGATTTGACCCTAAACGTATCGACTTTACCATTAAGCAAGGCAGCGTGGAGCGCTGGTATATTACCAGCAACGAAGCGGTTGGTTTTACCCTACAAGGTGCAAAATTTATTGTCGAAACCAGAGATCGTAAACGTGAACCGCATAAACAGCTAGCTTGGCAAGATACCGTTTGGTTGGAGAAAGACCAAGAAGTCACCTTATTGGTTCGCTTTGACCATCTTGCTTCTGACCAACTACCGTTCACCTTTGGTGTTTCCGACTTTATGTTAAGAGACCGAGGAGCAATGGGACAATTTACCGTTGAGGAATAAGCGGTCGGATCTGTTGTGAAAATTGCAAATTTTTGCAAAAAAACACCGCTTTTCTGCCTATTTTCCTTCTATCACTGATAGAATAGATAGAATTTTCTGCAAAACAGGACTGAAATAATGAGCCAAGAATATTTAGATTTTGAATTACCAATTGCCGAGCTTGAAGCCAAAATCGAATCGCTTCGTGCTGTGAGTGCGCAAGACGGTAAAATTGATTTGGATGACGAAATCAAACGCCTACAAAAGAAAAGCGAAGAACTGACTAAAAAAACCTTTGCGAACTTAGACGCGTGGCAAGTATCACGTATGGCACGTCATCCGAATCGTCCATACACTTTAGATTATATCGAACATATTTTCACCGAATTTGACGAATTAGCCGGTGACCGTGCTTTTGCTGATGACAAAGCGATTGTCGGTGGTATTGCGCGTTTAGAAGGTCGCCCGGTAATGGTTATTGGTCATCAAAAAGGTCGTACAACCAAAGAAAAAGTAAAACGTAACTTTGGTATGCCGGCACCTGAAGGCTACCGTAAAGCCTTACGCTTAATGGAAATGGCAGAACGTTTTAATATGCCGATTATTACTTTTATCGACACACCGGGCGCATACCCTGGTATCGGTGCGGAAGAACGTGGTCAGGCGGAAGCTATCGCGCGCAACTTACGTGAAATGGCGCAATTAAAAGTGCCGGTTATCTGTACGGTGATCGGGGAAGGCGGTTCAGGCGGTGCATTAGCGATCGGTGTGGGTGATAAAGTGAATATGTTGCAATATTCAACTTATTCGGTTATTTCGCCGGAAGGTTGTGCTTCAATCTTATGGAAAAGCGCAGAAAAAGCTTCAACCGCCGCAGAAGTTATGGGCTTAACCGCACAACGTTTAAAAGAGTTAAACTTAATTGACGGTATTGTTGCCGAGCCATTAGGTGGTGCGCATCGTGATGTGGCCCAAATGGCACAAAACCTTAAAGAACGTATTTTAGCAGACTTAGCTGATCTCTCGCCATTAAGCACCGAAGATTTATTAGATCGTCGTTACCAACGCTTAATGAGTTACGGATACGTTTAAGCGAAAACAAGCGGTCGGATTTTGGCAAAATTTTGTGGAAATCCTACCGCTTTTTTATGCGCAAAAAATAAATAACAAATTTAAAATTAGAAACTTTTGTAAAGAAAAATTTGAAGAAATAAAAGAGAAGATATAAGAATGGTGCCGACTACCGGAATCGAACTGGTGACCTACTGATTACAAGTCAGTTGCTCTACCTACTGAGCTAAGTCGGCATACTTCGTTGGAAGAGCCGTTATTATAGGTATTTTTATTTCACATGCAAGTTTATTTCGCCCAAATTATCCACAATTGAACACAAAAAAGGAATCAAAAGAATGAAAAATATCCTCTCTATTCAATCCCATGTTGTATACGGTTATGCAGGAAATAAATCCGCAACTTTCCCAATGCAATTACTCGGCGTGGATGTATGGGCATTGAATACCGTGCAATTTTCAAACCATACGCAATACGGTAAATGGAAAGGTATGGTGATTCCAAAAGAACAAATCGGCGAAATCGTACAAGGTATTGCCGATATTGATGCACTTAAGCATTGCGACGCTGTGTTATCCGGTTATATCGGTTCGGCAGAACAGGTGGAAGAGATTGTTAAAGCCTATCAAGCGGTTAAATTACAGAATAAAAATGCAATTTACCTGTGTGATCCGGTGATGGGTCATCCAGATAAAGGCTGTATCGTGGCGGACGGAGTTAAAGAAGGCTTAATTAATATCGCAATGGCACATGCAGATATCATTACACCGAATTTGGTCGAATTACGAGAACTTAGCGGCTTACCCGTTGAAAACTTTGAACAAGCGATCGAAGCGGTTAAGGTTATTTTAAGCAAAGGCCCGAAAAAAGTCTTAGTCAAACATTTAAGCAAAGTAGGCAAACAAGCGGACAAATTTGAGATGCTTTTTGCAACGGCTGAAGGCATTTGGCATATTAGCCGTCCACTCTATCAATTTGATAAAGAGCCGGTTGGTGTGGGTGATTTAACTGCCGGACTATTCTTAGCAAATTTATTGAATGGTAAGTCAGATCTAGAAGCGTTTGAACATACTGCAAATGCAGTAAACGATGTTATGGAAATCACCGCAAATTCCGGCGTATATGAATTACAAATTATTGCCGCAAGAGAACGCATTGTGAATCCGACCAGCGCATGTAAAGCGGTCAAGATCGCCTAATATCATATAAAAAAGCCGACAATTGTCGGCTTTTTTATGCTGAAAAACTACAATAATACACCTGTTCTTGGCTAACTAATTGCATTTCTATCATTGTTTGTGCAAGTGCATATTGTTTGATGTAACCGTCAGAACGATTACGTTCTTGTTCCTCTGCTGAGGTCAAAAAGAATAAATTCGCTAACTTACGCTTTTCACTATTTACATGTAGTGTACTCGCAAATCCACCAATTTTCTCCGGCACAAAACCGAATAACGCCAGTACTTCAAACGGAATATTGTCAGGTAAAAATATCACGTCAGAATAATACTCTCGTAACGCCTGATTAATCTCAGGACTATTCGGATGTCCTTTAAATACGAATACATATGGCTCACCAATAAACAGTTGGCTATTAGGATCCAAATGTTCACGAATAAGTATCGCATGAATATCTGCCAAACGCTGTTTATCCTCAAAGCTAATATTAAAGAATGTCGTACCGCTGAAAAAATAAACTGGTTGAGCAGTTAATTTTTGCATTAGCGCTTCTAATTCAACATCGATCTTTAATATTTGTTTTAACCATAATAAATCTTCACCTGATAAATTTCGGTATGCTGCAAAATTTAGTAATTGATAATTACCTAATTCTGCCTTCAACGGTTGTAGCTTTTCATGCACTAAAAAGTGATCGGAAAGCAAATAATAATGCGTTTCGAACACAGCATTCCAGACATAACGAATCAAATCAATATGGGTAAACGAGCCTTCTCCGATTTCAAATAAAGACACCAAAGATGCTTTTGTTGAAGCCAAATCTTGTGCAAGTGAATTAGATTGCTGTAACTGATACTGACTCATCACGCCTTCAGAACCATCATCATACAAATGTAAAACAACCTTGCTGACTTTGTCTTTATATTTCGTATAAGTCGGTGATAAATTCAGAAACATCTCAACACTATGGAGCAAGTTTAAATGTAAATGTAATTCAAATTGCTTCCCTTCTTGAGAAAGAATGGTACGTAATTGCTCAAGTAATGGGTCAACATTATGTGCTACATTACGAGAAAATTGAATGATGCCCTCTTCATATCGCTCGATGATTGTTTCCGGTATCTCGAAACGGGCTAATGAAAATAGACGTAATCTTTGATGATCATGTTTGTGTTTAAGAAAATGTAAGAAGTAACTTAAACTGGGAACTGTTGCAAAATCAATATAGATATCGATTGCCTGTACTTGTGTTGTGTTTTCCATAATTTTTTTATTTTAAATGATAATTTAATCAGGCAATCAAACTAGAGCGAGGTCAAATTATTTATACGCGCTTTATAAATTAGAAAATCAAAAGCAAACATTAAATCCTCTAATTTTCTGTAGGGGCTGAATTATACTCTGAGATTTAAATTGATACAAAATAAAAAAGGCGTGTCTTTCGACACGCCTTCTCTAGCATTTCGCTCTCAAATATTAAGCTAAAAACTTAATTATTTGATGATTTTCGCTACAACACCTGCACCTACTGTACGGCCACCTTCACGAATCGCAAAACGTAAACCTTCGTCCATCGCGATTGGGTGAATTAAGCTCACAGTCATTTTGATGTTATCGCCTGGCATTACCATCTCTACGCCTTCAGGTAACTCGATTGTACCTGTTACGTCTGTTGTACGGAAGTAGAACTGTGGACGGTAACCTTTGAAGAATGGAGTATGACGACCACCTTCTTCTTTTGATAATACGTATACTTCTGATTCGAAGTCTGTGTGTGGTGTGATTGTACCTGGTTTCGCTAATACTTGACCACGTTCGATTTCTTCACGTTTTGTACCACGTAATAATGCACCAACGTTTTCACCCGCACGACCTTCGTCTAATAATTTACGGAACATCTCAACACCAGTTACTGTTGTTTTCGTAGTCTCTTTGATACCTACGATTTCAACTTCTTCACCTGATTTGATGATACCACGCTCTACACGACCTGTTACTACTGTACCACGACCTGAGATTGAGAATACATCTTCGATTGGTAATAAGAATGGTTTATCAATCGCACGCTCTGGCTCTGGAATGTAAGTATCTAAGTGGTTCGCTAACTCAAGAATTTTTTCTTCCCACTCCGCTACGCCGTTTAACGCTTGTAACGCTGAACCACGTACGATTGGTGTATCGTCACCTGGGAAATCGTATTGAGAAAGAAGTTCACGAACTTCCATTTCTACTAATTCTAATAACTCTTCGTCATCTACCATGTCGCATTTGTTTAAGAATACGATGATGTATGGTACACCTACTTGGCGACCTAATAAGATGTGCTCACGAGTTTGTGGCATTGGACCGTCTGTCGCTGCTACTACTAAGATTGCACCGTCCATTTGTGCCGCACCAGTAATCATGTTTTTAACATAGTCCGCGTGTCCCGGGCAGTCAACGTGTGCGTAGTGACGTGTTTCTGTATCGTACTCAACGTGTGAAGTGTTGATGGTGATACCACGCGCTTTTTCTTCCGGCGCGTTATCGATTTGGTCGAATGCACGAGCTGCACCACCGAAGTGTTTCGCTAATACAGTTGTGATCGCTGCTGTTAAAGTTGTTTTACCATGGTCAACGTGGCCGATTGTACCCACGTTAACGTGCGGTTTTGTACGTTCAAATTTTTCTTTAGACATTTTTAAAAGCCTCTTAAACAAACACGGTTACAAATGGTACATAACCACATTAACCAAATGTAGAAATTGTTACTAAGATTTAAAACACTGAAAAGAAGATTTTAGAAGAGTAGTGGTGCTGATAGGCGGATTTGAACCGCCGACCTCACCCTTACCAAGGGTGCGCTCTACCAACTGAGCTATATCAGCGCTTGGAGCGGGCAGCGGGAATCGAACCCGCATCATTAGCTTGGAAGGCTAAGGTAATAGCCATTATACGATGCCCGCTGTTCTAAATTCGTCTGTCCGATGTCATATGCGATTCAATTAAGTAAGAAATGGTGGAGGGAGAAGGATTCGAACCTTCGAAGGCTGAGCCAACAGATTTACAGTCTGCCCCCTTTGGCCGCTCGGGAATCCCTCCACGATAATTGAATACTTAATCACGATTTGCAATAATGGTGCCGACTACCGGAATCGAACTGGTGACCTACTGATTACAAGTCAGTTGCTCTACCTACTGAGCTAAGTCGGCGTTGCGTTGTCGTAAGCAAGTGAGGTGCATTATAGGGAAATTTTGAAACTGTGCAAGCATTTTTTCAAAAAAAATTGAAAAACTTGTTTTTTCGCTTGTTTAATACGCAAAACGTCTGTTTTTTGTATGTTTTACGTGATTTTAACGAGATAAAACGCCCTATTTTTAGATTTATATTGTATATTTGTGACTGCGCATTCCATTGGAAATGCAATCTGCACTACCTGAAAACTAGAGAATTTGGCTATGAGCCTGCAAAAATCAAACAAAATTACTCCTTTTTTAACTTTTGATCGCCAAAAATGGGCTGAATTACGTAAATCAGTGCCATTAAAACTCACAGAACAAGATTTAAAACCGCTACTCGGTTTTAATGAAGATCTTTCATTAGAAGAAGTGAGTACGATTTATTTACCTTTGGCACGTCTGATCAACTATTACATTGAAGAAAATCTCAAACGCCAAACGGTATTACATCGTTTTTTAGGTGTTGCTTCGCCAAAAGTGCCTTATATTATCAGTATTGCCGGCAGCGTTTCCGTTGGCAAAAGTACTTCGGCACGTATTTTACAAGCCTTGCTTTCGCAATGGCCGGAAGAACGTAAAGTGGATTTAATTACCACGGACGGCTTCTTATATCCGTTAAAAACGTTGGAAGAAAAAAACCTATTAAAGAAAAAAGGTTTTCCGGAATCATACGACATTCATCGTTTAATCGGCTTTGTATCAGACATCAAGTCAGGTAAGCGCCATGTGCAGGCACCGATTTACTCGCATTTAACTTACGACATTATTCCGGACCAATATAATGTGGTTGATCAACCGGATATTGTGATCTTAGAAGGATTGAATGTGTTGCAAAGCGGTATGAACTACCCTTCCAGCCCGCATAACGTCTTTGTATCAGATTTTGTCGATTTTTCCATTTATGTCGATGCGGATGAAGATTTGCTAAAAGAATGGTATGTACATCGTTTTTTAAAATTCCGCCGTAGTGCGTTTTCTGATCCGAATGCTTACTTCCACCATTATTCTAAACTTTCGGAGCAAGAAGCCATTCAAACCGCTTCCACTATTTGGGACGAAATTAATGGCCTAAATCTGAAACAAAATATCTTACCGAGTCGTGAACGCGCGAATTTAATTTTGGTAAAAGGCGAAGATCACGCCATTCAAACCGTTAAGTTGAGAAAATAACTGATAGGCACTGAGAGATAGTGCCTTTTTTATAGGTAAAATTTAGCAAAAATTTAACCGCTTAGATAAAACGCAAAATACAGAGAATTAGTAGGCGATTAATACACAAATTTTTGTTAAGCTAACGTTCTATTTGCAAAATTTTAAACAAAACAGACCGCTTGTTATGAATAAGAAACTTTTACTTCCTCTCATCATTTTTTTAGCTTTAACCGTTACTTTTATGGTGCAGCTTTCACGCAATGCTCAAGGTGATGATCCGAAAAAACTTGAATCCGCATTAGTGGGTAAAACCATTCCAAATTTCCAATTAGAGTCCGTTTTAGATGAGAAACAGCTACTTGATCAAAATGTCGTAAAAACAGGCAAACCTCGTTTATTAACCGTTTGGGCAACGTGGTGTCCAACCTGCTATGCCGAACACGAATACTTAACCCTACTGGCAAAACAAGGTGTGGAAATTGTCGGTGTGGACTACAAAGACGAACGCTCAAAAGCAATGAAATTCCTCGCCAATTACGGCAATCCCTACAAAGCAAATATCTATGACCCGAAAGGCTCACTGGGCTTAGATCTCGGCGTATACGGCGCACCCGAAACATTTATTATTGACGGTAAAGGTGTTATCCACTACCGCCACGCCGGTGATGTAAATGATCAAGTATGGAATGAAGTGTTAAAGCCGATTTATGATGGATTGAAGTAAGGTTAATGTAATATGAGCTTCATAGATTATAAGAAAAGAAGAATTATTCAGCGTTATTTATCATATATAACAATTGCAAGAATCACATTCTGTTCTTTTCTTTTTGGAGCATTCACTACATTTATATACTTAAACGAAATTGGAGTAAGAAATTTATTTTCTCTCTCCACTTCAAAAGAGATATTTCTATCTCTAACTGGGGCAGCTATCTTTTTTACAACACTTTTTATGATATATGGAATATCATCTATATCATTTAAAAAGCTCAACAAAAAAGAAAATAATAATGTTATTAATGAAGAAGCACAAATTAAAACCATTATATTATTCAATCTTATAACATCTATAGCATTTTATTTTTACCCAGAATATTTTTGGCATATGCTTATAGGATTAAGCGTTGTAACAATAATCACTATAAAAAGACTTTTAACAAAAAATAAAAAATACACATTAATTGATTATATAGATATATATTTAGGATATGGATTTTATATATGGACAACAACTACAGTTTCATTATTCATATCATATGCTGCATATATATTTTTTAATGAAAGCCTGCTTGCTTACGGAATAAGTATACTTATATTGACCTTGCTACATACAAGCTATTCCTTTTACGTTATGGGAAAGATAAAAAGTATTAAAATAATTATCAATCTACATATCATTACATTTTTTATTATTATGCTATGCATAGCAGCCAACGGAAAAACATTGATGAATGCACTCGGGATTCATGACAACAACGAGAAACCCTATGTAATTCTAAACCATGAAGAATATATATTAAACCATCCTAAAAATATTATAAATGGCATAGCAAACAAATTAAATAAAAGAAAAAGAATTTATTGCGGAAGTATCTTATACGAAGATAACAAATATAAAATATTTCTTCCTCACCACGAAACAGACGTTAAAAACAACATAATAATTCCAGACCAAAATATAAAGTTATATCAAGGATTATTTAAAGATCTTATTTGCGAACAATCAATTACATTATGGAATGTAGGATATTTAATAAAATGAAAAAACTCCTCCCAATTTTTTTAATGGCAAGTGCCGTAGCGACTGCCGCACCGGTTGAATTCAACCAATTTGATAATCCGCAGCAAGAGTCGGATTATCGTGCATTAATTCAAGAATTACGTTGTCCGCAATGTCAAAACAACAATATTGCCGATTCAAATGCAACGATTGCGACCGATATGCGTGCTAAAACGTTAGAATTACTAAAGCAAGGCAAAAATAAAGAGGAAGTCGTGGATTATATGATTGAGCGCTACGGTAATTTTGTCACTTATAATCCACCGATGACGCCGGCTACCGTATTACTTTGGGCGTTACCCATCGCATTACTGTTATTTGGTTTTGCGTTGATTTGGAGACGTAAATCTAAGCCAAAACAAGCGGTCGAATTTAGCCAAAATTCTGCAAATTCAACGCTTGATCAAGCACGTTTAAAACAAATTCTTAACGAGAAGGACAACTAATGAACTTTTGGATTATTGTAGTAGCAATGACTGTGGTTATCTGCTTAATTGCGTTTTATCCTTTGCTTACCAAGCAAACAAAACGCCAAAGCTTAAAACGAGATAACCTGAATAAAGCTTTTTACTTTGACCGTTTAAAAGAAGTTGAACGTGAAGCGAATGAAGGGGTAATTGATGACCCTGAAAAAACTAAATTAGAGCTTCAACAAAGTTTATTAGACGATATTCCTGAGCAAGCTGAAGCAGTGCAGGCTAAACAAAGCCATATCGGCAAAATTTGGTTTGCGGTATTACTGATTGCTGTAGGGATTATCGGCACCAGCGCTTATGTCAGCGTTGGTTCATGGCAAGCCGGTACTATGATTGATATGACCCATAAAAAATTAGAATATTTTTATGAGCGTATCAAAGAGGAAGATACCAATCCGCTATCTGAGCAAGAGTTAAATCAATTTGCCATGGCGTTACGTGTCGAATTACAAAATAAACCGAATGACGCCAAAGGTTGGTTTATGTTAGGTCAAATCGGGATGGCGAAAGATGACGGTCAATTGGCGTTGGAAAGCTATGAAAAAGCGAGCAAATTAGACCCAAAAAATCTGCAATATAAAGGCAGTTATGCACAGATACTGATGTTCTCGCAAGATCAAGCGGATAAAAACAAAGGTAAAGAGGTATTAAAAGAAATTTTACGCCAAGACCACACCAATTTAGATGCACTGAGCCTACTCGCTTTCAGCTCTTTTGAAGAAGAAGATTACAAAATGGCGGCAATGACTTGGGGTATGATGTTAAAACTGATTCCTGAAGGTGAGCCACGCCGTGCTACGGTTGAAAAAAGTATCAATATGGCAATGTCGATGCTAAAAGAGCAAGAAAGCAAACAACCGGCAAAAGCGGAAGAGAAAAAATAATCACGTTTTAGTGAATTTATAACTGATTCGGGCGGGTTTCAACCCGCCTTAAAATTGCAAAAGGATAAATAATGTTAAGTAAAGAGACATTAAAAATCGGTTTGGTTTCTGTTTCAGACCGTGCTTCTAGCGGTGTTTACCAAGACCAAGGCATTCCTGAATTACAAGCGTGGTTGGAATCCGCATTGACTGCCCCGTTTGAAGTTGAAACACGTTTAATTCCGGACGAACAAGCTGTAATTGAGCAAACATTGATTGAATTGGTGGATACACACCATTGCCATCTAGTATTAACCACCGGCGGTACTGGGCCGGCAAAACGAGACGTCACACCGGATGCGACCCTTGCAGTAGCACATCGAGAAATGCCGGGCTTTGGCGAACAAATGCGTCAAGTAAGTCTGCATTTTGTCCCGACGGCAATTCTCTCTCGTCAAGTCGGTGTCATTCGTCACGATTCGTTGATTTTAAATTTACCGGGACAACCGAAAGCGATTAAAGAGACGCTAGAAGGGGTAAAAGATGAACAAGGTAACACGCTGGTACGAGGTATTTTTAGTGCTGTACCGTACTGTCTGCAGCTATTAAGTGAAATTTATATCGACACGCATCCTGAAATCTGCGAAAGTTTCCGCCCAAAATCTGCAAGAAGATAATGTAATGACTCACTCTAAACAAACTAATTATCAAATAAATATCGTTTTAGCCGCTAATCATGCTTATGCAGAACAAATTATTACACTTATAAAATCCGCCAGCTATTTTCATAAAAATATCAATTTTTATTTATTGCATAATGCACAATTTGCACAACCTTGGTTTGATAGCCTAAATAAATATTTGCAACCATTAAATTCGCAAATTATTTCTTGCCAAGTAAATATGCCAAATGCAAAGAGCTGGAAAACAATAGAACATATTACAGAAGAAACTTTTTTTCGTTATCTCTTAGGGCAGATACCTGTTGAAAAATTACTCTATTTAGACTGTGACCTTATAATAGATGGTGATATTTCATCGTTATACGATGTTGATCTTAAAAACGATATTATTGCTGCAGTCCCTGATATGTTTATAAATTATGTAGAACATTACTATGCAGAGATACCTGACTTTAAACCTTATTTCAATGCTGGTGTTTTATTAATTAATGTACCATTGTGGAATAAAGAAAATATTGAATATACATTATGCGAATTAACTTCTCAATTTGCGAATGTGATATATGCAGACCAAGATATTCTTAATATAGTTTTCCACAAAAAATGGAAAATTCTAGATAAAATTTATAATTATCAAGTCGGTGCAAGACATGCATTATTAGAAAGAGGTTTAGAATCTGAATGTTTACAAAGTGAAGATCTAGCTGGAAAATCTCCTGTCGTTATTCACTATACTTCACACCGTAAACCTTGGAAGGGTGCATTACAAAATAACCAAATTTTCGCTGAAAAATATTGGTTTTATTATAATTTAAGCTGGGAAGCGATTTTATCTAAACATCAATAGAGAACCATATGAAAAAAATTGAAGCAATTATTAAACCATTCAAACTGGATGATGTACGTGAAGCATTAACCGATGCGGGTATTACCGGTATGACCGTCACCGAAGCGAAAGGCTTTGGTCGTCAAAAAGGTCACACCGAGCTTTATCGAGGTGCGGAATATGCGATTGATTTTTTACCGAAAATTAAACTGGAAATCGTGGTAGCGGATGATCAAGTGGACGCTTGTATCGAAGCAATTATCGATACCGCACAAACAGGTAAGATCGGTGACGGTAAAATCTTTATCTATGATGTCGAGCGAGTGATTCGTATCCGTACCGGTGAAGAAAACGAAGATGCCATTTAACCGTTTTTAGTGATGTTACCCCTGTGAGAAGGGCAACATACCAACCAGACATACTATTCACATTCAAATAGGGAAACTATGAAACAGACCGGAATCAAATGGTTGTGGCTAAGTTTAGCGACTATTATTATTGATCTATGGACCAAATACATTGTGGTACAACGCTTTGAGCTGTATGAAAGCGTAAACGTATTACCGATTTTCAATTTAACCTACGTACGCAACTACGGTGCGGCATTCAGCTTTTTGGCTGATCACGGCGGTTGGCAGAAATATTTCTTCTTAGGATTAGCTATTGTCATTTCACTGGGTTTAATTGTAATGCTGTGGCGTAATCAAGCGGTCAAAAAATTGGAAAATTCTGCGTATGCACTGATTATCGGCGGCGCAATCGGTAATGCAATTGACCGTGCTTATAACGGCTATGTAGTTGATTTCTTTGATTTTTATTGGGATATCTATCATTATCCTGTGTTTAATGTGGCGGATATTGCCATTGTAGTGGGTGCGGGATTGCTCATCTTGGAAGCATTCCTCGACAAAAAGAAAAAGAGTGATTAAATGAATATTTTATTAGCAAACCCAAGAGGTTTCTGTGCCGGTGTAGATCGAGCAATTTCTATTGTAGAACTCGCTCTCGAAATTCACGGTGCACCAATTTATGTACGTCACGAAGTGGTACATAACCGCTTTGTGGTGGACGGTTTAAAAGCCAAAGGTGCGGTGTTTGTCGAAGAGTTGGACGAAGTGCCAGACGATGCGATTGTGATTTTCTCGGCACACGGTGTTTCACAAGCGGTTCGCCAAGAAGCTAAACGTCGTGGTTTAAAAGTATTTGATGCAACTTGCCCGTTAGTAACCAAAGTACATATGCAAGTGGCGCGTGCCAGCAAAAAAGGTACCAAAGCGATTTTAATCGGACACGAAGGCCATCCGGAAGTGATCGGCACGATGGGACAATATGACAACCAAGACGCTGGCATTTTCTTGGTGGAATCGGTTGAAGATATTGCAAAACTGCCGGTCAGCAATCAAGACGAACTGACCTTTATGACGCAAACCACGCTTTCGATTGACGATACCAGCGGTGTGATTGAAGCGTTAAAAGAGAAATATCCGGCGATTCAAGGCCCGCGTAAAAACGATATTTGTTATGCGACAACCAATCGCCAACAAGCGGTACGAGAATTGGCAAAACAATCACAACTGGTATTAGTGGTCGGTTCTAAAAATTCTTCAAACTCAAATCGTTTAGCAGAACTGGCTTCACGTATGGGTGTGCCGTCTAAATTAATTGACGGCCCGCAAGATATTGATCCGAACTGGCTGGAAGGTGTTAACACCATCGGTATTACCGCCGGCGCTTCAGCACCGGAAGTTTTAGTACAATCGGTAGTGGAACACTTAAAAACCTTAGGTGTAACCGGTGTGAGCAACTTAGAAGGTTGTGAAGAAAATATGGTGTTTGAAGTACCAAAAGAACTACGTATTCACGAGGTGAAATAATGGCTGAATTAAATCGTTTTAGAATTGAGTGGGAATGCCGCCGTGGTATGCGCGAATTAGACAAAATGATTATGCCTTTTTACAAAGCGCATTTTGATGATTTAAGCGAAGCACAGCAGCAAACTTTTGTAGCAATGCTTAAATATACCGATCCGGAATTATTCCGTTGGTTTATGCATCAAGCCCCTGCTCCAACGCAAGAAATGACCGATTTAATCGAATTGATTCGTTCTAAAATCGAGCGTTAATTTAACCGACTACAAGCGGTTGTTTTTGGTAAAAAATTTGCTAAAAACGACCGCTTATTTTTTGGAAAGCGACTATGCCAATGAGCCGTTTAGAGCGAATCTTTCACGCTGTTTTGTTTGAACTCTTCGCCATTTTGTTTACCGTTATCGGTATGAGCCTGTTTACTTCGCATCATACCGGTTTACTCACTGGTACGATTGTCTCCATCTCAATTGTGGCGATGTTATGGAATATGCTGTTTAACACGGTTTTCGATCATATTTTTACCGCCCCTCGCGAAACTCGCACGGTCGGATTACGCATTTTCCACACCTTAGTCTTTGAAGGCGGTTTACTGTTCTTCACCATTCCGTTGGTGGCGTATATGCTCGATGTCGATTGGTGGTCGGCGTTTATTATGGATATCGGCATGACGCTTTTTGTGATCGTATACGCCTTCTTCTTTAATCTTAGTTACGACCATCTGCGTGCTTGGTGGCTTAAACGTTCAACCCAATAAAACAGCAAAAGCACGAATGAGGACACTCGCGCCAGCATAGCTCGACCCGATAAAACAAGCGGTCAAATTGTAGAAAATTTTGCAAATTTACCCGCTTATACCTTAGCGTTCTAATAACGTAATAATTTTACGTAAATGCTCAAGTTCTTTGTCTTTTTGTATTAATAATTCTTCTTTATGAGAAAGTAACAATTTCAATTTTTCCACTTCTAATACATCTGTAAAAAATGGATTGCACGCTCCTATATCGCTTAAATTTACCTGATGATCGCTTTCTGAAATATCTTCAGCTACGCATATCAGCTCCTCCAAACGGATATGAAAGATATTTGAAATTTGCACTAACTTTTCATAGTAAAGTTTTGTTTCTCCTCGCTCAATTTTGGCATAACCGCTTAATGACATATTCATTTTATCTGCCATTTTCTCTTGCGACCATTGCTTCATTTCCCGAATTCTACGAATCTTATTACGTATTTCCATTTTAGTTTCATTATTAGAATAGTGAGAATTACGGTAGCTAAAACCACCTGATTTGATACTAGTAAATTATATAAAATCTCATAACATTACGAATACAAATCATTACCAATACTATACAATTTTGACGGATTTATCCAAAGGTTTATTCTTAAAAAGATATAAATCTTATCCGATCGTATATAAACAACATGGTTTGTATCACTTTTAAGCTTAAATTTTAAGGAGAAAATTATGGAAAAATTTCGTCGCCATTCAATTGCTATTGCTTGTAGTCTATTTTGTACCGTTGCATTAACAGCATGTTCTTCTAACAATTCTGGTTCATCAGCGACTAAGGTAGAAAACACAGCTCAAGTTCCTAAACAACAAAATGCAGTCAAAAAAGAGGAACAATCTACAGAAGCCTCAAAAAAATCAGAACAACCCAAAACGGATAACACCCAATCTAAAGAACACGAGAACACCACCCCAAAAGTAACTTCAGAAACTAAACAAGAAGTATCGTTAGATACTCATAAAGAAGAACAACCGCAAAAAGTAGATAACAGCCAAGACCAAAGTAATACAAACGTTAGTCACCTTAAGAATGAGCTACCAAAAGAAGATAGTAAAAAACAGGATAAATTAAAGATTGATGATTCTAAAGAAAAACAAACATTAAAAGCAGATAATAGTCAAATCCCAGACGGGACAAGCGTTAATAACCCTAATAATGGACAATCACAAAGTGTTGTAGATAACCATCAAAATCAAGATAAATCAAAAGTAGAGGATGCTACAGAAAAACAAGCACTAAATGCTACGAAAGTAGATACCCATCGAGAAGAACCTCACCAAGCTGATATTGATAAAACTGATGTACCACAAGAGAAAAAAACTCAAATAGATTTGAGTTCGACTTTTAACCCTATGGCTCTTGGTACTGTTGATGGAGGAATTATCAGTATCAATAAAGAAGGAAACAAAGTATCTAAGCCCACAAGCACAGATTATGAAATGATTGAAATTGATGGGATCACCTTAAACTTATTAAAAGACAAAACAACACAGCAAGCATATCAAGCAGCAAAATATGCCGCACCAAAACAAATGCAAGATAAAGTAGAAGGATATATTGGCAGCAGAGCAGATAAATTCGATTATAGTAAGTGGGAAAATATGCGCTGGGGAGTTATAAAAAGTAATGGAGAAAATATCACCGCCTTTATTCAAGGGATTCCTGCAGCTATATCCACATCAACGTCTAAATATACATACGAAGAAGTAAATGGTGCATACGCTAAAGATAATAAAATTAGTAAATTGCGAAATCCATCTGTAATTGAAGTAGATTTCGGTACAAAAGATATTGCTATTAAATTAGGACTAGCCGATAAATGTAATTACGAAGCCTGTTCTATTTCTTTAAAAGGAAAGATTAAAGATAATACCTTCACTGCTGAAGGAAATGGAATCCATTCCAAAGGAGGATTCTTTGGAGGAGTCGGAGATAGTGTAGGTGGGCTATTTGAAGGAAAAACAGAATACGATAATAAAAATATTGTCGGAGCTTTTGGCGCTTCTAATAAAAAATTACTAAAAGATACTGACGTAAAACTACTAAACAAATAACAACTAATAAAACAAACGGTCAAATTTGCAGAAAATTTTGCAAATTTGACCGCTTACAATCTTAATTAATCATCGTCGTCATCATGGCGGCGATGTTTTTTATAATGCCAGCGATGATGACCGTAATATCGATGACCTACTTTATGTTTATGATGCTTCTTATAACAGCACCCAGCATGAGAATGTCTTTTATGGTATCGTTCAGAACGATAACGTTCATCACGCTCTTTTTCGATTTTATGCGCATTCCATTGGCTACCAACCACACCACCCAATGCCGCACCGGCAACCGTTGAAGTGATATCTTGCCCTGCAACTGCGCCAGCAACTCCGCCTAGCACCGCTCCTACAGCAGTATCATGTTGTGAACGACTTAAAGCATGTGCCGTAATCGACGTAGATAATAAGGCAATCATTAAGCCTTTGATCATTACTGATTTCATAAATTACCTCGAATTTTCAATTTTAAGTCTGTGAAAAAATAAATAAACATAGTAAATCCATTTCCGAGGCGTATTTTCAATATTGGTCTTAAACTCGTCAAGCCTGGAAAAGCTAACTGAAACAATAAGATAGATTTGTAACAGCGGTAAAAAATTTTTGAACTTTTTGCGTTTGTATTATCTATATGCAACTGCTCACTTTTTTGTAAAGCAGAGAACTTCATCTTTTGATTTGCCTCTAACACAAGCAAGATAAGGAACTGATAATAATTATGAAAAAAACTGTGAATTGCGTAGTGAAGGAAAGTATTACCGAGGCACTCCTTCGTTTAATGCAAAAGAAAGATTTTTATGCAATCAGTATTACCGAGCTGACTAACTTGGCAGGCGTCAGTCGCATTTCGTTTTATCGCAACTTCGAATCAAAAGAAGATGTTTTAATTAAGCATATGCACGAACGTTCTATTGCTACCTTTGCCAATTTGAACGCAACCAATGTGCGGGAACGTTTAATCGGTTTATTTAAAGTAACTGATGAGTTAGGTGATATTTTAGATCTCCTTTATTCACAAAATCTCTCACACCTCTTTTTACAATACTTTGCCTGTACGATCGGCGCTAAACCGGAACAAACAAACCGGGAAGCATTTCAAAATTCAATGATGATGGGGATTTGCTTCGGTGCATTAGACGAATGGGTCAAAAGAGGTAGAAACGAAAGCCCTGAACAAATGGTTGAGCTACTACAACAAGTGGTCAGACGTTGTTTAATTGACTAAATCCTTACTATAGATTTACCAATATTCCCTTCAATCCCAACATATCTAAACCAACCAATACTTAATAGAATCTTTTTGACTTTAAATTACAAAACTTGACTTTTCTAAAAAATCAAGTACATTCTCATATTTATGCGATATAGATCGAAAAAGCAATGATTACGAAATGCAATATTAACCATTATTCGTTATGGTTATGCTTTAAGTAAACTGTTTGCCATTCATCGACTGGTCGCAGTATAACAACGAGGTCCAAAATGAAAGAAACAAATCTGGATGCAGTACTTGAACAACGTTCTCCCGAAGATAAGAAACTTAAACTTCGCCAAACCTTGGCTGAAGTAAATGTCGAGCTCAAATTGAGTCATTTACGTGAAGAACTACAAATAACTCAACAAGAACTCGCCCATAAACTCAATATTAGCCAACCGTCTGTCGTTGCGTTGGAAAAACGAGGTAATGATATCAAGTTATCCTCCATCCAACGTTACATTGATGCAATCGGTGGCAAAATCCATTTGGCAGTTTCGCTGCCTACTGGTAAATCTGTGATTTACCGCCTCTAATAATAAAATTTTCTCGTTCACCAAGCGGTTTAATTTCACTTATATTTGCAAAAATTGAGTGAAATTAAACCGCTAATTTTTTTCTACATTCCTTTCTCTAACCCCTTCTTATATCAAATCTATTTATATTGCATATAACAAATAGTGATTGGATTTTATATCTAGAGATGATTAGGATCTGTACGATTTGTCGAATGATGATAATGATAAAGTTATCGCTATCACAAAATTTACTAGAAGGAAGTTTTATGTTTAATATCCAAAAAGAAAATGTCTTAGAAGCTTTCAAATACCGTCGTGCAACACGTAACTATGATGCGTCTAAAAAAATCAGTGATGAAGATTTTGCTTATATTTTAGAATTAGCTCGCCTTTCACCAAGTTCTGTCGGTTCTGAACCGTGGAAATTTGTAGTGATTCAAAACCAAGAATTACGTAACAAATTAAAACCGGTTGCATGGGGTATGGCGTCACAATTGGATGCGGCAAGCCATTTAGTGGTGTTACTTGCCAAGAAAAATGCAAGCCACGACAGCGACTACTTCAAAAAAGCACTTGAACAACGTGGTTTAACTGCTGAAGAAATGGAAAAAACTTTAGCGTTATATAAACAATTCCACGAACAAGATATCAAAATTGCCGGCAATGAGCGTGCGTTATTCGACTGGTGCTCAAAACAAACCTACATCGCATTAGGTAATATGATGAGCGGTGCGGCGATGATTGGTATTGATAGCTGCCCAATCGAAGGTTTCAACTATGATGCGGTAAATCAAATTCTTGCCGAGGCAGGCGCATTCGATCCAAATGAATACGGCGTTTCTGTGATGGCAACTTTTGGTTATCGTGCCGGTGAAATTGCACCGAAATCACGTAAACCAATCAGCGAAATCGTAAGCTGGATTAAATAACCACAAGCGGTGTAAAAAAGCCTAATTTTTACACCGCCTTTTTATTGGTACTCTAAACGCAAAAAAGGAACACACTATGACATTCAAAGTAAAAGGCTTTGCTGCCTTAGATCCGAAATCTCCTCTCGTTCCACACACTTTTGAACGCCGTGATGTGCGTGAAGATGATGTGGAAATTGATATTCTTTACTGCGGCGTATGCCACTCAGATTTACACCAAGCGCGTAATGACTGGGGAGTATCAATGTATCCGGTTGTACCTGGTCACGAAATTATCGGGCGTGTCAGCCGTGTAGGTAATAAAGTCAGTAAATTTAAAGTAGGCGATTTAGTAGGAGTAGGTTGTATCGTAGATAGCTGCCGCCATTGTCACCCTTGTGAACAAGGCTTAGAGCAATACTGCGATCATACCGCAGTACAAACCTATTGCGATACAGACCGTTTTGGCGACAATATGCCGACCTTCGGTGGTTACAGCGAAAAAATCGTAGTAACCGAAAACTTCGTGCTAAGCGTACCGGAAAATCTAGATACTAAAGCGGTTGCCCCATTACTTTGCGCAGGTATCACCACTTGGTCGCCATTGCGTCATTGGAACGTAGGTAAAGGATCAAAAGTGGCGGTTGTCGGTTTAGGTGGCTTAGGTCATATGGCAATCAAACTGGCACACGCATTAGGTGCAGAAGTGACGTTATTTACACGCTCACCGGGTAAAGAAGAAGACGCTCACCGTTTAGGCGCAAGTCGTGTAGTGATTTCAACTGATGAAGAACAAATGAAGTCGGTTGCTAATACCTTCGATGTCATTATTGATACCGTACCTTATACACACGACCTCAAACCTTACGTACCAACCTTAGCAATCAGCGGCACGCTTGTATTAGTAGGTTTAATCGGCGATCTTGATCCAAGCATCACGACCGTACCACTCGTATTAGGCAGACGCTCAATTGCAGGTTCAATGATTGGCGGCATTAAAGAAACGCAAGAAATGCTAGATTTCTGTGGCGAACACAATATCGTGCCGGACGTGGAGATGATCAACATTCAAGACATCAACCACGCTTACGAACGTATGCTCAAATCAGACGTGAAATACCGCTTCGTGATTGATATGCAATCATTGAAAGCGTAATCCAAATTCGGGCGGGTACTGACCCACCCCTACGATGGATTCGTGCAATTACTACATAAAATACTCCCCCCAAACTTACCGCACTGTCCCAAGTGCGGTTTTTTATCTCTCTTCGTCCAATTTCTTTATTCTACTAACTAAGCTATGATGCGCTGATGATAAATAGTTATAGCGAGCCGCCATGAACTTTCTTGCCCACAGTATGATTTCCTTTGAGTTAGACAAAATAATGCCGAATAGCCATACCTTATTTGGTAATTTTGCCGGTGATTTTTATAAGGGGCGAGTTGAGAATTTAGCGGTAGCAAGTCATATTCAAAACGGGGTAAGGCTACATCGTTTGATCGATAGCACAACAGATCGACGAGAAAACTTCCTCAATCCGTTACTTGCCGAAGAATTGGGGCGATTTAAAGGGATTGTGTCGGATATTGTGATTGACCACTTTATCGCGAAAAATTTTAATCGCTTGTTTGGGCAAGAACTGGCACAAGTTGAAACCGACATTCTGGATAACATTATTCAACATCAACCGATTTTCCCACAAGGTTTCTCCTCGCTATTTAATTGGTTGGCACAGAACCGAGCCTTGTCTCACTACGCTGACGTTGATTTTTTAACTGACCGAGTATTTACAGGAATGGCGCAGCGTATCACACGTGGCGAGGTACTGCGTTCAGCAGGAGATGTGCTAAAAAAGCACTATGTAGAACTGGAAACGTTGGCGATACAAGAATTTAGCTACACCAAACAGGAAAGTTTGCGCAAATATTTAGCATTGTTGAACCAGTAAACAGCAAACAAGCGGTTAAATTTCACAAATTTTTTGCAAAATTTAACCGCTTGTCATTAATGTTCCTTACACGCCCATTCCGTAACAATTAGTTTCATCACGGCGATGCGGTTCAGTTCGTTTTCCTCAAACTGCCAATCGGATTTGCCGGTGTAATGTTCCATTAAATATTGCAGAATCGTGATTTTTTCCGAACGTTCTTCAATCAGAGAAATTTCGCCCTTGCCGATAATACTTTGATAGCGGAAAGAATAATGGCAAGCAATCTCTGCCGTCACCAGTTCGTGTTTACGATCCATTTGAAAGCCCACAATCTTTTGTTGTTTGATTAAATCGATCTTCTTACCTTTTTGATGACCGTGAAAATAAAGCTCTAAGCGATCATCAAATTGCTTAAAGGCGAAGTTGAGCGGCAGAATGTAAACCCCTTGTTCTTCTTGAAAACCCAATCGACATACATCGCACTGGCGCATAATTTCAAGCATTTGTTCATAATCATTCACCGCTCGGTCTTTACGTCGAATTTTGTTGTGTTGCATATTTTTCCTGTAATTTTTAAGTTTGATATTGCAAAACAAGCGGTCAAAATTCGCAAACTTTTTGCAAAATTTAACCGCTTGCTTAATGTTACTCTCTCGCCAAAATCTTCTGGATTTCCGCCATAATTTCTTGGTCTTGTTCGAGAGCGATACGATACATTTCTTCGTTTTTAAAACGTTCGATTTTTGGGTCATACACTTCTGACATAAGCTTCACACTATGGCGATCTTTGCCGAAGTACATATTACCGATTTCATGCACTTTATCCGCATCTAAGCCTAGTTCTCGTAGCGCTTGTTTACCGGTACGCAATGCCCCGTCAAAGGTTTCTCGCACTTCAATATCCGCACCGGATTGTACCAAGTCGTAAACGTGGTAACGGTCATAAGCACGAGCGATGATTTTAATATGTGGATTCACACTACGTGCGTATTTCACGATTTCTAACGTTTGTTTCGGATTATCAATCGCCACAATCAGCATTTGTGCGGTTTGAATGCCTGCCGCTTTAAGTAAATCAGGGTGAGCACCGTTACCGTAATAACTTTTTACGCCACGTTTTTTCATTGCAGCGATAAGTTTTGGATTCAGTTCAATAATAGTCGGGTGGTAACCTGTCATTTGTAATAAATGATTAACCACTTGTCCGAAGCGACCTAAGCCGACCAAGATAATCGGGTTCTGTTCTTCAATATGATCATGCGGTTTGATTTCGTCAATTTTTTGCAAACGAGGCACGATAAATTTCTGGCTCACAATAATCATTAACGGCGTGAAGACCATCGATAGCACCACAATTGCCGTCATATTGGCGTGTACCGTGTCATCAATTACTTTTTGGGCGTGCGCTGCAGCAAATAATACAAACGCAAATTCACCACCCTGCGCCATTACGATTGCACGGTCGTGTGCGTCTAAATTGTTACTGCCGGAAAGGCGAGCGACTAAGAAAATCACCCCACCTTTAATCAACATCATTAATGCCACACCCGATAAAATCAGCCCTAAGTTGTCCCACACCACATTTAAGTCGAGCGACATCCCGACCGCAAGGAAAAATAAGCCTAGCAATAAGCCTTTAAACGGGTCGATATCCACCTCTAATTGGTGACGGAAACTGGAAGTGGAAAGCAATACGCCGGCAGCAAATGCCCCCATTGCTGCTGAAAGCCCGCTCACTTCCATTAATAACGCTGAGCCAAGCACCACGAAAAGTGCTACGGCGGTCATCATTTCTCGGATTTTGGTACGTGCCAGCATTTTAAAGAATGGATTTAGTACCTTGGTTCCGATAATAAATAAGAAAACCATCGCAAACACGGCAATCGAAATTTTTTGCCAAATCGGCGTGCTAGCGCTTTCTGTTGAATGAATTGGCGAGAGAAAAGCGACAACCGCCAATAACGGTACAATTAACATATCTTCGAATAACAGGATGGAGACCATTTTACGACCACGTTCAGAGGTCATTTCGCCTCGTTCGCTTAATACTTGCATCACAATCGCCGTGGAGGTCAACACGAAACCTGCCGCACTGACAAATGCCACTTGCCATGAATAACCGAATGCCATCACTAAACCGGTGAGCGCAATCGCCGCACCAACCACCTGAAAGCTGCCTAAGCCGAAGATATATTTGCGTAAGCCCCATAAATGCGCCGGTTGCATTTCCAATCCGACTAAAAACAGGAACATTACCACACCGAGTTCGGCAATGTGCAAAATGGTATGCGGATCGGAAAATAAGCCCAAACCGAACGGACCAATCGCTAGTCCCCCCGCTAAATAACCTAATACCGAACCTAAACCGATACGCTTAAAAATCGGCACGGCAATAATTGCCGCGCCCAATAAAGCCACCACACTTGTTAATTGACTTGCTCCTTCTGCTGCCATAAAACCTCCAAACTCAGAGACAAAAAAACAAGAATAAAAATAACATAAAATATATAAATGTTTGATAAGAATTGAAAAGTTAAAAAAATTCAGCAAAACACGTTAATTTTTCAAACTGCTTATTTTGTGATAGTATCTAGATTATATTTTTTTCAATCAGAGCTTTCCTGCTCGTCAAAATAAGGTTTCTGCCTTTTCATTCGTCCGCTTCGGACGTTCAATTTAATCGTTAGATTACACTTTTTTAATTTAAATTATCTTCATGTCAACCAAGGAGTAATTATGAACTTAGCCACGCTTGTTCGTGACAAATCTTCATTTAATCCGTTTGTGACAGGCATTACGTTATTATTTGTTATTTTACTTGTCGCAGCGATTTTAATTTTCCCCAACGGAACACAAACTGCCTTAAATGCCGCTAAAGCGGGTATTTTTGCTAATTTCAGCTGGTTCTATATTTTAATGTGTTCTATTTTCTTATTTTTCTTGCTGATTTTATCGGTGAGTAGTTTAGGTAATATTAAACTCGGTACCAATGAAGAAGAACCGGAATTCAGCTTTATGTCTTGGATGGCAATGTTATTCGCCGCAGGTATGGGGGTTGGATTAATGTTCTTCGGCGTTGCCGAGCCGCTTTCTCATTATTTGTCTTCCATTACCAGCGGAACAAGTGAGCAGAAAACACAACAAGCCTTACTCCACACGGTCTTCCACTGGGGAATGCACGCTTGGGCGATTTATGGTGTGATTGCGCTTGCGCTCGCCTATTTCGGCTTCCGTTATAAACTGCCGCTTGCTTTGCGTTCTTGCTTTTATCCGTTATTAAAAGATCGCATTAACGGCAAGATCGGGGACGTTATCGACATTATGGCATTAGTTGCCACCTTATTCGGTATTATTACTACTCTGGGTTTCGGCTCGGCACAGTTAGGTGCCGGTTTAGTGGAAATGGGCTGGATTGACGAAAATAGTTTCGGTTTACAAATTAGCGTAATTGTTATCGTTATGTCGCTTGCTATTTTTTCAGCGATCTCCGGTGTGGGCAAGGGGGTGAAAATTTTAAGCGAAACCAATTTAGTGCTAGCGGTTTGTTTATTAATTTTCGTATTACTTTCCGGCCCAACACTCTATCTATTAGCCGCATTTAGCGACAATATCGGTACATATCTCACCCATTTAGTGCAACTTAGCTTTAAAACTTATGCGTATGAACAACAAAATACCGAATGGTTTAACGGCTGGACGATTTTGTATTGGGCATGGTGGTGTTCTTGGGCGCCATTTGTTGGCTTATTTATCGCCCGTATTTCTCGTGGGCGTACCATTCGAGAATTTGTATTTGGTGTCTTAGCACTACCAAGCCTATTCGGCATTCTGTGGTTTACCGTATTCGGTAATAGTGCGATTTGGCTTGATCTGAACCAAGCGCAAGGCTCATTGGCACAGTTTGTTGCTACACCGGAAACCCTATTATTTAAATTTTTAGATTATTTACCGCTTTCTACGGTAACCGGACTAGTTGCATTATTAAGTATCGCACTGTTTTTTATTACCTCCGCCGACTCCGGGATTTATGTTCTGAATAACATTGCGTCACGTGATAAAAGCCTCTCTGCACCTCGTTGGCAAGCCGTGATGTGGGGCGTATTAATGTCAGCTGTGGCAATTACGTTACTTACTACCGGCGGTTTAGCCAACTTACAAACGATGACATTAATTACCGCCTTACCATTCTCCATTTTAATGGCAATCATGTGTGTGAGTTTGTGGTTTGGGCTAAGTGCGGATAAAAAATATTTTGAGGTGAAACTCACTCCGACTTCCGTACTTTGGACAGGCGATAAATGGCGAGATTACCTCAGCCAAATGCTTAACCAAACGGAAGAAAAAGACGTGAATCGGTTCTTGAAAAAAACAGCGTTACCAGCAATGCGAACCTTACGCCGAGAATTGATTGCCGAGTACGGATTAAGTGTTGATGTAAACGCCTATTTCGAACAAGACGAACCGGCGGTAGAATTAGTCATTCATAAAGAATCTATGCGTGATTTTATGTACGGTATCAAATCCGTCAGTCGTGAAGTCTCGGAACAGTTAATCAATGACGAGAATTTACCGCATATTCAAAATAGCGTGACCTATGAGCCAATCACTTATTTCTTTGATGGGCGTGCCGGCTATGACGTGCAGTATATGGAGGGGGATGAATTGATTGCCGACATTCTCAAACATTACGAACGTTATTTGTCACTGCTGGATTCTGTCGGACAAGAGTTGATGGCACATGAGCAAACCGAATTAGCCGAATAGCGATCGGTGGCTTAAACAAGCGGTCGAATTTCGATAAAAACTTGCAAAAATTTTGCCAAATTCGACCGCTTGTCCTTGGAAGCTTATTGGGACTAAGCTGCCAAATACTGACGTAACGCAGATATTGCCTGCTGAGCGTCAGAAACACCCAAATCGTACATTTGTTGTAACTTGTTAGGATTTTTTTCCAAACGACTTAACGGAATAGTTTGTGACGGGCGAATCACGAAAATTTGTTGTGCTTGGTTTAACTGAATAATGCGCTCCACCGTTTGATTGTAATCTTGATAACGCTGTTGCCAACGCTCAATCAAGTGGGGGTAACCGCGATAAATCCACTTAAACAATGCCATCGAACTTGGCTTTTTGCGGTATTCCAACGGGCGAGTTAAAACCAATACGATTTTGTCGTAGCCCAAATCAAGGCACTTCTGTAACGGAATGCTATCGGCGATGCCACCGTCCAAATATTTTTTGCCGTTAATTTCAACAAATTGAGACACAAACGGCATGGCTGAAGTGGCACGAAACAACTCCATTTCCTTAAACACGTCTTGCACCTTAAAATATTCCGGTTCACCGGTTTCCACATTGGTTAGCGTAACCCAAAAGTCCATTTGCGATTGGGCAAAAGTAGCTTGATCGAACGGATCATGAATAGTGGGCAATTCATAGAAAGCGAAATCACGATTAATTAGATTACCGGTAGTAAGCCAGCTTTTCAGACTTAAAAAGCGCTTATCATTCATATATTTTTTATTGTAGCGCAACACTCGCCCACGTTGTTTAGACGGGAGATTCACCCCAAATAATGCCCCTGCAGATACGGTAACTGCCCCATCAAATTCAAGCTGCTCATCCAAAAATACATCGAGTACGCCGGCGGTAAACATACCTCGCATCGCACCACCTTCCAACACTAACCCTACTTTCATTGTTTTCTCCTCATTTGCTTAATTATTATAGGCAATAAAAAGATTAGGCTCTATATTGATACTATAAACGAAGTAAAATTCCACAAACATCTTGTATATTTAAGTTATTTACTTCATTTTTTCGGATTTGTGAAAATGATCACAGTATTTTTTTCTTAGATTTTGTATGCTTCGCCCAACTACTTTAACCGTAGCTCATCATAATACTTTTATACCAGAGGGTAACTCTATGAAAAAAACCGTATTAAGCACCTTAGCATTAGCGATTGCATTAGGCGCAGGTATTAGTACCGCACAAGCAGAAACACGTATCGGTGTGACCATCTACAAATATGACGATAACTTTATGGCGTTAATGCGTAAAGAAATCGACAAAGAAGCGCATCAATTAAAAGATGTGAAGTTATTAATGAATGACTCGCAAAACACCCAATCTATTCAAAACGACCAAGTGGACGTATTACTGTCTAAAGGCGTAAAAGCATTAGCGATCAACTTGGTTGACCCTTCAGCGTCAAAAACCATTATTGATAAAGCGAAAAGTGAAGATTTGCCAATTGTATTCTTCAATAAAGACCCGGGAGCAAAAGCGGTTGCAAGCTATGACAAAGCTTATTACGTGGGTACAGATCCGAAAGAATCCGGTTTAATCCAAGGTGACTTAATTGCAAAACAATGGAAAGCGAATCCGGCATTAGATTTAAACAAAGACGGTAAAGTGCAATATGCGTTATTAAAAGGCGAACCGGGTCACCCTGATGCGGAAGCACGTACTAAATACGTGGTGGAAGGCTTAGCGGCACAAGGTATTCAAAGCGAACAGATCTTTATGGATGCGGCATTGTGGGATGCGGCACAAGCAAAAGATAAAGTGGACGCTTGGTTATCCAGCGGTAAGGCGAAAGATATTGAAGTGATTATCTCGAATAACGACGGTATGGCGTTAGGCGCATTAGAAGCTACTAAAGCGCACGGTCGTAAATTACCGATCTTTGGTGTAGACGCATTACCTGAAGCATTACAATTAATCAAAAAAGGTGAATTAGCCGGTACGGTGCTTAACGATGCTGCCGGTCAAGGCAAAGCCGTAGTGCAATTAGCGGCAAATCTTGCAGAAGGTAAAGCGGCAGGTGAAGGCACCAGCTGGAAAATTGAGGAACGTGTTGTACGTATTCCTTATGTTGGCGTAGATAAAGATAATTTAGATAAATTTTTAAAATAAGTGAAGTTGTTTAGGCACGGGTGGATCACTCGTGCCTATTTTTTAGGGAGTGAGATATGACAAGTGAAGTACTGCTCACAATGACAAATGTTAGTAAGTCTTTCCCCGGCGTAAAAGCGTTGGATAAAGCTAACTTAACCGTAAAATCCCATAGCGTACACGCCTTAATGGGCGAAAACGGCGCAGGTAAATCCACCCTACTCAAATGTTTATTCGGGATTTATGCCAAGGATGAAGGTGAAATTTTATTTTTAGGCAAACCGGTCAATTTTAAAACCTCAAAAGAGGCGCTTGAAAACGGGATTTCGATGGTTCACCAAGAACTGAATCTAGTAAAACAAGTAAGCGTCATGGATAACCTTTGGCTTGGGCGTTATCCGCTAAAAGGGCCGTTTGTCGATCACGATAAAATGTACCGTGATACCAAAGCAATTTTTGATGAATTAGATATTGATGTCGATCCACGTGATAAAGTGGCGAAATTATCCGTATCACAAATGCAGATGATTGAAATTGCCAAAGCTTTCTCGTACAACGCCAAAATTGTAATTATGGATGAGCCGACTTCTTCGCTTTCTGAAAAAGAAGTCGAACATTTATTTAAAATCATTCAGAAATTAAAAGATCGTGGCTGCGGCATTATTTATATTTCGCACAAAATGGATGAAATATTCAAAATTTGTGACGAAATTACTATCTTGCGTGACGGTAAATGGGTAAACACCGTTGCGATTAAAGATACCTCAATGGAACAAATCGTTTCCATGATGGTAGGTCGTGAACTGACTCAACGTTTCCCGGAAAAAACCAATATACCGAAAGAAACCGTACTCGTGGTAGAACATTTAACCGCCAAAAATCAGCCGTCCATTCAAGATGTTAGCTTTGAATTGCGTAAAGGCGAAGTGTTGGGTATCGCCGGCTTGGTCGGTGCAAAACGTACCGATATTGTCGAAACTATTTTCGGTGTGCGTGAAAAAGCCAGCGGAACTATTACCTTAAACGGCAAAGCGGTCAACAATCGTAATGCGTTTGAAGCAATTAATAACGGTTTTGCGCTGGTTACCGAAGAACGCCGCTCAACCGGTATTTATGCGAATCTCAGCATCGAATTTAACTCGTTGATTTCAAATATGAAATCTTACTTAGGTAAATTAGGTTTACTCAGCAATAAAAAAATGAAAAGTGATACCCAATGGGTGATTGATGCGATGAATGTTAAAACACCGTCTCATCAAACCAGTATTGGGTCACTTTCCGGCGGTAACCAACAAAAAGTGATTATCGGCCGTTGGCTGTTAACCCAACCGGAAATTTTAATGTTGGACGAACCGACCCGAGGCATTGATATCGGGGCGAAATTCGAGATTTACCAATTAATTCTCGATTTAGCCAATAAAGATAAGGGAATCATTATGATTTCATCCGAAATGCCGGAGTTATTAGGGGTAACCGACCGAATTTTAGTCATGAGTAACGGGAAAGTGGCGGGCATTGTTGAAACCGCCAAAACCTCTCAAGAAGAAATCTTGCAGCTCGCTGCAAAATATTTATAAAAGCAAGGAGTGATGTATGTCCGCTTTAAAACAGAATCGCACCATGGATTTTTTTAAACAAAATGCGATTTATTTTGTGTTATTAATTTTGTTAATTGTCATTATCGTACAAGACCCAAGTTTCTTAAGTTTACGTAACTTCAGTAATATTTTATCGCAATCTTCCGTGCGTTTAATTATTGCATTAGGGGTTGCCGGTTTAATTGTGACGCAAGGTACCGACTTATCCGCCGGTCGTCAGGTGGGATTGGCAGCGGTAATTACCGCAACCTTAATGCAATCGATGGAAAATATGAACCGAGTATTCCCCGATTTAGCTGAGATTCCGATTCCGGTTGTGATTCTTGCCGTATGTGCTATCGGCGCGGTTATTGGTTTATTAAATGGTTTTGTTATTGCTTATCTCAACGTAACGCCGTTTATTGCCACGATGGGGACAATGATCATCGTTTACGGTATCAACTCACTTTATTATGATGCGGTAGGCGGTTCACCGATTGCCGGTTTTAGCGATAGTTTCTCCTCTTTTGCTCAAGGTTTCTTCCGCTTCGGTGATTTTAAACTCTCTTACATCACGATTTATGCGGTAATCGCTACGTTAATTATGTGGACGCTTTGGAATAAAACCCGCTTCGGTAAAAACATTTTTGCGATCGGTGGTAACCCGGAAGCAGCACGTGTTTCAGGGGTAAACGTCCCGCTTAACTTAATGGGTATTTATATGTTATCCGGCGTGTTTTATGCATTCGGCGGTATGTTAGAAGCAGGTCGTATCGGCTCGGCAACCAATAACCTCGGTTTTATGTATGAAATGGATGCAATTGCGGCTTGTGTCGTGGGCGGCGTGTCATTTGCCGGTGGAGTCGGCACCATTATCGGCGTGGTGACCGGGGTAATTATCTTTACCGTTATCAACTACGGTTTAACCTATATCGGTGTAAACCCGTACTGGCAATACATTATTAAAGGCGGCATTATCGTGCTTGCGGTAGCGATTGACTCGCTCAAATACGCGAAGAAAAAATAAAGATTGTCCTTGTCCAAGCGGTGCTTTTTGCAAGATTTTTTGCAAATCGTACCGCTTTTTTATTGCCTAAAGCGGTTAACTAATAGATACAACAAGCGGTCTATTTTCATCCCAAATTTGCAAATTTCAGGTGAAAATAGACCGCTTATCTACGTATAGCACATTACTCTAAAGTAATTGCGTCTTTGATTTTTTTCAGTGCCGCATTTTCTAATTGGCGTACACGTTCGGCTGAAATGCCGTATTTATCCGCCAGATCTTGTAAAGTAGCTTTGTCTTCATCCAACCAACGGGTTTTAATAATATCTTGGCTACGTTCATCCAATGTCGCCAGCGCATAAGCCAATTGAGCAGTTGCTTCGCCCGTATGCTCTTCGTCTTCCAGTTCATCGGCAAAGTTTGAGCTATTATCTTCAATATACATTGAAGGCGCATAAGCCTCGTCATCATCTTCACCGGCAGGCAAATCAAAACCTAAGTCTTGACCGGTCATACGAGATTCCATTTCTCGCACTTCTTCAACCGACACCCCTAAATCCTCCGCCACTTTTTTGATTTCTTCTTCATTAAACCAAGCGAGACGATTTTTGTTTTTACGCAGATTAAAGAATAACTTACGTTGCGCTTTGGTGGTCGCCACTTTCACGATACGCCAGTTTTTTAATACGTATTCGTGAATTTCTGCTTTCACCCAATGCACTGCAAAAGACACTAAACGCACACCGACATTCGGGTCAAAACGTTTTACCGCTTTCATCAAGCCGATATTCCCTTCTTGAATTAAATCGGCAAGCGGCAGTCCGTAACCCAAATAGCCGCGCGCAATATGAATCACGAAGCGCATATGCGAAAGAATCAGTTGTTTTGCCGCTTCTAAATCTTCATCATAATAATAACGTTCCGCCAGCTCTTTTTCTTGTTCGGCACTGAGAATAGGATATTGATTTGCCATACGAATATAGCTATCGAGATTCCCTTGCGGAACAGGCATACCGCCTTGTACTAAAGCAGGATGCATCGCCTCACTCGGCTCGTTTTCTAGCACTTCTACTTCATCCGGCTCAATAATTTCTGCATCTTCTATCTCGTGTTCGTCAAATTTTTTCATCTTATTTCTCATTGGCTATTCATGACCCGTACATTATAACAGCGTTAGAATGATCCGGCGTGGATTTCTTACGAAAGCGTTGGACGACAATAAAAAAGCGGAGTTCCCGCCTGAGAAATCCGCTTTTTGAGTATATGAATTTATTTAAGCTTTAATGGTTTTTTCTTCGTGTTTCGCTAACACTAAATACCCCACCGCAGAGAACACGGAAAGCGCTGCAATCACCACATAAGACCAGAACCAACCGAAGTTATCCGCCATAATCGGCATAATCCAGTTTGCGCCCATATTACCGATTAGATAAGCAGTTACACCGACAAAGCCGATTGCCGTACCGGCAACATTTAACGGTACAAAGTTAATGGTTAAGATATTTACGATTAATTGCGGACCGTAAATCAACGCCCCCAAAATACCGCAAATCACCAACAATAACGGATAATTCGGCGTACCGCTCGCCGTGACATATTCATAAGCGAAAACAACTCCCGCCATAATAAATAAGCCGATCGCCCCCATTTTTGCCATTTTATTCGGATATTTAACCGCTAGCCAAGCAAACACCAATGACCCCGGAATCGCTACCCATTCTAAAACGGAAATCGCCATATGCGATTCGGCATCCCCCATTTTCGCCACTTCATGCAAATAAATCGGCATCCAGTCTTCCACCCCAAAGCGGATAAAATAGAGCGCCACATTCACCGCAGCAACTAATAATAATGCCGGATTTAAAAACACATATTTCCAAATCAACTGCCAATAGCTCAGGCTATTTTTTTCTTCTTCGGTCGCCACATTGGATTCACCCGCTTCACCGTACATAGTACGTAACGAATCCAACCCCTCACCTTCCGGTGTATCGCCGCCGAATTTCCAACAAAACAGCGCAAAACATAGCACTAACACAGCAGGCACTAAGAACGCCATTAACACATTACCGCTGGAAGGCACAATAAAGCCCATGGTGGTCATGGTTGCAATCATCATCGGTAACAGTGCAGAGCCCATATTTTGCGAAATATTCCAACCGGCAATTGCCGCACCTCGGGTTTTGTTCGGATAGTAATTGGCAATCATACTTTGCGATGCCGGCGCTAGCGCCCCTTGCACCACACCGCATAACACCAATAACACCGCAAGCGTAATGATTGAGGTATGGTAGAAACCGATCGTAATACAAATCACCGCACTTGCCGCTAAGCAAATAGCGAATAACTTACGCAAACTCACACGGTCGCCCAATGCGCCCATATAAAATTTTGCCAAGCCATAGGAAATAGTCAGACAGGACAGTAACATCGCAATATCCGCTTTTTCCCAGCCGTTGGTCACCATAATGGACTTCGACATAAGTTTAAAATTATTACGCACTAAATACGCACAGACATAGCCGAGAAACGCCACAATAAAAATCATTTTTTGGCGTTTAAGAAAAGTGGCGAACTTTTCCGGCTCTTTTTGTTGGTATGCGAAAGTCATAATGACTCCTTATCAAAAGAAAAAAAGATTAACTGCGCGAATTACAATAAATCGGAGTCTATTTGTCAAAATAAAAAAGTGAAATATTTGAACTACTCCGCAAATTAATTTACTAAGCGGTCGAATTTGCAAAATTTTTTGCAAAATCAACCGCTTTCCATTAGAATTGCAAGACTTTTGGGGCTGATTCTGGATTCGACGGGATTAGCGAAGTCCAAGGTGCACGTCGAGGTGCGGTAGGCCTCGTAAACAAACCGCAAAAAAATAGTCGCAAACGACGAACAATACGCTTTAGCAGCTTAATAACCTGCTCATAGCCTTATCGCCTCAGCTTCCGCTCGTAAGACGAGGGCAACGATAAGTCACCCAAAACGAGATCGTGTGGACGCCGCCGTTTGAGGATCGAAACACTAAATTGAATCAAACTAGCTTATTTCTTGCGTGTCTGTCCGCTGGAGATAAGTGAAACTAAAGACTAGACTAAACGTGTAGTGCTGAAGATGGAGTAATTTCGGACGGGGGTTCAAATCCCCCCAGCTCCACCAAATTTCACAAAAAAAGCCCTCGCTCGCAAGAGCTGGGGCTTTTTCTATTCTTATATGTCACGCTTTTGATAAATAGCGGTAAACACCATGGCTGATAACATTTATTTATCATGCTTTAAAAACGGTTCAATATTCTCCCACACTGCGGGGAAATTCACTTGAAATACAGGATGCGGAGCATTTGGGATAATAGCAAGCTGAGCATTTGGTATCGCTTTATAAGCCGAAATTATCGTATCTAACGGGGCATTTTGATCTTTCTCGCCAGCTAATACTAAAACGGGCTGTGTGATTTTTGATAAGCTTTCAGCTGATACTTCCAATTGATTGAAATACATAATATTTTGCTGATACCACTCATTCATACGATCAGGCTCCGGACGAATACCTTGTTGCTGTTGCCAATAATTTGTATCCAGTTTACTAAAATCCGTAAATGAGCCATCAAAATGGCGAAAACCTTTCTTCCAAGTCCCTGCTCCAATTGCAATGATTTTGCTCACTTTTTCAGGGTAATCGAGAGCAAATTGATAAGCAGTATAGGCGCCATCACTAAAACCTAAAAGAGTGACGGGTTCTTTTACTTGACCTAATACGGCATTTAAATCTTTAGCTTTTTGTGAGTAACTAGGGGTTAACGAGCCAATGCCTGATTTTCCGTGTCCACGAGTAGAAACAGCTATCACTTGATAATTTGGAGATAATTTATCAATAAATTGCCCCATTTCAGCAATAGAGCCAACTAAACCACCATGCAACACAACCACAGGTTTACCTGAACCATAGATTTCATAATAAATTTGCGTATCACCAACATTCTGATAGTGTCCTGCTTGGCGATTATTACCGTAAGCTATGGAACTTATGTAGCTATTTTCCTGTTGCCCAAAATAACGCAAGGCATTCTCAGCAAAGCTACTTGTACTTAAACAAGTGCTCGAAATAATCAGAAATTTTGCCAATTTATTCATAATTTTTTACCGAAAAGATTGCTAATTTAATGTTCACGAAGCATGTTTATTACATTTCATAATCTGGTTTTTTCGCCAATTTAGCCAAGTTCGGCTTGATTTCCTGATGATAAACATCACCCCAATTTTCAGGTTCAATTTCGGTGTATTGAATAGAAACAACATCATCTGTTGCTTTTAAGTGTTTTTGCACAAGTACATTGAGCTCTGAAATAAAATGATTAAATTCCGTTTCAGTTAAATTTTTTGGATAACATTTTACATTGATATGTGGCATAACATTTCCCTCTTTTAGATGATGTTTTTGTTAAGACTCATTATATATATTTAGATTATCTTGATAATCCTTTGTTTCCTTAATACACTTTGAAGAAAAACTTATAAATATGAGGTAATTATGGAAACCGTTAAGGCATTATTAATTCTGGGAAAAGTACTAGATGCAGGAAATATGTCTCAGGTAGCGAGAGAGTTAGGTATTAGTAGTTCTGCTGTTAGCCAACATATTCGCCAACTAGAAAAACATTACGGTATTCGTGTACTTAATCGTACTACACGGAAAATAAGCCCAACGGAAGCTGGACAGATATTATGGCAAGGTGCGAAAGAAATTGAACATGCACTAGTAAGTAACATCTCAACAAAATCTGACCGCTCTTCAAACAGATTTTAAAGGCAAAATTCGCATGAGTTTACCGAGCGGTTTTATTGAAAGCAGAGAAATACAGCACTTTATTCAACGTTTAGAACAAGCTTATCCGCAAATTGAACTGATTTTACTGACGGATGACAGTATTGCAGATTTAATGGATGGCTCAATTGATATTGCTATACGTGCTGCCGAACCAGCCCCTAATAGCCAATTGATCGTCCGTTACCTTACTCAATGGCGACTTTGTCTATGTGCTTCCCCCGCATATTTAGCTGAAAATCCTATTCGTACGCCAACGGATTTATTAGCACAAAAATGGCTGAAATATAACGATAGCGTATTTAATAATGCTTTTAGCAATCTAAACTTGGGGCAATTTCGTAGTAGTAAAATTCTACACTGCCCAACTATTCTTGCAGCGAGAACCTTGGCTATTGCAGGCTTCGGACTCACCTTCCAACTTGAAGGTGAAATTGCCTCAGCAATTAAAAAAGAAGAATTGGAAATAGTACTGCCGCATATTCAAATGCCGTACTACAATCTATATGCCGTCACTGCTCACCGTAAACAATCCGCCAAAATGGAATGTGTTTTGAAATTATTAAAAGAAAGTTTTTAACAAAAAATAGTCCAAATACTCCAGCTAATCCCACAAAAAAAGCCCTCGCTCGCAAGAGCTGGGGCTTTTTGTTTATATAAGAGTTAATGTTACAACTTACTTAAATCCACTAGCGCATCACGGGTGATGTCGCTGATTTTTTGGTTGCTGGTAAGGGTCATTGCGACGTGCATTTCTTTCTTGAAGATATCTAACATATTTTCTACACCGGCTTTGCCTGCTGCGCCGAGAGCATACACAAACGCACGTCCAAGCATAGTAGCGTCCGCACCTAATGCGAGCATACGTACAATATCTAAGCCGTTACGAATGCCTGAATCGGCAAGAATTTTAATATCGCCTTTCACCGCATCCGCAATCGAAGGTAAGGCTCTTGCGCTGGATAATGCACCGTCTAGCTGGCGACCGCCGTGATTTGAAACCACAATACCGTCCGCACCGAAACGTACCGCATCTTTCGCATCTTCCGGATCTAAAATACCCTTGATCACCATTGGGCCGTCCCAGAAATCACGAATCCATTCCAGATCTTTCCACGAAATTGACGGGTCGAAGTTCTCGCCTAACCACACGACGTAATCATCTAAACCCACTGCTTTACCGGTATAAGCCGAAACGTTACCAAGCGTATGCGGTTTACCTTTAATACCAACATCCCACGCCCAGAACGGGTGAGTTACCGCTTGTAATGCACGGCGAATTTCTTTGTAATCACCACTCATACCCGAATGGCGATCACGATAACGTGCGCCCGGTGTCGGCATATCCACGGTAAACACTAAGGTTGAACAACCAGCCGCTTTGGCACGTTCTAGCACGTGTTTCATAAAACCACGGTCTTTTAACACATAAAGTTGGAACCACATTGGGCGTTTAATTGCGGCAGTCACTTCTTCAATCGGACAAATTGAGACAGTCGAAAGCGTGAACGGAATGCCTTTATTTTCTGCCGCTTGCGCCGCCTGCACTTCGCCACGGCGAGCATACATACCACAAGCGCCCACCGGTGCTAACACCGCCGGAATTGCCAGTTTTTCACCGAATAATTCAATTTCGGTATCAAGCTTCGACATATCTTTTAACACACGTTGACGTAATGCGAGATCGGCGAGATCAGTCACATTGCGCTCTAGAGTACGCTCTGCAAATGATCCGCCGTCCGCATAATGAAACATAAACGGGGGAACACGGCGACGTGCGGCTTCACGATAGTCATTGGCTGATGAAATAATCATTTTTACCTCTTTATTCTAAATATTATGGAGCTAATTAAAATGCGAATAATTAATATTTAGATTCTAGATCAAAAATGTTAGTGAAGATATAACAGAATGTGAATTTTTTGTGAAAATGCGTCAGAGATCACACAAATTTTCGAAATATGCTGGAAAGTAGGTAAAACAGAGGGGGAAGCAAGCGGTCAATTTTGGCAATTTTTTTGCAAATTGCAAAAATCACACTAAAAACGACCGCTTATCCGTTAGTTGAGGGTAAGTTTCAAACTTGAGGCAAAGCGTGCTTTAAGCTGTGTATAAAGTTCCGGCTCATTGCGTAACGCTTTATTGAAAGAAGGCATCATTTGTTCAAGTTTAGTCTGCCATTCAGGCAACTCATCAACAAAGCAGCGACAAATCACATCTAGCATCGCTTTTACCGAAGTGGATGCGCCCGGAGACGCACCAAGCAGCACCGCAAGCGAACCGTCTTGAGCGTGAATCACTTCCGTACCAAAACGCATATCGTTTTGACGAATCACCTGTACGCGCTGACCGGCAACTAACAAATCCCAATCTTCGCTTTTAGCATTCGGCATAAACTCTCGCAGCTCCGCCATACGCTGTTCTTTGGTTAACATCGCCTGTTTTACTAAATAATTAGCTAGTGGTAAGTTTTTAACACCGGCAATCATCACCGAGCTAAAATTCGCCGGGCGAATAGAGGTAATTAAGTCGAAATGGCTGCCTTGTTTTAAAAATTTAGTCGTAAAACCGGCAAAAGGCCCGAACAATAATGTTTGCTTACCATTGATAAAACGGCTATCTAAGTGAGGCACGGACATTGGCGGTGCACCCACTTTCGCTTTGCCATACACTTTAGCCTGATGCTGGGCAATCACTTGCGGATTGTTACACACCATAAATAAACCGCTAACCGGAAAGCCGCCGATACTTTTCGCCTCGGCAATACCGGATTTCTGTAACAAATGCAAACTACCGCCACCACAACCGATAAACACAAATTTACTACGATGTTTACGTAGCTGATTTGAAGCGTCAATCACGGAAATTTCCCACTCGCCATTCGGTAAGCGAACTAAATCCGAGACTTGATGATTTAAGTTGAGTTCCGCTTCTTGCGTAGCTAAGTAAGCGAATAATTTGCGGGTTAACGCACCGAAATTGACATCAGTGCCTCCCGCCATATAACTGGCGGCAACCGGCTGATTCGCGGAGCGATCCGTCATCATCAACGGTATCCATTGTGCCAATTGTTCCGGCGCTTGGCTAAATTGCATCTCAGCAAAAAAATGATGTTGGGTTAATGCTTGATAGCGTTTTTTCAGAAACGCGACATCGGCTTCGCCCTGCACGAAACTGATATGTGGAATCGGCTGAATAAATTGCTGCGGCTGACTAATTTTTCCGGTTTCAACCAAGTAACTCCAAAGCTGTAACGACAACTGGAAATCTTCGAAAATTTTCAATGCGCGTTCGGTTTCAATTTCACCGTTCGCTTGCTGTGCGGTGTAATTCAGCTCACATAATGCCGCATGGCCGGTGCCTGCATTGTGCCATTCGTTTGAGCTTTCTAAACCTACTGCCGATAATTTTTCAAAGACACTGATGGTCTTGTGAGGTGCAAGTTCTTTTAACAACGTACCTAAGGTTCCGCTCATAATCCCAGCCCCGATTAAAGTGACATCCGAAAATGAGGAAACGGCAGAAGGCGAGTTACTCATAACATTCCTTATTAAATTATTGTTAAGTTTTTGTGAAATTATACCGTGAAATAGGTATCAAAAATGTGAACCAGATCACATTTTTATAAACTCTATGTAGAAATGAGGCAAAATAAAAGCGGTCATTTTCATGCAAAGTTTTGCAAAAAAATGACCGCTTATAAAGGCTTAATACGCTATAGATCGTCAATCAAACTATTCGCCTTTTTCGGCTGATAACGCAAATTCAATTGCGCCGGTACGGTAGTCTGCCCCTGTGGGGTATCAACTTTTGTCGCCGGAATGAAGATCAAGCGAATACTGTCATCATCAAATACCATAAACCATTTTTGATCGGTTGGTAACAGCTGTCCTAATTTGATATTGCCGGAAATATGAGTCGGCTCACCGTATTTTTGGCGTAAACCTTGGCTCACACGATCTCGTTCATGCGCCGCCAGCACTAGATTGATTAATTCTAATCTCTGATCAGCAAAACGGATAATAGCTTTTATCGGCTGTTCGGCAAACTTAAACTGATTACAGCGCCAAACATTATCCGCTTCAAGTTCTTCCCACATACTTAGGCATAATTTGCTTTTTCGCACCTCATCAATCGAGCTGCCAAATTTCAGATCTTTATAGCCTTCTGCCGCAACAGAATTTAAAGCAAATAGGCTGATTAATAAAATTAGATATTTTTTCATTAGAATCCTCAGTAAGCGGTCAAAATTGCGAAAAATTTTGCAAAATCAACCGGTTGTCTATTAGAGTTGCACCCTATTTACATTCAAAGCTGGTGGCTTTGTTTTCATCTCCACCGACATAAGTCGCAATTTTCGGATATGGACACAGCGGCATTTCTTTCGCTTTATTTGACATCTCAGGTCCAGCTTTTGCAAGAATAAAATCAGGCGCTTTGCCCTCATCCGTCCATTGCTCTAACGCCGTAAGCGGATCGAAGTTCTCCGTGGCCGGCCCCATACCGCAATGGTTCATACCCGGCACCATAAATACCCGAGCAAAACCCTGTACATCTTTCATATTCGCCTGCAATTGGTTATACCAATCTCGTAAATCATGTGCGGAAAATACCGGATCGGACACACCCTCAAAAATAATCATCTTACCGCCTTTCGCTTGGAAGTAAGATAAATCCGTTTCATCGGCATCATTTACCCCGGCGATTTCAGCCGTTTTGGCAACATCTTTATCAAAATCGAATGTGAGCGTATCAAACGCCGGATTATGCGGTGTCATAAAATATTGCGCTAAACTTTTCACGCCCATGGTAAAATTGATGGCATTCGGTTCAGCCGTTTGCGAAGAACCGTGTTTCCACACTCGCCAACCGTTGGTATTCAGACCAGCGTCATAAGGCCAAGAAGCATATACGTTTTCACCACGGCTATTTTTCGCCCCGCCAAAAATGGCATTTAATAACGCGACTTTTTGTTCCGCACGCTCACCTAATTCCGCTTTTACCATTTCCGGTTTAAAGTCGCACTGTTCCCAAGCGTTAATGATGCCGTCCGCTAAGCCGTCTTTGGCATCACACTGTTTAAGCACGCCTTTTACCACCACGTCCAAATCCGCTTGCGTCAGCGCATTGGCAACAATTTTTTCGCCTTTTTCATTGGTTGGCGCATATTTCAAGAAATGTTGGTTATCCCACGCTTCCGCCACGGCGGCTCTCGATAAACGGAAACCTGGATTACCGGCGACTACCCCGTCAAATTCGTGCGGATAACGCATTGCCGCTTGCATCGCCTCTCGTCCGCCATTCGAGCAGCCCATGAAGAAGCTCTTGCTCGGCTTCGTTTGATACATTTGTTCGATAAGTTGTTTAGCAACCGCTGTTACTTTACCGGTGGAAGCTAGCGCATAGTTAAAACGAGCCAATTGATCTTCCGAAAACGAGGTGTCCCGAGAACCACCGCCATGGCCGCTATCGGTACTCACCACCGCATAACCACGAGACAGCGCTGGTAAAGCGTCCGAACCACGCACCGGTGTTTTACCAATCGCAGGAGATACTACACCGTTCGTGCCGCCACCGCCTTGAAATAAGAATTTCTTATTCCATTGTTCCGGTAAGCGAAGTTGGAAACTAATCGCATACGGTTTGCCGTTTACCCCGATACGTTTTTCTATTTCACCGGTGACAATACAATGTGCGCCGGCAGTCACCGGCTTCGCACTTGCACCGCTCATCGCCGCATTCTTATCTTGGGGTAATTCGCCGGCTGGCAACCATTCAATTTTGATAATCTGCGTATCGTAAATTTTCGCCTCTTTTAATGCGGCACATTGCTGCACCGCCGACCAATCGGTTTGAGTTTCTGCATTTGCCACTTGGCTGATGCCGATCAATGCTAGCGCACTGGAAATTGCCGTGAGTTTGTGCATAAGTTCACTTCCTTATCATTATGTTATGAAAAATTTAGCCGTCTAATAATAACGGCCTTTAAAAGCGTTGATTGCCGCCAACCCGAAGAAAAGACCAAATAAGAAATCGCCGAAACCATAGCTAGCAAAAAAGCAAAACATCAGCATAGATTGTCCGGCAAGCGCATCTAATTTTTCGGGCTGGGTCGCTAGCCAATATGCCCAAGCGGCGGCATACAACATTTTTTCCAAACAAAAAATTAATACTAAGTGAGGCGTTAACCAAAAGCGACGAGCGACCGACCAATAAGCCAAGCCCCATAAAATAATCGCAATTTGACCAAGCCAAGAAAAAACGATCGGATCATTTTCCATTAAGGTGGGATTGGTGAAAAACTGAGTAAAACCTAAAATACCGACAAGATTATATAACCCTGCCAAAATAAAGCCTTGAATTGCAGACTGTTTACTTAACACTAAAACTCTCCATAAATAAATCTATTCCACACATCAATATAGGCAGACTAAGGATGTGCAAGTTCGCATTCTAAGACTATTTTGCGAAATTTCATACAATCTATGGTGCATTGTTATACGTATATGTAATAAAAAAGCGGTTCGATTTGCAAAAAATTCGGCAAATCGGACCGCTTGTTGACGGTTAATGCTGCTGTGAATAGAAATGTTCTTTGTTTACCAATGCCTGAAGTTGAGGCAAGAGCTGCACAATCAAACGCAATTGTTGTGTTAACACCAAGGCTAATCGGTCTTCTCCGGCTTGATGTTCAATTTCAAATTGATTTAACGCCTGATCTATGTCCGCTAGCTGTTGCTCAATATGCACACCGCTAACTTTCGCATAAGTCATTTCATCTAAAACCTTCACGACTTTTTTACTCTGGCTAAAGAAAATTGCGGAAAAATCAATATGATGATTCAGTTCATGACTTTCTACCCGATAAGCACCCAATGCGGAAATATAACCTAACAATGTATAAGTTACCCCCAATAGCGTCGGGGCAAAATGCAGCGCATTTTGGTATTTTTGCGGCTCGCTATGCATATTTGAAATTACCGCACTCAACGCTGAAATATGGTTATGTACGTCTCGGCGTGCCACTCGATAGCCAAGCTGATCGTTATAACCGAATTGCAACTGCGCCAAAATATGGCGTAAATATTGCCCGCTTGCTTTCAACGTATTCTGTAAATTTTGATGTAAATTCAAATATTTCCAGTCCGGATAAATAAACGAAACCGCCAACCACGCAATTGCTGTGCCTAATAACGTATCAAATAAACGAGGCAATAAGGCATTTTGTGCGCCCAAGCCCGCCACATCTAGACTCACAAACACCAATAGCGTAATAAAGAAGGTGGAAGAGCCGTAATTACTTACCCTAAAAAAGTAATACAAACTGCCGGTTAAAGTAATTAGCCCCAATTGCGCTTCCAAACTGGGTGAAAAATATTGGAAACAATAGCCGACAAACACCCCGAGCATTGTCCCGATCACCCGTTGAATCAGGCGTTTTTTAGTGGCGGAATAATTCGGCTGGCAAACGAAAATAGCGGTCAGCAAAATCCAATAACCTTTGTTATCTAAGCCGGATAAAAACACGATTAAACTACAAGCAAATACCACTAACGATAAACGTAACGCATGACGAAATAGCTGTGAAGAAAGCGTACATTGGCTGCGAATCGCCGAAAACATATTACGTAAACCCGATACGTTTTCCGCTGTTAAGCGGGCGGATTTGGCAAAATCTTTGCGTAAATTATCTACTGATGTCTGTTGCTCAATTTGGCTTAACTGCCCTTCAATATTGCGTAAGTTCTCGGCAATCGATAACCAACGATGCGCACTATGTAACCCTCTTGCCTGATGATAATTCAATGAATTCAACAAACCTTGTAACGCTTTCTCGCCCCGCACACTGTGTTGATAGCTTTCTCGATGACGCAGCGCTGAAGCGATTCGTTGGCAAGCCATCGCCTGAAGTTCCATCACCCGCTGAAAACGGAACATTAAATCGCTATTGCTGAGTTGTTGGAAAAGTTCGTGATATTGATAATGGCTGGAACTCGCACGCTCTAAAATATCTTGCGCGGTAAAGTAATAGCGCAATAAACGACGGGTGCGGACATGGCGATGTTGCCCTTGTAAACGATAAAACAGCGAAACTCGAGTTTGGTCGAAAGCCGCCATCACTTGCTGATTTGCCTTTGCCAACGCCAATTGCTTAGCAGGCAAATCATCATCGTCCGGATCAAAATATTCTGATTTTGCCTGTAAATAGGCGGCTAACGCATCATACGCTTTCGCTAAGTTTTCCTGCACCAAACGATTCGGAAAACATAAATGCACGACAATACTGACCAGCCCATATAACAGCGCACCGGCTAAAATCATTAACGGACTGCCGTACCAACTATCGTCTGCGCTGTAGGTCAAGCAAGTATAAACCGACACAATTAACGTACCGAAAGCAATCGTACTATAACGCTGCCCAATCGCCCCCAACATCACTAACGCAAAAGTGCTGACCATTGCCACCGGCAAAAACAACCAGCCTACACTGAGCGACCACTGCGCACTCAAAGTGGATAACGAAAAAGCGACTAAACTCAGTGCTAAATTCTTCACTTTGCCGGTTAAACTGCTATCCAAATCCACTAAACCGCCGGCAATTACCCCCAGCACCAACGGCATAGCAAGATGTGACATCTGTAATTGCCACACCACAACCGAAACAAGATTTATCGCAATAAAGATAGGAAGCGTTTTAATGATATTTTCCGACAACCAGTCGGTTTGAATCTTTTTGAATAGGCTTTTCATAGGCTACAAGCGGTCGAATTTATGCAAAAGTTTGCAAATTTTAAAGCAAATTCAACCGCTTGCAAAAGAGAATGGCGAGATATTTCTTTGTACTTTACCTAAGCGGTGAAGATTTTAAAAATTTGCGCAAATAATCACGCCTTTTGCATTGACTAACGAAGGATAATGGCTAGAATCAGATAAATCACTCTTAATATAAAGGACCCATCCTAATGAACTTATACAACATCAAACACCCCGAAGAACAAGTGAATTTTGCACAAGGCGTGCGCCAAGGTTTAGGTAAAGATCAGGGTTTATTTTTCCCTGAAGTGTTACCAAAATTTGACGATATCGAGGCGTTACTCGATTTACCTTTAGTTGAGCGCAGTCAAAAAATTCTTACGGCGCTGATTGGTGAAGAGCTCCCGCAAGAAACGGTAAATGCTATGGTAAAAAATGCATTTACCTTCCCCGCACCGCTCGCAAAAGTGAATGACGACATTTATGCACTTGAGCTGTTCCACGGCCCGACACTGGCGTTTAAAGACTTCGGCGGTCGTTTTATGGCACAAGCGCTTGCAAGCGTGCGTGGTGACGGCAAAATCACCATTTTAACCGCAACCTCAGGTGATACCGGTGCGGCGGTTGCACACGCATTCTACGGTTTAGAAAATATCAATGTGGTGATCCTTTATCCGAAAGGCAAAATCAGCCCGTTACAAGAAAAATTATTCTGTACCTTAGGCGGCAATATTCGTACCGTTGCGATCGAATCGGACTTTGACGCTTGCCAAGCCTTAGTAAAACAAGCGTTTGACGATGCAGAATTACGTCAAGCGATCGGCTTAAACTCAGCAAACTCAATCAATATCAGCCGTTTATTAGCGCAAGTTTGTTATTACTTTGAAGCGGTAGCACAATTACCTAAAGAAAAACGTGCTGACGTAGTGGTTTCGGTACCAAGCGGCAACTTCGGTAACTTAACAGCAGGTTTAATCGCAAAAACTCTAGGTTTACCAATCAAACGTTTTATCGCTTCAACCAATGCGAACGACACTGTACCTCGTTACTTAAAATCAGGTAAATGGGAACCGAATGCAACGGTTGCAACCCTGTCAAATGCAATGGACGTAAGCCGCCCGAACAACTGGCCACGTGTAGAAGAATTATTTAAACGTAACGGCTGGGCGTTAAGCGATTTAGGTTCAGCGGCATTAAATGATGCAGAAACCGAAGCGGCATTAAAAGCACAATATGCGGAAGGCTACTTATGCGAACCGCACGGTGCGATCGCTTACCAAGTGTTAAAAGATCAGCTTCAAGCAGGCGAAACCGGTATTTTCCTCTGCACCGCCCACCCGGCGAAATTCAAAGAATCGGTAGAGCGCATTTTAGAGATCGAATTACCACTACCGGAAGCATTGGATAAACACAACAAAATGGAATTGTTATCTGACACCATGCCGGCAGATTTCGCAAAATTACGTGAATATTTGTTAGCAGGTAACAACTAATCTAGCGATCAAAACAAAAGCGCTCAAAGATGAGCGCTTTTCTATTCTCCTAAAAACACGATAGCACCCGCACTGACAGTTCTCCTAGCACGGCAAGCAGTTCTAGGTTAAGCATAACAACACTTAGCTAATCGCTTGATTTCGTCTGTTTTGCAATACAAACACTAAAACGAGTAATAGCGCACAAGCTAATGAGATAATGAATAACGTGCTGAAGAAACCGTTCCATTTGAATTGTTCGATAATCAATGATAACGGTAAACCGGCAATTGCCGCACCAATATAGGCGAATAAACTCACAAAACCGGTTGATGCGCCGGATGCATATTTATGTGAGTTTTCCGCTGCCGCCATCGCAATTAAGAATTGTGGTCCGAAGATAAAAAAGCCCATCAAGAAAAATAAACTCGACATAATGAATTTATCATCACTTGGAATCAGCCATAACCCCAAAGCAACCGAAATAATCCCTAACACATAAATAATGTTCATTTGTGTGCGGTTACCTTTAAAGAATTTATCGGAACCCCAGCCGGCAAATAACGCCCCTAAAAAGCCCCCGATTTCAAAGAATGCGATAACCGTATTCGCTTGCAATAAATCATAATGATGGGTCTCGGTTAAATATAAATTACCCCAGTCATTAATACCGGTTCTGACGATATAAACCAAACCATAAGAAATCGCCAACGCCCAAATAATTTTATTTTTAAATACGTATTGTTTGAGAATTTCCCATGTGGTTAAGCCCAAGCCGTCACTTTCATGTTTTTGTTCCGCAATATCATTACGCCACTCCCCTACGGTCGGCAGCCCCATTGAAGCCGGTCTGTCTCGCAATAAAACACACAAACCAATCCCGACCACAACCGCAATCACACCGGGAATAATCATTCCGTAACGCCAGCCCCAAGCTAAGGTTGCCGCCCCTGCGAGTAACGGAATCACCGCACCGCCTAAATTATGCGACGTATTCCAAATCGCCCACCACAAACCACGCTCATTACGAGAATACCAAGTGTTTAAAATTTTTGAGCATGGCGGCCAGCCCCAGCCTTGGAAGAACGCATTAATCATCCACAATGTAACGAACATAAAAATGGAAGAACTCATCCCGAAGAAGATATTCACCAAGCCGGTTGCCATTAAGCCTAATCCCATAAAATATCTCGGATTAGAACGATCTCCGATGACACCGGATAAAAACTTAGATACGCCATAGGTCAAATAAAATGCCGTCCCCATCATACCAATATCCGCTTTTTGCAGACCCAAATCGGTCAACATTGCCGGCATCACAAAATTAAAACCTTTACGGGTAAAATAGAAAACTGCATAACCGACATAACTGACCAACATTAACTGTATCCGCCAATAACGATAGGTTTTATCGATCTCCTCTTTTGTTTTGGTAATAGGAAGATCCGGTGCTTCTTTAAAAATATTCATTTGATACTCCCAATCAGAAAATTTACTCATCTGACCGGACTATATATGAAAACTCACGCTAAAAAAGTGACCACTATCACATTTTAATAATGTGCGAGAACAGTATTTACAGCTATTTGATTTCGCTAAAGGTTTTCACCAAGAGCCACAGCGTGGCTCAACAGGCTCGAAGAGCCTCCTAACCACGTACGGCTCGTGCGTGGTAGTGAATAACAACAAGCGGTCGAATTTTCCTGATATTTTGCAAATTTTTAAGAAAATTTAACCGCTTGTTTTACTTAGTAACGATAGCGAAATAGATTAACTTTCTTTTTGAATAGTTTTTCCAATTATTTCTCATCAATAATTGGAAAAACAAACTTATATTAGTTAGTAGGATCTTCATCTAATATATTATATATTTCCATTACATTATTTATATATCGTATGTCAGGATTATAATTTTTGATACTTTCTCTTATTGCATTATATTCATTCTTCTCAGAAGAAAGTATTTCTCTATATTTTAATATTAAAATATTTCCTCCTATCCTTATACTATCGATATCAGATAATTTACTTGGGCTATTTACTTGCATTACACCAGTAGTTTTTATACATCTAGTAAAGAATAAAACTCTTTCCAAAAATCTTATAACTAGGCCTCTATTAAAGTTTTCATAAATCATAATGGAATAAATTAAATTTGTTTCTTTTTCAGAAGAAGTTAATTCCTTAACAACATAATCAAAACGATAAGAAAAATCACTCTTCATTTTCAAAATATATTTTTGTTCTCTCTCATAGCTATCACCATTATTAGATATTGTATTTAATGTTTTATAAATATATCCTATAAAACCAAACCATAATGCAGTTGCTATATCTTCCTTTGATGGTATTAAAAACTCTTTAGTTAATAAAAATTCATTATATACTACATATGATATGCTTGTAGAAACCACACTAATTAGAAATATGGTTTTCCAGTCAGTTATGCTATGTCTCCCCATGACAATAATATATGTCACTCTAATTAGAAAACTATACACCACGACATAATATATATCAATAATACATGAATCAAACCCTAATTTATGAAATAACAATGATGCTATAAATATAAAGACCACAGGGCTAAATGACTTATACAATAGATCAAATACAGTATTATATTCTTGTTCATAAAATGAAAACTCATAATACCCATAATCTACAGATTTTTTTCCAAACCAATTAGTTATTAAAAATAGAAATAAAGCTAATATAAAATGTAATAATACAACCATAAAACAATATCCTTTAAATAATAAAAATAAAATTATCTAAAAATAGATCAAAATATAAAAGTAAAAAAGACAACCACCTTTTAGTAGTTGCCTTTTCTCATCAATTTACACTTAATTATTTAAGTGCCACCCTCGCATTTCTAAACAATCTCATCCACGCCCCATCTTCTGTCCAATCATCAGGACACCAAGAGTTAGATACTGCGCGGTAAACACGTTCTGGGTGTGGCATCATGATGGCTACACGTCCGTCTGTGTTTGAAATTGCGGTGATGCCGTTTACCGAGCCGTTCGGGTTAGCCGGGTAAACTTCGGTCGGTTGTAAGTTGTTGTCGATATATTGTGCGATCACAAGTTTTTGTGCGGTTAAACCGGCAAGTTGTTGTGCCGATTTGAACTCCACTTGACCTTCACCGTGTGAAACGGCAATCGGCATATGTGAACCCGCCATACCTTGGAACCAGTGGCTGTTGGTTTCGTTGATTTTCACTAAACCGACACGTGCTTCAAAGCGTTCCGATTTGTTACGTACGAAACGTGGCCAGTTTTCTGTACCCGGGATAATTTCCGCTAGGTTTGAAACCATTTGGCAACCGTTACACACACCTAATGCAAGCGTGTTCGGGTTCGCAAAGAATTGGCTGAACTGTTCACGCAACATTGGGTTGAATAAAATCGATTTCGCCCAACCACCGCCGGCACCGAGTACATCACCGTAAGAAAAGCCGCCACACGCAACTAACGCATTGAAATCTTTAAGATTTCTTCTACCCGCCATTAAGTCTGACATATGTACGTCAATCGCATTAAAGCCGGCACGGTCGAATGCTGCCGCCATTTCGTAATGGCTGTTTACACCCTGTTCACGCAAGATAGCAATAGTCGGCTTCACGCCTTTATTGATAAACGGTGCGGTAATATCTTCGTTAACATCATAGGTTAAGAAAGTCGATAAGCCTTTGTTATTCGGGTCTTTTTTAGTTTCAAACTCTTGGTCGGCACATTCCGGATTATCACGTAAACGTTGCATTTGATGGGTCAATTCCGCCCAAATTCCACGTAATTCCGAACGTTTTTCGTTAAGAAGTTTGAGGCTGCCACGGCTAATCACAAAACGATCGTCTTCGTGTACCGTACCTAAATCTTTGGTTAAGCCCAGTAAATTATGTGCATTTAATACTTCACGCACACGAGCTAAATCCGCATCTTTTACTTGAATAACCGCACCAAGCTCTTCGTTGAATAATACCGCTAAATCGTCATCGCCTAACGCTGAAATATCAATTTCTACGCCGCAGTTGCCGGCAAACGCCATTTCCGCAAGCGTGGTAATTAAACCACCGTCCGAACGGTCGTGATAAGCAAGTAATTTGTCTTCCGCCACTAAAGTTTGCATTGCATTAAAGAAGTTTTTGAGGCTTTCTACATTGACTACATCCGCCGGTTTGTCGCCGAGTTGTTTGTAAACTTGCGCTAATGCGGTTGCGCCTAAACGGTTTTTGCCTTCACCTAAGTCAATTAATAATAGGCTTGATAGGCCTTTATCGGTACGTAGCTGTGGTGTAACGGTTTTACGTACGTCTTCCACACGAGCGAATGCCGAAATCACTAATGAAAGCGGTGCAGTTACCGATTTTTGCTCACCATTTTCTTCCCATGTAGTGCGCATTGACATTGAGTCTTTCCCCACCGGAATTGTAATGCCTAACGCCGGGCAAAGCTCTTCACCGACTGCTTTTACCGCTTCATAAAGACCGGCATCTTCACCTTCGTGACCTGCCGCCGACATCCAGTTTGCCGAAAGTTTAATGCGTTTTAATTCACCGATATTAGTCGCTGCGATATTGGTGATCGATTCTGCCACCGCAAGGCGTGCAGACGCACCGAAATCTAATAAAGCAACCGGCGCACGTTCGCCCATCGACATTGCTTCACCGTGGTAGCTGTCTAAACTTGCCGTGGTTACCGCGCAGTCCGCTACCGGAATTTGCCACGGACCAACCATCTGATCACGTGCCACCATACCGGTTACCGAACGGTCACCGATAGTGATTAAGAAGGTTTTTTCTGCGACAACCGGTAAACGTAACACACGATGTAGCGCTTCTTTTAATTGGATTTGTTGGCTATCAAGCGGTTGATTTTCAACAGTTTTTGACGAAACGTCACGGTGCATTTTCGGCGTTTTGCCGAGTAACACATTCATCGGTAAATCAATCGGGTTATTGTCGAAATGATCGTCTTTAAGGGTTAAATGTTTCTCTTCGGTCGCTTCACCGATCACTGCAAACGGCGCACGTTCACGCTCACATAATTCGGTAAATAACGCTAATTTTTCCGGCGCAACCGCTAATACATAACGTTCTTGCGATTCATTACACCAAATCTCAAGCGGTGACATACCTTTTTCGTCACATAAAATTTTACGTAAATCGAATTTACCGCCACGATCGCCGTCGTGAACTAATTCCGGCATTGCGTTTGATAAACCGCCTGCACCTACATCGTGGATAAATAAAATCGGGTTGTCTTCACCTAACTGCCAGCAACGATCGATCACTTCTTGGCAACGGCGTTCCATTTCCGGGTTTTCACGTTGTACCGAAGCAAAGTCCAAATCTTCTTTTGATTTACCGGAAGCCATAGACGAAGCCGCACCACCACCTAAGCCGATGTTCATTGCCGGACCGCCAAGCACGATTAATTTCGCACCGACCGGAATTTCGCCTTTTTGTACGTGTTCGGCACGGATATTACCGATACCGCCTGCGAGCATAATCGGTTTGTGGTAACCACGTACTTCTTCACCGGCAAAGCTGTTTACTTTTTCTTCATAGGTACGGAAATAACCTAATAACGCCGGACGACCGAATTCATTGTTAAATGCCGCGCCGCCCAATGGACCTTCGATCATAATATCGAGTGCTGAAGCGATACGATTCGGTTTTGAAAGTGGGTTTTCCCACGGCTGTTCAAAGTTTGGAATCACAAGGTTAGACACCGAGAAACCGGTTAAACCTGCTTTTGGTTTTGCACCGCGACCGGTTGCACCTTCATCACGAATTTCACCGCCTGAACCGGTCGCTGCACCCGGGAATGGTGAAATTGCAGTCGGGTGGTTATGGGTTTCTACTTTCATTAAGATATGCGCATCTTCTTGGTGCGCACGGTATTGACCGTCTTGATCCGGGAACCAACGACCAACTTTTGAGCCTTCCATTACCGCCGCATTATCTTTATAAGCTGAAAGCACGTAGTCCGGCGTTTTCTCGAAGGTGTTTTTAATCATTTTGAATAATGATTTTTCTTGTTTTTGACCGTCAATCGTCCAATCCGCATTAAAGATTTTGTGGCGGCAGTGTTCCGAGTTCGCCTGTGCGAACATATAAAGTTCGATGTCGTTCGGGTTACGATTTAAAGCAGTGAAATTTTCGACTAAATAATCAATTTCATCATCCGCTAACGCTAAACCTAAGTTCACGTTCGCTTCTTCTAACGCTTTACGACCACCGTTTAAAATATCTACGGTGGTAAACGGTTTAGGCTCTTGTTGAGCAAATAAATTTGCCGCTTGCGCTTCGTTATCTAACACCGTTTCTAACATACGGTCGTGTAATAAACCTTTTAAGGTTTCGATTTGCGCTGCTGTCGGCTCTGCGCTGAATTCAAAATAGTAAGCTAAACCGCGTTCGATACGATTTACCGCTTGTAAGCCGCAGTTGTGCGCAATATCGGTCGCTTTTGAAGACCATGAAGAGATGGTACCGATACGAGGGGTCACAATTAAACAAAAACCGACCGGTTCGTGTTCGGTGAGTGTCGGACCGTAATGTAAAAGTTCTTTAATTTCAGCGGTTTGTGCTGCGCTAAGTTCAGCATTTAAATCGACAAAATGCACATATTCCGCATAGACCGATTTTACCGGTAACGCATTTTGTTGGAACTTGGTTTGGAATTGGTTAAGACGAAATTCAGAGAGGGCAGGAGAGCCACGAAAGGTTTGTACAGTCATTGTTGATTCCGTATTTGAGAAATAAAAAAATTCTCTGCCATTATAGCGGATAACGCAAACGTTTGCATTGCAAAATTTTACTCAAATAACACGAAAATCGGATTTTATTTCCATAGAAATTTTATAAGCGTTCTCTTGAAATTTTTTAGATTAAAAATATAATGCAAATCATTTTTATTATTATAAAAATGATTTTATATGCTAAAGAAATTTTCATTATTGCTCATTTTGAGCATTTTTTTATTTGGTTGCGCTCATAAACCACTTTCAGAACAACAATTACATTCACTTGGCAACATCGTTGATTTGAAGACTCAACAACCGATCCGCTTATCTGAGTTATTGCAAAAACTTCCCGCCTATTCTTATGTGTTAATCGGCGAAGAACATAACCAGCCCGTGCATCACCAAATCGAAACTTATCTGGTGCAAAAATTAGCGCAAAAACGACCGCTTGCCGCAGTGATATTAGAAATGCTGTCGGTCGATCAACAAGCAAAAATCAATCAATTGCAACAACAGCAAACAACATTGTTAGCCGAAGAAGTTCCGGCACAAATCGGCTGGAAGCACTGGGATTGGCATCAATATCAAGACTTAATCATTAGCCGTTTGTCTTCAACGATACCGTTAATTGCCGCTAATTTAACTGAAACTGAAGTAAAGACCTTATATGCGGGAGCGCAGCCGTTACGAGGCTCAATTTCTGTTACACCACAAGTACGAATGCAATTGGCGCAACTGATTCAAGCGCATCACTCGTTACCACCGAACATCTTAGAAAAAGCGGTTACCGTACAGCAATTTCGTGACCGCCGTATGGCGGAAATGTTGGTAAAAAATACGCAAAATTCGACCGCTTATGCCCTCTTGGTGGCGGGTAATAATCACGTGCGTAAAGACCTAGCCGTACCGCTCCATTTACAAGACTTTGATCACAAAAATAAAGCAAAAACCATTTCAATAATGCTTAAAAGCCAACGTTCGGAAGCTGAAGCCGTCACGCTACAGCAAGCCGATTACGTTTGGTTTACCGAGTAACTTTTACAACAACCATAATAACTAAGGAGAATGAATGAAATTAAATCGTTTAAATCAACTATTGCTCGGTAGTTTAGCCGGTATCTCAAGCCTACCGAGTATGGCGACGGAACAAAATCTGGCACTCGATCCGGTTTACGTATTAGAAAAAAGCCAAACTAATGCGAATTTCGAATCATACGGTAAAGCCGGTGCGGCAAGCAGCCGAGGTGTCGGCGAAAATGCTATGCAGAATCTGGATAGCGTAGTACGTTCGATTGCCGGAGCTTATACACAAATCGATCCCGGTCAAGGTGCGGTAAGCGTGAATATTCGCAATATGACCGGGTTAGGGCGAGTAAATATGATGGTAGACGGCGTACCACAAACGCAACTCGGTACATCAGCAAACGGCGGCGGAAAATTCCATGAGGGAAACGGGCCGATGAGTCAATTCGGTGCATTAATCGACCAAAACTTTTTGACACGTGTTGACGTTGCGAAAGGGCATTCAGACGGTGCGGCCGGTGTAAACGCATTAATGGGTAGTGCCAATTTTAAAACCCTTGATGCGGAAGACATTTTATTAGAAAACCGTAAAGTCGGTGCATTAACCAAACTGAATATCGGCTCGAACGGTTTAGGGCGCAACGGTATGATCGCCGTTGCCGCCAAAGACAATGTGTTACAAGCCGGTAGTCTCAGCGGTTTATTTGCATTGAGTAAACATAAACTTTCTCAAAGCTATAGCCGTGGTGACGGTTCTCGTTCAGAAGAGGCAAGCTACCTTAGCGGATTAGAACAACAACCACGTTCTTATTTAGCGAAAATTGCCTTTAAGCCGCAACAGAACAGTGAATTAAAGGTTTCTCGCCGTGCTTATCATAACAACATAGCCGGACGAGAAATCGACAGTTACACCAATGCGCTCGAAGCGAAATACGATGCGCATCCGTGGCTGAATTTACACCTACTCGCATCGGATGCAAAAACAACTCAAGTTTACAACCAAGGCGCAACCTTATGGACATTAGATGATGCGGCAACCTTAAACCGAGCAAGAACATTCGATATTCACAATAACGCGAAATTTGATTTTGGGCATAGCAAATTGGATTTAGCGCTAGGTTTTAACCTATTCAATAACAAATATGTGCGTGACTTGCCGATAAATGAAAACGGTAACAACAGCGGTGCGGTCGCCAATGCGGCTTTTGCTCCGCAAGGCAAGCAGCGAATCAAATCGTTCTACTGGAATAGTGTTCTTGAGGCGGGCATTTTTACCCTCAAAGCCGGCGCAAGCCATTCACACTATCGTTTAAGCGGAGATAAACCGGCATGCGATATTGATGATGCGATCTATTGCGTCCCCTCTTGGCATTTACATGTGAAGCGAAAATACAGCTCTGCCGATCCTTCGGTAAATTTATCGGCAAAAGTGACCGCTTGGCTTGAACCATTTATCGAATATGCTGAAACGACCCGCGCACCGAATGTTCAAGAAATATTCAACACCAGTCGTAATGGCTTAAGCGTTAATCCGTTTCTTCGCCCGGAAAGTGCGAAAACCGCCCAAGTCGGCTTTAACATTACCCAAGACAAACTGTTAAGCGAGAACGATATGTTAGGGCTAAAAGTAGTCTATTTTAACTCACATATTAAAGACTATATCTTTAAAGAATCGTTTTACGGTTGCGGTAATCATTTATGTAATGACTTGAACTTATCGGATGATGATTTGCAAGCTCAACTTTATGTGAATGCGCCAAACAAAGTAAAAAGCAAAGGCTGGGAAGTGGAACTCAACTATGATGCAGAGCAATTCTTTACCAATTTCTCCTACACTCGTAGCGCAACCACGCAGCCAACTTCTGTCGGTGCCATTATTCTCGGCGGGTTTGGTACGGAATCTTATACGGTGCAACCGAAAGATCATGCAACCTTAGAACTCGGCACTCGATTACTGGAGAAAAAACTGACGCTCGCCACCACTTTCAAATATACCGGTAAAGCGAATCGAGTTCATATCGAAGGTGTTGATTCGGACGGCAAAATGTTAATTGAAAGACTGCCGAAAATTCCGGTGATCATTGATTTTTACGCGAACTATAAGATCAACCGACACGTGACGTTAAAAGCCGGTGTACAAAACTTGATGAACAAAAACTATCTGGATGCGCTTAATTCATATAACTCTTCAACTCAAGAAGATTACGACTATGACACCGGGCTATATAAATTCAGTAATACCGCACGTGGTAGAACCTATACCGCCGGTGCGGAAATTCGTTTCTAAGTGCGGAACAAGCAGGAGAACAATATGAAACTGGTAAAATTTTTGGCTTTTTTAACCGCTTGTATCGGACTGAATCCGGCGCTGGCACAAGAACGTATCGTTAGCATTGGCGGCGATGTCACTGAAATTATCTACGCATTGGGGGCTGAACAGGCGCTTGTCGGACGAGACAGTACTAGTATCGCACCGCTTGCCGCACAACAATTACCGGATGTCGGTTATATGCGTCAATTAAATGTGGAAGGGATCTTGGCACTAAAACCGACTAAAGTGATCAGTTCCGATGTGGCCCAGCCTTCCGTCGTCTTTGAACAACTAAAAAGTGCTGGGGTGACGGTCGAACGCGTCCCTTTCGAATATACACCGGAAAGCGTGATACAAAAAATCCAACGAGTTGGAAAATTAGTTAACAAGCCGCAACAAGCGGTTAAATTAGCCGAAAAGTTTGCAAATGAGCTGAAAGCGATTTCCACTTCGCCTTTAGATGTCCGTATTTTATTTATCCTAAATCATGCGGGTTCAAATTATATGGCGGCAGGCAAAAATACGGTGGCGGATAGTATTATTCGCTTAATTGGTGCCACGAATGCTATGCAGAATAGCATTCGTTTTTCGCCGATTTCACAAGAAGGTGTCATCGCCGCACGTCCGGATTTATTGGTACTAACAAAAATGAGCTTAGAGAGTTTAGGTTCGATCGATAAAGTATGGTCATTACCCGGTATGGCGCTAACGCCTGCGGCTAAAAAGAAAAATGTTATCGTACTAGATGATTTAGCCGTTCTTGGTTTCACGCTAACGACACCGACCGAATTGTTAAAAATGCGCCAAGCCGCCGAACAGGTGCGACATGACTAAAACAATTTGGTTATTCGGATGCATCTTTATGCTCTTATTAAGTAGCATAATCGCCGCAAATCTCGGCGCACTCTCGATTACGTGGCATGATTTGTGGCAATTAACTTTTGACGATAGCCAGTGGCAAATTTGGTTAAACATTCGCTTACCTCGCATTTTACTTGCGATCTTAGTCGGTGCCGGGCTAGCGATTGCCGGTACTTTATTTCAAGGTTTGTTTCACAACCCGATGGCTGATCCGGCATTAATCGGCGTGAATAGCGGCGCTTCTTTAGCAGTCGCACTGTTTATCTTGCTGCCGAATATTCTGCCGGAACAATGGCTATTGTACGGCACAATGTTGGTCGCCTTTAGCGGCAGTATGTTAGTTGCTACGTTGATTTATTGGTTAGGTTATCAAGGGCAAGCTTCGGTTAATAAATTATTGCTAGCGGGGATTGCGGTTAATGCACTCTGTTTTTCTTTAGTCGGTATTTTGACTTATGTGAGCAATGACCAACAATTACGCCAATTCAGTTTATGGACAATGGGCAGCCTTGGACAAGCGCAATGGCAACCGCTCATAGTTGCAAGTTGTGTGATGATTCCGACTGCTTGTTTTGCATTAAGCTTAGCCCGATCATTAAACTTACTGCAGTTAGGCGAGGAAGAAGCACATTATTTAGGCGTGAATGTCGTACGTTTAAAAAAAGCGTTGGTCTTAAGCGGTGCATTATTAGTCGGTTGTGCCGTAGCGGTCAGCGGTGCTATCGGCTTTATCGGTTTAGTGATTCCGCATTTGGTACGCTTTAAATTCGGTGCGGATCATCGTTGGGTTATCCCCGCTTCCGCCGTATGTGGTGCAATCCTATTGTTATGGGCGGATACCTTAGCACGTACTATGGTTGCACCGGCGGAAATTCCGGTAGGAATGCTGACCAGCTTTCTTGGCGCACCTTACTTTTTATGGCTCGTGATTAAATATAAGGAAAATCGATGATTTGCAAAAAAAATGTCAAATTTGACCGCTTATCTGAGGTATTAAACGCCAAAAATCTGAGTTATCAAATTGCTGAGCGCACGATTTTGCAGTCGATAAATCTTTCGCTTAAAGCCGGTGAAATCAGTGTGTTAATCGGCGCCAACGGCGCGGGCAAATCGACCCTGTTGCGATTGCTTGCCGGTTATCTGCCGCCAACCACAGGCGACATTCGGCTCAATCAGCAAAATTTAGCCGATTTTCGACCGCTTGCATTAGCCAACCAACGAGCGGTAATGCAGCAACATAGCCAAATAAACTTTCCGTTTTTGGCGGAAGAAGTGATCCGAATGGGCGGCTATCAGCGCCATATTCACGATAAGGATATAGAACAGGTGGTCGTGGCAACCGAATGCCATGCCTTACTTAAACAACAATATCGTTATTTATCCGGTGGCGAACAGCAACGAATCCAACTGGCGAGAGCATTATTACAGCTATGGCAACCTGATATGCAAGGTAAAATATTGTTTTTAGACGAGCCGACCTCCGCTTTCGATTTACATCACCAACAACACTGTTTGCGTTTATTACGCAAGCTCTGTGACGAACGAGGGTTAAGTGTTTGCGCCATTTTGCACGATCTTAACCTCGCTTCGCTTTACGGTGATCAACTTATGCTATTAGCCGAAGGTACCATTCAAGTACAAGGCAGCCCGCAAGCAGTTATAAGCCAAACCAATGTTGCAAAATGGTATCGTTCGGAAGTAGAGGTCGTTGCCCATTGTGTACATAAGATCCCGCAAGTCATGCTATTACGTTAAAAAATTGTAACAACCAAGTAACATTAAAATTACACATAAACGGAATTTTTTTAAATCTTAAAAAAATTCCGTTTAAGCGGTTTCTTTCACAGTAAATTAGATTGCAATTTATATTAATTAGGCGGAAAATGATATGTAATTTCTGAAATGCTATTTCAGAAATCAATTTCATCTTAATTTTCATTTATAGGATTATTAGTATGGGTCTTTTTGAACAAACTAACCCTAATCGTCGTCGTTACGGTTTAGCAGTATTTATCGGTATTATCGCCGGCATTATTTCAGCATTCGTAAAATGGGGTGCAGAACATCCGTTCCCACCACGTAGCCCGATCGATTTATTCCAAGCAGCGTGTCCACAACCTGTTTTAGATGCGTTAAATTCAGGTTCATTAGCGATGGAAGGTGCATTAGCACAATGTTCACGTGCGGTTTTAAACCCACCGGCAGTTTTCTTACGTGATTACATTGGTATCGACCCTTATAACACCGTTGCATTTACTTTTGCGGATCACCCGTTTAACTCAATCGGTGTAACACATATGATTTTCTCATTAGTGTTTGCTATCGGTTACTGCTTAGTAGCGGAAGTGTTCCCGAAAATCAAATTCTGGCAAGGTATCGGTGCAGGTATCATCGCAAATATCTGTGTACACTACATCACATTCCCGGCATTAGGTTTAACACCACCTGTTGCAGAATGGCCTTTATACGAACACATTTCTGAATTAGTCGGTCATATCTTCTGGTTCTGGACAATTGAGGTAATTCGTCGTGATTTACGTAACCGTATTACCAAAGAGCCGGATGCGGAAATTCCTTTAGAACAACCGCACCGCTAATCAAACTTCTCATTTCAGTAATAAAGCCACCCAATTGGGTGGCTTTTTCATAACAAAAAGCTATAAAGAATAGCTTCTGAGCCTTTCCATTTCCGCTGAATTCGATCCAAAATCCTTATCAGTTTTTTAAGCATTTTGTCTTAACCTCACCTACTATTTACTATGAATTGGTCTTACGTTGTTCATGCGATCCCACGCTTTATTGATGCGGCAATCATTACCCTCCAACTGTCGTTTTGGGGAATTTTGTTGTCGTTGATCTTCGGCTTATTGATCGCCATTGTTACCGCTTATCAAGTTAAACCGTTTAATCGGTTAGCTCGCAGTTATATCGAATTATCCCGTAATACTCCTCTGCTCATTCAACTCTTCTTTCTTTATTACGGCTTACCGAAAATCGGCATTAAATGGGACGGTTTTACCTGCGGTATTATTGCATTAGTTTTTCTTGGAGCAAGCTATATGGCGGAAGCGTTACGTGCCGGTTTACTTGCAGTACCAAAAGGGCAAACCGAGGCGGCAAAAGCGATTGGGTTAAACCGTTTTCAAGTATTTCGCTATGTCATTTTTCCGCAAGCATGGGCGGTATCCATCCCAGCTATCGGTGCCAACGTCCTGTTTTTAATTAAAGAAACTTCCGTGATCAGTGCGGTTGCTGTGGCGGAATTAATGTTTATCACCAAAGATATTATCGGTATGGACTACAAAACCAACGAAGCCTTGTTCTTATTATTCGCCAGCTACTTAGTAATTTTATTGCCGATTTCACTACTAGCTCGCCACTTTGAAAATAAAGTACGGAGTGCCAAATATGGGGTTTGATTGGTTATTTGAAGGGCAAAATGCCGCTAGACTCGCACAAGGCTTATGGCTAACCGCCCAGATTTCATTTATTTCGGTCGGTTTATCCTTGGTATTCGGCACACTATTCGGCTTATTAATGCGAGCAAATAATATTTTAGTGCGTGCTGTTTGTCGCTTTTATTTAGAAACTATTCGGATTGTGCCGATTTTGGTGTGGTTATTTGCGCTCTACTTTGGGCTATCCACTTGGTTTAATCTGCATATCAGCGGTTTCTGGGTGTGTATTTGGGTATTTACCTTGTGGGGTATCGCCGAAATGGGCGACTTAGTACGAGGTGCATTAGCTTCGATTGAAAAACATCAAATCGAATCTGCGCGAGCGTTAGGTTTAAATCGTTGGCAGATTTTCCAATATATTGAATTACCGCAAGGTACTCGCCGTGTATTACCGGGGGCAATTAATCTGTTTACCCGTATGGTAAAAACCAGTTCGCTTGCCGCATTAATCGGTGTGATCGAAATGGTTAAAGTTGGACAGCAAATCATTGAAAATGCGTTATTGACGAACCCAAGCGCCTCTTTTTTTGTCTATGGATTAATCTTTATTTTATATTTTCTGATTTGTTATCCGTTGTCACTACTTGCAACACGCTTAGAACACAAATGGGAGAGCTAAATGGCGTTACTTTCTATCCGTAATTTACATAAAAAATATGGCGAAACGGTCGCAATTCCCAATTTAGATTTGGACTTAGCCAAAGGTGAAGTGGTGGTGATTTTAGGTCCGTCCGGCTGTGGCAAAAGTACCTTACTACGTTGCGTAAACGGCTTAGAGGAAAAACAAGGCGGCAGCATTGTGATGCAAGATGTCGGTGAATTCGGCAAAGATTTAAGCTGGGAAGCCTCTCGCCAAAAAGTCGGTATGGTGTTCCAAAGTTACGAATTATTCGCTCATTTAAATGTGATCGAGAATATTTTATTAGGCCCGCTCAAAGCGCAAAAACGCTCACGCCAAGAAGTGGAGGCGCAAGCGGATAAATTACTCGCCCGTGTTGGTTTATTAGATCGAAAAAACGCCTTCCCTCGAGAATTATCCGGCGGACAAAAGCAACGTATTGCGATTGTACGTGCCTTATGTATGAATCCGGAAGTGATTTTACTTGATGAAATTACCGCCGCGCTCGACCCGGAAATGGTGCGAGAAGTGCTTGATGTCGTACTGGAACTGGCGGAAGAAGGTATGTCGATGTTAATCGTCACCCACGAAATGGGCTTTGCCGAAAAAGTGGCGGATCGGATTATCTTTATGGATAAAGGTGTAATTATCGAACAAGCGCCACCGCATCAATTCTTTAGTCAACCGCAAACCGAACGAGCCAAACAGTTCTTAACCGGTATGGATTATTAATTTGCAATATGCAAGCGGTCAATTTCGCTAAAATTTTACAAAATACGGCTTTTAGCCGAGCAATGATTTTAAACAGGAGTATTTTATGAAACTGAACACAACATTAAAAACATTACTGGCAACCGCAATTGCCGCTTTTGCCTTAACGGCATGTGACAATGGGAATAGCGCACAATCTTCTTCTCAAGATAGTATTGCGCAAATTAAACAAAACGGCGTAATTCGTATCGGTGTATTCGGCGATAAACCACCATTTGGTTATGTCGATGCAAACGGTAAAATCCAAGGCTTCGATATCGAAATTGCCAAAGAAATTGCCAATGATTTACTCGGCAGTCCGGATAAGGTGGAATTTGTCTTAACCGAAGCGGCAAACCGTGTTGAATATTTAAAATCGAATAAAGTTGATCTGATTTTAGCTAACTTTACCAAAACGCCGGAACGTGCCGAAGTGGTTGATTTTGCTGCTCCTTATATGAATGTGGCGTTAGGTGTCGTTTCACCGAAAGAGGCGTTAATTACCGATCTGAAACAGTTAGAAGGCAAAACCTTATTAGTCAATAAAGGTACGACTGCCGATGCCTATTTCACTAAAAATCACCCTGAAATCAATCTGTTAAAGTTCGACCAAAACACAGAAACCTTTGATGCGCTTAAAGACGGGCGTGGTGTGGCATTAGCACACGATAACGCGTTAGTCTGGGCGTGGGCGAAAGAAAACCCGACTTTTGACGTGGCAATCGGCAGTGTCGGTCCTACGGAACAAATCGCCCCAGCTGTACAAAAAGGCAACCAAGCTCTGTTAGATGCTATCAATAAAGAAATTGCCGAATTAAAAGCAAACGGCAAATTAAAAGCGGCTTATGAGAAAACCTTAGTCCCTGTTTACGGTGATAAACCTGAATTGCTTGCGCAATAATCCGTTTTCTTTACAAAAAAGACTGCATAATTATTTTTATGCAGTCTTTTTCTTGATATGGAAAAAGTTAAAAAACAACCTCTAAACGTATAAAGGTATTAATGAAGTGGTTACGGTCTTTGTCTTTATCGTTATAAAAACTGATTTCCGGTTGAATAAATACCCAATTGCGGAAAATTGGTTGGCGATAACTAATAAATGGTCCATAGGAATTAAATTTTGAGTACCCCTTATCCAAACGTCCTCCCATAAAAATACCGTAACTTAGACGTTTAAGCGGTTCAAAGTTATGCTGACGATACAAACTATTGCCCCACCTGGTTTCTTCATCCACATCATGCGTATATTGCAAGAAAGAATGATTCATAATAAAGGTGTTTTCACCATCAATATAACGATTTTCTAAATTGGTACGGAGGTAATGTTTACTATTGGTACCATAACGATAAATTTGTTCTAAGCGAGTACCGAAGTTATCGGTAATCTCCCAAGTTTTACTTAAACGTAAACGCCCGAAGATATCACCACCCGAACGTAAACCGCCGTCCAAATCACTTTCAATTCCTAAACGCTTAATCTCATTCGACCAACGTAAACCGATAGATGCGTTATCGTTACGAGCTTGGCGGCTGTCATAATTACGATCACGAGGCAGATTACGGTAATTTTGTCCAATACGGTTTTTATCACGTGCTTGGTTTTCCAAATCCTCATCACCAAATACCACGCTGACATGTTTTTTCAATACCGGTAATTTGATTTTGCCTCGCACACGCGGTTTATAGGAAAAACGATCATGCTTATTCCATTGATTGTCTAACATCACACGTAAACTTGCCGATGCCGGTTTACTTGGGTCCGTTTCACCCAACCAATCATTAATGCCGTTTGACCAATCGTGTAATTTAGTACGAATCGAACTGCGTTGTTGGTCCGCCCAAGTGTTCTCTGCATCATTGGTTTCATTCGCAAGAGCCGAAGCGGAAAGCATCGTAAGAAATGCGATACAAGTAAGTTTAAAATGTTTCATATTAGCCACCTTCATCAAGGAATTTGGTCGTATCATAATCCAAATGAGTAAGTGATTCAAAAAATACATTTTGTTTTAATTATAGCCGATTATCCACTTAACTCATGAAGCTTATAATTTATGAATATATTTCATATTTGTTAAGAAAATGTTTCATTTTAATTCATAACAAATATGAGATAGATTACCTCTATCGATTAGCAATGAAGCTTAATACAGAGGTAATAATGAGTCCATTTCACTACACTATTAAAACACTGAGATTTGATGAAGACTATGCCCCCGCTCAAAGCACACGTTTAACCACAAATTTTGCCAACCTCGCTCGAGGAGAAGATCGTAAGAAAAATTTACACAATACCTTACGTATGATTAATAACCGTTTTAATGATTTCGCTCATTGGGATAATCCGAAAAATGATCGTTATGCGGTTGAGGTTGAAATTGTGTCTGCGGATATTGTGATTGAAGGGCAAGAGGAACATTTCCCTGCGATTGAAATGCTAAAAACCTACATTGTGGATAAGCACACAAATCAACGTATTGATGGCATTGTTGGCAATAGTTTCTCATCTTATGTACGCGATTATGATTTTAGTGTCTGGTTGATCAACCATAATAAAAACCAAGAAAAATTTAGTGCGCCCGCTAATTATGGTGAGTTGCACGGTAAATTGTTCAAATTATTAGTCGATTCAAAAGCTTATCAACAAATTTCGGCTAAAGCGCCTGTATTCTGCTTAAGCGTGGCGAGTACCCGTACTTATACGCAAACTACTAACCACCACCCTATTTTAGGTACGGAATATACTCAAAATGCTTATTCATTAACAGATGATTACTTTGCGAAAATGGGAATGAAAGTTCGCTACTTTATGCCACCCAAATCGGTTGCCCCGTATGCATTTTATTTTACCGGCGATTTGTTGAACGATTACTCTAATTTAGAGTTAATCGGCTTGATCAGCACAATGGAAACCTTCCAAAAAATCTATCGTCCAGAAATTTACAATGCTAACTCGGTTGCAGGACAAGTATATCAACCAAGTTTAACTTACCAAGATTATTCATTGACCACCATTGAATATGACCGTGAAGAACGTACGCAATTAGCGATTAAACAAGGCGAATTTACCAATGAATGCTTTATCAAACCGTATCGTGAATTACTGGCTAATTGGGCAAAAACAGAAGTAATTTAATGAGTTAAAGAGAATTTTATGAAAACATTATTACCAACCTCAACCGCTGGCAGCTTACCGAAACCTTCTTGGATCGCCGAACCAGAAAAATTATGGTCAGAATGGAAATTAACCGGCAATGATTTACTGCAAGCAAAACGTGATGCGTTACTTATCTCATTACAGGAACAAATTCAAGCGGGCATTGATATTGTGAGTGATGGTGAACAAACTCGCCAACATTTTGTGACGACTTTTATTGAACATTTAGAGGGTGTGGATTTTACCAAACGTGAAATTGTACGAATCCGTAACCGCTATGATGCCAGCGTACCAAGCGTAGTCGGTGCAGTGCATCGTCCCAAACCGGTTTTTGTTGAAGATGCTAAATTTTTACGCGCTCATACCGACCGCCCTATTAAATGGGCATTACCGGGTCCAATGACGATGATCGATACGCTATATGATGGACATTACAAGAGCCGTGAGAAATTAGCATGGGAATTTGCCACTATTCTTAATCAAGAAGCAAAAGAATTAGAAGCAGCCGGTGTAGATATTATTCAGTTTGATGAACCGGCATTTAATGTATTTTTTGATGAAGTAAACGATTGGGGCGTTGCGGCGTTAGAGCGTGCCATCGAAGGCTTAAAATGCGAAACAGCGGTACACATTTGCTATGGTTATGGTATTAAAGCCAATACCGATTGGAAAAAAACATTAGGTTCGGAATGGCGTCAATATGAAGAAAGCTTCCCTAAACTACAAAAATCAAACATCGATATTATTTCTTTAGAGTGCCAGAACTCTCGTGTACCGATGGATTTAATCGAGTTGGTACGTGGTAAAAAAGTGATGGTAGGCGCAATTGATGTCGCTACTAACGAGATTGAAACGCCAGAACAAGTGGCGGATACTTTAAGAAAAGCCTTGCAGTTCGTTGATGCCGATAAACTGTACCCTAGTACCAACTGCGGTATGACACCGTTATCTCGCCAAGTTGCCCGTGGCAAATTGCAAGCCTTAAGCGCGGGGGCCGAGATTGTTCGTCAAGAAATTCTGGCTGCAAAATAAGATATAAATAAAAACCCTCGTGAATAGATGCACGAGGGTTTTAATCTTTGAACAAGCGTTATTCATAGCAAAAAATTTCCACAAATCGACCGCTTGTATGCTTTAACGCAACACTAAATATTACGCCCAATATTTATCAATTTCAGCACGAATCGCTTCGGCGGTTTGTTTTCCTTTTTCACCGACTAAAGCGCGACCGGCAATAAAGGCCTTCGCATTTTTAATTTCTTTAAATAAATGAATTTCTTCCGGTACGATACCACCGGTAATCGATAATTCTAAGCCGAGTGCAGAAAGTTGTTTCATCAGCTCAACGTCTTCCGCCGTCCAACCCTTACCTGCTAATTCCGCATCGCGAGAACGGTGGTAAATCGCTTGTTTTACGCCTAATTCAACCCATTCTTTCGCATCTTTTTCTACTGTCCAGTTGCCGTAAATTTCGATTTGGATTTCTTTCTTCACTTTTAATTCCGGATGTGCCGCATTGAAATCATCCGCTACTTTCTTACACGCCGCTTTAGTTGCCGGATGTGCTGCTGCTGAAACCGTTAACCAGTCTGCGCCCGCTTCAAATGCCATTTTCGCTAAAATCGCCCCACCGTCCGTGGTTTTTAAGTCACATACGATAATATGGTTCGGGTGTAACGCACGTAAAGTTGAAACCGCTTTCATCCCTTCTGCACAGGCAAGAATCGTACCGCACTCAATAATTTCTACTACACTTTCCGCTTGTTTTGCATCTGCAACCGCTTTTTCTAAACTTAATGAATCTAATGCAATTTGAAGTAATGGTTTTGACATATTTTGTTCCTTTTACGAATTTTTAAATGGTACTTTATTCCACTCTCCCGCTGGCGGGAGAGAGACCGCTTGTTAAAGCGTTGAGCGAAACAAGCAGAGAGAGGAAATTTCTAGCCAGCCAACGCTTGATCAATCACCGCATAAACATCTTCTTTAGTTTGGCAGCGTAAGATTTTGGCTAAATCGACTCCCGTATCACTTTCCGGATCATCCAATACTTGGGTAATTTCCATTAAACCTTCCATATGTTTATCCGAATCACTACCGGCTAAGGTGACAAATACCGAAACAGGCTCATCTTCGCCATCAAAATAAACCGGCTCTTTTAAGGTCACTAAGGCGAACGAGGTTTTAATAACACCTTCTTCCGGGCGAGAATGCGGCATCGCAAGACCCGGTGCAAGAATGATGTAAGGCCCCATTTTTTCAATATTTTCAATAATACTGGTGTAATAACGAGGTTCAATCGCACCTGATTTTTCTAAAACATCTGTGCCTAATTTAATCGCTGCTTTCCAATCTGCCGCACTTTGATTTAAAAGGATTGAGTTATTTTCGATAAGCGATTCTTTTAACATAGCTTTACTTCCTTTAAGTTGGATAGGTTTAAATCGAGGTGACCACCTCCCTTCTTGGAAGGTGGCCTTGAGGGTTATTGATATTTTTTGATAAGAGCCAATAACTCTTCACCAAAGGTATTCGGATTTAACATATTTTGTACGCCTAATACCGAGATATGATCATTGGCCACAATCTCATTTTGTAAGTGTTTAGAACATACGATGATATCTACCGAACCGACTTTACCTTTATGGTCGGTTACCGCACATGAATCCATCACATTTGGAATACCGCGTTTATCAAGGTATTGTTTAATTTTCATTTTCATCATCATTGATGAACCTTGACCTGAACCACATACCGCTAAGATACGCACCGCTTTTGCATCACCTTCTACATTGCTTTCCATAGTCTGAGCCGGTTCAGCTTCTTGTTCCGCCGGTTCACCGAAACCGTATAATTGGTCTACGGTTTTGCCTTCTGCTTTCGCTCTTGCTTCGTCAGCACGTAATTGTTTGCCCGCAAATGCCATATATACAAGCGCTAACACGATACATACGAAAGTTGCACCGGTCGGGCTAAAGAACATACCCTGGATAATCGGTGGGAATAATAACGCCCAGTCCGCCATACCCATCCAGCCGTTAAAGCCTGCACCACCTTCTGTGCTGGTAATTAAACTTACTACCCATGCAGAACCGAGTACTTCAATAATACCCATCACGAAACAGATTTTCATCACCGCTTTCCAACCACCGAAATGGTTTGCGAATACACCGATTGTCGCATTAGAGAAGAACATCGGGATAAAGCCCGGAATAATTAATACCGCAGCTGAAGCGTCACCACCACCGAATTGTTGATAAGCAATTAATCCGCCCACCGCAACAAACTGACCGATAGCACCCCACATGAAACCGAATACCACCGCATTTGGCGAGAATGCATAAGTTGCCGCACAGTCAATCGCTAATACTGCATTTGGAATTAAACGTTCAGAAATCCCTTTGAATGATTCAGATAATTCCGCTACGAACATACGCACACCAAGCACGATAACTTGGATTGCCACCGCAAATTTTAAGCCGGTTTCAAAGATGTAAATTGTCCAGTGCGTTTTACCTGCCATTTGTTGTAGGTTATCTAAACCGAATGACATCAGGATAATACCGAAGAACACCGTCATCACGATTGCTGTTGCAGAGATACTATCATGGAAAATATGTAACCATTTAGGTAAGTTGAGTTTATCAACCGTTTCTTCTTTTTTACCTAATTTCGGTGCAACTTTTGCCGCTAACCAAGACGCAAATTGTTGTTGGTGACCGATAGAGAAACCCGCACCACCGGTAATTTGTTGGGTTGCTTGGTACATCATATTAGAGAAGATACCCCAATAGAGCGCCATAATGATTGCGGTATATACAACCACTTCCCACGGTTTTGAGCCGAGTACCCAGAACACTACTGCAACTAAGCCTGCTTGTTGGAACATAATATGACCGGTAAGCATAATGGTACGAATACCGGTAAAGTGTCTGAATAATACAAGTAGGATATTAAGGAATAAGGCTAAAATTACCGCATAGCCCACATACGCATAAGCATCCCCCATAGTACTCATTGTGGCTTGCCAACTTGTATATGGGTCAATCACCGCACCTTTTAGGTTGTGATATTTAGATAAGCCTTCAATAACCGGTTTAAAGTTTTGTACAAGCGTACCTGAACCGACTTGTACCAACATAAAACCGACGATCGTTTTAATGGTACCTTTAAGAATGGTAGTTGAATCTTTTTTTAGGAAAATGTAACCGATACACGCGACAAGACCGAGTAACAACGGCGCTTTCGAAAGAATCTGGTCATTGATTGCCATAAAGATACTCATTACTGTATCCATAGTGAGCCTCTCTTTTATATGTTGAGTAAGAATGATGAGATTTGGAAGATCTCGTTATTTTTAGATTGGTTAAGTTAAAGATTAAAATATATAGGCATATTTATACCTACAGAACAAATGATAAACAGTTATTGCACCTCAAAAAAGATTATTTTTGATTATTTGTGAGCAAGATCACATTTTATTTTTCATTTTCGTGATTTTCGTGTTCATTTGTTAAAAATATGTATAATCCATTTTCCTCCCCTTCCACCACAAAAATAAATAACTCATTGATTTTATTAGAAAGCAACCGTTTGTTAAATTTTACAGAAAACACAAGAAAAATAAGAACAATTCCTATCTATGCAGAATCGACGAAAAAATTAGAGGTAGATCACATTTTTAACAAAAAGCGTTTTACAAAAAAATATGATTATTTATGATTGCACTTGATTAAATCTTTCATCTTTTCCTTATTACACAAACTAGGAGTTTACTATGGCGAACGTTAATGAAATCACACGTGAAAGTTGGATTCTTTCTACCTTCCCTGAATGGGGTACTTGGCTAAACGAAGAAATTGAAGAAGAAGTGGTACCGGAAGGTAACTTCGCAATGTGGTGGCTAGGTTGCGTAGGCGTGTGGATTAAAACACCTGCAGGTGCAAACATTTGTATGGACTTATGGTGTAGTCGTGGTAAGTCTACTAAAAAAGTAAAAGATATGGTGCGTGGTCATCAAATGGCGAATATGGCGGGTGTGCGTAAATTACAACCGAATCTACGTGCGCAACCGATGGTATTAGACCCGTTTGCAATTAACGAAGTGGATTTTATTCTTGCGTCTCACTATCACAGCGACCATATTGATGTAAACGTTGCAGCAGCTATCGTAAACAATCCTAAGTTAAATCATGTGAAATTTGTTGGTCCATGGCACTGCGGTGAATTATGGAAAAAATGGGGCGTGCCGGAAGATCGTATCATTGTAGTAAAACCGGGTGATGTCGTAAAAATTAAAGACGTAGAAATTCACGCATTAGATTCTTTCGACCGTACTTGTTTAGTGACCTTACCGGTGGAAGGTGCAGAAGAACGTGGCGGCGAATTAAAAGGTTTATGCCCGTCTGACGAAGAAATGGGTCGCAAAGCGGTAAACTACGTTTTCAAAACACCGGGCGGTAATATCTATCACGGTGCAGACTCACACTACTCAATCCAATTTGCGAAACACGGTAAAGAATTCGATATTGACGTAGCGTTAAATAACTATGGTGAAAACCCGGTGGGTATCGCAGATAAAATGACTTCTATCGACTTACTCCGCATGGCGGAATGTTTACGTGCGAAAGTCATTATTCCAGTACACCACGACATTTGGACAAACTTTATGGCAAGTACGCAAGAAATCATTGATTTATGGCGTATGCGTAAAGATCGCTTACAATACAAATTCCATCCATTTATTTGGGAAGTTGGTGGTAAATATGTTTATCCGCGCGATAAAGACTTAATTGAGTATCACCACCCACGTGGCTTTGATGATTGCTTCGAGCAAGAACCAAATATTCAATTTAAATCTATGCTTTAATTGAAGTAAAGCCACTCTTAATTCTAATTAGGAGTGGCTTCTTTAGTAATTGTTCATGATTTAAAACGTGATAAGAATGAAAAGGGAAATAGTCATGAATGAAAGTTTTAGACATAAGAAATTATTAGCCATGTTAGAAGCAAGACAAATGCTTTCTACCTTGGAAATTATGAATCTTTTAAATATTTCGCCGGCAACCGCCAGACGAGATATTAATAAATTAAGCGAACAGAAAAAATTACGTAAAGTGCGTAACGGTGCTGAAGCAATCACACCGCATCACTCGCTAGAAAAAGACAAACCGATTAATAATTTTGAAGAAAAACGCCGCATTGCCGAAGCAGCCAGTAAATTATGCCGAGAAGGTGATAGCGTTCTTCTTACATGCGGCTCGACCATGCAATTGCTCGGGCAGGCTTTATGCGGCCAAAAATTGCAAATTATTACCAATTTTCTACCGCTTGCGAATTATCTGATCGAGCACCAACACGAAGATATCGTGATCATGGGCGGACAATACAATAAAAATAAAAAAATCACCCTATCGCTCAATCAACAAAATGAATTTACTTATGCGGCAAATATTATGTTTACCAGCGGAAAAGGCTTTACCCATGAAGGTTTATTTAAAACCGATATGATTATCGCTAATTCCGAAGCGCAAATGTCATCAAAAGCGAATAAATACGTGGTATTGCTAGATAGCACCAAACTCGGCACGGAAATCGGTATGCTGTTTAGAGAGATTAGTCAGGTCGATTTACTGATCACCGGCAAAGAAGCTGACCCGAAAATCATTCAAGCGATTCGAGATAAAGGACTGGAAGTAATCCTTGCATAGTAACATTTAGAGAAACCATCAAAACAAGCGGTTAAATTTACCTGATTTTTTACCAAAAGCATCATTCAAACCAGGGGATGAATATGAGAAAACATAAACTCGGTATCTATGAAAAAGCATTGCCAAAACATATTTCTTGGCAAGACAGGCTTTCTATTGCTAAAGCATGCGGTTTTGATTTTGTGGAAATGTCTGTTGATGAAACGGATGAACGCTTAGCTCGCTTAGATTGGACAAAAGAACAACGTATCGAATTAGTGAAAGCGATCATCAATACCGGTGTAACAATTCCGTCAATGTGTTTATCCGGTCACCGCCGTTTTCCGTTCGGATCTCGTGACGAAGCTACACGTCAAAAAGCCTATGAAATCATGGAAAAAGCAATCCAACTTGCGGTGGATTTAGGTATTCGTACCATTCAATTAGCCGGTTACGACGTGTATTACGAAGAACAAGATGAAGGCACGATTGAACGTTTCCAACAAGGCTTAGAATGGGCAACCGAGCTGGCGGCAAGTAACCAAGTTACTCTCGCAGTCGAGATTATGGATACCAAGTTTATGAGTTCGATTAAACGTTGGAAAAAATGGGACGAAATTATCAAATCACCATGGTTTACCGTCTATCCGGATATCGGCAACGTTTCGGCTTGGAATGATGATATTGAAGCGGAATTTGCCTTAGGCATCGATAAAATCTCGGCGATTCATTTAAAAGACACGTATAAAGTGACCGAAACGTGTAAAGGACAATTCCGTGACGTGCCGTTCGGTGACGGCTGTGTTGACTTTAAAGGCTTCTTTGAAATTCTCGCCAAATTAAATTATCGCGGTGCGTTCTTGATTGAAATGTGGACGGAAAAAGCGGAAGAGCCAATTGCAGAAATTATTAATGCTCGCCGTTGGATTGAACAAAAAATGAAAGAGGGTGGTTTCCAATGTTAACAGAATTATCTCCAAAATTACTGGCAATGCGTGATCGCGTATTTAAAGCAAATCTTGAATTACCAAAATACAAATTAGTCACTTTCACTTGGGGCAACGTGAGTGAAATCGACCGTGAAACCGGTTACGTTGCAATTAAACCTTCCGGTGTGGAATATGAAACAATGAAGCCGGAAGATATCGTGTTTGTCGATTTGCAAGGTAACAAAGTATTCGGCGATAAAAAACCTTCGTCTGATACCGCAACCCATTTAGAGTTTTATCGTCAATTCCCGAATATCGGCGGCGTAGTACACACCCATTCACGCCATGCAACCGCATGGGCGCAAGCTGGTGAAGATATTCTTGCGTTAGGCACAACACAAGGGGATTATTTCTATGGTTCAGTGCCTTGTACACGTCGTATGACACCGGAAGAAATTGCCGGCGAGTACGAATTAGAAACCGGTAAAGTGGTCGTGGAAACCTTCCGTAAACGTGGTATTAATCCGGATATGGTACCGGGCGTATTAGTCCACTCACACGGACCTTTCACTTGGGGTAAAGATGCGCATGATGCGGTACATAATTCCGTGGTGTTAGAAGAAGTGGCGTATATGAACTTCGTTAGCCACCAAATCCGTCCGAACATCGGTTCAATGCAACAAGAATTACTTGATAAACATTACCTACGCAAACACGGTGCGAATGCGTATTACGGTCAATAAGCTTTTTTGAGTTTGTGTGTGTTTAAGCGGTCAAATTTGCAGAATTTTTTGCAAATTCGACCGCTTTTTTATCAGCTATTTCTGAATTAAATAACGTAAAGTCGGTCCGTCCTGCTCCACGCTTAACAAGGTATAACCGTGATTTTTAACATCTACGGGAATATTATTAATCGATTGAGCGCAATCACTTAACACTTCCAACACTTCACCTGATTTTAACGTCGGCATCGTTTCTAAAGTTGCAATCGCCGGATAAGGGCAAGGTTCACCGAGCATATCCAAAGTGTAATCCGGTGTAATTTCCGAAGGGTGCTTATCTTGTTGTTGAATTACTGTAAAAGCCATAATGTTTTCCTTATTTCTTAATTACGACAAGCGTTATGCCGTTGTATCACGCTGAGTTGCTGCCAGGCGAGCTTTTGCTTTGCGAATAAAGCGTTTTTCCCACCAAACCACAAACACTAAACAAGCAATCATTAAGCCGTAATTGAGTAATAACCCCGAGATAGGCCCAAATGATTTCAATAAATTGATTTTTTCATAATCTAACGCCAATACCGGTGCGAGACTATCCCACCAATATGCAAGCAAGGTTGAGCCGGCGACATTACCGACACCCACCCACATAAAATGAACTTGTCCTTCCATCGCTCGATACATCCAGCCGGTTTCACAACCGCCGGCAACGACAATACCGAATCCAAATAACAAGCCACCGATCACTGCGTTTGGCCCCGCCCACATAATTTTCGGATTCGCGCCAAGCTGAATATAACTAAACACACAAATCGTACTAATCAACATGCCATAAATAATCGCCTTACCCATATAAGCACGACCGGTTGCCCACAAGTCACGAAAGGCGGAAGTAAAACAAATTTGCGCCCGTTCAATTAACAAACCGAAGCCCAAACCGAATAGCATCGCAAAACCTAATTTGATTGAATTTTGCATCACATATAAAGAAGCGATTAACCAAATCGAAAAGATCAACATACCGAATCTAAAACGGCGTTTAGCTTGCTGAGGATCCGCGTGCTCTACTTTGCCCGCGCCTTTTTTGAGTTTCAACGGCGGACGAAATATCGGTAGTAAAGTAAATTTCACCCCCACATAAGCACCGATTGCGGTGGTTAAGGTGAAAAACCAAGCATGTAATGAAAACTGAGGAATACCGGTAAACAACGAAGCCAAATTACAACCCATGGCTAAACGCGCCCCAAAGCCGGCTAATGCGCCGCCGATTAAAGCTTGCACAATACGAATCCGATTTTGCGGCATCCGAATCTTGATATTGTTTGCCCATAACGCAGCGGCAATACAGCCGGCAAACATCCCCAGAATCATCAACCCGTCAATGCGGCTGAAGATCGTACCGTCTAAACCAATTATTTTGTAATAGCCCCAGTCTGAGACATTTACCCCCATAGACTCTAGAATTTCTCCGCCCCAACGAGTGAATTCTCCCGTCACTGCCCAATATGTGCCGGTTAGCCCAAAATAATAGGCAGAAAGAATACCTGCAGCAATAACCGCCGCAGTCGGGTTCCAAAATCTAATCAGGTAATCTTGTTTGAATTGTTGCCAAATTTCTAACATAAAATTTCCTAAGCAAAATATGAAGAAAGGCAAGCAGGTATAACGATGAATAAATAGAATTGCGCCTAAAGCGACGATTGGATTTGCTCATTTCCTATACACAAAACTTGCGATATAAATAAATGATGTCAAAAGACGTATAAATTCTAGCCTTTTTTCTTCCATTGTCAATTTAGATGTAAAAAAGCCCCGAACTGAGTTTGCTCGGGGCTTGGATTTCTATAACAAGCGGTCAAATTCCGCCGTTTTTTTGCAAATTATAGGATATCTAATAATTCCACTTCGAAAATTAAGGTTGCAAACGGAGGAATTGATGCACCTGCGCCACGCTCACCGTATGCTAACTCTTGTGGAATAGTTAAACGCCATTTTGAACCGACTGTCATTAATTGTAACGCTTCCGTCCAACCTTTAATTACGCCGCCAACCGGGAATTCTGCCGGAGTACCACGTTTTACTGAACTATCGAATACCGTACCATCAATTAAAGAACCGGTGTAATGTACACGAACCGTGCTGTCTGCTGTTGGTTTTGCACCTGAGCCTTCCGTTAATACTTCATACTGTAAACCAGACTCAGTAACCACAACGCCTTTTGCTTTCTTGTTTTCTTCTAAGAATGCTTTGTTGTCTGCTTCAATGGCTTTAAATGCTTCCGCTTGCGCCGCTTCCGCACGAGCACCTAACTCTTGTAACGCTTGAGTCACTTCGTTAAGGTCAATTGCCGGTGGATTTTGATTTAATACATCATTGATACCACGTGCAACCGCTTCGGCATCCACTTCCATACCGCTACCTAATAATTGTTGACCGATTTGTAAACCGATACCGTAGCCACCTTTTGCTTCTGTGCTTTCTAAAGCAACCGCGTTGAAATCTAATGCCATTTGTTGTTTCCTTTTTTGTTAAAAAATATAAAGATGTTCAATGTTATGGGGGTAATTTTTGAAAATACAAGCCTGATAACAAAGAAAGCGGTCAAATTTGGCAAATTTTTTGCTAAATCCGACCGCTTGATTCGTATTGAGTTTAAATTAGAAACTTAAATACGGCACAACTTTTTGAATGGTTGCTTCACCAATACCGGAAATGTTTGATAATTCTGCGGCGTTTTTGATTTTGCCAACTTTGTTACGATAATCAATAATGGCTTGAGCCTTCACTTCACCGATACCGCTTATTGTTTGTAACGTTTTCGCATCTGCCATATTTACGTTTACTTTTTTCGCTGCTGGTACTTTTACGGTTGACGTTTTAGCCGCTACCGTTGTTTTTTCCGCAGCCTGTGTTTTAACCTCTCTCACTTTTTCTTTCGTACTTGCTTTCACATCATCTAATGCGTTTGCTTTGCTCACTTTAGACGTATTCAACGCCTCTTTTGCATTGGTTACTTTATCAGTTGCAGACACTTTCGCTTTAGCTAAGTTTTCTTTTGTCGCCGTCACTTTGTCAGTCACTTGTGTTTTAGCTGTTGCTAATGCTTCTTTTGCGGTAGGCGCTTTACTTGCTACCGAAACTTTTGCTTGCGTCACTTGATTGCTTACGGCACTTTTGGCTTTATCGTTTACCGAAGTTAACGGGTTTGCCACCTCAGCGAATGAAGCTGCCGAAACAGTCATTGCAATACCTAATGCTAAAAGAGTTTTTAATGATTTCATAATTTTTGCTTCCTATAAAAGTTGCGGATATCCAAAAAGGGAAAAGTCTCGAGAGGTCAACTCAACTTGAGCTGAATTCTAAGACTGAATAATAAAATATTAGTTCAAGTTTATTAAACGAATGAATATTGTACAGCATTTTGTGTAAAATTTTGTTCTAATAATAACCTTTTCGCCTATCGTTAAGATAAGCAATTAAATGAGTGTGACAGGATAAAAAATAATGAATATAAATAACGAATTATCACAAGCGATTTTAGCTACCGTGCAACAAGAAGTTGTACCTGCGTTAGGCTGCACCGAACCTGTTTCTTTAGCATTAGCATCTGCCGTTGCCCGACAATATTTAGGCTCATTGCCGGATCGTATCGAAGCCAAAGTCTCACCTAATTTGATGAAAAACGGCATGGGTGTAACCGTACCCGGTACAGGTACGGTCGGCTTAACGATGGCGGCGGCAATTGGTGCAATTGGTGGCGATCCGAACGGTGGTTTAGAAGTCTTAAAGCACATTACCACTGAACAAGTAGCACTGGCAAAACAAATGATCAATGATCATAAAATCGAAGTCAGCATTTCCGACACTGAACATATTCTCTATTCTGAAGCGACACTCTTTAATGCGGATCAGCAGGTAAAAGTACGTATTGCCGCTCACCATACCAATGTCATTTATATTGAGAAAAACGGCGAATTACTGTTTTCCAAACCGTGTGTAGTTGAAAATGAGCACGCGGAAAATGTTTTTGCTAACCTTACGGCGAAAGATATTTATGATTTTTCCTTAAATGTAGAATTAGAAAAGATTCGTTTTATTCAACAGGCGGCAATTTTAAATAGCGCACTTTCACAGGAAGGACTGAATCAAGATTACGGTTTACATATCGGACGAACTTTGCAAAAACAAATCGGCAAAGGATTAATTAGCGATGATTTGCTCAATCGTATCGTGATTGAAACCACCGCTGCCAGCGATGCACGTATGGGGGGAGCAAATTTACCGGCGATGAGTAATTCCGGTTCGGGTAACCAAGGGATTACTGCTACCATGCCGGTAGTGGTGGTGGCTCGTCATTTAAGCGTAACGGAAGAACAACAAATTCGCGCGTTATTCCTTTCGCATTTAATGGCGATTTATATCCATAGTAAATTACCTAAGCTCTCCGCATTATGTGCGGTAACCACCGCAGCCATGGGCAGCTGTGCCGGTGTAGCATGGTTATTAACCGGTAAATTTGAAGCGATCAGTATGGCGATCAGCAGCATGATCGGCGACATCAGCGGCATTATTTGTGATGGTGCGGCAAACAGTTGTGCCATGAAAGTATCAACCAGTGTCAGTTCAAGTTATAAATCGATTTTAATGGCGTTGGATGATACGCAAGTAACTGGTAATGAGGGAATTGTTGAGCATCAAATTGACCGTTCAATCAACAACCTTTGTGCAATAGCTTCTCGCAGTATGCAATATACTGATCGCCAAGTGATAGAAATTATGGTGAGCAAACCTAAAAACCTCTAATCATATTCCCATAAAATCATGGTGCTAATACGATTTTATTAGCACCATATTATTTATCTAATATTTGACAAAAATCTAAAAATCATATACAAATCATTATTAATCTTTAACAATTACTGAAAAAATCTGATTTATTATTGAACAATTGTAAATTTTGAAATATAATTTATAGCCTCTTTTTTGATCGATACGAGGTACTCGAAACGGATGCTTAGAATTATCAACAAAATTGTCTCTTCTTCTCTTTCAATGGCTTTTCTTGGAGCGCTTAGTTGGTCAGCAGCTTATTCATACGGATGGGCACAAGCTTACTTCTATGGATTTTCATGGTGGTATGTTGATGTCGGCGCAGGTAACGTAGCTCGTAGTTTAGGCTATGTGTTATATGTCACTTTAATACTTTGTTCCACCTATTTAATCGGTTTATTCTTATTAGTAAAAGCCAAACCCTATCTCAGTCAAGCTTGTATAAAAATGGTACGCGCAGGCGTTTTATGTGCAGTAACCTTCTTACCTATTTTAATCGTAACCGTTTTAATTACTGGTAAAATTTATCAACTATCAGTAATTGCCTACTTCTGTACCGTGTTAGGTTCTACACTTTTATTCCGCAACCCGATTAATCGCCATATTAGTAATATCAATGTTCATACGGCAATTAACTTTGTTCAAAGTCACAAAAATTATGTGATGATTTCTACCTACGCTTACTTCGTATTATTTGCCTTTCTGGTCGGTTACTTGCGCCCAAACTTTAAAACCCGTTTTGATATGCTAGAGGTCGATCACAAGATGTATTATGTACTCGCTAAATATAACAAGACCTTTATTCTGTCCGAAGAACTTAGAATTGATAACGATGATTTTTATCTCTACGAATTAATACCTAACCAATTAGGTCATGTTCAAATGGTTTGTATTAATCATCCGTTTTAAACGATAAAAAAGCGGTTAGATTCTGCAAAAATATTGCAAAATTTAACCGCTTGCTCTATGTGTTAAATTAGTTTTTCATTGACTGAACCGGTGCCGGAATACGTCCGCCACGATTCACAAATACTTCGCATGATCCTTCTTTAACCGGCATAATCGGCGCATAACCGAGTAAGCCGCCGAATTCCACGCTTTCACCAACATCTTTACCGGTGACCGGAATAATACGCACCGCTGTGGTTTTGCTGTTGATCATACCGATTGCCGCTTCATCAGCGATAATACCGGAAATAGTATGTGCCGGTGTTTTTCCCGGTACGGCGATCATATCTAAACCAACCGAACAAACTGCCGTCATCGCTTCTAGTTTATCTAAAGTTAAGATTCCGCGCTCTGCGGCTGCAATCATACCTTCATCTTCCGAAACCGGAATAAATGCACCGCTTAAACCACCTACAGAGCTAGACGCCATCATACCGCCTTTTTTCACCGCATCATTTAACAATGCTAACGCAGCTGTTGTGCCGTGTGTACCACATACACTTAAACCCATCGCTTCTAAAATACGAGCAACGGAATCACCGATTGCCGGTGTTGGTGCCAGTGATAAATCTAAAATACCGAACGGAATATTCAGCATTTTTGACGCTTCTTGACCGATTAATTCGCCGACACGCGTGATTTTAAATGCGGTTTTCTTCACGACTTCAGCCACTTCGGTTAAGGTTGTCGCATTTGAATTTTCTAACGCTTCTTTCACCACACCCGGGCCTGAAACCCCCACGTTAATAATCGCATCCGCTTCACCCGAACCGTGGAATGCACCCGCCATAAACGGATTATCTTCCACCGCATTACAGAACACCACAATTTTGGCACAGCCGAAACCTTCCGGGGTAATCTCGGCAGTACGTTTAATCGTTTCGCCGGCAAGTTTTACCGCATCCATATTAATTCCGGCACGGGTTGAGCCGATATTGATAGAGCTACATACGATATCGGTGGTTTTCATTGCTTCCGGAATCGAACGAATTAAAACTTCATCGGAAGGTGACATGCCTTTTTGTACTAATGCAGAAAAACCGCCGATAAAAGATACGCCGATCGCTTTTGCCGCTCGGTCGAGTGTCTGTGCAATAGAAACATAAGAATCCGCTTTAGTTGCCGCAGCAATTTGTGCGATAGGCGTGACGGAAATACGCTGATTAACGATAGGTACGCCGTATTTGGCGGAAAGGATTTTTGCGGTTTCGACTAAGTCTTTGCCGACAGTAGTAATTTTGCGGTAAATATTTTGGTTTAATTCCTCGATATCGGCACTGATACAGTCGTGCAAATCGATACCGATCGTAATGGTTCGCACATCAAAGTTCTGGTCGGCGACCATTTTTATCGTTTCAATAATTTCGCTGGATTGAATACTCATTTCGCCACTCCCTTAAATACGGTGCATAGCTTTGAAAATTTCTTCGTTTTGGATACGAATATCTAACGCCAATTTTTTGCTTTCTTGCGTAAAAAATTCGGCTAATTCCGGGAATGACTTTTCACATTTTGTTGTATCCACCAAAATCACCATCGTGAAAAAGTCATCCATTAATTGTTGGCTAATATTCACGATATTAATTTGATTTTCCGCTAAGATTTTCGATACATCGTATACGATACCTACACGGTCTTTACCGATAACAGTAATCACTGAATTGCTCATTGTTGCTTCCTCGAGTTTGCATATTATTAGATAGGAATGTCGAGTATAACGCTGTTTTAATTATTTGACCAGCTCACTTACGCAAACGTTTGCGCAATTAAAAATAAAAAACCACGGAACGCACCCCGTGGTTAACACTTACACTAAATCAAATAATAAAAATTCAACATCACTATCGGCTTGAATCGTAAGAAATTGCTCCGCTCTAATCCCTAACGCATCGCTAGTTTCAACCTTTGTACCGTTTACGCTTAATTGACCTTTTACCACTTGTAGCCAATATGAACGATTCGAATCTAATTCAATTTGCACATTTTTGTTTGCCGCATATTGATAACGCCAAAGTTTCATATCTTGATAAATCTTAAATGAACCTTGTTCGGCAGTCGGCGATAAAATTAACGTGCCGCCTTCACGATCGGCAAATTTATCTTGACTATAACGAGGCGTTACGTCTTTTTGATTCGGGATAATCCAGATTTGATAAAGATGTAGCGTTTCCTCTAAATCCGGGTTCATTTCCGAGTGGAAAATGCCCGTACCTGCCGACATAATTTGGAATTCACCCGCTTTAACCTCGGTTTGGTTACCCATACTGTCCTTGTGTGCAACACGTCCGTTAAGTACATAAGTGAGGATTTCCATATTGTCGTGCGGATGCATACCAAAGCCACGTGCCGGTGCAATAAAATCTTCGTTAATCACACGTAAATGTGAAAAATGGATATGCTTCGGATCATAATAATTGGCAAAAGAGAATGTATGATAGCTTTCCAACCAATCAAAAGAACCGTCACCTCGTTCATTTGCCTTTCTAACTTGTAACATTTTAAATTCCTTATATTTGCTATTTTTTGCGGAAATTAGACCGCTTGTCGATGACGAACATTGTAATATTGATCTTACAAGTAAATAAATATACGGAATATTGAATAACTATTTACTGTTAGTTAATAATATGCTTATTGCAAATGAATTTCAGAATCATTAATAGAAATTAACTATCACAATACACTATTTTGATTAGTGTTAACTATTAAAACCAATCACACTTATCAGTGATAACAATTAGACAGTAGCATAACTTTTACTCATAATTCGCCCAGTTAAATGATGAAAAAGAAAACAATAGGAGTATAAATTATGATAAACAAAACGATTACTTTCCCAGTATTAAAATTAAATACCCAAACACAAGAATTAAGTGCTGATATCAATAAAAATGCGACACACACAGTTCCCGGTTTAACCGTGTCTACCGGTCATTTAATTGCTGATGCGTTACAAATGCGCTTACAAGGTTTAAATGAATTATCAATGATCTTAAAACATGCACATTGGAATGTTGTCGGCCCAAATTTTGTCGCGGTACACGAAATGTTAGACAGCCAAGTGGATGAAGTACGTGATTTTGTCGATGAAATTGCGGAGCGTATGGCGACATTAGGCGTTGCACCGAACGGTTTATCAGGCAATTTAGTTGCAATACGTCAAACGCCTGAATATCCGTTAGGTCGTGCCACAGCGCAAGATCACTTAAAAATGATTGATTTATATTACTCGCACAATATCGAAGCGCATCGAGTGGTACTTGAGCATAATGGTCACCTAGATCCGATTAGCGAAGATTTATTAGTAGCACAAACTCGTGCATTGGAAAAATTACAATGGTTTATCCGTGCCCATCTAGATAACGGCAGTGGTAATATTTAGTTAATCATTCAAATGTTCTCTTCTAACAAGCGGTCAAATTTGCAAAAAATCTTACAAATTAAACCGCTTGTTATCCGTTATGGAATATCATACCCTTGCGAGGCGACATAAACGTTAATCCACTCCTCTTCACTAAAAGCAATATCTAACGCTCGTACTGCATTTTCGACTCGGGTAATCTGTCCGGAGCCAATAATCGGCATAATCTTCGCCGGATGTGCTAAAAGCCAAGCGTAGCTCAAAACGTCCAATCGCTGTTCACCGTATTTTTCACCAATTGTTCTCAATGCTTTTGCCACTCGTAAACTTCGCTCGTCTTGATTAAACATTTTACCGCCGGCAAGTGGCGACCAAGCCATTGGACGAATCCGTTTTTCCAATAAGAAATCTAGCGAGCCGTCATCAAACGGTGCTAACTGCAATGGGGAAATTTCAATTTGATTGGTTACTAAAGGCAGGGAAAGATAAGACTGCAACATCGAGAACTTAGCCGGTGTGTAATTCGATACACCAAAATGGCGCACTTTTCCGGCTTGATGTAAATTTTCAAACGCACGGGCAATTTGTTCCGGATCGGCACAAGGCGAGAGGCGGTGAATCAATAAAACATCCAGATAATCACTATTGAGTTGTTGCAAAGAACGTTCTGCCGACCAAACGATATGTTCATAACTGTTATCATAGTGGTGTGTTTTGATAGCCGGTAATGTTTGATTCGGGTATAAAATTCCGCACTTTGTGACTAACGTCAGTTTCTCACGCAAAGACTTATCCAGCGCCAATGCTTTGCCAAATTGTCCTTCGGATGTAAAACCGCCGTAACACGCAGCGTGGTCTAACGTATCAATCCCGAGTTCTAACCCCTGCTGTACAAAGCGTAACAGCTCCTGCGGTGTTTTCTGCCATTCATTTAATCGCCAAAATCCTTGAATCAAGCGGCTAAATCTCAGTGTCGGTGTGAGTTGAATATATTGCATAGCGGCTCCTATCACTCTTGTTTAAATTACAGTCAGTGTACACCCGCGCATTTATTTATTCTATGCTTTTGATATATCCATTTAGATAAAAAAATACCTTTAACGTATTACAAACCGCTAAAGGTATTGATATGTAAGAGCCATTGGTTCTCTAAGCATTACAGCAATAATGCCGAACCCCATTTAATAATATCGAAGAAGAATTTGTTATCATTCGTTGCAACACCGTCTCCGCTTTTCGCATCGGTTTTTACTTCTTCAACCATTCCGCTCTTATACTGACCTTTGACTACAGCCAAGTCATCTTTGGCTTGAGCACGTAGAGTTTGGCACTGTTTATTGCTCATCTTTTCGATATCAGCCGGCGAATTTTTAAATTTCTTAAATTGATATTGTGCATAGCCCATAGACTTCTCATCGCCTTGCACGATCTTCACGTATTGTTCGCCAATTACTTCTTCCAACGGATAGAAGAACACATACTGTGAATGAATGTAAGCATCTTCTTTAGAAAAATGCGCTTGCTGAATACGTGTCAGATTCGGATAAATACACTGAGAAGCTTGTTCGCTTAATGCTACCCAACGTTGTGCATCCTTATCCGATAACACATAATCGGCATTCGCAAATTCGCCCGGAAATGCTTCTTGCTGTACCGATTTACCTGAGAATGAACAGCCTACGGTCAACACTGTCATTCCGACTAACATAATTTTTTTTAACATGGCTAACCTTGAATTAAATCTAAATAAAGGTGGCTGATTGTAGCATTTATCAATAAATGCGCAAACAAGCGGTCAAATTTACCTATTTTTTTGCACATTTAACACAAAGCCCTCTACAAAGAGAGGGCTTTATCTATATGGCACTATTATTTAACTAATTCGCCTTTCGCCTGTAAATCTGCATGATATGAAGAACGAACAAACGGGCCGCAAGCAGCGTGTTCGAAGCCCATTTTTTCCGCTTCACTACGGAACATATCAAACTCTTCCGGCGGTACATAACGTTCTACTTTTAAGTGATGACGACTCGGTTGCAAATATTGACCGATAGTCAACATCGTTACGCCATGATCACGTAAATCCTGCATTACTTCTAAAATTTCTTCGTTGGTTTCACCAAGACCTACCATTAAACCTGATTTAGTCGGAATACCCGGGAATTCTTGTTTGAAGATTTTAAGTAACTCAAGCGACCATTTATAGTCTGCACCCGGACGCACTTCACGGTATAAACGTGGCACGTTCTCAAGGTTATGGTTAAACACATCCGGCGGATTTTGTTTTAAAATTGCAACCGCTTGTTCTACACGTCCACGGAAGTCCGGTACTAAAATTTCAACTTTACATTCCGGATTTAACGCTTTGATTTCACGTACAGTGGCAGCAAAATGCGCCGCACCGCGATCAGCTAAGTCATCACGGTCAACCGAAGTAATTACCACATATTTTAGCTTCATATCTTGTACGGTTTCCGCCACTTTACGCGGTTCTTCCGGATCTAACGGTAACGGTTTACCGTGTGCAACGTCACAGAACGGACAACGACGAGTACAAATTGCGCCCATAATCATAAAAGTTGCCGTACCGTGGTTAAAACATTCGTGCAAGTTCGGGCAAGACGCTTCTTCACACACAGAATGTAAGCCGTGGCGGCGCATACCGTGCTTGATACTATCAATTTTTGCCGAAGCCGCCGGTAATTTAATTTTCATCCAACTTGGTTTTGGTAATAACTCTTGGTCAGGGTCAATATTACGCACTTGGATTACAGAAGTTTTGGCTGCGTCGCGATATTTAACGCCACGCTCCATTTTAAATGCTTCCATTTTTGTAGGCTTAGTGCCTGTAGCAGTTGTCATTAAGTTCTATCCTTTTCTATGCAATTTTAAAGGGCGGAGATAAACCCCGCCCCTACACAGATCTTACAATTCTGATAATCTTTTTATTAACGGGCAAATGCCTTACGAACATTATTTGTTAACAATTTGTTGATCATTATACCCTAAAATGTTGCAAAAGTGAGCTACTAATTTAGGGGCAACTAAATCACATTGCGCTTCTGCTTCCACAATATAATCTTTCAATTGCGCCATTTCCAATCCGGCATAGCCGCACGGATTAATATTTCTAAACGGCGTTAAATCCATATTCACATTAAATGCCAAGCCATGAAACGAGCGACCTTGGCGAATACGTAACCCTAACGAACAAATTTTCTTACCGTCAATATACACGCCCGGTGCATCCGGTTTCGGATAACCTTCAATCCCATAATCCGCTAATGTTTTAACCACGCATTGTTCTAAAGCAGTAACAAGATCTCGTACCGATACCTCTTTGCCCTGTGCTTTTAAACGCTTGATATCGATCAGCACATACATAATTTGCTGACCTTCACCGTGATAAGTAATTTGCCCACCGCGGTCGGTTTGCACCACAGGAATATTGGTCGGATTAAGTAAATGTTCCGGTTTACCGGCAGAACCTTGGGTAAATACTGCCGGATGCTGGACGAGCCAGATTTCATCTGCAGTATTTTCATCGCGAGAATCGGTGAAATCTTGCATTTTGTGCCAGATTTCTTCATACGGTTGCACGCCAAGTTGGCGAATGATGAGTTGATTCATTAGATTATCTCCGTCCGGAAAAAGGGTTCTTATAAAACCATTCTCACGCCGGCAATTTTAGCAAGCTCGGTATAAAGCGTTTCAACTTGGTCAATATGTTCAGCAATAATATCAATTGAAACCGAGTTATAAGTCCCTTTTGAGCTACGTTGCTGACGTGGGTTGTAATCACCTTTTGCGTGAATTTGCGTTACCGCCACTACGTCATCCACTAAATCTTCACGATGTGTACCCACCACTTTGAATGTAAATGAACATGGGAATTCTAATAAATCTTTTAATTTTGCTTGGGGTAAATCTTGTAGGTTTACTGTTCTTGATTGTGTCATATTTATATCCTTTTCTCTCTTTTGCTATTAAGACCAAGCGGTATGATTTTGCAAATTTTTTGCGAAATCACACCGCTTGTTAATTTGTCGCCTGAATATGGGGGCGATTTTGAATATTACAAGCTAACAAAAATTAGTCGAATAAACTCTTAACCGTTAATACTACCCAATCCCATGCTTTGCCGAAAACACCCGCTTCTGGCACGTCTTGTAGTACTTGTAAATCGCTGCTTGCAACATCTTTGCCATCTAATTGATAAATAACTTTACCGATTACCTGCCCTTTCGCTAATGGCGCTTCAAGGTTTTTACGCTCAAGTTCATAACGCGCTTTTAACTCCGAAGCCTTACCTTTTGGCACGGTCACAAAACTGTCTTGAACTGAACCAAGCTGAACTTTATCCGCTTCACCATAATAAACACTTTGTTCGGAAACCGCTTGACCAGCCGGCAGAGATTTAATTGTCTCAAAATTTGCGAAGCCCCATTGTAACAATTTTTTGCTTTCAACTTCACGGCCTTTATAGGTTCCTACACCCATTACTACCGAAATCAAACGGGTATTGCTGTTAGTTGCCGATGCAACTAAGTTATAACCCGCTTGGCTAGTATGGCCGGTTTTCATGCCGTCCACATTCATGGTTTTATCCCACAATAAACCGTTGCGGTTTGGTTGTGGTTTTTTAATGTTGTATTTAAATTCTTTTTCAGCGTAAATCTTATATTCTTCCGGCTGATCACGAATAATATGCGCACCGATAATTGCCATATCACGTGCTGAAGAATATTGGTTTGGCTCATCTAAGCCGTGCACAGTTGTAAAGTGGGTATTTTTAAGACCAAACTGCTGTGCAAATTTATTCATTTGGTCGATAAAGGCTTGTTGTGAACCTGAAGTATGTTCCGCTAATGCCACCGCAGCATCATTACCCGATACGATAATCAAACCACGCATTAAATCCGCAACCGATACTTGCGTATTTAAATCTAAAAACATTAATGATGAGCCTGGGAATTTTTGTGCCCAAGAATTCTCAGTCACCGTCACCATATCGCTGTTTTTCACTTTACCTTGTTTAAGCGCGTCACCTACCACATAACTTGTCATCATTTTAGTTAACGATGCCGGATATTGGCGCTGATCAGGATTTAAACTTGCTAAAACATTGCCTGAGTTATAATCCATTAAGATATAACTTTGCGCATTTAATTGCGGTGCCGAAATACCGAAATCCACATTTGCGTCAGCAACGGCAAATTGGGAGAAAGCTAAAGCACAAAGGCCTACTGATTTAAATAATGTTTTTTTCATATAAAAGCATCCAATCCTTCAGGAAATGACAGGTTATATAACGTAAGCAAGGGTTTGTTGATTGCTCAACAAACCCTAATGCAAGAAAAGCTAAACGATTAACCTTCTTCTCTTACTGCTTGAGTATTTTTCTTGTTTTTATTTAGCACTGCTAATTTGACGTGAGCCGTTCCGCTATTGTGCATTCCTAATTGGCGAGCAGCCGCTTTAGATAAATCCACTACGCGAGCGTGTGCATAAGGCCCCCGATCATTTACTCGTACCACAACTGAACGTCCGTTACGCATATTGGTCACTTCTACTAAAGTGCCAAACGGCAACGTTTTGTGTGCTGCGGTCATCGCTGAATTGCTAAATCTTTCGCCGTTTGCGGTACGGCGGCCGTTAAATTTATCTGCATAGTAGCTTGCGATGCCAGACTGATAATGGCTACGTGCAGTATTTTTATGTAATTCTTTAAGCGATCTGCTTTTAACTAGTGCGATTTTATTCGCTCTCGCTTTTGCCACTAAAGCGGCGTGTTTTACTGATTTTTGTGCAGTTTTAGCAATTAAATACTTCTTTACTGCGCTAGGTTTTGCGTGTTTGGTTGCTGCAACAGAATTCAATGATCCGAATGTTAAGAATCCAGCTAACAACAGGGTTACCATTTTACTTAATCGCATAAGTTTTCCTCATTTAGATATCGTACTGTGTAACGATGTGTTTTGCCCACAAAACAGGATTATCTTGTGGTGGCTGTTTATCTTTCTTTTGATAGATAACTGCTCTTGTATGTGCTTTTTGATACCGCAAAAAAGCAAAGGTTCAGACTTTATAAATCAGTCTGTAAAGTCTGACTAAAGTTTGCTGTAAGGATTATTTGTGTACGCACGCTTACGATGAACATAAGCGGACATCATTAATCCGAACGCTGCCATTAGGGTCACATAGGAAGTTCCCCCATAGCTAAACAGCGGTAAGGGTACACCAACTACCGGTAAAATACCACTCACCATACCAATGTTTACAAAAACATAAACAAAGAATAGCAGTGATGTACCGCCTGAAATCAAGCGTCCGAAAGCGCCGTCCGACTTAGCGCCGATAACCAATCCTCTAGCAATAATAAACAAATAAATCGCTAATAAGATCAATATACCAATCATGCCGTGTTCTTCGCTCAACACGGCAAAAATAAAGTCCGTATGCGGTTCGGGTAAGAATTCCAACTGCGATTGAGTACCTTCCATCCAGCCTTTACCGTTAATCCCGCCCGAACCGATCGCAATTTTCGACTGAATAATATGATAACCGGCACCAAGAGGGTCTTTTTCCGGGTCAATTAAAGTCATTACACGGGTTTTCTGATAATCGTGCATCAGAAAAAACCACATAATAGGAATGAATCCCGCCAAGAAGACCACGCCGGCACTAATTAATTTCCAACTTAATCCGGCTAAAAACAGCACGAAAATACCGGCGGCACACACTAAAATCGAAGTACCTAAGTCCGGCTGCGCCGCCACTAATAAGGTTGGCACGATAATTATGCCCAATGCAATAAAGGTATCTTTTAAACTTGGCGGTAAAGCACGTTTTGCCAAATAAGTCGCCACCATCAACGGTACGGAAAGCTTAGCGATTTCTGATGGTTGGAAACGTACAAAACCCAAATTCAGCCAACGTTGCGCCCCTTTACTGGTCTCGCCGACCAAATCCACCAAGATCAGCATCACAATACAGACTAAGTAGAGGTAAGGTGAAACTCGCTCATAAAAACGAGGCGGAATCATTGCCATAAAGAACATGACTCCCAACCCAAGCGTCACTTGAATCACTCGGTTAGAGAACATTCGCTCACTTCCGCCACTGGCACTATATAACACTAACAGCCCGTAGCCGGTGATGGACAACAGACCTAGCAATAACCATAAGTCGAGAGAAAAAATTTTCCAGAAAAGTTTTTTAAAGCCACTATTCATTGTGAGTATTTCCTTGCTCGCTTATAAGCGGTTGAATTTGCTCAATATTTTGCGAAGGTTGTTCCGACGTTCCGATCGGTTCTTTTAGCGTTTTGCTTAATGCAAAATCCATCACTTGGCGCGCCACCGGTGCGGCATTTGAACCGCCACCGCCCGCATTTTCTAAAATAATCGCCACCGAAACTTTTGGATCTTCATACGGTGCATAACTAATAAACCACGCATGGTCGTGTAGCTCTTTTTTCAACGCATTCTTATTGTATTTACCACCGTTTAAGTTAAATACCTGCGCCGTACCGCTTTTACCTGCGGCACGATAAAACGAACCGCCGGCTTTGCGTCCGGTACCGTTTGCCGCATTCACTACATTGTACATTCCGAATTTTGCCACTTGCCAAAAACGCTCCGGCACGCCTTTAATATCTTCATATTTAAGTGGGTCTTTATACGGTTCGACTTTATCGCTGCTGATAACTTCCATCATTAAATGCGGCGTATTAACACGACCGTTATTAATTAATATCGCTTGTGCTTTTGCCACTTGTAACGGGGTTGCAATCCAGTAACCTTGTCCGATCCCTACCGGAATCGTATCACCTTGTACCCAAGGCTTTTTATGACGGCGTTGTTTCCACTCACGATTCGGATACACACCGGCGGATTCTTCAAAAATATCAATTCCCGTTTTCTGCCCAAAACCGAATTTACGCATCCATTCCGACATTTTTTCGATACCGGTATCATACGCAAGTTGGTAGAAGAACGTATCGGAAGACTCGGCAATCGCTTTATTCACATTGGTTGAACCGTGACCGCCTTTCTTCCAATCTCGATAACGCTGTGTTGTGCCTGGTAATACCCAAAATCCCGGATCGTAAATCGCCCCATAAGGCGTAATTTTGCCTTCCGCCAATCCCATCACCGCATAAAACGGTTTTACCGTAGAAGCAGGGGGATAAGTCCCTTGCGTGGCACGGCTATATAACGGACGGGCAGGATCTTCCAATAATCGTTTATAATCCGCCCCCGAGACGCCGCCGACAAATAAGTTATTGTCATAGCTCGGGTTGGTTACCATCGCCAATACACTGCTGTCACGAGGGTCAAGCACTACGACCGAGCCTTTTTGGTTGCCCAACAAATTCTGAATATATTGTTGTAACTCAACATCAATGGTTAAGCGAATACTACTGCCCGCCACACCCGGCTGATCACGCAATTTGCGAATCACTTTGCCTCGGTTATTGATTTCTACTTCTTCAAAACCGGTTTGTCCGTGTAATTGGTCTTCGTAATATTTTTCGATGCCCAATTTACCCATATCGTGCGAGCCGGCATAATTACCGAATTTTCCCTCTTCTTCGAGCTTTTTCTTATCTTTTTCGTTGATTTTCGCCACATAACCGAGAATATGGGTTAAGGTTTCGCCGTAAGGATAATTACGTTTGTAGTACGCCTGTACGTCTAAACTTGGGAAACGATATTGATTTACCGCAAAACGTGCCATTTGTTCTTCGTTTAAATTGCCCTTTAATAAAATCGGCGTATAACGAGAGGTACGTTTTTTCTCTTTGCGGAAAGCCTCCACATCTTCATCGGTTAGCCCAACCACATCTCGCAATTCAACTAACGTTTCTTCCAGGTTTTCCGTTTTCTCAGGAATGATATAAAGCCCGAAATAGGTAATATTTTCGGCTAATACTTTACCGTTGCGGTCATAAATCAAACCGCGGGTAGGCGGAACCGGGAGCAATTTGATACGGTTGCCGTTGGAACGAGTTTGGTAATCGTCATAATTCACAATCTGTAAATGATACAAATTGGTTAATAACACGCCCGTAAGCGCCAATACCCCAATAAATGCAACTAATGCACGACGAGCAAACAGATTGCTCTCCGCTTGCCCATCTCGCACTTTCTCACGAGGCTTTGGATTGGTTAATTTTCCGAGTTTACCAAACATTGTTTATCTCATTTTGTTCTAGAGCGAACGGAACAAGCGGTCAAAATTTTAGAATTTTTTACCATGTCCATTCGAGATCAAGCTATTCTCGATGATAAGGGTGATTTGTTGTCAGTGACCACGCACGATATAAACTTTCCGCTACGATCACTCGCACCATTGGGTGCGGTAAGGTTAGAGGTGAAAGCGACCAACTTTGTTCCGCTGCTGCTTTACATTCCGGCGAAAGTCCTTCCGGCCCGCCAATCAACAAGCACACATCTCGTCCGTCATTTTTCCATGCTTCCAATTGGCTCGCCAATTGTTCGGTTGTCCAAGGTTTGCCCGGAATATCCAACGTCACAACTTTGCCTTTACCGGCAGCCGCTAACATCGCTTTGCCTTCTTGCTCTAAAATGCGTTTAATATCCGCATTCTTACCACGTTTACCGGCAGGAATCTCAATCAGTTCAAACGGCATATCCTTTGGGAAACGGCGTTGGTATTCTTCGAAACCAACCTTCACCCAATCCGGCATTTTTTGTCCGACCGCAATTAGTTGTATTTTCATTGTGCCACCACAAAAATGACGGTTATGCCCAAAGTTTTTCTAATTGATACATTTCACGGGCATCCGCTTGTAATAAATGCACAATTGCTTGACCAAAATCGACCACGATCCAATCCGCTACCGCTTTACCTTCTTCACCAAATACTTCAAAGCCCGCTTGTTTTGCTTCTGCGCTTAAACGATCTGCGGTTGAAGCTACGTGACGCACCGAAGTACCGGTTGCGATAATCATGGTATCGGTAATGCTCGATTTACCGCGCACGTCAATCGCTAAAATATCTTGCGCTTTTAAATCATCTAAAGTTTTTGTTAAAAATTCGACTAAATTTTGTTCCACGTTCAGTTCTCTTTCAAATTTACTAAAATACAAACGTTAAATTTTAACACAAATTCGTTGCAATATAACAAATAGACAAAAGTAAAGCGGTCGTATTTGCAAATTTTTTTACCAATACGACCGCTTGTATTTAACCAGCTTAGAGCTGTGCCATTTGTTCTCGTTTTACTCCATACGAACCGTATGGCGCTAACTTACCCGAGCTAAATTGCGTTTTTTCCTTTAAGCAATTAATTTCTTCAAACGATATAACTCATCCAACGCTTGGCGAGGGGTGAGTTCATCTGGGTCGATGCTCATTAATGCTTTTTCCACGTCACTTTGTTGTACAACAAGCGGTTGAATTTGCGGTGTTTCTTGCAAATCAGCACCGAATAATAAATCGCCTTGCGGGTTATCGTGCGCTTCTTTGGTTTGTAATGAGATCTCTTCCAAATGCGCTAAACGCTGTTTCGCCAGTTGAATAACCTGTTTCGGCACACCGGCAAGCGCCGCTACCGCCAAACCGTAGCTTTTACTTGCCGCACCTTCTTGTACGCTGTGCATAAACACGATGGAATCCTGATGTTCTCGAGCATCTAAATGCACATTCGCCACGCCTTTTAACTGACTCGGCAGACTGGTCAGCTCAAAATAGTGCGTCGCAAATAAGGTGAGTGATTGGGTTTTCTTGGCTAGCCATTCAGCACACGCCCACGCCAGCGATAAACCGTCATAAGTGGAAGTACCACGCCCGATTTCATCGATCAGCACTAAGCTGTTTTCGGTTGCCTGATGCAGAATATTCGCCATTTCGGTCATTTCCACCATAAAAGTCGAACGACCAGAGGCTAAATCATCACTTGCGCCGATACGGGTAAAAATGCGGTCTAATGCACCGATTTCCGCACTATCCGCAGGCACAAAACTGCCGATATACGCCATTAGACTAATCAATGCAATTTGACGCATATAGGTACTTTTACCGCCCATATTCGGACCAGTTACCACCAATAAATGACGTTGTGCATTTAAGAATACAGGGTTAGCAATAAACGGATCTTTCAACACTTGCTCCACCACCGGGTGGCGACCTCCTTTGATATTCACGCCTCGTTGTAAGCTGAACGTCGGACGCACATAGTTCAAACTTTCCGCTCGCTCGGCAAGATTGGTCAGTACGTCTAATTCGGATAATGCCATCGCCGCCAACTGCAATTCGCCCAAACGCGGCATAAGTAAATCGAACAACTCATCATAAAGTTGTTTCTCCAATGCTAATGACGCACCTTTTGCTTTCAGCACCTTATCTTCATAGGTTTTCAGCTCGGGAATAATATAACGCTCAGCATTTTTCAAGGTTTGGCGGCGTACGTAGTGCATCGGGGCTTTATGCGCTTGTCCTTGGCTAATTTGAATATAGTAGCCGTGTACTGCATTAAAGCCGATTTTAAGCGTATCAATACCGGTTGCTTCTCTTTCTCGAATTTCGAGATTTTCCAAATATTGCGTTGCACCGGCAGAAAGCTCTCGCCATTCGTCCAACTCCGCATTGTAACCTGCGGCAATTACACCGCCGTCACGAATTAATTGTGGAGGCGTTTCAATAATCGCACGTTCAAGCAGTGCGTGTAATTCGCTGAAATCGCTTACTTGTGCCACAAGTGCATCAAGCGAAGCTGTCAAATTTTTCGCATTTTTTGCAATATCAGGCAATTGCGCCAAGGCGGTACGCAAACGGGTTAAATCACGAGGGCGAGCCGAGCGCAATGCAACACGTGCAAGAATTCGCTCCATATCGCCAACGTTTTGGAGTAACGGCTGAAGCAGTTCGATACGTTGCTCTTTTTGTAAAGTGTCAATTATATCTTGACGCTTTTTCAATTTTTCTAAATCACGAATCGGTTGATGAATCCAGCGTTTCAGCAAACGGCTACCCATTGGCGTAACACATTTATCTAAAACTGCCGCTAACGTATTTTCCGTTCCGCCGGCTAAATTTTGGGTCAGTTCTAAGTTACGACGAGTTGCCGCATCCAGCAAAATAGTGTCACTATTTTGCGCCAAATGAATACTGTTGATATGCGGTAAGGCGGTACGTTGCGTTTCTTGTGCATAGTGTAAAACGCAACCAGCCGCACATAATGCCACCACGGCTTTTTCCACTCCGAAGCCGGCTAAACTTTGCGTACCGAATTGGCGATTTAATAAATTAATCGCCGTGACTAACTCAAATTCCCACACCGGACGGCGACGTAAGCCTTTATAATTATTTAAAATCTCAGCGGCAGAAAAATCTTCCGCATATAGAATTTCCGCCGGTTGTAAGCGTTGTAATTCGGCAGCGAGCGCTTCTTTATTTGGTAATTCGGTAATTAAAAAACGCCCGGAAGTCATATCCAAAGTTGCAATCGCAAACACACCCTTTTCTTCGTAAATCGCTGCAACTAAATTATCCTGTCGTTCCGGCAATAACGCTTCATCACTTACGGTGCCGGGGGTAACGATGCGCACGACTTTACGTTCAACCGGCCCTTTACTGGCTGCCGGATCACCAATCTGCTCACAAATCGCTACCGATTCGCCCAAAGCGACCAATTTAGCTAAATAGCCTTCTACTGCATGATAAGGCACGCCCGCCATCGGAATCGGCTCGCCTGCCGATGCACCTCGCTTGGTCAAAGAAATATCTAACAACGCCGCCGCTTTTTTGGCGTCGTCATAAAACAACTCGTAAAAATCGCCCATACGGTAGAACAACAAAATATCGGGATTTTGCGCTTTAAGTTGCAAATATTGCGCCATCATCGGCGTGTGTTTAGAAAGATCTTGAGTCATGGCTTCGCAGTTAAGTTAGTCAAAATTGGCAGTTAGTGTAACAGATTGAGGGAGTGGAAAAAACTGCGGGGCATAAAAGGAATGATGAAGGGAATGATCAGATAAATGAAACAAGCGGTCTAAATTTGCAAAATTTTTGCTAATTTAAACCGCTTGTCATAAGGGTTAATCCGCACGAATTTGATGTAAGAAGCGTTTAGTACGTTCGTGTTGCGGATTCTGGAAAAGCTGTGCCGGCGAACCTTGCTCGACAATTTCACCGCCGTCCATAACGACCACCACATCCGCCACATCTAATGCGAATTTGATTTCGTGCGTGACCACTACCATTGTCCAGCCTTCTAGCGCCAACTCTTTCATGGTATTCAGCACATCTTGCACTAATTCCGGATCAAGTGCCGAAGTCGGTTCGTCAAATAACATCAATTCCGGTTGAATCGCTAATGCACGTGCAATGCCGACCCGCTGTTGCTGACCACCGGAGAGTTGGAACGGGTAAAGCTGCGCTTTATCGGATAAACCGACTTTTGCCAACAATTTCTCGGCTTCTGCTTTAGCTTGTTCCGGCTTTTTACCTTGCACAAATACAGGACCTTCCATCACGTTTTCTAATGCGGTTTTGTGTGGAAATAAGTTGTAATTTTGGAACACCATACCCGATTTACGGCGTAGGGCAAGAATCTGTTTTTTGATGTTTTTCGCTGAAAAATCTACGCTTAACGGCTCTGATCCGTCAAAAGTGATCGTGCCTTGTTCCGGCATTTCCAGCGCATTTAAACAGCGTAAAAACGTGGTTTTACCGGAACCGGAAGGCCCGAGAATCACCACCACCTGACCTTTTTTAATTTCTAGATCGATGCCACGTAAAATCGTGTTGTCGCCAAAAGTTTTATGAATATTGCTAATTTTTATCATCTTGTTTTCCGTGGTTAACCATTATTTCGCCACAAAGCGATTAAAGCGGCGTTCGAGTTTCGCTTGAATCAAGAAAAGCACCCAGCAGAAACACCAGTAAATTAAACCCGCCTCAATATATACCGGCAAGAAGTCGTAGGACATATTCGCCATTTGTTGTGCGACACGGAACATTTCCGTTACTGTCACCACAGAAGCCAATGAAGTATCTTTAAACAAACCGATAAACGTATTACTTAACGGCGGCACTGCAACTCGAATGGCTTGCGGCGCAATAATACGGCGGAAGGTTTGCATATAGGTCATACCGATTGTATAACCGGCTTCCCATTGCCCTTTCGGCACGGAAGAAATCGCCGCACGCACGGTTTCCGAACCGTATGCACCAATATTCAACGAGAAACCGATAATCGCCGCCGGAATCGGATCAATATACACACCGATCGCTGGCAAGCCGTAAAACACCACAGAGATTTGCACCAACATCGGCGTGCCTCGAATAATTGAGATATACACTTTCACAATCGCAAGTGCAATGCGGTGTAGCATACCGTTTACCGGTGTCACTCGAATTAACGCAACACCGACCGCAATCGCCATACCGATAATAAAAGAAGCGATTGCTAGCGGAATAGAAACCAAGACTGCCGCTTCAACCATTGGGAAGAAAGCATCCATCACCAGTTTCACACGTGCCTCGTCCATAAATGGAATTTGCAGTAATAAATTTTCTAACACAAACTATCCTAATAAAAATTGATTTAATGAAATTCTAAGGGATATAGATAGAAATGTATACGTCTAGACGTCTAAATAATCTAAAAAGAAAAACAAGCGGTCTAAATTTGCTAAAAATTTGCAGATTTAGACCGCTTGCTCCAAAGCGTCTGAACGTATTAAATTATTTCACACTAATATCACGGCCAAAGAATTGTTCGCCAAGCTTTTTCAACGTGCCGTCTTTTTGTAACTCAACTATCGCCGCACTAATTTTGTTTAACGCTTCTTGGTTACCTTTGTTCGCCACTAAACCGGCGCCTACTTTTTCAGGTGATTCCCAAACAATTTTTAAACCTGATTTCGGGTTTTTCTTCAGATAATCCAATAACGCAAGATTGTCGTTGAAAGTTGCATCCGCACGTTTTTGTTGAATGAGCAATAAGCCTTGCGCCATACCGTCAATCGGCACAATATTCGCACCGTTATCACGCGCTAATTCGCCGTAGTTTGAGCTTAATGTTTGAGCGGTTTTTACGCCTTTAACATCCGATGCCTGCTTGATTTTTTCTTCATCGTTACGCACCACTAACGCCGCACCAGACCAACTATACGCTTCCGATTTATCAAAAGTCGCTTGGCGTTCCGGTGTGGTTAAACCTACTTGGTTTGCCACTAAATCGAAACGATCCGCTTTTAAACCGGCTAACATTGCGTCCCATTGGGTTTCTTTAAACTCAACTTTAACGCCTAATTTTTCTGCAACCGCACGAGTTACTTCCACATCATAACCGGTTAATTTACCGCTCGCATCGTGATAAGTAAACGGCGCATAAGTCCCTTCAGTACCGACTGTAATCGTACCTTTGGCATTAATTCTTTCGAGTAACGTTTCTTTAGCAAACGAAGTTGCTGATGTTGCAAGTGCAATCGCAGAAACCGCAATCACTGATAATTGTTTTAACATAGTAGGAACCCTCTTAATTCGAGAAAATTAATAGATAAAACATATGATGTTGTGTTTTTTTCGAATTATTAGAGAAATTTATGCAGGCTTCAAATAACTAAATGGAATAATAATTAGCTAAATGTTGTAAGGATGTTAATTTGAACGAATTGGAGGTAAAACAAGCGGTCGAAATTCACAAAATTTTGCAAAAAAATAACCGCTTGTAATCAAGACTAGACGAGATATGCGCCGCAACAATGTTTAAATTTTTTAGCAGAACCACATACACAATTTTGCTTTTGCGAAGGCAGCGGCACCGTTGGGTCAACGAAATACCAGCGGTTATTTACTAACACAAACAGTGACAATTCGTGGTGTGCCTCTACGCCATTTTCTGTGTTAAATAGGGCTTTAAATTCTACTAAACTGTGGATTTTACTGACATTCGGCTTGAGAGAGAGAATTTCTAATCCCGCCCATTTGGTGTTTTCACCCCACGCTTTCATCGCCGCCTGATCCAAAAATTTCTGCTGGCTAGGGACGGTAGTCTCCACAATATAATCAATATTCACCAAAGTATAAGCCGCATAGCGTGAACGCATTAACTGCTCCGCCGTTGCCGGATAAGCTTGCTTGAGATGAAACGGCTGGCAACATTGCGCATAATGCTTACCCGACTGACACGGACAAGCGGTTAAATTTTCTGACATTTTTGCATTCCTCTTTTTACGCACGATATTGTAACGATGAAACAAATGAAATACAGCAAAAATCCCATCACCATAAAAAGAAAAGAGCACAATTAATCATGTGCTCTTCCGTTTAGAAAATCTAATTAGTGTAATTCCGCCCGAGTTGGAATCGAACTTTGTGCGCCCATACGGGTGACTGAAATAGAGGAGGCTTTGTGGGCGAACATTACCGCATCTCGCATCGATTTGCCTTCTAATAAGGCTATCGCTAATGCACCGTTAAAGGTATCGCCGGCGGCGGTTGTATCCACCGGTGTGACTTTAAAGCCGGCAATGATTTCACCGTTGCCGTTTTCACTTAAAAACGCCCCTTTCGCTCCCAAAGTAATTAACACGATTTGAATACCTTTTTGATGGAACACATTCGCTGCTTGTTGGGCGGTTTGTTCATCGACCACTTGAACGCCTGTCAGTAAGGCGGTTTCAGTTTCATTTGGGGTAATCATATCGATATTCGCTAAAATTTCGTCCGAGAGCGGCTGTGCCGGTGCCGGATTTAAAATCACTTGGGTGTGATGAGCTTTCGCAATTTTTAGTGCTTTTTCGACCGCTTGTAACGGCGTTTCAAGCTGAACTAGTAAGCAATCCGCACTTTCAATCGTAGCTTGATGTTGTGCCACCACGCTTTCATCTAGCTTTGCATTCGCACCGGCGGAAATCACAATGCTGTTTTCGCCTGAATCAGCCACTTGAATCATCGCAATGCCGGTCATTTGATCAGCAACTTCAACAATGTGTTCGGGATTAATGCCGTCTTGTACAAACGCTTGTTTCATCGCTCGCCCAATATCATCAGCGCCGATACAAGCGATAAAATCCACATCAACTAATGATGTATCTCGCACACGAGCCGCAGCTACTGCTTGGTTCGCACCTTTGCCACCATAAGCAATGTGATAATTGCCGCCTTTCAGCGTTTCGCCCGCTTTCGGGAAATAAGGGACTCGAATAACATGATCCGCATTTACGCTGCCTAACACACAAAGTTTTTTCATAATTACCTCAAACCGACCTCAAACAAACCTAGCGATGCCGGAACCGTCAAAATAACGGTTCCGGAGCCAAAATTACTGACTAATCACTTTTAACGGTACAGGGATTTTCGCTTCGACTTTTTCGCCTTTAAGCAATTTATCCGCTGTTTCTACGCCTAACTCACCGATTTTATCCGGTTGTTGTGCGATAGTTGCCGCCAGTTTTCCGCCTTTTACCGCTTTTACCGCATCGTCCGTACCGTCAAAGCCGACGACGATAATATCTTTACCTGCCGCTTTAATCGCACGTAACGCACCTAACGCCATTTCATCATTTTGTGCGAATACCGCTTTTGCCGCACCGTGACTTGCTAATAAGTTTTCGGTTACGTTTAAGCCTTTAGTACGGTCAAAATCCGCCGGTTGGCTAGCTAATACTTCAAATTGGTTTGCCGCTACCGCTTGTTTAAAGCCTTCACCACGCTCACGAGCCGCTGATGTGCCGGCGATACCCTCTAATTGAATAACCTTAGCGTTTTTGCCGACTTTCTCCGCGATAAAATCGCCCGCCATTTTACCGCCGGCAACGTTATCCGAAGCGATGTGGCTCACCACTTCACCTTTATTCGCACCACGGTCTAAAGTGATTACAGGAATATTTTTCTTATTCGCAATCGCCACCGCATTACCAACCGCTTCCGAATCTGTCGGGTTGATGAGTAATACCTTCGCGCCACGCACCGTGAGATCTTCCACGTTCGCTAATTCTTTTGCCGGGTCATTTTGGGAATCTAACACCACTAATTTGTAACCGAGGTCTTTGGCTTTTTTCTCCGCACCTTCTTTTAAGGTAACGAAGAACGGGTTATCCAGCGTAGATACCGCTAACGCCAATGTGTCTTGCGCCATTGCTTTTGCACCGAATGCCAAACCTAGAGCAAGTGCTAAAGAAGTTAATTTTTTCATAGGAATCTCCTTTTGAGAGTAGGTTACGCTTTTTTACGGCCAAGGAAGTTATCCAAAATAACCGCTGCTAAAATTACTAACGCTTTTGCAACAAGCTGATAGTAAGAGTCAATATCTAATAAATTCAACGCGTTGCTGAGGAAGCCGATAATTAACGCACCGATTAGTGTGCCGATAATACGACCTTTACCGCCCATTAAACTGGTTCCGCCAACCACAACCGCAGCAATCGCATCGAGTTCATAACCGGTACCGGCGGTCGGTTGTGCCGAACCTAAACGAGAGGTGACAATTAAACCTGCAAGTGCTGCTAACACGCCGCTGACTGCAAACACAAACAATTTGATTTTATTCACGTTGATACCGGAAAGTGCGGTTGCCGATTCATTACCGCCAAGCGCATAAATATAACGACCGATGCGGGTTTGAGTCAGAATAAACCAACCGATAGCAAATAAGATAAACATTAACCAAACCGGCACCGGCACACCGAATAATTCGCCGGTACCAATCTCGGCAAAGTAATCGGCATTGTCGGAAAAACCGGTAGAAATCGGGCGACCTTCCATATAAATCATGGTGACACCACGTAATAACAACATAGTGATTAACGTTGCCATAAACGCTTGTACTTTACCGAAGGCGACTAATGCACCATTTAACAAACCGATTGCCGCACCAAATAACAATACTGCCGGTACCACTAAATAAATCGAGAGATCTAAACCGATTAAAGTTGCCGCTACCGCTCCGGTTAGTGCTAAGACCGAACCGACCGAAAGGTCAATGCCTGCAATTAAAATCACAAACGTCATACCGATCGCAATAATCGCATTTACTGACGTTTGGCGTAGGATATTCAGTAAGTTATCGACACTAAAAAAATTCGGATTTAAAAATGACACCACCGCAATTAATGCGAGTAATGCAATGATCGAACGTTGTTCTATCAGGAATTTTTTTAGATTAAATGCTTTGTTCATATTGATTCCTTTTGCAAAATTCTTGCTAAATTTAACCGCTTGTAAAAGCGTCTAACTTATTTGCCGATTGCGGCGGATAATAATTTTTCTTGGGTGGCTTCTGTGCGAGAAAACTCGCCACGAATGGCACCTTCTCGCATTACAATAATGCGATCGGACATCCCTAATACTTCCGGCATATCGCTTGAGACTAAAATAATACTCAAACCTTCAGCTTTGAATTTATTAATCAGCTGATAGATTTCTTTTTTCGCCCCTACGTCCACACCTCGGGTCGGTTCATCTAAAATCAACACGTTCGGGCGAGTCATTAAGCCTTTGGCAATCGCCACTTTTTGCTGATTACCGCCGGATAATTCGCCGATAATCTTATCCGGACTTGGGGTTTTAATATTAAACAGATCGATAAAATCCACCACGGTCATATTCTCTTTTTCGTGGTTAATACGTCCCCAATTCGATAAATATTCCAAAGCGGTCAGCGACATATTTTCTTTGACCGACATACCTAAAATTAAGCCGTCACCTTTACGGTCTTCCGAAATATAGACAATACCGTTATTTAAGCCGTCTTGGCTGGAGCGGTTATCAATCGTTTTGCCGTCTAATAGCACTTCGCCGGCGGTTTTCGGTAATGCGCCGTACAATACCTTCATCAGCTCGGTACGCCCTGCGCCCATCAAACCGGAAACACCTAAAATTTCGCCTTTATGCAATTCAAACGAAACGTTATTCACACCGCTACCTGATAAATTTTTAACCGATAAACAAACCTCGCCGATCGGATTATCAATATGCGGATATTGATCTTCTAACTTACGCCCAACCATCATCTCAATTAAACGATCTTCGGTTAAATCCGCCACTGTACTTTCACCGATAAATTGACCGTCACGTAATACGGTTACATCATCACAAATTTGGAAGATCTCTTTTAAACGGTGAGAAATATAAACAATGCCTCGTCCTTCTGCTTTGAGTTCTCGAATCACGCTGAATAACGCTTCGGTTTCGGTATCGGTTAACGCATCGGTCGGTTCGTCCATTACAATCACTTGTGATTCAAAACTTAAGGCTTTGGCAATTTCCACCATTTGTAATTCGCCGATCGATAATTCGTTTGCCGCTTGGCGACTGGAATGTTTTACCCCGAGACGCGCCAACAAGCGGTCGGATTCCTCATACATTTTGCGCCAATCAATACCGCCCCAAGCATTGGTAAATTCACGCCCGAGAAAGATATTTTCCGCAATCGACAAGTTACCTAAAATATTTAGTTCTTGATGAATAATGCTTAAACCAGCTTCTTGCGAGGCTTTTGGATTGGCAAAGCTGACCGCTTTACCTAGGTATTCAATCGTACCGGCATCACGCTGATAAATACCGGTCAGAATTTTCATCAGGGTTGATTTGCCCGCACCGTTCTCGCCCATTAGCGCCATCGCTCTACCCGCATACACATTTAAACAGGCATTTTTTAACGCTTGTACGCCCGGAAAGGCTTTATCAATTCCGCTGATTTTCAACAAGGTTTTCATATTTTCCTCGCTCTAGAACGGTACGCCTGAGTAAAGAATCACATTCGCATACGGCGAACATTCACCGGTACGCACCACTGCTTTCGCTTGATTACTACGTTGCTTAAATTCACTGTGCGCCACGTATTCCACCTCAATTCTACGCCCTTGCTCTTGCTCAAGTTCATAAATAATTTCAATTAATTGCTGTTCAACGGTCGGGTTAAATTGTTTAATTTCTTCCGCCAATAAAATACGTTCGACAAAGAGTTCAGTTAGCACCACTTCCAAGGTAGATAAAAAACTTGGTACACCTTTAGTAAGGGCTAAATCAACACATTGTTGTCCAGAAGGAATCGGTAAGCCGGCGTCACAAATGGTTAAGCCGTCCGTATGCCCTAGGCTGGCAATCACACCGGAAAGTTGTGCATTTAATACCGCTGTTTTTTTCATATTTCCTCCTTTTAGGTTACTTTTTATTTTATCGAAACGTTTCGATGAATAAAAAAATAGAAAAAATCACGAAAAAAAGCAAACGCTTCTTGTCGGATTTGAGAGGTCTATCACAAATTTTTTAAAAGGAACGGCGAACGACAAGTTCGGGGGTAAGTTCGATTTCTTGATAGGCTTTATCCGGCTGATGAATACGGGCAATCAACTGTTCCACCGCATTTTTTGCCAAACGGGCTTTGGGTTGATGAATCGTAGAAAGCGGCGGAGCGAGATATTGTGCTAATTCGATATTATCGTAACCGATCACCGCAATATCTTGCGGAATACGCAAACCGGCTTGCCAAGCGGCTTGATATACGCCAATGGCAATACTATCGCTCATCGCAAAAATCGCTTGAGGGCGAGCATTTAGCGCCAATAATCGGCTTGCACATTCCAAACCGGCTTGATAATCAAAATGACCTTCAACTATCCATTCGGGACGAATTTGCAAATTTGCCTCTAAAATCGCCCGCTTGTAGCCTTGTAAACGGTTTAATGTATGGGATTTCGATTGCTCGCCGGTAATCACCGCAATCTCGCTATAGCCGGCATCAATTAACGCTTTTGTCGCAAGATAACCACCTAATTCTGAATTTTCATGCACTTTGTCCGCATTTAGCGCCTGTTGCCACCAGTCAATCACCACCATCGGTAATTGAATATTCGCCATCACGCTTTCGTCTAAATCTTGTGGCTCGGAACACATCAATAATAAACCGTCCACTTGTTTACGTAACAAGCGGGCTAAATGTTGTTCTAAATTGGTACTGTTACCGTCAGTATTCACCAAAATTAAATGATAGTTATGTTGCTCACAATAACGTTCAACATGACGCACCACTTCCGCAAAAAATGGGTTGCTGCTGGTGGTGACTAACATGCCGATTGTGTTGGTTTCTTTTACTTTTAGGCTACGAGCCACCAATGAAGGCATGTAATTAAGTTCCACCACCACTTTTTCGATACGCTGACGAATTTCGTCACTCACAAAACGCGAGTTATTGATCACATGGGAGACGGTGGAAGTGGAAACGCCCGCAATACGAGCTATATCTTTCATTGTTGCCATAAAATTACCTTCATAGGGGTTTACAAAATAGGGTTTTGCAAAATTTTGCTAAAATCTTACCGCTTGTTATTTTGCAAATAAAACATAAAATCATACTTTCCGTTAAAATAGCGACATACTTCACAAAATTTAACCCTATGAGCAAACATAAACGCCCGACTTTACAAGATATTGCCGAACATTTAGGCATTACCAAAATGACGATCAGTCGCTATTTACGTAATCCCTCCTCGGTTGCCGAAGAGACCGGTAAACGAATCGCCGTTGCGATTGAACAATTCGGTTATATTCCGAATCGTGCGCCGGATATTCTGTCCAATGCCAAAAGTAAAGCGATTGGCGTGTTGCTGCCGTCTTTAACCAACCAAGTTTTTGCCGATGTGTTAAAAGGGATTGAGAGCGTAACCGATGCAGCCGGTTATCAAACCATGCTCGCCCACTACGGCTATAGCGAACAAAAAGAAGAACAACGCATTGAATCACTCCTTTCTTATCACGTGGACGGCTTAATTTTATCGGAAAATCACCACAGTGAGCGTACGCTCAAAATGTTAAGAGTTGCAAAAATTCCGGTGATTGAAATAATGGATACCAGTGAACAAGGGCAGCAACAAGCGGTCGGTTTTGACAATATTTTTGCAGCTCAAGCCATGGTTGAAACCATGATCAAACGAGGTTGTCGCCAAGTAGTTTATTTTTCGGCAAGAATGGATAAACGCACCCGTTTAAAGATGCAAGGCTATGAACTTGCTATGCAAAAACATAAATTAACGCCTTATACTATTGCAACAGAAGAATCCTCTTCATTTACGTTGGGCGCTCGTCAATTACACATTGCGTTGGAAAAGTATCCGAATATCGACGGCATTTTCTGCACCAATGACGATTTGGCGATCGGCGCATTGTTCGAATGCCAACGGTTAGGCATTAAAGTGCCGCAACAAATTGCAATTGCCGGCTTTCACGGACACGATGTCGGTCAATCGATTACACCTCAATTGGCGAGCGTAATTACCCCTCGGTTTGAAATCGGCAAAGTTGCCGCCCAGCAATTACTAAATCGAATTAATCACCAAACGCCACAAGATGAGGTTATCAATCTTGGCTATAAAATTCATATCGGTGAAACGATTTAAGCGATAAAAAAGCGGTCAAATTTCGCAAAAAATTTGCAGAAAATGACCGCTTGTTCTACTCAACATTCCGTTATCTTTATCACTGAGCTTGAATTGCCTGTACGCACAGTTGCACTACATCTTCAAAACTGCCACTAATATCAATCGAAATCACATCAGATTCGTCCGCTTGCGGAATTTCTAACGTATCAAACTGGCTTTTCAGCATTTCTGTTTTCATAAAATGGCCTTTGCGTTTTTTCATTCGCTCTAAAATAAGCTCAAATGAACCATGTAAATGAATAAACGTCACCTTTTGATTGCCTTGGCGAATTTGATCACGATATTTTTTTTTCAACGCAGAACAAACAATAATTCCGATTTCATTTTTTTGTTCTAAACTAAATGCAGCATCATTAATCCGTTCCAACCATGGAAAACGATCTTGATCATTTAGCGGTTGCCCTTGACTCATTTTGAGGATATTCGCTCTCGGGTGCAGATCATCGCCATCAATCAATTTAATGCCTAAACGGCGCGCCACTTCACTGCCTATTGTGGTTTTACCGGTACTTGATACACCCATTAAAATAAAACTTTGACCAGATTTCATTTGAGCTCCCTCCTATTTCCTTCCAACATAACAGATTTTTTCATTCAATGTTACAGGTAACATTTAATTTTGTGACATATATCTCAAATTTAAAATTAATTCTAACAATCTATTTACATCGCAAACGATTAAATTTATGTTACCAGTAACAATTTAATACTTCTGTTCGAGGTTCTTATGTTAATTTTCATTATGGCAGTAGCGATCATCGCGCTATTGGTATTGATCATAAAATTCAAAGTACATGCGTTTGTCGCATTGCTGATTGTTAGTTTATTAACTGCACTGGCCGCAGGTATTCCGGTGGATAAAATTCTGCCGACTTTACTTAGCGGCTTTGGCAATACATTGGCGTCAGTTGCCTTATTAGTCGGTTTAGGGGCGATGATTGGTCGTTTATTGGAAATTACCGGTGGAGCAAAAGTATTAGCTGATACGCTGATCAATAAATTCGGCGAACAAAAAGCACCATTCGCATTAGGTGTGGCGGCATTACTCTTCGGTTTCCCGATTTTCTTCGATGCCGGTCTGGTGGTGATGTTACCGATTGTATTTAGCGTAGCAAAACAATTCGGCGGTTCGGTATTACGTTATGCCTTTCCGGTTGCCGGTGCGTTTGCGGTAATGCACGCTTTTCTACCGCCACATCCGGGTCCGGTCGCTTCGGGTGATTTACTTGGGGTAAATATGGGATTGATGGTAATCATCGGTTTAATCTGTGCCATTCCTACTTGGTATATCGGTACTTACCTCTTCAGTATGTTTATCAGTAAACGTATTCACGTAGAATTACCGAAAGCATTTTTAAATGCGGCGGCAATCAGTGAAACCTCGGTACAAACACCACCGTCATTCGGTCGAGTGTTATTTATCTTAGTATTACCGATCTTCTTAATTTTATTTGATACCGGTTTAAATACGTTAAGTGTGGCGAAAGTGATTGACGGTTCCGAACTTTGGGTACAAAGCTTACGTTTAATCGGTAAAACACCGGTGGCGTTATTAATCACTTTATTACTGGCGATTATGTTATTACGTGGTGAGCGTAGTTATGAACAAATCGAAAGTTTATGTAACAATGCGTTAGGCCCTATTTGTTCGATTATTTTGGTAACCGGTGCGGGCGGTATGTTTGGCGGTGTATTACGTGCCAGCGGTATCGGCGATGTATTATCTTCAATGCTTTCGGATACCGGTATGCCGATTATTGTGGCGGCATTTATTATTGCGGTGGCGATGCGAGTCGCACAAGGTTCGGCAACCGTTGCATTAACTACCGCAGCGGCATTAATCGCACCGAGTGTTGCTGCCTCAACCGATTTAAGCCAATTTGATCTTTGCTTTATTGTGATTGCAATTGCTTCCGGTGCGACAGTTCTTTCTCACGTGAATGATTCCGGTTTCTGGTTAATGAGCCGTTTTTTAGAAATGGATACCAAAACCACTTTAAAAACGTGGACGGCATTAGAAACCTCAATTGGTGTAGTCGGTTTTATCATTGCTCTAATCGGTAGTATTTTGCTTTAAAAAATCACAAGCCCTTTGTTGCTAACAAAGGGCTTTTTTTTATAAAAAACTGATCTAGATCTCATATTTGTCATTCTCTGTTTGCAAAAAAGCAAACGTTTTCATATTCTCACCACACCGCTAAAGCGGTTTAGCAAATTAATAAATGAACACAAACACAGAGGTGAAAAATGGTGCATTTGATCATCGCCGCTCATGGAAAATTAGCCCTTGAGTTGGTCAATTCCGCACAAATGGTATATGGAGAAACGGATAATGTTCATCCGGTTATCTTTGTGCCGGGAGAAGGTCAAGATACGCTAGTCGAAAAATATGAAGCGATTATTGCAACGCTTCAGCCGACAGACAGCGTGCTATTCTTGGTCGATTTATTTGGCGGTAGTCCGTACAATGCGGCAGCCAGAATTGTCGCAAAACGTCCGCAAGACGATATCGTGACCGGTACGAACCTACCAATGCTACTTGAAGTTATGGATGCTTCAGCCGATGCAAAAACGGCAACCGAACTTGCTGCAACGGCAAAAGAAATCGGGCACTTAAGCGTTAAAACGTTCCATACTTCACAACCAACATCTCCTATTCCATCAGAGGAAGCCTCTTCCGAAGAATCCTCATCTCTTCCTGCCAATTTCGATCCGAACGGACGTATGAATATTTCATTAATGCGTATCGACAGCCGTTTAATTCACGGTCAAGTGATGACATCTTGGGCGAAAACCGTGAAATGCGAAGCAATTTTTGCGATCAGTGATGAAGTGGCAAATGATGATATTCGCCGTGAATTATTGCTACAAATCGTACCGGAACACTTAAAAGGCTATGTGATTACAGTCGATAAAGCGATCAAAGTCTGGCATAACCCTAAATACGCCGGTAAAAACATTATTTGGTTGGTCACCAACCCGTCAGATATCGTTCGCTTAATTGAAGGCGGCGTAAACATTAAAAATGTCAATGTCGGCGGTATGACTTTCCGTGAAGGCGACAAACTTATCTCTCAAGCGGTGGCAATTAACCAAACCGATTTAGCCGCATTCTACAAACTCCTCGAGTTAGGCGTAGATATGTCGTTACAACAAGTGGCGGCAAACAAAAAAGAACCGCTTGATAAAGCACGTCTTGATGCAATCAAATTCTAATTAAGGATTTTATTATGACTAGTATTGAAATTATTTTAGTAACCTTAGTCGCTGCAATCTGCGGTATGGGTTCCGTACTTGATGAACGCCAAACTCACCGCCCGCTTGTGGCTTGTACCTTAATCGGCTGGGTGTTAGGCGACTTACAAACCGGTATTATTGTTGGCGGTACGCTTGAAATGTTGGCGTTAGGCTGGATGAACGTTGGTGCGGCAATGGCGCCGGATGCAGCATTAGCGTCTGTGATTGCAGCAATCTTAGTAATCAAAGGCGGACAAGATAAAGGTACGGCAATCGCTATCGCCATTCCGGTGGCTGCGGCAGGTCAGGTATTAACCATCTTCGTGCGTACCCTAACCATCTTTTTACAACATAAAGCGGATAAATTTGCCGAACAAGCAAACTTCCGTGGTATTGAGTTCTGTCATTTTGCCGGTCTTTCTTTACAAGCGTTACGTGTTGCGATTCCAACTTTCTTCGTGGCGCTTGTAGCAGGCACCGATACAGTAACCGAAGCATTAAATGCAATTCCGGAAGTGGTAACTCGCGGTTTACAAATCGCCGGTGGCTTTATCGTGGTGGTAGGTTATGCGATGGTTATCAATATGATGCGTGCCGGTGCGTTAATGCCGTTCTTCTTTATGGGATTTGTAATTGCATCATTCTCAAACTACAACTTAGTCGGTCTTGGTTTCTTAGGTGCGTGTTTAGCAATGCTTTACATCCAATTAAACCCACAATTCAACCAATCGGTAAATGCGCCTCGCACCACTAAAAAATTAGCGGATAACGAGTTAGAAGGTCTATAAGGAGCAAATTATGTCAGAGAAAAAACAACTTACCAGTGCAGATATTCGTGCGACTTATTGGCGTTCAACTTTCCTCTTAGGTTCATTTAACTTTGAACGTATGCAATCAATGGGCTTCTGCGTATCGATGATCCCAACGATTAAACGTCTTTACAGCCGCAAAGAAGACCAAGCGGCAGCATTAAAACGCCATTTAGAGTTTTTCAATACACAACCATGGGTCGGTTCGGCAATTATGGGTGTAACCGCAGCAATGGAACAAGAGCGTGCGAACGGTGCAGATATTGATGATGCGGCAATTAGCGGGGTAAAAGTCGGTTTAATGGGGCCGCTTGCCGGTGTCGGCGACCCGATTTTCTGGGGGACATTACGTCCGGTATTAGCCGCACTGGGCGCTGGTTTAGCGATTAGCGGTAGCCTATTAGGCCCATTATTATTCTTTATCGGCATTAACCTTTGCCGTGCGCTTACCCGTTGGTACGGCTTTAAATACGGCTATCAAAAAGGGACGGAAATCGTTTCGGATATGGGTGGCGGTCGTCTGCAAAAAGTAACGCAAGGCGCTTCTATTCTCGGTTTATTTGTGATGGGTTCCTTGGTGTCGAAGTGGACCAGTATCAATATACCGTTTGAGCTTTCTCGTTATAAAAATGCAATGGGCGAAGAAGTGGTTACTACTGTGCAAAGCGTGCTTAACGACTTATTACCGGGTTTAGCGGCATTATTGCTAACCTTCTTATGTATGTGGTTATTACGTAAGAAAGTGAATGCGATGTACATTATCTTCGGCTTATTCGGCGTGGGGATTTTAGGTTATTGGTTAGGTATCTTAGCTTAATCTACCCATACAAATCATTCACCCCCCTCTTTATCCTAGAGGGGGGATTTTTTTATAATACAAGCGGTCAATTTACAGGAAATTTTGCAATGGATTTAAAAAAAGCGTTAAAAGCGCCAGAACAACAGTACATCAAAAACAGTTCGATGTTAGTTACCGCCTTATTTATTATTGCCGGTGTTTTATATTACCCGACTGACGGCTACGGCTCGGTGATTGCACTTGCATTGGCTATTATTGTAATGTTTGGTCAGAAAATGTTGATTAGCCAAACCCGTAAATATTTTGCTGAGATGTATGCGGCAAAACAGCAATATGAACAAACCCAAAATAAAGATTATTTAGAATTTATCCGCTTGCGCGGCACACAAATGTTAAACGACAATAAAGTGCTTTCCGAGCAAGCAAAACACGAAATAGACACATTACTCAATTTCGTCAAACAAAATAGCCAATAATTAACAAGCGGTCATATTTTTGCAATTTTTTGCAAAAAGGCGACCGCTCGTTCTTTATGAAAATAGCTTATCTAACACTAAAGCAATACCGTCCTCATTATTCGAGGCTGTCACATAGCTTGCTGCGGCTTTAATCTCATCCGGCGCATTCGCCATTGCCACGCTGAAACCAACATATTGCAACATATCAAGATCATTAAAATTATCACCAAAGGCAACTATATGTTCCGTTGCGATCCCTAAACGTTTTTGCATAAAACGGATCGCCGCTGATTTTGTTGCATTACGATTCATGATCTCTAAATATTCTGCTTTCGAACGATGAATGGAAAGTTGTGGAAACAACCGCTTTAATAACGCTTCTAAACGCAAAATTTCATCTGCCTCCCCCATAACCAAGATCTTATGTACATTGGTAAGTTTTTCTACTTTTTTAACCGCTTGTAAGCCTGTAATCTCCGCTTCTTGTTGTGTCCACGCATTAGCTAAGTCATTACTAAACCATGAAGTATTGGCATAATAATTAATAGATAAATGTTGAAAACTTTGTAGTTGCAGATCTAATTGAATAAGATCCGTTTCATTGATGGATACACTATAAAGAGGAGTTAGATCACGATCTAAAATTAACGCTCCGCTATAACAGATGATTGCTTGATGTGTTTTGAGCAGTTCGGTATAAGGCGTTATCGCCAAAGGCGGGCGGGCGGAAACGGGAATAAAAGGAATTCCCTGTTGCGTTATCCGCTGAATAGCCGCTATCGTTTTGGGGGTTATTTGATGTTGATCATTGAGTAATGTGCCGTCAATATCGCTAAAAACAGCTTGATAGTGAGTCGTTTGCATTCTATTCACTCCATTTTTGTGTACAGATAGGTGCACTTTTTAAACAAACTTTCAGGTACATAAATTATTTTCACCTGTGGATAACTCTTTATTTTCTTCTTTAAAACTTGAGATCTATTCTTGAATAACTTTTAAATCTTGCTGCATTGTGGATAACTATGTATTTTATCCACAGCTAAGATCAGAACAACATTCAAGATCTTTACACAAAAAGATCTAACATAACTTTATGATTATATTCTAAAAAATTGAGTTATCCTCAACTATTCTAATCCCTAATAATAACAATAATAAAGATCTTTATATAGAGATCTATATTATTACTAGCGATCCACTGATCGTTATCTAAGATCCACTTTGGGATCCGAAAAATGCATTTTCCAGATCGATGTATTTTAAGGTAGAATAGCGATCTTTTTATTTAGGCAAAACAGAATATAAAACAGCAAAGGCAAAGAATATGATTTATCGTGAAATTTACGATGTAATTGTGGTTGGTGGTGGCCACGCTGGGACCGAAGCGGCTCTCGCTCCGGCCCGTATGGGATTAAAAACCCTGCTTCTAACACATAATGTAGATACTTTAGGACAAATGTCTTGTAACCCAGCTATCGGTGGTATCGGTAAAGGCCATTTAGTAAAAGAGATCGATGCTATGGGCGGTTTAATGGCAATTGCGACCGACCAAGCAGGGATCCAATTTCGTACTTTAAATAGTTCAAAAGGACCAGCCGTGCGTGCAACTCGTGCGCAAGCAGACCGTGTGCTTTACCGCCAAGCAGTACGTACAGCACTAGAAAATCAACCGAATTTAGATATTTTCCAACAAGAAGTAGTCGATATTTTGGTTGAAAATAATCGTGCAGTAGGTGCGGTCACCAAAATGGGATTGACCTTCAAAGCTCGTTCGGTGGTTTTGACCGCCGGTACTTTCCTTGCCGGTAAAATTCATATCGGTTTAGATAACTATGCTGGCGGTCGAGCTGGAGATCCTGCTGCAACTATGCTTGCAGATCGTTTGCGTGATCTAAATTTACGTGTTGATCGTCTTAAAACAGGCACTCCACCGCGTTTAGATGCTCGTACGATCAATTTTGACGTGTTGGCAAAACAGCATGGTGACGCAGAGTTGCCGGTAATGTCATTTATGGGCTCAGTTGATCTTCATCCGCGCCAAATCCCTTGCTATATAACGCATACTAATGAACAAACTCACTATTTGATCCGCAATAGTTTAGATCGTAGCCCTATGTACACAGGTATCATTGAAGGGATCGGTCCTCGTTACTGTCCGTCGATCGAAGATAAAGTAATGCGTTTCAGCGATCGTAACAGCCACCAAATTTATCTCGAGCCGGAAGGTTTAAGCACAATTGAAGTTTATCCTAACGGGATTTCAACCAGCTTACCGTTTGACGTACAGATGGGGATCGTAAATTCAATGAAAGGTTTGGAAAACACACGCATTATCAAACCGGGTTATGCAATTGAGTACGATTATTTCGACCCGCGTGATCTAAAACCGACATTGGAAACCAAGGCGATTGAAGGCTTATTCTTTGCCGGTCAGATTAACGGTACTACCGGTTATGAAGAAGCGGCTGCACAAGGTTTGTTAGCGGGTATTAATGCAGCATTACAGGTTCAAGGCAAAGAGGCGTGGTTCCCTACACGTGATCTTGCTTATACCGGTGTATTGGTTGATGACCTTTGTACACTTGGCACAAAAGAACCGTATCGTGTATTTACCTCACGTGCGGAATATCGTTTATTGCTACGTGAAGATAACGCTGATATTCGTTTAACACCTATTGCTCACGAATTAGGCTTGATTGATGACGCTCGTTGGGCGAGATTTAATCAAAAAATGGAAAATATCGAGCGTGAGCGTGAACGTCTAAAACAAATTTGGATTCACCCGCAATCGGAACATTTAGCGGCAGTCAATGAATTGGTAAGTAGTCCGCTTACTCGTGAAGCGAGCGGTGAAGACTTATTACGTCGTCCGGAAGTAACTTATGACAAACTCACGCAAGTCGCAGCATTTGCACCAGCATTGGAAGATAAACAGGCTGCGGAGCAAGTTGAAATTTCGATTAAATACCAAGGTTATATCGAACATCAGCAAAATGAGATTGAACGTCATAAACGTCATGAAAATACCTTAATTCCTGCTGAATTTGATTATGACAAGGTTGAGAGCCTTTCAAACGAAGTACGTGCGAAGCTGATGCAACATCGTCCAGTTTCGATTGGGCAGGCAAGCCGTATTTCAGGTATTACACCGGCTGCGATTTCAATTCTTCTCGTGAATTTGAAAAAGCAAGGTATGCTGAAACGAGGCGAATTATAATTTAGCTGAGGAAGCACGGAATATACGGAAATTAATTCAATGGTTACTTTCAGTGTATTCCGTGTTTTATTGTGTAAACCATAAGGATTTTTGCAAAATGAAACAAAAATTAGACCGCTTGCTAGCGCAGGCGAAAATTAATTTGACCGATCAGCAGAAAGAGCAGTTGGTTGGTTTCGTGCGTTTATTAGATAAATGGAATAAAGCTTATAACCTTACTTCTGTGCGTAATCCAGATGAAATGTTGGTGAAGCATATTTTAGACAGTTTAGTGGTAAGCGAACATTTACAGGGCGAAAAGTTTATTGATGTCGGCACCGGACCAGGATTACCAGGTATTCCACTTGCGATTGCAAATCCGGATAAACAATTTGTATTGCTGGATAGCCTTGGTAAGCGTATTACCTTTATCAAAAATGCGTTACGTGAGTTAGGTATCACTAATGTAACTCCTGTGCTTTCTCGTGTGGAAGAGTATACGGAACAAACCTTTGATGGGGTATTAAGCCGTGCTTTTGCCAGCTTAAATGATATGGTGGATTGGTGTTACCATTTGCCAAATCCGCAAGGCAAATTTTATGCGCTTAAAGGGATTTATGCTGAAAGTGAAGTGCAAGACATTAAAAAGCCGATTCAGTTAGAGCAAGTGATTACTCTATCAGTGCCAGAATTAATTGGAGAACGTCACTTAGTTGTACTTATGAAGTAATTGATGAAATATTATTATATTTGTATTAAGTGGTACTTTTTACTTTTTGATATGTAAGTGTCATTTATATGTTACTTACAACGCTTTTTATGAATAGTAAATTGCCGATTTTTTGTTGATAATGTAAATATAATGTGAATAAAGAATGGTTGTGATGGCTTACTTTTCCTTATGTTTTTCTATAAAAAAATGCAAAATTAACCTTTTTGTAACAAAATCGACAAAAATCGCTTTTTTGTGAAGTTTTCATATTTTAATCTATTGTTTTGTATCGTATAATCTGAAGAAACATTTCATTTTTTACAGAGGGCATTAGCCTGTTAGATAGGAAATAAGATGTCTACTGTAATAAATAAAGCTAAACAACACTATATAAGTGCGTTAAAAACTGAAATTTTACTTCTTTTGAGTATGGTCGGTTTATTAATAGTTTGGAAAGGTGTTGATAGCATTTCATTCTTGGGCGGTGCTTTATCAAGTTTTCTCCCTCATTGTGTCTTTGTTTATTGGATTTTTTTCAAAAAGACTACAAAAAATCAGTCAAGAATGGGCGATTTTTACCGTGGTGAAGGATTAAAATGGTTAATCACTATTTTATTAGTGATTATGTGTTTTAAATTACTTCCTTCTCTCCATATTGTGCTGTTTTTTGTGGGGTTTTTAATGGCATTATTTTTAAATAATGTCATTCCGTTTATTTTAAGTAAACGAACTCATTAATTTTTTATTCTAAAAGGATTCATTATGGCTGGAACTACCGCAGAATATATTAGCCACCACTTGAGTTTTTTGGCTTCAGGTGATGGCTTTTGGGCTGTGCATTTAGATACGCTCTTCTTTTCTCTTCTTGCTGGAGTTATTTTCCTTTTTGTATTTTCTAAAGTTGCTAAAAATGCGACTGCCGGAGTACCAGGAAAATTACAATGCTTAGTGGAAATTATTATTGAATGGGTTGATGGCTTAGTTAAAGATAACTTCCATGGACCTCGTAATGTAATTGCTCCACTTGCGCTCACTATTTTCTGCTGGGTATTTATTATGAATGCCATTGACTTAGTTCCAGTAGATTTCTTACCTCAGTTAGCGAATATGTTAGGTATTCATTACCTTCGTGCCGTACCTACAGCTGATATCAGTGCTACATTAGGTATGTCTATTTGCGTATTCTTCTTAATTCTGTTCTATACCGTAAAATCAAAAGGTTTCGGTGGCTTAGTAAAAGAATATACGCTCCATCCGTTTAATCATTGGGCTTTTATTCCAGTAAACTTTATCCTTGAAACGGTTACTTTACTTGCAAAACCTATTTCTTTAGCATTCCGTTTATTCGGTAATATGTATGCGGGTGAGTTAATCTTTATCCTGATCGCAGTAATGTATATGGCAGATAACTTTGCATTACAAGCGTTAGGTATTCCATTGCATTTGGTTTGGGCTATTTTCCATATTTTAGTAATTACGCTTCAAGCCTTTATTTTTATGATGCTAACGATTGTTTATTTGAGTATCGCTTATAACAAAGCGGATCATTAAACGAACCTAAAGAGCGGTTAAATTTTCTCAATATTTTGCAAAAGTTTGATCGCTTGAATTATTTGTATTAACAACAACCTGCCTTCGGGCGAATTCCTCAATCTTAATGGAGAACATTATGGAATCAGTAATCACAGCAACAATTATTGGTGCATCAATCTTATTAGCTTTCGCTGCTCTTGGTACAGCTATCGGCTTTGCTATCTTAGGTGGTAAATTCTTAGAATCATCTGCTCGTCAACCTGAATTAGCAAGTAGCTTACAAACTAAGATGTTCATCGTGGCAGGTCTTTTAGATGCTATCGCAATGATCGCTGTAGGTATTTCTTTACTTTTCATCTTCGCGAACCCGTTCATTGATTTATTGAAATAAGTCGGGTCTCTCTTTTCCGTTATTCTTTGAATAACTTAACCGACTTTTAGGAGGGCGTTGTGAATTTAAATGCAACACTAATTGGTCAACTTATTGCATTCGCACTGTTCGTTGCGTTTTGTATGAAATATGTTTGGCCTCCGCTTATTAAAGCGATCGAAGAGCGCCAAGCGAATATCGCTAACGCTTTAGCATCAGCTGAAAAAGCGAGACAAGAACAAGCAGATTCTAAAGCTGCAGCGGATCAAGAAATCCTCAAAGCGAAAGAAGAAGCACAGAAAATTATTGATTTAGCAACCAAACGTCGTAATGAAATTTTAGAATCTGTACAAGCAGAAGCTGAAATCGAACGTCAACGTATTATTGAACAAGGTCGCGCAGAAGTAGAAAGCGAGCGTAAACGTGTTCAAGAAGAGCTTCGTCAAAAAGTGGCTGCATTGGCTGTTGCCGGCGCAGAGAAGATTGTTGGTCGTTCTGTTGATCAAGCAGCGAACAATGACATTATTGATAAGCTAGTTGCAGAACTATAACAAGGTGGGGCAGATGTCAGAATTAAGTACAGTAGCTCGCCCCTACGCTAAAGCAGCTTTTGATTTTGCTTTAGAGCAAGGTCAGTTGGATAAATGGCAAGAAATGTTACAGTTTTCAGCATTAGTTGCTGAGAATGAACAGGTGGCGGATTATATTAATTCGTCTCTTGCAAGCGGTCAGATTTCGGAAACTTTTCTCCAAATTTGTGGCGACCAGCTTGACCAATATGGGCAAAATTTTATTCGTGTAATGGCTGAGAACAAACGTCTTGTTGTGTTACCTGCGGTACTTAATGAATTTATTGAGTTACGTGCGCAACATGAAGCGGTAAAAGATATTATCGTTGTTTCAGCTAGCGAATTAAGTCAAGCACAAATAGATAAAATCGCAAGCGCGATGGAAAAACGCTTAAATCAAAAAGTACGTTTAACTGTTCAATTAGATAACTCTCTCATTGCCGGCATTATTATTAAGTATGATGATATTGTCATTGATGGCAGTAGTCGAGGTCAGTTAAATCGCTTAAGCCAAGCGTTGAGCTTGTAAGAGGAATAAAAAATGCAACTAAATTCAACTGAAATTAGTGAATTGATTAAAAAACGTATTGCCCAGTTTGATGTGGTGAGCGAAGCTCAAAGCACAGGGACAATTGTTTCAGTAAGCGATGGTATCATTCGTATCCATGGTCTTGCTGATGTAATGCAAGGTGAAATGATCGAATTACCTGGCAATCGTTATGCTATTGCGTTAAACCTAGAACGTGATTCTGTAGGTGCGGTAGTAATGGGACCTTATGCTGACTTAGCTGAAGGTATGACGGTTAAATGTACCGGTCGTATCTTAGAAGTTCCGGTAGGTCGCGGTTTATTAGGTCGTGTGGTAAATACACTTGGTCAACCGATCGATGGTAAAGGTGAAATCGATAATGACGGTTTCTCTCCGGTTGAAGTTATCGCGCCGGGTGTTATCGACCGTCAATCAGTAGATCAACCTGTACAAACCGGTTATAAAGCGGTTGACTCAATGGTTCCAATCGGTCGTGGTCAACGTGAGTTAATCATCGGTGACCGTCAAACAGGTAAAACAGCATTAGCAATCGATGCGATCATTGCACAGAAAGATTCAGGTATTAAATGTATCTATGTCGCAATCGGTCAAAAAGCATCTACTATCGCTAACGTAGTACGTAAATTAGAAGAACATGGCGCATTAGCAAATACAATCGTTGTTGTAGCATCAGCTTCTGAATCTGCGGCACTACAATATCTTGCACCATACTCTGGTTGTGCAATGGGCGAATATTTCCGTGATCGTGGTGAAGATGCGTTAATTGTTTACGATGATTTATCTAAACAAGCGGTTGCTTATCGTCAAATTTCATTATTATTACGCCGTCCGCCAGGTCGTGAAGCTTTCCCAGGTGACGTATTCTACCTACACTCTCGTTTATTAGAGCGTGCAGCACGTGTAAGTGCGGATTATGTAGAGCGTTTCACTAACGGTGCGGTAAAAGGTCAAACAGGTTCATTAACTGCATTACCTATTATCGAAACACAAGCAGGTGACGTATCTGCGTTCGTTCCTACAAACGTAATTTCAATTACTGATGGTCAGATCTTCTTAGAATCAAGCCTATTTAACTCAGGTATCCGTCCGGCGGTAAACCCGGGGATTTCGGTATCTCGTGTAGGTTCTGCGGCTCAAACTAAAGTAATTAAGAAATTATCTGGCGGTATTCGTACCGCATTAGCTCAGTATCGTGAATTAGCGGCGTTTGCTCAGTTTGCTTCAGACTTAGATGATGCGACACGTAAGCAACTTTCTCACGGTCAGAAAGTAACAGAATTACTTAAACAGAAACAATTTGCGCCAATGCCAGTAAGTGAACAAGCATTAGTTCTTTTTGCGGCTGAATTTGGTTATTTAGATGATGTAGAACTTGAGCGTATCGGTTCATTCGAATCTGCTTTACTTGCTTACGCAAATAGTAATCACACTGATTTTATGAAGGATTTAGCAAAATCTGGCGATTATAACGATTCAATCAAGGATCAATTAAAAGCTATCGTAGAAGACTTCAAAAAGAACGGTGCGTGGTAATCACGACTAGCGGAGAAAGATTATGGCAGGTGCTAAAGAGATAAGAACCAAAATTGCGAGTGTGAAAAATACCCAAAAAATCACCAAAGCAATGGAAATGGTTGCTACCTCTAAAATGCGTAAAACGCAAGAGCGTATGGCTGCCGGTCGTCCTTATTCGGAAACAATCCGTAAGGTGATTAGCCATATTGCTAAAGGAAGCATTGGTTATAAGCACCCGTTTTTAACTGAACGAGATATTAAAAAAGTTGGTTACTTTGTCGTATCAACCGATCGTGGCTTATGTGGCGGTCTTAATATCAATTTATTCAAAGCAACTTTGAATGAATTTAAAACGTGGAAAGATAAAAACGTTAGTGTTGAGCTTGGCTTAGTAGGTTCAAAAGGCGTGAGCTTTTACCAAAGTCTCGGTTTAAATGTGAGATCTCAGGTAACGGGCTTAGGTGATAATCCTGAAATGGAACGTATTGTCGGTGCGGTTAATGAAATGATTAACGCTTATCGCAATGGTGAAGTGGATGCGGTTTATATCGCTTATAACCGTTTTGAAAATACGATGTCGCAAAAACCTGTTATTGCACAATTACTTCCATTACCAAAACTAGAAGATGATGAATTAGAAACTAAAGGTTCATGGGATTATATCTATGAACCAAGTCCACAAGTTTTATTGGACAGTTTACTTGTTCGTTATTTAGAAACCCAGGTATATCAAGCAGTTGTCGATAACCTTGCTTCTGAACAAGCCGCTCGAATGGTAGCAATGAAAGCCGCAACAGATAATGCGGGTACATTAATTGATGAATTACAATTAGTGTATAACAAAGCTCGCCAAGCAAGCATTACAAATGAATTAAACGAAATTGTTGCGGGTGCCGCAGCAATTTAATGGAGAATAGGTAATGGCAACAGGAAAAATTGTACAGATTATCGGTGCGGTAATCGACGTTGAATTCCCGCAAGATGCAGTACCAAAAGTATATGATGCCTTAAAAGTTGAATCAGGTTTAACCCTTGAAGTTCAACAACAATTAGGTGGTGGACTTGTGCGTTGTATCGCATTAGGTACATCAGACGGTTTAAAGCGTGGCTTAAAAGTTGAAAATACGGGTAACCCGATTCAAGTACCGGTTGGTACAAAGACTCTAGGCCGTATTATGAACGTATTAGGTGAACCGATCGATGAAAAAGGTCCTATCGGCGAAGAAGCTCGTTGGGATATTCACCGTGCAGCACCAAGCTACGAAGAACAATCAAACAGCACGGAATTACTTGAAACCGGTATCAAAGTTATCGACTTAATTTGTCCATTCGCGAAAGGTGGTAAAGTTGGTTTATTCGGTGGTGCGGGTGTAGGTAAAACCGTTAATATGATGGAATTAATCCGTAATATTGCGATCGAACACTCTGGTTACTCAGTATTCGCTGGTGTTGGTGAGCGTACGCGTGAAGGTAATGACTTCTATCACGAAATGACGGATTCTAACGTATTAGACAAAGTATCACTTGTTTACGGTCAGATGAATGAGCCACCAGGTAACCGTTTACGTGTTGCTTTAACCGGCTTAACTATGGCGGAAAAATTCCGTGATGAAGGTCGTGATGTATTATTCTTCGTAGATAATATTTACCGTTATACCTTAGCTGGTACAGAGGTATCTGCATTATTAGGTCGTATGCCATCTGCGGTAGGTTATCAGCCGACACTTGCAGAAGAAATGGGTGTATTACAAGAACGTATTACGTCAACTAAAACTGGTTCGATTACTTCTGTACAAGCGGTTTACGTTCCTGCGGATGACTTAACGGACCCATCTCCGGCAACAACTTTCGCACACTTAGACTCAACAGTTGTATTAAGCCGTAACATCGCATCTCTTGGTATTTACCCAGCGGTTGACCCATTAGATTCAACTTCTCGTCAATTAGATCCATTAGTTGTTGGTGAAGAACACTATAATGTAGCACGTGGCGTACAAGGTACATTACAACGCTATAAAGAGTTAAAAGATATCATCGCTATTTTAGGTATGGATGAGTTATCTGAAGACGATAAATTAGTGGTTGCTCGTGCACGTAAGATCGAACGTTTCTTATCACAACCATTCTTCGTTGCGGAAGTATTTACCGGTTCTCCGGGTAAATATGTATCATTAAAAGATACAATCCGTGGCTTCAAAGGTATCTTAGAAGGTGAATTCGACCATATCCCAGAACAAGCGTTCTATATGGCGGGTTCAATTGACGAAGTAGTGGAAAGAGCGAGCAAGATGTAATTGTTCCCTAACCTCAATTAGGAACTAAAGGAGAACAACATGGCATCTCAATTTGAGCTTAGTATCGTAAGTGCTGAAAAAGAAATCTTCAATGGAGACGTAGTTAGCGTTCGTGTAACGGGTATAGATGGTGAATTAGGCGTGTATGCAGGGCATACACCTTTATTAACGTCTATTAAACCAGGTATGGTTAAATACACGCTTGAAGACGGTAAAGAAGAGTTTATCTATGTGTCTGGCGGCTTCTTAGAAGTACAGCCTACCATCGTAACTGTTCTTGCCGATATTGCAATTCGTGGTGAAGAGTTAGATCAACAACGAATCCTTGCTGCAAAACGTAAAGCGGAAGATACATTAAGCAAATCAAATAATGCAGAGCTTTCTGCAAAACTATCTCGTGAAATTGCTAAATTACGTGTTTACGAAATTGTGAATTCAAAATTAGCAAATCGACGTTAATCAAAAAACCTCAGTGTTTCACTGAGGTTTTTCTTTTGGGTTTCGTCATATTTATTTTTCTGTCTTTTATTAAACTATTTTTATATATCATTGTAGTAACGTCTTTTAGACCAAAAAGAAAGAATTAAGTTTTATTCGATAATTGTTAATAATTTATTCGTTTTGTTCTAAAAATTAGCAAGCGGTAGATTTTTCTAAACTTTTTGCAAAAAAGTGCTTGCAAGGATTTTAGATTTCTCTATAATGCACCTCACACAACGACGCACTGTTGTGAACGATTTAAAATTGATTGCCAGTGCGTCGTTTCTTTTTGTTCTTTAACAATTTATCAGACAATCTGTGTGGGCACTTGTTGATTGACTTAATTAAAAAATATTTTTGATTTTGAAGTCTTAATAGGTGCTTAAACTAGAAATTCATTTTTACTTTTAAAGTAATATGTAAACTTAGCTAAGCAGTTTATTGAGCGATTAAACTTTTTGAATTGAAGAGTTTGATCATGGCTCAGATTGAACGCTGGCGGCAGGCTTAACACATGCAAGTCGAACGGTAGCACGAAGGAGCTTGCTCCTTGGGTGACGAGTGGCGGACGGGTGAGTAATGCTTGGGAATCTGGCTTATGGAGGGGGATAACTACGGGAAACTGTAGCTAATACCGCGTAATATCTTCGGATTAAAGTGTGGGACCGCAAGGCCACATGCCATGAGATGAGCCCAAGTGGGATTAGGTAGTTGGTGGGGTAAAGGCCTACCAAGCCGACGATCTCTAGCTGGTCTGAGAGGATGACCAGCCACACTGGAACTGAGACACGGTCCAGACTCCTACGGGAGGCAGCAGTGGGGAATATTGCACAATGGGGGGAACCCTGATGCAGCCATGCCGCGTGAATGAAGAAGGCCTTCGGGTTGTAAAGTTCTTTCGGTAGCGAGGAAGGTATCAAATTTAATAGATTTGGTAATTGACGTTAACTACAGAAGAAGCACCGGCTAACTCCGTGCCAGCAGCCGCGGTAATACGGAGGGTGCGAGCGTTAATCGGAATAACTGGGCGTAAAGGGCACGCAGGCGGTTGATTAAGTGAGATGTGAAAGCCCCGGGCTTAACCTGGGAATTGCATTTCATACTGGTCAACTAGAGTACTTTAGGGAGGGGTAGAATTCCACGTGTAGCGGTGAAATGCGTAGAGATGTGGAGGAATACCGAAGGCGAAGGCAGCCCCTTGGGAATGTACTGACGCTCATGTGCGAAAGCGTGGGGAGCAAACAGGATTAGATACCC